>JBGSHW010000180.1:0-38719 GCA_041751975.1 Pirellulaceae bacterium
GCTTAAACTCGTCCATGCTTAACATCCCCCAACCAAAAACTTTTCAATACACATCGGACACTAGCTTCGAAAATGCGACTAAACCTAAGCGCTAGCCGCCGGTTCTTCCCGTTGTTTTTCATTCATTTACCGGCGGCTAGCGCCTTGCCGCTCACATTGCAGAAAACCGATTAAGTTACGGTAATCGGATGCGAACCTGCCGCTATCTAGCTAACAGTAGGCTGGACCTGATTATTTTCTTTCGCGAGCGTGCTGTATCATTTCCAGCAAGGCTCGGAAGCGGGTACGTAGGCTTGAGGCATGGAAAAGTTGCAGCAAGCGTTCGAGCATGTAAGTGTCTTGTGCATCCTTTGGGTTTAAATGAGGCAGCCATTTGCCTCGGCGGATGCAAACGGTCTTGATGCGTGTCATTTCAAGTAGACCTTCGGCACCGCGCGTAACGCCCCAGCCACTTTGGTTGCGACCCCCAAAGGCTACGCGTGGATCGGCGGTGGGTACGATCATGTCGTTCACCGTTACGCAGCCGGCGGAGATCTGCCGGGCCAGGTGGGTGGCATTGCTGGTCGGTCCAAAGACGGCGGCCCCAAGTCCGTAGGGGCAGCTACGATCCGCCATGACAGCCTCTTCCATGGAATCGACTTCGATCACACTCGCCACGGGTGCGAAGAGATCGGAGCGGGCGATTTCCATTTCCATGGTGACCCGCCGCAGGATGAGTGGTCGCATTGCGTGATCGCTGGCCTCGGGGGCTTGCCCCACGCACACCTCGGCTCCCTCTGCCAACGCTTGTTGCACGCAGCGGTGGGCAAGGGCCAGCGCGTGGCTGGCGACCGGCATGGGCGATGGGACCGTCGATAGCTCTCGCTTTAACAATTCAATGAACTGGTCCGCCGCGTCGCGCATCACAAAGATCCGACGGGGGGCGATGCAGGTTGCTCCACCGTTCAGTGTCAGGGCAAAGCTAATGACCTTGGCCGCCTGTTCCAGGTTGTCCTGTGGAAGCACGAACACTGCGTCGCAGCCGCTGAGTTCCATTGTGGCTGGAGTTAAGGTATCCGCCAGTTGTCGCAGTACGGCTCGACCAGTGTGGATTGAACCGGTCAAGACTACTTTATCGACACCGTGTCGAATAGTCGCTTCGGCAGCTTCTATGTCGGTTGGCAACACATGTAGCAGCGGAGGGGGCAGCCCGGCCTCGACGAGGCCTTGCTTGAGCAGTTCCATTACGGCCGCCCCACCCGGAGCCGGCTTGACGACCACTGCGTTTCCAGCCGCAAGGGCCTGAATGATCTGCACGCCGGGCAAGAACAGAGGATAGTTCGTTGGACCGATAACGAGGATCGTCCCCCAAGGCTCGCGCATGACCCGAACTTCTACGCGTCCTAACCACCAAGCTCCATAGCGGGCTGAGAGAGTACGGTTGGCCAACGTTTGCCGACCTATGCGCGCGGTGAAGCGGCAAGCATCCGCCAACGGGAGAACCTCCGATGAGAGTTTCTCTGCGGTGGTGGCGTTGGGACGTTCGATGGCCAACAGGAACTCGGAGTAACGCTCCGCCAATATTCCCGCCAATTTCCCAACCACCTGTAGACGCTGACGCGGGATTTCCTGTGCCCAGGCGTGTTGAGCAATATCGGCCGCTTCCAGCGCAGATTCAACAGATTGCTTCATGGGTAATCGTCAGGGCCTTCGGGGGATGGAAATCTTACAAGTTTCGGGAAAAGGTCGCCCCAAAATGGAGCTTGCTTGACCGCATTAGCGTCGACTACCGGGCCAGGCAGTTTTGGGGCATGATATCAAGCATGCTCAATTCGAACCTCGACACTACCGAAAATCTGCCAGCGACCCTACCCTGCCGAGTGGTTAAGTTGGGTGGTAGTTTATTGGATCTGCCTCATCTTGCCGCACGATTGCAAAGTTGGCTAGCCGGTGAGCCAGAGAAGTTGACTCTCCTGCTGGTCGGCGGGGGGGAATTCGTAGAGGCCATGCGCCAGCTGGATGCAGTGCACTCCTTCGATGCGGCCTGGTGCCACTGGAAATGCCTGGAACTAATGACTTGTACGTCCAGTTTGGTGGAGCAGATACTCCCTGGCTGGCAAGTGATTCGTACGTGGGAAGACTTGGCACTCGCGCTGACTACGGGTTCAGTTCGTTCGGCGATCGTGCAAACTGCGGCGTTCTACAACCGAGCAAGCTCCAAACAAGACGCCACTCTTTGCTTTCCTGAGTCCTGGGAGACAACCAGCGACTCCCTAGCAGCCTTGCTCGCCGTTCGTGTTGGTGCAGAGGAGTTGGTGCTGCTGAAATCAGCCCTTCCGAGCGACGCTGCATTGGGATCTGGACCGGCAGATCGCATCGGAACATTCCGTCAGTGGAGCATGCAAGGTTATGTCGACAACCATTTTGGCCAAGTGGCAGCGCGTGTTCCGTGTGTGCGGGTTGTTAATTTACGAAGCAGCTAAGCAACGCCCGTTGGCTGTTGGTTTTATCGCGAGAAACTTGCAGGGAGAATCGGGAACTGTTCCGCTGGATGGCCACTGAGCCTTTGGGTTTCGAACGGGTGTTTGTCCATTGAAATAAGCGGAAACGGCTGGACATCGGTCACGGCTGGCTGTTGCTGGAGATGTGCTGGAGTGGGTGCAGAAGGGCCCGGGAGCATCATGAGCGGGGCAGCCGGGTGGACGAAAATAGGGTCGCCGCCACCGATCAGTCCATTATCTTGCATTCCATTGTGCAGCCTGGGTCTCTCGCAATGTTGGGGGCAATGTTTGTCTCCGCAATCTGGCGTGAAAGCGCCGTCGACAGCCGTGCTCACCCTACTCAATTGCTGTTGGGTCACGTCAAGCGCGTGCATCTCGCGCTCAAGCCCTCCGCAATAACCCACAATTTCAGGCATAATAAACACGATCAGTTCGCTTTCGCGAACATCGGTCGAGTGGGTGCGGAACAGCTTGCCAATAAACTTCGCGTTCATCAGACCCGGTATTCCCTTGACCGTTTCCACGGTGCTTTTGCTTCGTAAACCACCGATGACTAACGCTTGTCCATGCGTTACTCTCACTGTGGTAGTCGCCCGCCGCGTATCGATAATGGGGTTGCCATCCTGAAAGCCCGCCAGGACACTGAACTCGGGGCTGACTTCCATTTCGATGGTCCCATCACTGGAAATGCGTGGCGTCACTTCCAACGTAATTCCAGCCTCTCTAAAGGTAGTCGTACCGATGCTGCCACCCTGTTGTGTCTGCGTCAATTGTTGAATGGGGATCTCGGTGACAATTCCCAACGATGCGGTGTGGCGATCGACGACGGTGACATGTGGGTCAGCCAGCAAACGGGAACCGTCGGTTTGGTCCAGGGCTTGGATCATGGCCTGCACCTCAAGATTGGAGTTCAGTGTTCGGAACAAGAACTGGCCACCGGTTGCCGAGGCTGCGGCCGCGGTTGTGCCAGCAGCCCCACCTGCTGCACCCGCACCTGCGGCGCTAGCCAAGCCCGTGGCCACACCGGTCGCATTATTGGGGGCGTTGGGAACCAGTAAGCCAGTTTGGGATAGCCCCAGGTTGCGAGGAATACCATTGGCATCCAAGCTGCGGGACATGATTTGGTTGTTCCAGTCAACACCCAGTCGTTCAATCTCACTCAGATCCACATCGTAGATATAGCCTGTAATGCGGACCTGGGCTCGGGGATGGTCCAGTTGCTGCAGGAGTGTTCGAGCCTTATCTTGCTGCTCGCTGGTGCCATAGACCACGATGATATTTTCGGATTCGATAACGGCGGTGGTGGCTTCTCCTAGTAGCATGGCTAACGGCTGCTCCAGGTCTTTAGCTGTCATGAACTGCGGTCGCAATTCGATGGTCGCCGGGCCAGCAGCCAACTGTGCCGGCAAGGCTTGTGTACCCGGAACGCCAGGATTCAGCCCGGTGCCTACGTAATGCTGCGGGGAGGGGGCAATGATTTGTTGCAGCAGATCCTTGACCGCAGCGATTCGGTCGGGAGTGTCTGAGATAGCAAACTTGCCCGAGGACTTGATCGGCTGCAATCGTCCCTCGGGACTCATTTGAAGTTTTAAGGCTTCGATTAATTCTTCGAGTTGATCGGTATCGCCCAAGGGGATGTCGATGACTTCGACACTGAAGCTGGGCCGCGAGTTGGAGGATTGGGCATCGGCTACAACCACCAAGCTATTGCCGATCCGGCGATAGGAGAAACCGTTGGCGGTGAGGAGTGAGTCGAGTATTTTTTCGAGTGTCTCGTTCTTGAATGTGCCGCTAACGGTACCATCAATTTGTGCTCCAGCCACAATATTGATGTCCCACTGTTCACTTAAGATCAAGATAACTTCGCTAACAGGTGTGTCGCGAAACACGACACTACCGCGGCGGTTGAGAGCCACTCCAGCGTCGATAGCAAGGGTGGAATCGATTGTGGGAAGGTTCTCGGGGAGCGGCGAGGAGGAAATCTGCGCTTGCGACCGAAACGGCGCTGGAGATGCGGGTGGCTGGGCTGCAGTGTAGCCTGTCGCGGTTAGGCAAATGGTCAGGCTCAACCATGGCGGCGCGTATCGGTGGTGACACGACCAAGCGGGGTGCATCGAGCGGGGCAATAAAAATAGACGCACGAAAATCCCTCCTTGGATTTGCCGGCAAACCGCAGCGCGAACAGTTAATCATTGAACGCGTTCAGCGCGAGATCCCTCGCGCCAGTTGACGAATTCGACTTCCTTCTCTGGCTTCGACAGTTTCAAAAACGCTAACGTGGCTTCAACTGTCAAATGTCCGGCCTCCTCGGGTGCATGCGAAAAGCTAATGTGGGACATCCGCATCGTCCAAGGCTTTTGCCGAATCTTCGCAATCAGAAGGTTCGTCTGCTCAAAATTACCTTGCATGCTGAGACTGATCTGCTCAGTATGCAACGCATAGGCCTCCTCATTCTCTTCCGCAAGCTCGGGTGCAGGCTGCGTTTCTTGGCGTTTGGGGCTCCAGCGCTCCTGCGTCCCAGGCTGAATGGCGACCTTGCGAATCTGAACCCCACACGCCTTGGCCATATCGAGCAACTCACTTTGGACATTCGGCAACTGAGAGCTGTCGAACTGCGAGGAGTGTATGGCTTGCAACTGCTGATTGACTGCGTGTAGCTGTTCCGCGATTGCTGCCGCCGAATCTGCTTGCCGCAGGCCGCTCTTCAGTTCTTGATGTTCAACAATCCGCGACCTCAACTCCTCCGTTTGATCGGCAAGCTTGGGCACTTGCATGATCCCAAGGCAGATAAGTCCGCATGTGCCTGCTAGACAAAGTATACGTGTTTTGCTGCTTCGGCGATTTCTTCGGATTGCACTCATTTTTCGCTCCGCGTTGTTGCCGCACTCGCCAACTGCTGCTTTCCGGAAAGGGAAGCAGCTGTCGGTTGTTTAACCAATTGGCAATGGATTTCAAAATTTGTGCCGGATTGGCCAAAGTTTGACGATCGGTTAACCGACTCCAACGCAACCTCCACCACGGCGGGAAGTGCCCGAAGGGACTTGAGCAGGTCGTAGGTTTGATCGCCGTACACCATCGTACCCTTGATCACCATCTTGGCTTGGGTATCAATGGTTAACATTTCGATCCGTGCATCCTCGCTGAGGCAACTCGCGACCGAGCTCAATAAGTCTTTCTCTGGGACTTGCCAGATCGACTGTTGCAGTTCTTGGAACGTTCGCAGTTCTTGCCGCGCGAGCTCAAGTTCAATCTGACTCTTCCGCTCGGTTACGTGATCAATCTCGAACGCTTGTGACTCATTTTCGAACATCTTTAACTTTTGATCGAGCCAAATATTAGCACTAAAAATTAGCAGCAAAATGGCGGCGGTTACCAGTGGTGGCCAACCATCCTGGCGCAGGACGTTGGTCCACGTGCGCGGCTTCGACGCCAGGTAGTTGTTAAGTAGATTGGTGGGGGGCAGTACGTCTTTGTCAAGTTGTGCTAGTAGCCCACCAAGAGCACTGACGGCACCTGGCGAGAACGCGATGGGTGTATCTGGCAAATGCACTTGCATTCGACTGGCGGGCAAGTCCTGTAGAGTAAACACCCGGTCGAACGCACTCCCCTCAAGCTTGTCGCGCAGGAGCTGCGAGTCTGCATCGGGCGCCATGATGAGCGCATGTTGCAATTGCGACGTCTCATCTACGGCACGATAGCGATCGCAAAATCGACGCAATCGCTTGAGGTGCGTACAAATTGTCGAAGCCACGGCATCAACGGTTGAATCGCCACCCAGCTGGTAGGTAAGTTGCAAACGCCCTTGATAACTGATCCCTATTTCAGCGCTGTTCTTGCTTATCCAGACCACTAGTAACGGTTGCTGGTCAAGGTTCGCATATCCAAGGAGGCGACAAATATTCGGCATCGCTCCATCGACAGAGGTCATGCACAACGAAGCTCGTTGCACTGCTTTTTCGATCGTTTCAATTAAGCCACGCTTGATGATCGCTACCTGTCCATATTGCTGTGAGTCACTGATTTGCACATTGGATTTGCCGATGAGCTTTTCACCGAGTCCAAATTGCAAGTAGTGCTGACTGTTGGCAGAAATCTCCTCAAGTTGATCTTCGACTTGTTGGCGACTGCCAGTCACCACGCGGCTAACGCAATAGCGACTATGCAAACTGACGTGAATCGGCTCCCGGCTAACGCCTTGCTGAACTGCTATCTGACGAATCACAACGTCCAGTTGCTGCTCGTTGCTGTTTTCAGACTTGTCAAGGCTATGCCAGGGGATCTCACCGGCGTCGGCAACGCGCCAGCGGTCTCCGTCACGCGCGATTCGCACATAGGACAGCGAGCCAAGTCCTAAGTGGATTGCGAATCTGCATTTGCCTGGGGCTGGCATGACCTGACCTCTAAAATTTCTTGACGAAGATAGCGCAAAATAGGACTGCGCCTTTATCCGACGAAATATAGAATACGTTCCATGCCCAGGCAGCGAACCTGCGAGAGATTACCGGTTATGTGGCTTGCAGCAGTCGTGCGGATTGAGGTGCCGCATGCAGGGTAGGTCGGGTTCAACCCAGCTTGCTGCGGATAGCCCAGACTCAGCCTGCACCGGAATCCATTTGCCCCAATCATGGACAGACAGGATTTGGCCTTACGACTGAGGGGCTATCCGAAGATGTTGACATCGCGAACAAGATTTATTCTTCGCTGTAGAAGCAGCCCGGTGGGAAGTAACACTCGTTTTCTGTGCCGGGATTAACGAGCAGCCCACAGTCTTCCGGTAGCCCATCGAGCAACGTATCGCCGTCGAGGATCACTTCAGGTAGCGAATGTCCCTCTGGCAAGTCCTCCGAGATCTCTTTGGAAAAGTTGGCGGCAGCGGTGGAATTGGTGAAACAGACAACCGCAATGTCATCCTCCTCAACTTCTGCCAGAACGACGCTGAAATTCCCTTCTTCATCCTCCTCGACGGCGCCCGTCTCCATATCGATCTGCTGCAGCAGAATGAACTCGCCACTCCGAATCACTTGCGATGCCGCTACTGAATCGTTGGCCTCGGCCGCGTCGGCAATTAAGCCACCGAGATCGAGTTCTTGTTCTTCAGGTTCGGACATGATGTCAACTTTCAATAGAATGGCACTACGGGTAGGTTCTCAACCGCGTTGAGTAACCGCGAGGGGGGGGGCCGCACACAAGCACATTGCAAATTCGTCTGCAGCAGCCCGCCAAACGCGTACAAAGTAGAACGCTATTGATCGCGGTTGGCAATCGCCGCTTGCCGCGCTAGCTCAAATTCGTCGCCAGGTAGCCAAGCTGGCATTTTTTCTTGATCGGCGACGACCAGCCCCACCTGCAGCAGGAGCTGCGCGTCGTCTACCGCACCTGTTAAATCCCAGCTCGGATCGAATTCATCGCTCGGCTGATGGTACTTTTGGTCGATCCATTCGTCGAGCTGAGTCTTGCCCCAACCTTCCGGTTTTCCGACCACGTTCACACCGCTGTGCAAATAGACCCCGGGTACGCCAACCTGTGCCAAGCTAAACTGATCCGAACGGTAGTAGTATCCCGCATCTGGCTTGTTGTCCGGCAGGACAGTCCGCCCTTGCCACTTGGCCACAGCCCCCACGATCGGATCCAAATTGGATTTTCCATTGCCGATCAAGTTGACATCGTGCGTGCGGCCGAGAAAGTTCATGCCATCGATGTTGATCACCGCTGCCATGTAGCCAGCGGGGATCGGCGGTTGAGCTGCTAAATGCTCGGAGCCCAGCAGCCCCTGTTCTTCAGCCCCCACAAACGCAAACATTATCGAGCGCTTGCTCGGCGATGGCGAACCGGCAATCGCTCGCGCCATCGCCAACAGCGTGGCTGTGCCCGAAGCATTGTCAATGGCACCGTTGTAGATATTGTCTCCTGCAGCATCGCGCTCCGTTGCCAGCCCCAGGTGATCGTGGTGGGCCATGAACACCACGTGCTCTTTGGCTAACTCAGGGTCGCTACCAGGAATCACCCCCAACACATTGCCGGTCTGTTGTTCGCGCACGGAGCAAGTCATGTCCAGGGAGAGTTTGATACCGAGTGGCACCGGTTGGAAATCGCGCGATTGGGCTCGGTCGCGGAGCGTGTCGAGGTTTTTCCCCGCTAGCTCCATCAAGCGGATGGTTGCCTCTTCGGTGAGCCAGCCTTTGAGATCCAGACGCGGTCCAGCCGTACTGGCCAATTCAAACGCTTCGCCGCTCCAGGATGTTTGTACGACTTGATACGGATAACCCGCTGAGGCGGTGGTGTGAATGATCAACGCGCCCGCTGCCCCCATCTTGGCCGCCATCTGGTACTTGTAATCCCAGCGGCCGTAATACAGCCGGCGACGACCAGCGAACAGCTCCGGATCCGCTTCCGGGTCATTGTTCATCACTACCAAGATCTTGCCAGCCACATCGACATCTTTGAAGTCGTTCCAATCGTATTCGGGCGCTTGAATGCCATAGCCCACGAATATCAGTTCCGCATCGTTGACGGAGACTTGGTCTTGGATCTTCCCACTCACGGCCATCATGTCTTCATGATGCTTGAGTTGTACATTGCGGCTGCCGAGCCGAAAGTCTACGGTGGCGGGAGCTGTCGTGGTCACACCCACCAGTGGCACCGACTGAAACCAAGTTCCATCGGGCGCAGCGGGCTTGATCCCCAGACTCTCGAGCTGCGTGGCGATATAGAGTTGCGCCAGATCATCGCCGCGCGAACCGGGCCCACGACCTTCGAGGAGATCATCTGCCAGGAAGCGAATGTGCCCCTTGATCGTCTCGGCTGTCACTAAGTCGCTCGTTTTCTTGGCAGCTGGCGTGGGCTGCCAGGCCGTTTCCGTCTGCGCGACAGCCAAGTGGAAGGCATTGGGGAAGAACACCAGACTGCTGACCAGAGCGGCATGGAAAAAATTCGTAAAGCACTTCATCTGCCGAAAGCTCCCGCGATGAATGACTCAAGTGGTGGAAATGCATGGCCTGCAATTCTAACCCGTTGTGGCGACGGCGGGACGCTGCGGACGGGGATAAAGGCAGCAGTTCACGGGACAGACGTCATGACTCGGTCCGAGCGTTCCCAAGGCGGGGCGGTCGGGTAGGCCGTGAATCCGCTCTTCGATCAGCAGCCGAATCATTCGCACGAAGTCTGGATGAGTGCCTACGGTTGCTGCCCGTGCGAAGCCGACACCCAAGCGCACGCAGGTGTCTTTGGCTTCTGTGTCCAAGTCAAATAAGACTTCCATGTGATCCGAAATGAAGCCTAACGGGACGAGCACAAAGTCCGCAGTGCCTGCCTCAGCCAAACCTTCGATTCGCTCGCAAATATCAGGTTCCAACCAAGGTTGTTGCGGAGGGCCGCTGCGGCTTTGATACACCAGCTCCCAGTTCGCGTGCCCAATCTCATCGGCAATCAGCTGGGCTGCTTCGGTCAATTGAATCACGTAACGGCTGTTGTCCGCCATCGACATCGGAATACTGTGGGCGGTGAACAACAACTTCGCCTGCTCACGTCGTGCGGTTGGAATCTCTGACAACGCTTTGAGTGTCAAGTCAACTTGAGCAGCGATGAACAACGGATGATTGAATCCCTTGCGAACTTTTTCCACGAGCGGCGCTCCGCCACCCACCTCCTCTTGGGCCACGATGATGTTCTCGCGGTACTGGCGACAGCCGGAATAGCAACTGAACATGCTCGTGAAAAACGCAACCGCGCGTTGGCAGCCGGCATCTCGCATCTCTCGCAAGGTGTCGGGCAGGAGCGGATCCCAATTGCGGTTACCCCAGTAAATGGGCAAGTGGATTCCGGCTTGGTCGAGCTCGCTGCGGAGGGCTGCGATCAATTCGCGGTTCTGTTGATTGATCGGGCTCACGCCACCAAAATGTTTGTAGTGCTCAGCGACTTCGAGCATCCGTTCGTGCGGTACATTTTTTCCACGCAGCACATTTTCGAGAAAGGGGATGACATCGTCCATCCCTTCGGGGCCACCGAACGAAACGAGCAAGATTGAGTCAAAGGGAACAACTGGTTCTGTCATTGCATTTCTAGGGAAAAAACGATCTGAAGCTATCGATGCGGCAAGTGCCTGCGTCGCGAGACGTAAGAGGGTCTTCGATCATCGCGGCATGACTCGCACCCCGCGATCAATCGTAGCGCACATTATAGGCGTTGAGCAAGTTGACGCGTAGCACGGCCGCCACGAGTTCCGGTAGTTCCGTGAAGACGGGGCACTGAGGAGCGAAGCTGCGCAGCAGTTCCACATGGGAGCTCACCGTAGGTGCTAACGTCTGAGATGACGGAATGGCGATCGGGGATGGCATGACATTCAGGAACAATCCTAGCAACGGCAACTGCCGGCTTTGCATGGCTTCAATGGTCAGTAGGGAGTGGTTTACGGTCCCCAGTCGATGTGGGGCGATGATCAGACAAGGCAGCGGCCCTAGAGCTGGTTGCAGGGCCCCGGCTAGATCCAAATTCGTCAAGTTGTCGCTTAGCGGTGACAGCCCACCGCCGGCTCCCTCGATGATCAAAAAATTGCACTGTTCGCGCCACCAGACCGCTCCGGCTAACAGCAATTGCTCGTCGACTTGTTTGCCTTCGAGTCGAGCGGCGACCGGGGGTGCCAGAGGCGCTGCAAACATTTGCGGACAAACTCGCGACAACGGTAGGCGGTGGGTTAACTGAGCCGCCTGCCATAGCTGCTCCGGATCTCCACCTTGTCCGGTTGCAATGCCACTGGCCGCGGGCTTAATGCCACTGGCCACGGGTTTATAAACTCCCACATTTTCGCCCTGGGCCACTAGGGCACGGGCCAAGGCCGAAGCGAGGAATGTCTTGCCCACATCGGTGTCGGTGCCGAGCACGATTAGGCCACGCATATTGGGTTACTCATCGGGTAGTGCACTTGGATGTTGCCTTGATCTGATTTATTTTTAATGTCGTAACTGAAAAATTGGGGGAAAGCGCTCGTGTCATGCATTCCCTGCTGTCTCAACTTGTTTGGGACCCATAGTAGCCACAACCCACAGATGGCTCAGACGCGTATAATAGGACCACGCAGTTCGTGTCGGCTCCTCTCATGCAACTACGGTTAAACTGAATGTCTCGTTCCAATATTGTCAACTTGGCGCTCGTGCAAATGACTTGCACCCCCGATAAGCAAACCAACGTGGATAAGGCACTGGAGCGGATTGCAGAGGCGGCCCAGCGGGGCGCCCAGGTGGTCTGCCTGCAAGAAGTGTTCAACACTCAGTACCCTTGCCAAGCGGAAGAGCATGTGAATTTTGAGCTAGCGGAGGAGATTCCCGGGCCGACCAGCCGACGCTTGCAAGCTGCGGCGAAACAGCATAAAGTCGTAGTAACCTGCTCAATCTTTGAACGCCGGACACACGGTCTGTATCACAATACAGCGGTGACCTTTGACGTCGATGGCGAGATGGTTGGCTTCTACCGCAAAATGCACATTCCCGATGATCCGCTGTACTACGAAAAGTTCTACTTCACTCCTGGTGATTTAGGGTTCACCGTCGCCAAGACCAAGTTCGCTTGCTTGGGGATTGGAGTGTGTTGGGATCAATGGTATCCCGAAGCGGCTCGGCTCCTGGCCTTGCGCGGTGCGGAAATACTGCTTTACCCGACTGCCATTGGCTGGATCCCTGCCGAGCGCGAAGAATTTGGGGAGTCGCAGCACTCGGCTTGGGAAACCTCGATGCGGGCCCATGCGATTTCCAACGGAGTGTATGTGGGAGCTACCAATCGCGTAGGGTTGGAGGGTGGCCTGCAGTTTTGGGGTGCCTCGTTTGTTGCTAGCCCCAATGGTACAGTGATGCATCGCGCCAGTTATGAAGCGGAGGAGTTGGTTATTGTTCCGTGCGATCTAGCGGCTATCGACAGCGTTCGCACCCACTGGCCCTTCCTCCGCGATCGCCGGATTGACGCTTATGGAGACATCACGAAACGTTTCATTGACGCTTAGTCGGTCCACGCTTTTAATTGCCCCAAGTAGGATCAGATGCAACTCACCAGCCCTCATGTATGGCCTGCAGAATGGGAACGCCAGGCAGCAACTTGGATTGCTTGGCCTCACAACACCGACACATGGCCGGGCCGTTTCGCGCGGATTCCTGCCACCTTTGCGCAGTTCGTGGCAGAGCTTGGCAAAGTGCAACCTGTGCATGTCTTGTCGGGGCCATCCAATATCAGTCCTTCCGCCCGCAGTTTGTTGGCTCCCATCGATCAAGTCACGATCCATGACGTCATAACGAATGACAGTTGGATACGCGATTACGGTCCCACTTTTGTAAAACGCAAAGCGGATGGGGCGTTGGTCGGCATCGATTGGAAGTTCAATGCTTGGGGAGGTAAGTATCCGCCCTACGATGACGATGCGCGGGCTGCCGAGAAAATTTGTTTGTCCCTCGGTTGTCCTCGCAGCATGTCGTCGTTGTACTGCGAAGGGGGCGCGCTGGAGAGCGACGGTCAAGGGACCCTGCTAACGACCAGCAGCTGTGTGCTCAGCCCAACGCGTAACCCCGGTTGGTCGCGAACCATGGTTGAGACCGAGTTGATGCGTCAGTTAGGGGTTAACCGGATCATTTGGGTCGATGGCGGTGGTTTAATTGGAGACGACACCGACGGTCACATCGATCAACTCGCGAGATTTGTCGCCCCAGGTATCGTCGTGGCTGCTACCAGCTCAGATCGGAATGACCCCAATCGCGCAGGTTTGGCTCGCAACGTAGAGATATTGCAACAAGCGACGGATGCACATGGACATGCGTTGCGGGTGTTCGAGCTACCCACGCCTCCGCCACGATTCATCAATGGCAAACGGGTGCCGGAGAGCTATTGCAATTTCCTCTTCGCCAATGGGATCGTCATCGTTCCAACTTTTGGCAATGAGGCAACCGATCGCGATGCCTTGGAGTTGCTTGGTTCGCTTTTGCCGCAGCATCGCATTGTTCCGCTGGATGCCAGCGATCTTATTTGGGGGCTCGGTGCGTTCCACTGTGTATCACAGCAGCAGCCGGCTTGAACAACGAACGCGTGATCTGAAAATACGACCCACGTTTTCCTCGCCCCTAAGCGGCTTGGGAGATATGTACAACTATCGCACGATTTCAACTTGGCTATGCTTGATCAGGATGTTGTAGACGTTGGCGGCATCCAAGGGAGCCAGGCTGATGCATCCAGCCTTCTGTAGCTCAGGTGCATCAACTTTGGGTGAGCCATGAATCGACAGATTGCCACCGAGGCTGATCCAGTATCCTCCAAAGGGATTCTTATCTTCATCTGCTTGAATAACCGCTCCACCTGCGGCGATGTACGTGCGGTCGCGCCGGCGATCGTTTACCTCATAAACACCTGGCTGGGGAGTCGGATCGTTGTTGATCTCAATCGGAAAACGCCCCGCGTACAGTTCGCCGACGAACAATGTGAGCTCGCCCCGACCCAAATGCACTTGTGCGCGAAAGGGGCCAGTGATCATCTTCAGGGTTGTTGCAGGAGCTAACGCCTTGGTGTTGCCAAGTCCATTGATGGCCGCTAGGAGCTCAGGTGTAATCTTGTGCTTCTCGGCGACCGAGTCAACTGTCTCGTTGGGACCGGTGGTGTACGAAGCTTCTAACATATGCCGGGCTGAATAAATCACTTCGCGCGACAGTGCATCCAGGATCTCAAGCAGGTCTTTGTGCTCTTCGAAACCAATCTCGGGGCTGTTGTAAAAAGGGCTTAGCAGGGTCAAAGCTTCCTTAAGTTGACCCGCGTTTGCTTTCATCAGGCCTTGCTCCCGAGCAATCGCAAATGGCAGTTCAGGAAGCGCGGGCTGCCTGGCTGGATTCGCCTCGGAATTGGACTTGTCAACCTCACCGCCTAGAGGTGGTAAACCGAGAGCAGCCAGCCCTTCGGACGTTCCGTGCGGCAGGTTCACACTTCCAAAATCGGCTGATGGCAAATCAGGACGCGGGGCTGCGACTCCGCCGCCTGTCGCTGGCAATGAGGTGCTAATGAGATCCCCCAGCGGGGGCGCCGTAGCACCGCTGACATTAAAGGGAACCGATGGTCCGTCCCCAGGAAATGGCGGTAGATCCCCACCGAAAGTTACAGCGGTGACCGCCGGGGAATTGCCGCCCACCGCTTGTGGTAAGTCAGAGGTCGATGGGAATTCCGGTAGGCTCGGCTCCAACCCACCAGTCAAGCCGCTCGGCGAATTCGCGTTAGGTAAGCTAACTGTCGGTAGTGAGGCCATGGAAGCTGATGTGGTTTGAGTCGATTCGTCGCTTGGGAACGCAAAGTCCCCCAATAGCGAATCAGGCGAAACCGACTGGGCGGACCCCAAGTCGAATCCCATATCGACATCGACGCTGAGTGTTTCCAAGTCTTGCGAGTTGGCCCACTCCTGAATCGAATCGGGGATGTCGGCTTCCGGAGCATTGAGCGCTACGAAGGCTCCGTAGCAAACGGCGATTAAAAGCGCGATTACGACACCTGTCTTAATCGTCTGCATGATGGTGCTCCTTGCCAGTCTGCGTGATGGCTCGCACTTACAATTCGTGCCAAGCCAACCTCTCTACGAGGGTTCTTGTCGGTTAACAATCGTCCGGATACTAGCGACCTCGTATATCTCCCGCCAGATCAGTTTTAATTAAAAATGGGAGCAGTTCTCATCGATCCGACAAGCGGATAACCTAAGTCAAGCAGTGCAGCCAATCAAAATCTGGGTTTTGATTGAGGGGACCGTGTTGTTTGTCGCAAGGGAGTTAACAGTACGCTTAGAGGATAAGCAAGCGGGGTAGTGACGTCGTTGGCCTGTCCCGTCGACTCAAGCGACTCTTTCTGGAAGGTCAACCAGCGGGGTGCCTTGGGATACCCGAACGAATCAAACAATGCCTCGGGGAGCAAGCCTAGCACCGCCTGCGACAGCTTGAAGTTCATTCTCAAATTGCCCACCCGCTCGTCCAAGTCTGCGGCAATCGCCCGACGCAACCCCTCTGAAAATAAGTTCATTAACAGCATCGCCGGTGGATTCGCTGTCTGACCTGCCTGCATCCATTTGGCTTGTAAGTCCCTGACGGCAACAGAGTCGAAACAGAAATCATCCATGTTCTCGATGGGCGGTAGGTTAGACAAAAGCTCGTCGGTGTAGGACTCAACGCTGCGCCGAAGCCGATTCAGCTTGACAGCTGTCTCGACGGAGAGTCCTTGTCCAAAGACAATCAAGTGCAAACAGCGATGCCGCGCTTCAACCTGAATTGAAAAAGCATTGCGTGCCAAGGGAGCGAAACTCCGATCGATGCCACGCTCTTCGAAAACTTGTGCGAGGTAGGCCACGCAACGTGCCAGCGGCTCGCTCAACAAGACTTCCTGAATGATTGGCACGATCTGATGCCAACTCCGACTGCGATGGCTCACCCCCTGACTCTGAATTGCGTGACGATGCGCGGCCAATTGCTCGCACCAATGCTCATGCCGAAACCGACAAGTCAACCAATACTGCTCGAGCGCGTGGGGACGTACCGGTACGGAAATCGCAAGTAAAGCGGAGGCATAGCCAGTTAGCGTGCTGGCTAGGCTGGCCAAGTAGGCGGCATGCATGGATTCAACTTCACTGGAGAGTTCGGGAGGCGCACCATACCTGTCCGTTCGCACGGTCGTCAAAGCGCGAGACAGCTTGGTTGGCTTGAAGCAAGTCGGTGATCCAACTAGTTCCAGATAGGCTTGGCAAAAGCCGCACCAGCCACCAAGCGACAAACCACGCTGGCGGAAAATGCGGTTCTAACTCATGAAATCCCCGAGACTTAGAGCAAGCCCAATGTCGCTCGCCGATCAGTCGCGGCATGCGACGGCCTGTTGCAAGAAAACCCGATGTTGCCAAAAAGCATCATCCAGCCCCAGATGGTTGGGGTCGTTTTCACTGCGGCCTGCGGTCGTGATATCCTAAAGGTCGCTGGCCGTTTTCATCAGTCACGCTTCACGCTTCACGCTTCGCCGCACTCGACTAGCCCGTCGACGATTCCAGAATACAAGTGTGGTACAATCGCTCTCAAAACGAAGCAGCGTGAACTGCTTATTGTTAAGAATTCTTTAAGCAGCGGCTCGTTATCGTATTTCGATTCCTTGCGAGACAAAGTACTTGCGGTCGTCTCTGAATTGCTGAGCCAGGCATACAATACCGTTGTTTCAACATTTCTTTGAACACTAATGGAGCTGAAAATGAAGCGACTTTGGACCTTAGCATTTGGCACGCTGTGTTTGGCCAGTTCTCCTGCGCTGGCGGACAATTGGGCGCACTGGCGCGGTCCCAGTGGCAATGGGGTCTCCACCACAGCCCAGCCCCCTGTCGAATTCGACAACGAAAAGAATGTGAAATGGAAAGTCGCGATCGAAGGCCGCAGCTCGGGCTCACCGGTCATTTGGGGAGACAGGGTCTTTGTTGTGACCGCAGTTCCGGTGGCCACTCCCCGCGCAGGCTTGCCGAAGTTGAGTTTTAGGACTCTCTGCTTTGATCGTGGCGATGGAAGTCTCTTGTGGGAGAAGGTGGCAGTGGAAGCTGTGCCGCATGAAGAGACGCATGCCACCAACGGCTTTGCCTCGGCCTCTCCTTGCACCGATGGCGAACGCGTCTACGCGCACTTTGGCTCGCGCGGATTGTACTGTTACACGCTCGACGGCGAGCTTGTATGGAAACGCGATGACCTGGGTAAAATGCGAACACGCATGAGCTTTGGCGAAGGAAGCTCGCCGACGCTCGAAGGGGAAAAGCTGTTATTGCCTTGGGATCATGACGGGGAGTCTTTCCTCATGGCCCTTGACAAGTTGACTGGCGAAACGTTGTGGCGGACTTCACGCGATGAACCGACCTGCTGGGCCACACCGCTGGTTGTCGAGCACGCGGGTAAGAAACAAGTCGTCATGAATGGCCAAAACTATGCCCGGAGCTACGACTTGGAAACGGGCGAAGAACTGTGGCGTTGCTCCGGACAGACCGAGCGGCCGGTGGCATCGCCAGTCGCCTTTGGAGATATGGTATTTGTCACCAGCGGGCATCGTGGTTCCTACCTCGGGGCCTTCAAGCTGGATGGTCGTGGAGATATTCGCGGGTCGGAACATGTGGCATGGTCGAAGAATCAAGATACACCCGACATCGCCTCGCCATTGCTTTCCAACGGCCGCATCTATTTCTACAAAGCGAAGTCGGGGCTCTTGTCCTGTGCGGATGCGAAAACCGGCAAGTTGTACTACTCCAGCCAGCGCATTGATGGACTTAAGAACATCTACGCTTCCGGTGTCGCCGCAGGTGGATACATTTATCTCACCGATCGCGATGGGACGATCGTAGTCATCAAGGACTCCGAGAAGCTTGAAGTCGTGTCGATCAATAAAATGGGTGAGACGGTCGACGCTACCCCAGCCCCCGTGGGCAAGGAGTTGTTCGTACGAGGCGAAAATCACCTCTTCTGCATCAGCCAATAGTCGGTCGATTCGAATTGCCCGCTGTGCACGGTGGTTCCGAGCGACTTCCGCCGTGCCTGACGGCTATCATTGACACTAAGCAGTTGTACGTGGATCTTTCGGGATAAAGAGGGTGCCACTGTCGAAGCCAGTGTATCGGAGTCTTCGCGTAGCTGCGTCTCTCCGAGACGCAGACACTCCGACATTCTCCGTCTCGGAGAGACGCGGCTACGTGATTCGTCCAAGTGCGGCTCAATTGTTCGCGGCGTGTCCGAAGTATTCTTGCAACTTCTTCAACGAGCTCTTTTCGATCTGCCGCACGCGCTCGCGGGAAACGTCGAGGATGCGTCCGACTTCCGCCAGGTTGTGT
Organism: Pirellulaceae bacterium; assembly: GCA_041751975.1. GTDB lineage: Bacteria > Planctomycetota > Planctomycetia > Pirellulales > Pirellulaceae > Aureliella. The sequence goes on from JBGSHW010000180.1 coordinate 18,313, forward strand.
TCAACATCCGAATCGAGTCCGAATCGCAGACGCATGACATGTTGCTCGCGCGGTGAGAGCACCGAAAACGCGCTGCCGAGCATGGCCCGGCGCTCTTGGTCGAGCATACCTTCATCCGGATCATAAGCAGCGGCTTCGATAAAGTCGGCGGCCGTCGAATCGCCGCTGGCCGTTAGTGGTCGGTCAAGCGACAGGATGTCTCGCGAGGCGTAATAGGTCCTGCGGAAGTCATCTTTACGCGAAGCGTTGGCGAACTCGATCGGCAAATCTTCGAAGGCGATGCCGCGCGGGTCCTCACCGCGTCCTGCGGCGGCTTGCTCGAGCACTGCCCGCAAGCGTGTTCCGGCGGATTCGCCGATACGGATCACCCGAGATTTTTCTTGGATCGCGGTCCGCACTCGCTGGCGAATCCACCACACGGCGTAGGTGGAAAACTTGAAGCCACGCTGAGGCTCAAATTTCTCAGCAGCCCGCATTAGCCCTTCGCTACCTTCTTGGATCAGGTCCAATAAAGGGATCCCCGAATGCTGATACTTCTTCGCAATCGATACTGCCAAGCGTAAGTTGGCGGCAACCATTTTGTTCCGTAAGTTTTCGTAACGCTCTCGCGCTTGCTGAATCGTCCGCCACCGGGGACTGTTGATTGGGTCTAGCAACGCCTTCATTTCGGAGGTACTTAACTGAACCTCTTCTAGTAAAGTGTGCACCCGGGCTGCTTGCGATTTGGTCAGCTCCCGCGCGTTGCCTTCTACTGCAAGTCGCTCGAGGATGCCGGAAAGTGTGCGATAGTTCATGCGTAAGATTGCGAGGAGGCGATTTTTCTCGCGCAGGTTTGAAAGCGAGACGCTCAGCACGCGGTCCATTCGCAACCGATTTTCGATAACCCCCCGCAACAAATCGGCGCAGCCGGCAACGACGACGCGATCGGTGAGAAGTTCGCGCCGCAACCGCGACTTGGCGATGCGGATTTGGCGTGCCAACCGCTGCTCTTCGGCCACAGTGAGCATCGGAATCTGACCGATCGAGCGTAGCGTCTCCTTCGTGACGTCGACTTGGTAAACGTCATCGCTTGCGTAGCTATAGTCGCGGTCGAGGTTTTTTACTGGGTGAATCATGATTGGCTCCGTCGGGAAAGTTCCGTTGGCTGCAGGAGACCCGCTCCAAAGAGTAACCGTTAAACCTAGCGGAAAACAACAGTGAGGCAGCATACACAAGGCTGCCATTACCGCGCTCTGCAACGTTTACGAATTTACTTCATGCAGAGTTCATACCGTTTCCACAAGGAGACTGATGAATTGCAAACATCGGCTACAATTCAACTCTGGTCATTCTGGAGCAACTTTGGCCAGTTAGTACTCATTCTAAAAAAGCCGCCGCGTTTCTCGCTATTCATCGCGTTGGAACGGTCGCGACTGGTCGCTTAACGACCTCGCCGGGGGCTGCCCTGCCGTCGGCATCGTGTGGTTGCAAGAGCATTCCGCGGAGCTAAATCCGAGTTGTACAACGGGTTGCAGTGGCAACGCAGCCTTTCCTTTTCGTTAAACTGAAAGCCCCTCCTCGGTCCACCCACACCCGTCTCATACTAGGAGTCGCGTCAATGTTTGACAGCCGATCTCAGCTCAACTTTTTTACAGCCCCCAGCGTTGCAGCCCGCCTAGCCCGGACGCTGCGAACTTGTAGGGGACGAACGACTGCTCAGTGGCGGATTACCATTTGGCACAGCCTGATGGTGGTCTTCACCGCCTGCCTGCCACTCTCGCTCGGTTCGGCCAACCCGCCGAACGTGATCTTGATCATGGCCGATGACCTGGGTTACGGTGATTTAGGGTGTTATGGGCAGCAAGTGATTCAAACACCGCGACTGGATCAGATGGCGGCCGAGGGGATGCGTTTCACGCAGTTCTATGCCGGCTGTTGTGTGTGCGCGCCCAGTCGCAGTGTGTTGCTAACCGGCCAGCACACCGGACGAACGTGGGTCCGCGGCAATGCGGGCGGTGAGGACACGATCATTCAGTCGCTGCGGGATGAAGATGTCACGCTGGCCGAGGTGCTCAAGGGGGCTGGCTACCATAACGGTTTGATCGGCAAGTGGGGCTTGGGGGAGGAAATGCAGCCCGGTTTTCCACTGCGTCAAGGTTTTGATTATTTCTTCGGTTACTTGAGTCAAGTTCATGCGCACAATTACTATCCCGAGTACTTGATTCGCAATAACCAGCGCGTGCGTTTGCGGAATGAAGTCGAGTTGCCGCCTGGCAAGCAGCCTGGCTTCCTGGGTGGGACTGCCACGAAGCGGGTCGACTACTCGCACGAATTGTTTGCCGAGGACGCGCTCAAATTCGTGCAAGACCATGCCGCAGGCCCGTTCTTTTTGTACCTGGCGCTAACGATCCCGCATGCCAACAATGAGGCCACGCGGATGATTGGCAATGGCGCCGAGGTACCAACCTATGGTGTCTATGCCACCGAAGATTGGTCCGACCAGGACAAGGGGCAGGCGGCAATGATTACGCGCATGGATGCCGATATCGGACGCCTACTGGACTTGCTCAAACGGCTGGAGATTGACGAGCAGACCTTGGTAATTTTCACCAGCGACAACGGTCCACACGACGAGGCCAATCACGATTTGGAACGCTTCAAACCGAGTGGGCCATTGCGGGGTATCAAGCGTGCTTTGACCGAGGGAGGAGTGCGAGTGCCCATGCTTGCGCGCTGGCCAGGCCACATTGAACCCCAACAAATTTCCGAACATATATGCTATGCTGCGGATATCCTCCCCACGCTGAAGGAACTCGCCCATTCGGCTATGGAAGTTCGAACCGATGGTTTGAGTCTTGTGCCGACGCTACTCGCCGCCGGTGAGCAGCCTCAGCATACATACTTGTATTGGGAGTTTTACGAGCAAGGCTCACGCCAGTCGGTCCGCTTTGGACCTTGGGTAGCAATTCGCGAACCCATGCTGACTGGCGACGTAGAACTGTACAATGTGGTCGACGATCTGGGCCAAATGCATGACTTGGCCGATGCCCAGCCCGACTTGGTCCAACAGGCAATCGGATATTTGGAGGCAGCGCACCAGCCCCACCCCAACTGGCAACCCAGAGGCGAAGCCCCCAGGAAAAAATAGTATTCTGCTTCGTTTGGCGCGCCCGCGCCGCCTGGGACTTGTTCTGTTCTTACACTCCACGACGGCATAGCTAGTTCTTATGTGCACCTCATTTCGGGAATTCAGTGTGATAATTTGATCGTCCTAAGTGACTTGGTAAAACGATTTCAGTGGGCCGGGGAAACCGTAAATGCGCTGAACGGTCTGTCCTTCGAAGTTTCCGCCGGTGAGGTCTTTGGCCTGCTTGGTCCCAACGGTGCTGGCAAAACGACGACTCTCAGGATTGTCATGGGGCTGCTCGCGCCCGACACCGGTTACGCAGAGGTCGGTGGTATGAGAACCGGCCAGCACTCTTCGGAAGTGCGCGCGATCATCGGCATGGTATCGACCAACGACGGCGTTTATCCCTGGTTGACCGTTCGCGAGATGCTTCTCTATTTCGCGGATCTTTATGCAGTCCCAGTGGATCGCGCCCGAGACCGCTTGAGCACGCTAGCGACACAACTGGAACTGGGGCGTTTTCTCGATCAACGCTGCTCGACGCTCAGCACGGGCCAGCGGCAGCGGGTGATCCTGGCGCGAGGGCTAATGCACGATCCGCCGGTCATGTTGTTGGATGAACCAACCCGGGGTCTAGATGTGGTGGGTAGCCAGACCGTGTTTCAGTTCATTGCGCATTTGAAGGAGATGGGTAAGGCGGTCTTGCTTTCAACCCACCGATTGGACGAAGCCGAGCGGGTGTGCGATCGTTTCGGTTTACTTCACCGAGGCAATTTGATGTACACCGGCACACTCGCCGAGATCCGACAAGCCACCGAGCAGAAGCACTTGACCGACATGTTCCTTAAGATGATGCGCGACAACGAGCAAACAACCGGGGAGGCCACATGGTCCCCTCTTTAACTCCCGCCCGACTCGTCCGCTTGTGCCTAAAAGAACTGCGTGAATCGCTGCGAGATCGACGCACGATTGTCACATTGGTGCTGATGCCGCTGCTGGTTTACCCCTTGTTGAGTTTGGTGCTCAATCGAGCGCTGTTGACCAACATGACTGCGTCCCAGCCCGGCCGCATGGTGCGGATTGGTATCGCATCGGATTTAGACGGCCCGCAGATCTCAGCCGCTTTATCGATCGGTTACGCCATGCTGCGAGATCGCAGCTACGCACCTCTCTACCTAGAGCAGGTCATTCCTGACAAGCGTGCCGAAGCCAACTTGTTGGATGCAGACTCGAGAGCAGCACTCCCGTTCCCCGAAATTCTTTTTTTGCATGACAGTGGACGGCAATCGCTCCGCGATGTTGCGGTGGACTTGCTGATTGCCTCACATACGACGACGGACGAGTTGGACTTGGGGGAAGATGATGCTGGCGACGTAAGAGCGGAAGACGAGGCCACCGAGGCTTTTGACGATCCGGAGGCAGATTCCACCAGCACTCCGACGACACTCCCGTTGGCACAATCACCCACGGCGGGCGGCTCATCGCTGGCCCAACTCAACCCGGGCGATTTGATGAAGGTCTTCGGACAGTACAGCGTCTACTACCGAGACGGCGATCCGCAGAGCGAGCGAGCGCTGCAACTGCTCGAACGGATGCTCACTGCGGTCAACAATCAAGTTTCCCGGGAAATGATCGGTCGCGATTTCTCAACTCCGTTTTCACTGGCCGCCACACCCGTGGCAATCAAGAGCAACTATGCCGACTTGTTGGCGACCATGGTTCCGCTGGTGCTGGTGTTGATGACCATGGCGGGTGCCGTCTATCCAGCCATCGACTTGACCGCCGGAGAGCGCGAACGGGGCACCATGGAATCGCTCATTGTCTCCCCCACCCCCAGCGCAGTGATCCTGCTGGCGAAGTATTCAGCAGTGGTCACCGTGGCCTTGCTCACTGCGCTGGCCAACCTCGGAGCGATGACGGTTACGCTGTGGGTCAGTGGCATTGGCAAGTTGATCTTTGGCGAAGGGGTGTTGTCGGCCGGTGTCATCGGCATCATTCTGCTCTTGCTGTTTTTGTTCACCATGTTCTTTGCCGCCTTGCTGCTGGCGGTGACCAGTTTTGCCAAAAGCTTCAAAGAGGCTCAAGCTTATTTGATTCCGCTGATGTTGCTAGCACTCACCCCCGGCGTGATGAGCCTCATGCCGGGCATCAAGTTCACGGCGTTGTTAGCCACGGTCCCACTGGTCAATATCGTGCTGCTCGCCCGCGAGATTCTGATCGGTTCGGCCGAGTGGAATCTGGCTCTGGTGGCGATCATCTGCAACACGATTTACGCCCTGGCCGCCCTGGTGATTGCCAGCCGCCTGTTCGGCTCAGATGCCTCCATGCATGGGAGTAAAGGAAGCTGGCGTGATTTAATGCTTCGGCCTGACAAACGCCAGACCTATCCGACAGTCGATCAAATGGCGCTAACCATGGCCATTATGTTCCCGCTCTATTTTGTGGTCTCAAGTTCGTTACCGGGCTTTTCCAGTGATCTGGGGACCAGCCTGTGGCTGTCGGCTGCCGCCAGTTGGCTGTTGATTCTTGGAGTGCCTTTGCTTGCAACTTGGTACCGAAAGATCCAGTTCAGCACGACATATCGCCTGGCAGGGCCGACCGGTGCGCGGTGGCGGGTCTTGCTTCCAGCGATCGTGCTGATCGCAGCCAGCGCTTGGATGATCGCGCACGAGATCATCTTGCTGGCGCAGGCCGTTGGAATCGGTGTCATCCAGTTTGACCAATTCGAACGAGTCGCTGAGTTTCAGGAACGTTTGAAGCAACTGCCACTCGTGCTGGTCTTGCTGACCTTGGCGGTCACTCCGGCGATTTGCGAAGAAGTGCTCTTCCGTGGCTTTGTACTTAGCTCGCTGCATAAAAAGTCGACGACCTGGGCGATCGTCCTCTCGGCCTTTCTATTCGGACTCATGCACGTGCTGACGGCGAATGTGCTGGCCATTGAACGTTTTCTTCCCACGACTTTTATGGGACTTATTCTCGGTTGGCTCGCCATTCGCACTGCCTCGATCTGGCCGGGGATGCTCTTGCATGTGTTGCACAACGGCTTGTTGCTGTGCATGAGTCACTACGAAGACCAGCTGAAAACATGGAATGCGCTCGGCGAGAATACCGAACATTTGCCCGTCACCTGGCTGGTCGCTGGCGGCCTGTCGCTTGCGGCCGGCTTAGTCATGATTAAGTGGACCAACCGCACTCAACCGGTGACCGGGGCGATGCCGCTTCCCGCCACCTCAACTACTAACTCATCTGCGACTTCCCCGACGACTGGCTCGAGTTAACCAGACGAGCGGTTTGCAAAGCATCCGAAGTCGTTCAAGTTGATCGCGTTACTTTTTGCACTCAGGAGACCGAAAATGTTGTTTTTCAGGTTGTTTTCCGTTGTGTTGTTGTCTGTCCCTTTGAGCTTGGTTGGTGGCCAAGCAAGCGTCGGCTACGGGCAAGAGACAGCACCAGCCATTCCCAATCCGCTTCAGCCGAATCCCGCCGCACCAAGTGGACAACCCCCGCTTGCCGACAAGGCGCTCATCAACGATATCGAGGACTCGCCACAGTTGCTGAAGTATCGGCAAGAGGTGCTGTTCCCCAAGTTCATCAAGTTGCTCACCGGAGCAAAGCTCACCGGCCAGTTCACCGTCGATGGCAAGCCGCTCAACGAATTGACCGAGGAGTCTTACGAGATTCAAAAAGTTGAAAAGCAGCCCGAGGGTGACGGTTGGATCATCACTTCCAGAATTAAGTACGGCAAGCGTGATCTGACGATCCCAGTCCCGTTGGATGTCAAATGGGCTGGAGACACTCCGGTCATGACGTTGGATAATCTGACCATACCCGGTTTCGGCACTTTCGCGGCCCGGGTGGTGCTGCACAAAGACAAGTACGCGGGGACGTGGCAACATGACGACGTCGGTGGGCATTTGTTCGGTCGCATCGAGCTGGCTCCTGTGCCACAATAAGGATCATGCTTGGCCAAAATCCTCAGATTGGAACCCACGACCGTGTCAACACCCAACCATGTCAATCGTCGTCAACTTTTGTCTTACGCGGCTTTTTCATCGGCTGCCTTGTCAGCCAACATGGCCGCTTCTCAATCTCAGGCGGCTACAAGTCCTGCTACAACTCTGGCCGCAGGGGAGCCAGCGCCTGCGCTGCCCAAACGCTACGCGATGAAAAAGTCGATCAACCTGTGGGCCTTCCCCTACCCCGAAAAAATGTCGCTTCGGCAATGCCTGCAGCTGGCCAAGGATGCGGGCTTTGATGGGATCGAACTGAACTATGACTTGGAAAATGATCTTTCACCCAAGGGGACTACGGCGGACTATGCTGCCATCCGCCACATGGCCGATGAGATTGGAATTGCCATCAGTGGGTTGTGCTCCTTCTTGTTCTGGCCTTATCCGTTAACCAGCAACGATTCCGCCGAGCGGGCCCGTGGTATGGAACTCGCCAGCTTAATGACGCGGGCCGCGCATGACCTGGGTGTCGAGAATCTGTTGGTGGTCCCGGGAGCCGTGCATATGCCTTGGCGTCCCGACCACGCTCCGACTCCCAACGATGTGTGCGATCGCCGCGCGCGGGAGGCCATCGCTCAATTGCTACCGGAAGCTGAAAAGCTGGGCGTTTATCTGAACATGGAGAATATTTTCTTTAACGGCTTTCTACTGTCGCCGTTCGAAATGATTGAGTTCGTGGATAGCTTTGGCAGCGAGCATGTCAAGGTTCACTTCGACACCGGAAATATTATGGAGTACCAGTTCCCAGAGCACTGGATTCCCATGCTGGGGAAACGCATCAAGAACGTGCACTTAAAGGAGTTCAGTAAGAAAGGGACCGACCATTCGCTGGAAGCCTTCCGACCGTTGCTCGATGGAACCACCAACTGGCCAGCCGTTTTGGAGGCCTTCGCGGCGATCGGCTACGAAGGCTATTTGACGTTTGAATATTTCCATCCGTATCCCCATTTCCCCGAAGCGCTGATCTACCAGACCGCCGATTCGCTCAACCGCATGCTCGGTATACAAGCCAAGAAGTGAACGAAATCAGGAGACGTGTCGCCACGTCCACTACGGGGCGACGAGGCTGTCTGGAGTACCGGGAATGAGCTCGTTGTCCTCGTCGCCAAGTGGCTTGAGCAGCGACAGATAGGCAAACAAATCAACGAGCTCCTGTTGAGTCAGTTGGGCCTCGATCCCTTCGGGCATCAAGCTCTTGCTGCTGGCTTGAATCTGTTCGATATCCTCTTGCTTGTCAAACTCGACGAGTTTCCCTCCTTGGACTTTGATCTGCAAGTACCTTTCATCCTCGGCGGCGACCAGTCCTGCCACCACCTCGCCGTCGTAGGTCAGCACGAGCTTCGCTTGGAACGCTTCTCCGATCACCAAGCTTGGGTCGAGCACGTTAGAGACCAATTGGTCCAAGTTGCCGCGGCCATTGCCGGTGACGTTCGGGCCAACTTCAAAGCCCTTGCCATGCAACTGATGGCACTGCGAACAAACGCGCTCGAAGACTTTATCACCGCGGGCCACACTCCCCGTCACACCGGAACGTAGCAGAGCCAAGGTCTCGCTCACCAGCGCCTGCCGCTCCGCGTTATCGGACTCGCGAATTTTGCCCCACACCCCCTCGATCTTTTCGGTCAATTCTGAGTTGTTGGTGGCCAACCACTTGCGCAACTGATTCGTGTTCACCAGATCTTTGTTCACCACGCCTTGGGCTACGGCGTCGGCCAGGGCTGCCATCGATTGGGCCGAGGAACTCATCGGTTCGATCGCGGCGAGTTGCACTTCCACAGCCAGTGTGGGCCAGAGCTCAAGAAGAATCCGAGTGGCTGCGGGCGAGTCGACTTGCAACGCGCGCCGTGTCAAGGCCATGGACCAAGCTGAAGAGACATCTGCAGAGCCGAGCGTGGCTGCGAAATACTCGATTGCTTGTTCACGGTTGGTGTGCTGCCAAGCTCGGTATACCAATTCCTGCTCTTGGGCATTTGTCAGTCGCTCGAGGGCTTCACGGAACTCGAGCGGCGCGTCGGGCTTGAGTAGGGCGACGATTATCACGGAGGGGGCATAACGCGGATCGGAGGACTCCGCCCTGCCGACCACTTCATCCGCCAACGGTTCTAGGGCTTTGAGTGCCTCCGAGATTTCCGCTACGGCTTGGCGATCGAAGCCCGTTTCCAGCGCTTTGTTCAGCGTGTTGGCTGCATTTTGCGGATTGGCCTTCCACAGCAGCTTGGCCACCCGCACTGGACCTGCAAAGTCGCCTGGCTTTCCAGCTTGCTGCGGTCCCAGCAACGAGACCACGATCGGTGTCAAAAGAACTGATGGTAGAACCCAAGCACCGCCAGGGGCGAGCTGTGCTGCCGGATATACGGGGGCAGGCCCGCTTGCACCAACTAAACTGAATAAACAGAAAGCCAATCCAAAATGCGACGGACGAAGGAACGAAAAATGGGTCATCAGCAGACTCGTTGACTCTTTTTACTGAGGAAATATTGAGCAAAACACCGCTATGGCAGGGGTGTCATGCCGCCGGCAACTAGCTAACGTTAGCCAGCTCACAGATTTTATGTGCTTTACGAGTTATAAAAATGAGAGCGAAACGCTCTGCAAAACGAACTCGATTGCAATTGTTTCGTAGATTGTGATACGCCTACAATGTTAACTGAAGAGCCGTTCGATTTTGGCTTACAAAATGGCATTCGAAAAAATAAGGCGGCGGGTGACCTGCTTTGCCTTGCCATGTTCGTAAAACTGTCTCGCGGGACACGCTTTGAAATTCAGGGCCTAACAGGTCGGTGGCGGCTCGGTCAGGATTTGTGACATCGACAGCCGCACGTGAAGCGGCTTGGGGAGATCAACTGATGGTACCACGCATCGATTTATGCTTTTCGCTCACCGCTTGGCAAATCACCGCTTGGCAAATCACCGCAGCACCGGTGTCCAAGTGCCAAGCAACTCTTCGAATGCTGGGTGGACTGCTCGTCATCGCCCTGATGGCGGTTGAGTGCTCCGCACAGCAGGTTCCGGCAGAGCCACTTGCGTCTAAGACAGCGGGCAAAAAATCCCAAGAGATAGCTACGAAAACGAGTGGCAAGCCCTCAGACAAATCTGCAGAGAAACCGGCAGGGAAGCTTGCGAGCAAGGCACCATCCGGCGGCGTTGACCCCAGCGTGCCGGGGCGGGCTTCGGCCGTTCTGGGAGGGGGCTGTTTCTGGTGCGTTGAAACCGATTTTGAAAAACTTCCCGGGGTCCTAGATGTCATCTCGGGGTACAGCGGGGGGCGATCCAAGCAACCCACCTACGACGACTATGCTGCTGGTGGCCATCGCGAGGTGGTATTCATTATGTATGACCCACAGGTGGTCACCTACGCCGGTTTGGTGGAGTGGCTGATCAAGCATGTTGATCCAACGGACCGAGGTGGCTCGTTCAAAGACCGCGGCAATCAATACCGCTCGACGATCTACTATGAGAATGAAAGCGAAAAGTCGGAAGCGGAACGTGTGATTGGGGCGTTGAATGCCGCCAAGGTTTACAAGGGGAATATTAATGTGGCCATTGAACCTCGCAAGCCGTTTTGGCCTGCAGAGGATTATCATCAGGATTACCACACCAAGAACGGCATAAAGTATCAGTTTTTCCGCGCGCAGTCTGGACGGGATGAATTCGTCTTGCGGCACTGGGGGCAGCGCGCTGGAGTATTGGAAGTGGTGGGTAGTCTGCCTGGAACCGATGCGTCCGAAGATCCTACGTCCGTCTCTGCCACGACGCCGGAAAAAGCCAAACCTTGGGAAATTTACAAAAAACCCAATCTCACAGAAGTCCGTAAACAGCTAACTCCCGTGCAGTATAGTGTAACCCAACAAGACGGGACTGAGCCCGCTTTCCGCAACCCCTTCTGGAATACCAAGGAAGTTGGAATTTATGTCGACATCTTGTCGGGAGCCCCGTTATTTTCCTCGGACGATAAATACGACTCGGGGACAGGTTGGCCGTCGTTTGTTAAACCAATTGTCTCTGATTATGTGGACTACCACGAAGATCGCGGACTTTTCACGACGCGCATCGAAGTTCGTTCAATAACCAGCAATTCGCATCTCGGGCACGTGTTCAACGATGGTCCGGCGGCCAGAGGGGGCAAACGCTACTGCATGAATTCGGCGGCCCTGCGATTTATTCCGAAGTCGAAGATGAATGACGAGGGCTACGGCGACTATCTTGAATTCGTGCAGCTTGCGCCGGTTAAAACGACAAAGGCTACTAAGGAGGAAAAAGCCAAGTAGTCACGACACCGAACGCTGTCTCTTGGACATTCCCGCAAGCCAACAGTCGCTGATCGCTCCGTCGATCAGCTCCGCTCAGCGCAATGTCCCTTGTACGGTTCTCTGGGCGTGCAGGGCACGGTCAAGTTGCCAATACTCAGGCGCGTTTGCGAGGCTGGCGACCGATGTCAGGTAGGGACGCTCAGCGGCCCGTTTCCCTTCGGCTAGCAAGGCCCGCATGTCGTCGATCACCGCGACATCGCTGCCGTAGTAAGAATGTCCCAGTGCGAAGAGGGCTTGCTGACCAATATGAATTGCTTCGATCCCTTCGACATTGGGGATTTTGGAATGCGCAAAGCCTAAGCGCGGAGCGCGATGCAAGCCAGCCGACAATTGCAGCGCTCGGTCGGAATCAGAGAAGTAGACCGTCGTCTGTCTCGCCAAGTTCTGAACGGGGGCAATGAACCGGTTGTGGAACTGGTCGACATCCACGTCGGGGGCGGCTAGGATCAATGAGTTGATGAGCTTGACCGGCTCGGGATGAGCGCCCCGCAGGTGCAAGCGTTCGATGGCTTCGAGCAAAGCACGGTTGCCCATACTGTGAGCGATGATGTTGATCCGCGAGCACTCCGCCCGCTGGCGGAGGTCGAGCAGCAAACGTTCGAAGTGTGCCGAGGACCAGGAGACGGTGGCTTCGTCGGCCGTGTAGAAAGCGACTTGCCCCCGTGACGGCCAACTGTAACAAATTGCTGGACCTGAAATATTTAGGTCGGTGTAGAGTTGGGCGGTCCTTTTGACGGCGTCTTCAAAGCGTACGTTGTATCCATGGATGAACACAAAACCTTCGTTGGTTTCCTCTTCGTTCACTTCAGCTTTCAGCTTTTCAAACCATTGCTCCACCTCCCCTTCCACGCGCAGTTGGCGGAGGACGATATGTTTTTCTGGGTCTTCGCTGAATTCCAAACGCAACAGCGAGGGGGCTTCCATTCGACCTGGCGCATGATGTTTTGGTAAACTAACCGTAGCGGTTCCGACGTGCAACGGATAGTCCCGCGTCCGCTCGTCTCGCAAGGTTGAAAATTGCGTCGACGCGTTGTGGCCCAATCGCCAATACTGCTGATAGCGTATGATCGAGGAGTGTAACACGATCATTCCGAGGCAAACCGCTAGGCCACAGCCAATTAGCCACAGTCCCTGCACTCGCCGCGCAGCGGAGAATCCGATAAACATCGCCGCTCCCAGCAGTCCGACGACCGCGACCGGAGCAAAGATACGGAGTGGATTGGGCAGCAGTTCGATGGTTGGTAGGCGATCCGTTGCAAAATAAACTTCAACCGATTTGCCGGAGGAGAACTTGGGGCGGTTGCCGAGTAGTGGCCGAATCCCCGGAGTACCGCCCGCTGCCAAATCGCCAAGCAACTCTTGCTCTACGGTTTCGTGCCCCGTCAGTGCATCGACGGAAAGAGGATCGGGGGCCAAGCTATCGGCCGAGAAGCTCCTTATCGGCTCTGCCCTTTTCGACTCTGCGTTTGCCGACGGGGATCTACGCTTGGACGCCGTAGGGGCGTCGGCAGCGGTGCTAGCTTTGAAGGTGGCCTCGACCGTGGAGGGCTCTGCGGGTCCGCGGGCCGTCTCAGGCTTGGCGCCGCAACCGACTAGCCCCAGGCAGACGCTCAGCCCCACGAGGCACGTGTAGGCTTGGTTGGTGGGCAGCCAAGTGGGATTCGAGGGGGTGCGCAGCCGGGGCGCGGACAATGGTTGGGCGATCATGAGGCGATCGTTGTTGCTCATCGTCAGGCCTCCCTGCCTGCTGCGAAGCTAAATCACGTGCTTACCTCCCAATTATCGGTCCGGCAGCGGCAATTGCTGGGCTGCTTTGATCAATAAACTTCTGGAAGTTCTGGTGAAATAGTTTAGCCAGCTTTAATGCAGTTCCATCGTAAGCCTCTTGGTTGGCCCATGTCTGTTTGGGCAGCAAGATGTCGAGGGCCACTCCGGGGCAAGCGATGGGCACTGCGAATCCAAAGTTTTCGTCCTGTTGGGTGGCGGATTTCGCCAGCTCACCGCTGTGGATAGCATCGATGATCGCCCGTGTGCTGGCGAGCGACATGCGGCGGCCGGTGCCGTAACTGCCTCCAGTCCAGCCGGTGTTGAGCAGCCAGACGTGCGAGTCGTGTTTGGCAATTTTGGAGGCGAGCAGCTCGGCGTACTTTGACGGGTGCCAGACCATAAAGGCCGCTCCAAAACAGGTTGAGAAGGTAGCGGTCGGCTCGCTAACTCCCATTTCCGTCCCCGCGACCTTGGCCGTGTAACCGCTCACGAAGTGATACATAGCTTGTTCGGGAGTCAACTTGCTCACCGGAGGCAAAACGCCGAATGCATCGCAGGTCAAAAAAATAATGTTCTTGGGATGCCCGCCGACACACGGAATCTTTGCCCTCGGAATGAACTCGATGGGATAGGCCACGCGAGTGTTTTCGGTGATCGACGCATCGTCATAGGCCACGCGGTGGGTTGATGGATCGTAAACGACATTCTCTAGCACCGCGCCGAAGCGGATCGCGGCATAGATTTCGGGTTCACTTTCGGGGGTCAGGTGGATGACTTTGGCGTAACAACCCCCTTCGATGTTGAACACACCTTCGTCCGACCAGCAGTGCTCGTCATCACCGATCAGCTCCCGTGCTGGGTCGGCAGACAACGTTGTTTTACCAGTTCCCGACAGCCCGAAGAAGAGCGATACATCCCCCGCTTCCCCTTCGTTGGCCGAGCAGTGCATGGACAACACCCCTTGGCGCGGCATCAGGTAGTTCATGATCGTGAACACCCCTTTTTTCATTTCGCCCGCGTACTGTGTCCCCAGGATGACAAACTCGCGCTGTTCAAAACTCAAATCAACGCTCGTCGTGCTCGACATCTCCGAGGTGTAGCGATTGGCGGGAAAGTGCCCCGCGTTGTAGATCACGTAGTCCGGTTCACCAAAGCCGCGCAGTTCGTCGTCGCTCGGGCGAATCAGCATGTTCTGCATGAAAAGTGCATGGTAGGCGCTGCAGCAGATCACGCGGATCTTGAGGCGATATCTCGGGTCCCAACCGGCATAGCCGTCGGTCACGAACAGCCGTTTACGGGTATTGATATAGTCGCGGGCGCGTTGGCGATTGATCATGAACGAGCGTTCAGTCATGCGGATATTAACATCACCCCACCAGATGTCTTTTTCCGTGACTGGCGATTCCACGATCCGTTTGTCTTTGGGACTGCGACCGGTCTTGTCACCGCTGCGGGTCGCCAAAGCTCCGCTGGAGGCAATCACGGCATCGTGATCAATGATCGCGTACTCATACAACCGGGCCGGAGTGGCGTTACGTATGACCTCGGAAACTTGTATCCCGTATGTGGATAGATCGATACTGCCGAGCATTTTCCGTATCTCCGAAAATCAACATGGAAGCTAAACCGATACTTGCGATTGAGTCCAATTTTATGACAATCAGCAGAATGCGGAAGCGTACCCAAACTCGCTTTTGCCTCTTGCTCGGCACACCGCAGCGACCTCACTCGCAACGGCTTGAGCTGTTGAAACACAAACGCACTAACGACCAAGGCACTGCCCGGAAGAGCAGTGCCTTGGAAATTGTTTCAGCTTGCGCTCGGCCAACTCTACGGATTGTTGGCCGCTACAGGCAAGCGAGGTGCGGGGACCGAAGATGTCATGGCCCGATTGATGGCCGTCTGATAAACGCCCGACGAACCCGGCGCATCGCGGTCGGTCAAGTAGATCGTGGGCAGCGGTCCCACGGGTACCATCTCGGAAATCGCCAGCTGCGTTGATTCAACACGTAGGGCTGTCTCTTGTTGGTCATTGCCAACCAGTACAAACACCACGCGGCGATCTTGAGGAGCTTGCGTGATGATCCACCGCATGTGGTTCCGACCAGAATCGGTCAAGCTGTTGGTGGTCGGATCGAACATCGCATTGCCGAGCGTGTTGTGCATTTTCCAGCCGTTGTTACGCTGGACCTCAAAGTAATTCAGCACGCCACCGGTATCCATGGCCCGGAAGGGTTTGGGCCACTGGTTGTTGCGATGGTAGTCGTAGCGAAACGATTGGCTCCAAGACATCCCTTCTGGGCAGGCCGTTTGCGCACAGGTGGTGCCGGAAATGAGCAAAGCTGCTCCGAGTGCCATCGCAAAAACGTTGTAGCGGCTCATCCTATCGCGTTCCTTCGCAGAATTTCGAAAGCATCGACTGTCGTCTCAACAAGTCCCTTGTTGAAACACTCGGGGCGCCAGGTAAACCCAACGCACCGAGCCCTTGACCAATCCATCGACGTTTCGGTGGGGAACTCTTCGGCATTCGCACTGACGACGAGAAACTCGCCGCAATCACCCCAGGTTAACAGCCGAGCGGGGTTTCTATTTAGCCGCATGCGGTTTGGGGCGCGGTGCGTTGGTGAGGACGATGACCGCCCCGGTGATCACCACCGCCAAACTAATCCAGAAACCAAACCTTACCTGCGACCACGTGCCTGCTTCGCTCAGCGAGATGCACGTGTTGATGACTGGCGCAAAACCGAAAATCAAGGGCATTACGTAATATGGCTTGCCACCCGCATTGAAGGCCAAGATGACCCCCAGGGCGCCAATGGCACCGGCCACTCCAGCCAGGAATGACCAAGTCATTCCGCCCGCGGTCCAAACGCCCGTGTCGGTGCCACGCGAGTAAATCACGACCAGCGGTGCCGCAACGGCGATAAAAAAGTAGGCCAAACCAACGCAAGTAAAAGGGCGTAAACGACTGCCGCTCATCTTCGCTTGGCCAATGTGCAACATGGGTCCATAGGAACCCCAGCATAGTGCAGCCACGATGATCGACACCACAACTCCCCAGAAATTTAGCGTGCGCTCGTTTGCCAGAGCGGACGAGGTGGTGTCCGTTGAGTCAGCGACGGCGAGTGGCGCGGCCAGCGGGGCCACAAATGCGACCCGCTTCACGACGTAACGCTCTCTGTCGAACTGCGGTGGGGCGGCGGTCGCTGCACTGTCGTTCGCAGCTGGCGGGCTGTTCGCCTCAGCGGCTTCCCCAGTCCGTTTAGGTGTTGTTGATTCGGGAGTCGTTGGTGCTGGTTCGACTGGTGCTGGTTCGGCGGGTGCTGGTTCGGCGGGTGCTGGTTCGGTTAAGTCCGCAGGGGTGCCTGCGTCGCCCCCTGGGGCGACATTTCCGTTAAGTTCAGGGGTGGTTGCCGCCGCTTTGGGGCTTGGCTTAAACGCCAGTACGCCCCCGGCACCCAGCGCAGCGGTGACGATTCCGATCACAAAGATGGGGCGGACTTGATTGAACGTCCGGCTCAGCATGGCCGTTACGAGCGTGTTCACCACCGGTGCGAAGCCGAAAACAAGTGGCATGACGTAGACCGGTTGCCCGCCATAGCCGAGCGCCAGAATAATCCCCAAAGCCCCGATCGCCCCGACCGCACCAGCAATCAACGAGTAGATGGTACCCGTGATGGTCCACCGCCCCACCTCACCGCTGCTTCGCAAAATGAGAATCGGAATGAGCACAGCCACCATGAAGTAAGCTAAGCCGACCCCCACAAACGCCCGCATGCTGTCGCGTTCCCCGTGATGCAGGACGGGACCATAGGCACCCCAGGCGACAAACGTCATGGCTGTAAACAATAGGACAAACGGCAGGCCCTTCATGGATTTCTTCTTCTAAGCGAGTAATTAAGGTGCTTGAGATGCTCGTTAATGTATTTTTTAGCAGCGCCGAGCAGAACTCGACAGGCGAGCCCCGCCTGATGGGTGGGGTCTATCTAGGCTGGCTCTCAGAAACTAACCGCTTCTCGACGCCCGTGGGTGGAATCTGAGGTTGCGAGTTCTGACCAATCCGATACCATCTTTCAATTGAAGCGTACCAAAATTGAGGCCTTGCGAAGTATAAGTAGTAGTAAATACAGAGAAACGTAAAACAAGAACGAAATGACAACGACAAAAGAACTTAGACAGCAAGCAATCGCAGAATTTAAAACGTCGGACGCGGATAGCGGTTCGTCGCCGGTGCAGATTGCCATTTTGACCAAGCGGATCAATCACTTGACCGAGCACATGCGGACCAATAAGAAGGATTACGCCAGCCGTCGGGGACTGTTGCGAATGGTCAGTCGCCGCCGAGGTTTGTTGGACTATGTCCGACGCCATGACCCACAAGGTTATCTGGACATCATCGGCCGTCTTGGTATCCGCAAGTAATGTTCGTTATGGGCAGCCTGAGTATGGGCGGCCTGAGTATCGGCAGACGGTGCCCAGTTTCAGCATCGACTGCCGTAGGCAACCGCGTGTTTGCCGCACTGGTCATGCATGGACTTGGCCAGCCTTTTCATTTTCCGACCGGATGTTGCATGCCGAACCGGCTCGTCCACAGGGGGTCTCCGGACTCACCGCCGACTGTTCAGCCCGAGACTGTTCAGCCCGAGAACTCAACTCGGCCCGCGGCGTGGGCTGCACTGGCGGGGTCGATCGGTCCTGCGGTTCGACTAACTTCTTACGCAGCGAAGTGGTCGATTGCTCGTCGCTCGCATTCGGGGCGATTCACTGCAAACCTTAAAGGAGTATGTCGGGACCGGCGGCATTGAGCAGAGCGGTCTACGGCTTGACGCACTGACGTCGGCTGGCAGCCCGCGCGGCCTGCTCAGGGGCTTGGTGGGCTGCGTTTTTGAAATCGGAAGTTTAGCTAAAGAGTGTTGTGAGTATTAGTAGATTAGGAAATAGTGAAGTGAAAATTCGAGTAGAGAAAAAAATTGGCGCCCACACCTTGTCCTTCGAAACAGGACAACTCGCCAAGCAAGCGGCCGGAAGCATCTTGGCCCAATATGGCGATACGGTCGTCTTGACGGCCACCGCCACGGGACCATCCCGCCCTGGAATTGATTTCTTCCCCCTGACTTGTGATTACCGTGAGCGGATGGCTGCCGCCGGGAAATTTCCGGGTGGTTTTTTGAAGCGCGAAGGTCGCCCGACTACCAAAGAAACCTTGACCAGTCGTTTGATGGATCGCCCTATCCGACCGTTGTTTCCCGAGGGGTTCAATGATGAAGTTCAGATTCAAAGCGTTGTTCTTAGTAGCGACCTGCAAAACGACGGCGACATTTTGGCCATGAACGGCGCGAGCGCTGCGTTATCCATCAGTTCCATGCCGTTCCAAGGCCCCATTGCCTCGGTTCGCGTGGCTCGCATTGATGGCGAACTGATCCCGTTCCCAACCAATGATCAACTTGAGGAAAGCGAACTCGACCTGATCATCTCGGCCAGCGAAAAATCGATTCTCATGGTCGAGGGTTTCGCCCAAGAAATGCCAGAGAACGAAATGGCGGACGCGATTGTTTACGCGCATAACGTAGTGCGACAGATCATCGGATTGATGCACGAACTGGTCGCTCGAGTGCAGCCTGTCAAGGTTGAGTTTCAAACACCGGCCAACGATGGCGTTCTCGATCGCTTGAAGGCGAGCTTCTACGATCGCTATCGCGATGCCAAACAAACCGATGGCAAGCAGGCTCGGGCCGAGGCTGTAAAAGCACTTAAAGAACAAGCCAAAGCTGAGCTTATTCCGGAACCAAACGCCGAAGGTGCGATCACTGCCGCCGCTTTTTCAACCGCTTGGCATGGACTCGAACATGCTGTTGTGCGTGAGTTGATTCTGTGCGGGACACGCCCCGATGGACGCGACCACAATAGCTTGCGACACATTGAATGCGAGACCGACGTTCTACCGCGGACCCACGGTTCAGCCGTTTTTCAACGGGGTGAGACACAAGCCCTCGTGACGGTCACCTTGGGAACCAGCCGCGATGAGCAGCGGGTCGACGGACTGATCGAAGAGTACAGCAAGAAGTTCATGCTGGACTATAACTTCCCGTCGTTTTCGGTTGGCGAATGCCGTCCCATCCGCGGTCCTGGTCGACGCGAAATCGGTCATGGTGCCTTGGCCGAGCGCTCCGTGGCGCCGGTCATTCCAGCCCCCGATGAATTCCCTTACACGATCCGCGTGATCAGCGACATTCTTGAGTCGAATGGCTCCTCGTCGATGGCCAGCGTTTGCGGTGCCACACTTGGCTTGATGGCGGCGGGCGTTCCTCTTTGCAATCCAGTGGCTGGTATCAGCATCGGCTTGGTCAAGCAAAACGATGAGCGTTGGGTGCTACTGACCGACATCCTCGGTGACGAAGATCACTTCGGTGACATGGACTTTAAGATTGCTGGAACCCCCGAAGGGATCACCGGCATTCAGCTCGATTTGAAGATCGATGGGATCAGCGAAGAGATCATGCGTGCGACCCTCAAGCAGGCACGGGAAGCGCGGATGGAAATTCTTCGCAAGATGATCACCGCCATTCCGCGTCCTCGCTCGGACACCAGTCGCTTTGCTCCGCGCTTGCTCCGCACCAAGATCGACTCCGACAAGATCGGTTTGCTGATCGGCCCGGGTGGTAAGAACATTCGCGCCATCCAGGAAGATACCGGCGCGACGATCGACGTTGAGGATGACGGCACCGTCGTTGTGGCCGCCATGAATGGCGATGCTGCAAAAGCTGCTTTGGCCCGCGTTGAAGCCTGTACGGCAACCGCCCAGATCGGCAAGATCTACGACGGTACCGTAAGTAGCTGCCGTGACTTCGGTGCGTTCGTGGAGATTCTCCCCGGCCGCGACGGCTTGGTCCACATCAGCGAACTGTCCAGCGGCTATGTGGCCAGCGTGGATGACATTTGCAAAGTGGGCGATTCGATGAAAGTAATCGTTATCGACATCGATGAGCAAGACCGAGTCAAGCTCAGCCGCCGTCGAGCCCTCGAAGAACTGGGCATCGAAGATGAATTCGCTAACAACAGCAATGAGGGTGGCGAGGGAGAAGAACGTCCCGAGCGAGCCGATCGCGGTGGAGACCGTGGTGGCGAACGCGGTCGCTACGGCGACTCCCGTGGTGGCAGCAGCGGCGGTGGCCGAGGTCGCAGTGGCGGGGGTGGCAGCAGCAGCAGCGGTGGTC
>JBGSHW010000181.1:0-79103 GCA_041751975.1 Pirellulaceae bacterium
AAACGCTTTAGCCTGAGTATGCTCAAGCAGCAAAAAGACAAGTACAGTATCGCTATGCGACGTCGAGTTGCTGGATGGAACCTCGACTATCTTGCAAAAGTACTAGGAATTCCCTTGCTATAGTATGCGTTGGCCCTGGCCGCTCCCCGGGCACGCTCTAATCCAGCGCACAACGCGGCTTGATGACCAAAGTTTCTTGAAAGTCGCACCCCGCGCACCCGCGGATCTATTTCACGTATCTGCCGAATGACATCAAAGGTACTGTCCGTACTGCCATCGTCAACGAAAATGAATTCAAAGCGATACGCAATATTATTCGCCATCTCCGATAGAGCACGATGCAAGATCGGCAAACACTCCGACTCGTTGAGAACGGGAATAACTACGCTGACTTCCGCCACAATAGATTCCGTCACACTCATTCCTCACAATATCTAAGTCGAGTCCCATGCAATTAGAGGCGTTTATAGCCGATCGAGGCGAAGCAGCACAAATCCAATTCTTTGAACTTTTAAGCTTTGACAGTCCTCCGGGGGGAGACAAGTTGAAATCGCCGGACATGATTTTCTCTATGGTCGAGGAGGTGGGTGTCGGCCGACATAGCTAGCATCGGAGGGGTGGTGATCTGCGGAAATGGGCGCTCCCCGAGAAGATCCCAAGCCTGTGATGTGTTCACAATAGGGAACTGAAGACAGTTAGCGGGCGGGATTTCTATTTGAAGCTTCGAGCACCGGTCAGCCATGTCCCTTTTGGAACAGCAGCACGATACCTCAGAAACTTTGGCGAGCTACTTTAGTCCGACACCGGAAGCACCTGAAGCTCCCTCGCGATGCTTACGGACCTTACTGCGCACGGTGCGCCAGGTCACTCCCAACTTGCTGGCAGCTGTGTCATAGCGTCCAGATTGCTGATATACGTGCGAAGCATAGCCCTGCGTGACCTCGTCTAGTGTAAGTTCACCGGCCAATAAAGCCTTCACGAAATCACCGTCCGACCCTGCGGTTGTGATAGAATTGCCTTCCGTCGTGTTGTAACCCACAGCCCGAATCGACGGCCGGTTGGGCTCGCGAATCAGCACATTCCTGACGCACTGCTCGAGTTCGCGGATGTTTCCCGGCCAAGCGTATTCAGCGCCAAGATTCCTCTCGATCCAAGCCACCGCTTCGTTGGCCAGCGGATCAACCTCTTCCTGGACATCCCGCAGAAGTCGAGCGGCGATGGCACGCGTCAAATCGATTAGATCCTCCGGGCGATCGACAAGTTGCTCGCGCAAGGTGGGTGTTTGAATCCGATCTGCACACAACCGGTAGTACAAGTCTTCGCGAAAGCGGCCGCATTGAATTTCTAACTCCAGCTCCCGATTGGTAGCCGCGATAAACTTGCCTTCAAAAGTGCGAGCTGTACTTTCGCCCACGCGAGAGAACTCCTCAGTCTGCAATACTCGAAGAAGCTTGACTTGAATGGAGTGATCGAGCTCGCCGATCTCGTCCAAAAAAACGGTCCCCGTTTTACCGCAAACTTCCAGCCAGCCCTCACGGTCAGTCACAGCTCCCGTAAACGCGCCTTTGCAATGCCCAAACAACTCCGATTCGATCAAAGTCGAGGAAAACGCCGAAAGATTGACTGCCAGCATCTGCGGCTGGTGCGCATCGTCGAACTTCTTGGTGGCGAGGTCAAATTTCTGAAATCGTGATAAACTAATGGCCCTTGCTACCAGTTCTTTACCGGTCCCGGACGGGCCTGTAATTAGCGTGGTGATGTCACCGATTGATTTGTAAACACCTCGGATGTAACGCCCCATGTCGTGGGTAAAGATCGACTCCCAAACCGTCGCACGCAATCGCGCCATGGGCATTGAGCCACCAAGGATGCAAACGAAAATATGCTGAAACGCCCGATCCAGCTGGCGGAAGATGCTGAAACAATGGACCGGGTCGAAGTAACCGGGTAGTTCCACTCCATCGATATTGAGGTACCACCGATAGTCTTTCAGAAATGGTTGCCAGCATTGCTCATATTGTCGACTTTCGCCTGACTTTCGCTGTTCCGGCGATAAATTTACCAGAGAAAAGTATTTGCCATAAAGCGTAAACAGGACAGTCTCCCGATACAGCCTCTGATCGTCTTCTCGCGTGCATCGACCACTCAGCACTCGGGCACGCATCGCGTCCGCCAGTTCTTGCGCACGCTCCAAGATCAGTAAAAAGTTACTAAAAACCTTCTCTTCTTCGACGGTTGTACTTGGCAGATTCATGACCGCCGCACCCTCTTGAAACCGTTCTCCGATAGCTTGTCGTTCCCATTTGAGCCGCTCGGGGAGAAAAGGATTGCAATAACCAATTTGTGCAATCGCCTCTGCCTGGCGGCGTTCCGTTCGATTCAAAAACGCCATCTCTTCACCCCCCTAGGTCACGAACCGGAAAACTGCGGCGAACGCAAAAAATGTAGTTGACAACGACATTTTTTGCAATGTCCTTCCTTGCGGATTCTATCGCGTCGCGAGTGGCGAAAGGGTAGAAATTGCAGAATCCCACGGCATTTTAAAAGATTTTGGCGGGCAGATCGCCCCATGGACCCTATGGCACGCCAATTGCCAAAGTAAATGCGGACAGTGAAATTTACAGCGTGCGAGTAGCAAGTCCGTTTTGGCTGTCTGAATTTTCCCAACAACCGAAAGGTATTTCCATTGGACAATCGTCGAAAAATCCGCCACATCTTGCTGATCGCCAGCAACCAATGCATCAAATTCGTACGCGTACTCGTCCTCGTCCTCAGTGAAACGTTACTCGTACTTGCCTGGAAACCATATTCGAGTACCGACTGCCGCTCGCTGCTGCTTCCTGTTTCTTAACTCTTTCGTTGAAGGGAAACCTATGTCAAACGCATTTCAAATAAGCCAAGCACTTTTACACATGTATCGGGAACGGAGCGGCGATCCTGCATTCTGGGCCGAACCGCTCAATGCCCTGAGCAACGCTTCATTTGTCATTGCGGCGGCGTTTGCCCTTGATTTTGCGATTAGTAAACGAGCATGGAAACCTACCACGCTCGCTCTGATTTTCCTGGCTGGGGTAATCGGTTGTGGTAGCTTCCTGTTTCACACGGTGCCATCGTATCACACTATGTGGTTGGACATCATTCCAATCACCCTATTCCAAATTCTCTTCTTGTGGCTGATTTCACAGAAGTTGTTGTCGACCAGCGGTTGGATGTCAGCCGGGATTGTGATTGCGGTGGTAGGAACTTCCTTCGTCCTGATGCCCATCCAACAGCCACTTAACGGTTCTTTGTTCTACATTCCGTCGTTGTTAGCCATGTTGACTTTTGGTTCATTATGGGCAAAACGGAGTTCTGCAGAGCCTTACTTGCTCTTGGGCACTGCCGGTTTCTTTGCGTGTGCGATCACTGCACGCTCAATCGACTGGATCGTACCTTGGCCATTTGGTACTCACTTCTTGTGGCATCTTCTGAACGGCTTGGTGGTATATGCTGCGCTCAGGACGTGGATCATTGCAAATTCAAGCAAATATGTCAGGGCCGACCTGGAACTTAATTTACGTGCCCAACAGGAAGGCAAGTTAGTTTGCAGGGCTAAATAAGGTAATCGATGTCCAAATTGCTGGTAGAATGGCGGGTCGGTCGGTCGGTCGGTTGAAGCAAGCGGCAGTGGATGTTGATCTGCCCACCGATGCGGCCAGCAGAATTTTACGAGTAAGCGACGCGCCGACCGTTCGCTTCCCGAGATTAGCTCAGTACCCACGAATGTCCAACCGCGTTTCAGCCCTGTCTTCCATTCTGCGTTCGCCCGCACGAATTTTAGGTATCGTGCTGGGACTCGTGTTTTTTGTCGAAGTGGGCGTGATGCTCATGTTGCCGTACGTGATGCCCGATTTTTTGGGTGAAACAGGCACCGCTTTCATGGATGCGATTCTGCTCACTCTGGTATGTGCACCTGTCCTATGGTGGGTCATTATTAGCCCACTTCGGCGAATTGCGATACAAGAACACGAACGAAGTGAAACCATTGTCGCAAACGCCAGCGAAGGCATTATTACGTTTGACCACGAGGGAACAATCCTCTCTTGCAACCGAGCAGTAGCCGAGATCTTGGCAGCCAAGCTAGAAGATGTCGTAGGGAAAACGATGGATGCATTCCTCGAGCGAATGCCACGTGAGCTGGCCTCGTTGCCAGCGACTTTTCGTCTTCGCGGCAAACGTTACGACGGAACACTCTTTCCGGTTGAAGTCTCAGTCAGCGAATACCCAGCGGAATCTCGACCCTTGAGAATTGCGATTATTCGCGACCTGACGGCCGCTGAGCGGGCCGAGTCCGAACGGCTATCGATGGCTCGGGAAACGGAAGCATTGCGAGCACAACAGATGACAACCCTGGCCCAGTTAGCAACGGGAGTTGCTCATGAAATCCGCAATCCACTAACTTCAATCAAGATGTTGATTCAAGTCAACCGCGACAAGTTCGCTGACGAAGGCTTGCCGACCGATGACCTTGACTTAGTAGAACACGAAATCCGGCGCATGGAACGCAGCGTAAATAGCTTGCTTGACTATGCGAGACCCGAGGATGGTCAGCGACTTGTCTTTCCGATCCAGCAGGTGATCCGCAAGACAGCACAACTCATCAATGGACGCTGTGCTCAACAGAGCGTCCAGCTTGAGATCGAGTGCGATGACCTTCCGCTATGGATCGACGGCGATCCTTCTCAGATCCAGCAGTTGCTGCTCAATCTGTCGCTCAACGCGCTAGACGCAATGCCCACTGGCGGAAAGTTGGCGATCCGTGTTCGCAAAAATGACCATCATCTTGAATTGGCCGTGATCGATACCGGAGAGGGAATCCGAGAAGATATGCTTTCGAAGGTGTTCACCCCATTTTCGACGAGCAAGCCAACCGGCGTCGGACTTGGGCTTGGCATTTGCCGCCGCATCGCCGATTCGCATCGTGGATCGCTAAATGGTCACAATCGTATTGACGGCGGAGCCGAGTTTCTTCTCACGTTGCCACTCGCGCCATCCAATTCCACACAAGCGAATGAAACTTTGAACCCTGAGGCGTCATGCAAAGTCTGTTAGTGATTGACGACGAAGCATCCATTTGCAAAGCATTCGAACGAGCATTTGCCAATGACAAGGTCCGCGTCCTCACCGCCAAAGACGGTGCGGAGGGTGAACAAAAGTTTATCGAGAGCAGACCAGATGTGGTCGTCATCGACCTGAGCCTGCCTGACACCAACGGCCTGGAGCTGTTTAAGCGGCTCCGAGTACTCGATGCGCGTATCCCGTTTATCTTCATCACGGGACATGGGACCGTAGAGTCGGCGATCGAAGCGACAAAACTGGGCGCGTACGATTATTTGTTCAAGCCATTGGAGCTAGACGAAATTCGAACGTTACTCGACAAAGCCTTCAACCTCAGTCGCATGATTCGAATTCAGCCGATACTCGCCGAAACAGATGAGATGCATTTGGCTGGCGATGCAATCGTCGGTCGCTGCAAGGCGATGAAGGAAGTTTATAAGGCCATCGGTCGCGTCGCTTCCCAAAATCTGACGGTGCTTCTACTTGGAGAAAGCGGCACGGGCAAAGAGGTTGTCGCCCAGGCAATCTATCACCACAGCGGACGATCAAACGCCCCCTTTCAAGCCATCAATTGCGCTGCAATTCCCGATGCGTTGCTTGAAAGCGAAATCTTCGGACATGAGAAAGGCGCTTTCACTGACGCCCATCGACAGCGAATTGGCAAACTTGAACAGGCTGACGGAGGAACATTATTCCTAGACGAAGTCGGCGACATGTCGCCCATGACACAGGCCAAGCTGCTGCGCGTCCTGCATGATCAAACCTTTGAACGAGTCGGCGGCAATACGCCCATCAAAGTCGATGTGCGAATCATCGCGGCAACCAATCATGACCTTAAACAGCTTGTCTCCGAGGGATTGTTTCGCACCGACCTCTATTTTCGGCTGAGCGTCGTCACCATCCGCCTGCCTCCGCTGCGAGACCGCGAAGACGACTTGCGCGTTCTGGCCGAATATTTCCTGCGCAGATACGGAAGTGAATTCGGGGTGGACATTCGTTCGATCGCACCTGAGACCATGGAGTTGCTTACACAGTACCAGTGGCCTGGGAATGTGCGCGAACTGGAAAGCGTCATGAAGCAATCGCTACTCGTTGCACGTGGCAATATCCTCTTGCCGGATTTCCTACCCCCGCTTGGAGATGGGGGCGGAGCACAAGCGTCCTCCAGCCATCCCGAATTCCTCTCGGAACGTTTTGTCACCGAGCGACTTGAAGCGGGGACCGACAACCTCTACGCTGAAGCCATGGCCATCGCCGAGCGTCAACTCATGCGTCAAGTCCTTGCGCACACCGATGGAAATCAACTCAGAGCTGCCACTTTATTGGGGATCAGCCGAGTTACTCTGAGAAGCAAGCTTAAGTCGCTCGGAATCGAGGCCGCGGATTTCAGCCATTGAGCGATTTCAACGCTTTCATTACGAACGGTTGCGAACTTCGAGCACGTACGTTCAGCACACGCCGCGGCACGTACCCAGCGAGGAACAAAAGTATGGGGACAAATTACGATTAGACTACTGGAGCAGACGCCTTCACAGTGCAGTATTTCAAAAAAGTCACTGGTCACGGAGCGGTGCATCACACAGCCCATGGTGCAACGTATCATCTACCTTGGATAGGTGGAGTAATTTCCCAACAGACAAAGATCGTACAACAAGGAGTGAAGCTGAGCCAATCATCACCATGGTTCTCGGGCAATGTGTTGCTCGTGCGGAAGTAATCATGCACAGCGACTGGGAACAAGATGTTCAAACCGAAACGTCGAACAACGCACCTATTGCTGCGGTAGCCACCATGGCTAATGCTCCCCAAAACGTGATCCGAACCACAACTTTTGTAATCGGTGCGCCACCCATCGCCCCAGACAGCCCGCCTAAGCTCGCTGTTGAAACGATACCGTCGTTAGCACCCAGCACGGCTGCCCGTAGCCAGCCGATTCGGTCTGTGCGATGCTTTTCTCGATGCCGCATAACGCAGTTCACTTTATGGAAAAGGGGGAGGGCAGCGGCTTGTATGCCCGTTTACCCGTTGCAAGGCGTTCGTTGCACAGCTTGACTAGTGGCTGCCGCCCACACCGCGATGAGAACTAATCGAGCATTGGATCGCGCTCTTGATGTTGAGCCAATTCAATATCTTTAAGCCCACGAGCAAACCAAGGATAGATCGTTGGGACGACCAGTGAGGTTAACAAGGTGGAGGTCACCAAGCCACCGATAACAACCGTCGCAAGTGGTCGCTGCATTTCGGCGCCGTCGCTGTTGGATAGAGCCATCGGCAAAAAGCCAAGACTGGCAACGAGGGCTGTCATCAACACTGGACGCAACCGCACCATCGCCGTGTCGTAGCTGACATCTTTAAGCGGCATACCTGATTTGCGCGAGTGTTCGGCGGCGCTGACCCAGACCAGTCCATTTAACACCGCAACACCGAACAAAGCGATGAATCCAACACCTGCCGAAATGCTAAACGGCATCTGCCGAAGGTAAAGTGCGATGATTCCCCCCGACGCTGCCATGGGAACAGCTAGGAAGATCAATAGTGCTAGGCGCATCGAGCCAAGGCTGGTGTGCAGCAAGAGCATGATGATCATGAGCACGATCGGTGTGATGATCGCCAGTCGCTGGCTAGCGGATTGCAGGTTTTCGAAGTCGCCGCCCCAACGGATCTCGTAGCCTGGGTCAAATTCCATCTTGTCAGCAACCGCAGATTGAGCTTCGGTCACGAACGTCGCTACATCTCGGCCGCGAACATTGGCTGAAATGAATGTGCGCCGCCGGTTGCCTTCGTGTTCGATGGTGGGCGGCGTCTCCTCAAGCCGAATGTCTGCAAGCTCCTTGAGCGGTACCGCTCGACCATTTGAATCGGCAACAGGTACCTGCTCCAGAAGCTTGAGGTTTTCACGCCACTGCTGTGGAACGCGAACCATGATTGGATAACGGGCTCGACCTTCAAAGATCTGTCCGACTTGATGGCCGCCAAGCGACGAAACGACGTCGAGTACCGTCTGAGCGTCAATACCATATTGTGCCAATGCTTGCGGCTTGGTTTTTATTGTCAACGTCGATAGGTTTGCCTGATAGTCGGCTTTCACATCCACGGCTCCTGGGATCGAGCGCAGAATCGCTTCGATTTCTTTGCCCTTGGCACCAAGCACTTCCATATCATCGCCATACAACAATACCGCCACGTCGGCCTTCACGCCAGCCACCAGTTCATCGACACGCATTTCGATCGGCTGCGTAAAACCAAACGCCACACCAGGAACGTTGGCATTCAACTCTTCCGACATCTGTTCGATCAGTTCGTCGCGCGTCTTGTGATCTGGCCAATCGTGCACCGGCCTCAACAGCACCCAGACATCGGTCTGGTGAACCCCCATCACGTCATTCGCGATCTCTGGCCGACCCGTTTTGGAGAAGACGGTATTTACTTCGGGATACTTCTTCAGGATGTTTTCGATCTGAGTCGACATGGCAACGGAGCCTTCGAGTGTCGCGCTGGGCAATCGTAAGGCTTCGACCAGCAGGTCGCCCTCCTCTAACCGCGGCATGAACTCGGCACCCAAGCGCCGTCCCATCGGCAAGCTTAGCGCGAAAACCGTTAATGCCATGATGACAGTTACGATCGGATGCTTGATCGCTCGGCTCACCAACGGCTCATAAAAAAATTTGACGACACGAACTAAGAATACATCTTCTTCCTTCATTTTCCTGGGTAAAAAGATGGATGCCATCGCTGGCATAAAAGACAGCGACAGGATCATGGAGCCGCCAAGCGCAAAAAGCACGGTAAGAGCCATCGGCCGAAACAATTTGCCTTCGGTGCCCTCGAGCAGCAGGATGGGCAAGAACACAACTGCGATGATGAGTTCGCCAAACATCGTTGGTTTGCGCACTTCGACCGCCGCGTCGCGAATCACATCCTCATGCTTTGCGTCTCCGTTATCGTGTGAAAGTTTGCGAATGCAGTTTTCGACCATGATGACGCTGCTGTCCACGATTAAACCAAAGTCGATCGCCCCCAAGCTCATCAAGCTGGCCGTCACGCCCGTAAAGGCCATTACGTTGGTCGCGAATAACATTGACAGCGGAATGGCTAGTGCTACGATGATTCCTGCGCGCAGGTTGCCGAGCATCAGCAACAACACGACGATGACCAGCATCCCACCCTCGGTGAGGTTCGTCAGCACGGTCTTGAGTGTCCGACCAATCAGCGCGGCGCGATCGTAAGTGACCTCAAGTCGTACCCCTTGGGGTAAGGTGACTTCGATTTCCTTTAAGCGCGCCTTGGCCGCTTCGACGACTTCGCGTGAGTTCTCGCCGATCAGCATCATCACCAAACCTGTTACGACTTCGCCCCGGCCATCCCGCGTCACAGCACCCTGCCGCGTCATCGGCTCAATACTGACCTTGGCAATATCGCCAAGCAAAATCGGATTTCCATCTGCTTCGCGACGGATCACCACGGATTCAATGTCGGCTTCGTTTTCAAGCAGCGACACGCCACGAATGAAGCGTTGCTCACCGTGATGGATAACGTATCCGCCTCCCGATGTACTGTTGTTAGCCTGCAGTCGCTGAAACAGCAACTCCATGGGGATGCCATAGCTGGTCATGCGATCGGGATCGGGTTGAACCTCATACGTCTTATAAAACCCACCGTGCGTGTTGATCTCCGTCACGCCGCTTACCTGACGTAGCTTGGGTGAGATCTCCCATTCCAACAGGGTGCGCAGTTCCATAGGCGAGTGATGGTCACTCCGAACTTCAAATTGCAGAATCTCGCCGAGTGCCGTGGTCAATGGTCCGACGGTCGGAGTACCGTAGCCGGGTGGTATGTTGGCAGCTGCGTCGCCGAGCCGCTCCGTCACCAGTTGCCGAGCTCGATAGATGTCTGTCCCCTCTTGGAATACGATCGTAACCACCGATATACCAAATTTGGAAACACTCCGAAGCTCCTCCACATCAGGCAGGCCTCCCATCGTGTTTTCAACCGGGTAGGTGACGTAACGTTCGACTTCGACTGGTGATAGAGAACCAGCGTCGGTGACAACCTGCACCTGGACATTGGTCATGTCCGGTACGGCGTCGATTGGCAAGTTAAAGGCCGAGTACAACCCGGCTCCAGCCATAAGTAATGTCAGAACGATAACGAGTCCGCGATTGACGAGCGAAAACTCAATGAGCTTGGTGAGCATCTTGTAGCAATCTAATCCGCATGAGTGTCGGCTGAGTGCCTACCCATTTGTTTTGTGGGTGACGGAAAGTGAAGTAGAGCGAATGTCGCTATTCGCTTTCTCCTTGGAGCAGCAACTCGGATTTCAGCAAGAAGGCACCGTTGGTGACAACCAAGTCACCTGGCGCTAGTCCTTCGGTGACTTCGATCCACTCATCAGACGATCGCCCGGTGGAAACGTCGACCCGCTTAAAGGCGCCCTCCTTCATGTCCACAAAAACAAATTGTTGATTATCGTGGTGAATAACCGATTCTGGTTTGATCGACAACGCTTGTTGAGCATCCCCGATCGGAATGGTGACACGCACAAACATCCCTGGACGCAGCAATCCGCCGGGATTTTCGATGCCTGCTACAAGCGGTACCGAATTCGTGTCAGTTTGAACTTCGCGACCAAAGTAACGCACCTTAGCATTGAAGACCCGTCCGTCCAAGGCTGGTACCATCACGGAAACATCAACGCCGGACTGTATCGAAACTGCAGACCAATCATTTTCTCGAATGTTAGCCTCGACGATTAAAACACTCGTGTTCGCAAGCACGAGCAATGAATTGCCTCTCACCACGCGCTCATTGCTTGAGAAGCTGCGCGACTCGATGCTTCCGGCGAACGGCGCTCGAACTTCTAAACGCGATAAAGCTTCCTCATCACTCAAGTTAACCGTCTGCTTGTCTTGCTTGTATCCCAACAGTGTTTCGAGCGACTGCCAGGCCAAGTTCAATTGTCGATTGGCTTCTGCGACGTTGGCTTCTGCCTTCATCTTCGCCTGTTCAACCGCAAACGATGCTTGATCTCGCGCGGTGCGGAACGAGGTTTCTGCGAGTTGACGTTCACCTTCCCGTTCGCGAACAACCCGTCCAGAAACGGCCCCTGAATCAACCAGAGGCTTTACATTAGCGATCAGTTCATCGGCCAATTTCATTTTCGCGTACGCAGATAAGATCTCCTGACGGTAGACCCCCAGTGCACGATCCGAAAACGCCAATTCAATCGCGTCAACTGCCACATTCTGGTCAAGCATCGCAGCAACTTGTTCGATGTTTTTGGCCAACGTTTGCTCACGCTCTAAAAGCTGTTGAGCGATATCAAGTTCTGTTTGCCGTTTGAGTATCTCGGCGCGAGCTTGACCAACTTCGGGGCTGCGGAGAACAGCAAGCAAATCTCCTGCGGCGACCTGATCACCCGGCGTCACGACGATTTCGGCAAGGATGCCATCCATCGGGGCTTTCACATCGACATGCATGGTCTGGTCATAGCGCAACCGACCAGGCACCGTGTGAACGTGCTGAAGCAGCTGAGGTTGCGCAGGCACACTCTCAAGCTTTGCTGCTTCGAGCTTGCCCTTCGGCAAGATAAGTGTTCCGATCGGAGTCGACGGCGCTGGCGTTACGAGAACATCTTCACTTGCATGACCGCCGGAATTAATATGGTGCATCACCATCCATCCGCACCCCATAACAGCCAGAACCAACAGCGTGGGCAATCCCTTCAGGATCGTGGCGACAAGGCCCTGCTTCCCGCTAGGCGATTCCTGATTGGACGGAAATGAGCTTGAAATGAGATGGTCGGTCACTGGGTTTGGTCCCTCGGGGATAAACAACAGCATGAAGCACATGCCCAGACGCACGAACGCACAAACTGTGCCAGCAAGATAGGAATGAAAAAACACAGCCTATTAGCGATTATTCGCGTTTCAAAGCGAGTGTGACTTAGCGGCGGTGAAAAGACATTTTCCACGCTTGTGGACAGCAACTATCCACATTCTCCGCATGGCACAAGAGGCGACGATCGCATTACGATTCTCGAAGACACCGATGGTGATGGCCGCATGGATCGGGAACACGATTTCGTCGATGGTCTTAATCTGGCATCAGGTTTGGCATTTGGCCACGGGTGTGTCTTCGTGCTGAACGTGCCCTATCTTCTATTTTAAGCAATTCCCTGGGCTAGATGCGGGGGCTCGGTACAATGGCGAGGGCCATTGGAAACTTCCCATCCCCATGAGCACCTCAGTCACAGTGGACCTGCAAGACATTGTGATCTACGACGAAGAGGGATACGCGCCGTTGCGAGACTTTTTGAAAGGGCAAGGCGTACGGCATGTGTTGCTAACCGGTTACGCTACGGATATGTGTTTCTGCCGCACGACCGCCGATTACGAAAGCCTGCCGAAGGACTTCAACGTGTTTCTTGTAGCGGCTGCCTCGCTGGCGACCTTTCCGGCCAACACTTCCCCGAGATTTGCTGTCAACGCGGCCATCTCATTCGCTGCGTTGAATCAACTGGTCACGCAGGTTTCTTGGGTAAAATTCGAACCGGAGCAGAAATAGTGATTGATAGAGATCCCGATGAGCCCCATTAGCGGCATCGGGGCTTTTCGGACCGGCCAATGGAAGCTGGAGTGGTTTCTCGAGGCCGTGCGCCGCGTTGTCGCATGGACTATCGAAAACAAGGCCACCTTCGATTTCCTGGCACATCCATCCTGCCTTGGCGTGGTGGATCCTGAATTCAAGACAATCGATCTGATCTGCGACCTTGTTGCTGCAGCGCAAGACTCCGCAGAGCTTGTCGATCTAGATCGGATTGCGGCATCGCATAAATAGCAGATTTACTACGCATCCGCTTTTTGGTTTCCCAATCTCAGGATTGCTTTGTGATCTTACGCAAGCCCTTGACTGATAAAGGTTGCCAATCAAACGACTTCCTGCAGGGGCCGTGTTACTGCAAAAGGATGCTACTGCAAAAGAATGCCTATCTATCCATGCGTTTTACCCCATGCTCCATGGCCACTGCAGCGATGCCACTTCGGATCAATGGTTAGCAAGCAGCGGTTGAAGAAACTTGTAAAGTACCTCCGTTGCCGGATCATCGGGCTTGCCAAGATCGTTGTTGAGTTGACTATGGTTGCTGTCGCCTTTACCGTACGCGCGAACTGGGATGTCGGCGTCCTTGAGCACGCTCTCCAGTCGGTGTGCCTGTGCAAGTGTGTCAGGATTTCCTGAGAAATACATAAGCAGAAAAGGTGGGATGGATTTTCCTTTTGAAACGTGAGTCACTGCGGAAAAATCAACATGTTTTATGGGGTCGTTTCCGAATTTTTGCCGATGCCCGAAGGTATACATTTCGCCCCCATACAGCATCTGTCGATGTTCCGCAGTCGCAATAATTTTGGGTATATCGTAAGTATCGCCGTCCACTGGGATGCAACCTTTTAGAACATTAAACGACAAGCCTTCCTGTATTAAGTAGCGATCGTCTGTGCAGATGAGCGCAGCCAACTGTGCTCCAGCGGAATGCCCCCCCACGAAAATCCGCTCTGGATCACCGCCATATTCGGAAATATGCTTGTGGACCCAAGCGAGTGACGAAGCGATATCGCCGATCAGTTCCTCCATCGTTACCTCTGGCAGCAGCCGATAGTTCGTCGAAACAAAGACAAACCCTCGCTCAGTTAACACCTTGGGCTTAAGAGCCACATCACTCTTGTCGCCGCCTTGCCAGCCACCGCCGTGAATCCAAAACATGACGGGCAAATCCTCGTCGGTTTGCGCTTCGGGCGTGTAGATATCGAGAACATGACGCTCATGACCATTCACTTCGTAAGGAATGTCTGAAGTCAGCATCTGAGCCATCCCACCGTTGGCAAGAAACAGCAACGCGAACACGAGGGCGCTTGGGATTGGTGGTTTGGGCATGTTAATGACCTGTGATGGTGAAGAGTGGGATGGGTAGCCAGCGAGTTGCATCGATGGTAGGGCATGGGGGGCTGTGCGCCGATTTCGTTATTGTGTCAGGCAGTACAGATGTTTCTCGCCACGTATGAACAAATGATCCCCGACGGCAATGGGTGAACCGATGACCGGCTCCTGCATATCGTTTTCTGACAGCAGCTCAAATTTCCCATTGGCGATCGAAGCGACAAACACCACGCCGTCTTCCCGCGGGGCATAGAGTTTTCCATCTGCAATCAGCGGCGATGCGTAAAATTTGTTGCGATGCCGTGGAAACGCAGCAGTCCAAATTGTCTTACCCGTTGCAGGGTTGATGCAATCGACCTCACCTTTGTCGCGTACGATGTACACCTGGTCTTGGTATACGGCTGGCGTTGGAACGAACGTTCCAATGTCGTCGCGATGCCAAGCATGATTTGTCGTGGTTACATCTCCGTCGCCCGTCAAACGGATGCCGAACGTGCGAGGAATGTCGCGGTCATTTCGACCATAACAGATCACAGCCGTTTCTCCGACAATGACCGGCGTCGCGATCGCAGGCCAAAGCTCATTCTTTTCCGGGTTGAAGTTGCCGCAGCTCCAGTCCAACTTGCCATCCTCCGCATCGTGAATCGTCACATGCTCAGCCCCCCACACCAACAACGATTCCTTGCCCGCATGCTGGATCACGAGTGGCGTTGTGTAGCCATGGTCACATTCCCTGGGAACATTATAGTCGCGGGCCACCTTCCAGGCGATGTCGCCGGTCGATTTATCAAACGCTGCAAGCCACGACTCGCCATTGTGCATCCGCGCCATGACGACGTGTTTCTCCGTCAGCACTGGCGAAGTGCCGTGGTCCCAATATAAAGTATCTTTGCCGAACCGCTCGACGAGATTTGTCTCCCATTGAAGTTTGCCATCCAGGTTCACTGACGCCAACGTCCCGCTTTTGAAATAGACGTATACCGCCAGGCCATCCGTCACCGGCGACGCGTTGCTGCCCGAACCATTGCGATGTTTTCCCGGATCTTCGGCGCCAAACCCGGTCGTCCAAAGCAACTTGCCATCCCAGTCCAAAGCCAATAGCGCATCCTTGCCTTCAACGGGTGCGGTAACGTAGATGACTCTATTGTGCACGATTGGCGTTGAGCAACCTTTACCCGGCAAGTCGGCAGTCCACCGCGTGCTGGCAGCGCCAAGCTCCGCAGGAAGACTCCCCGTTACGGCAGTACCGTTGTCATGCGGCCCACGCCAATTGTTCCAGTCGGCATGAGACTGATTCGCAGCCAAGGTGAGTAGCGTGCTAAGAAACATTGCGAATAGTGAAAGTTTCGTTGGCATGTTGAGTTGCATCCGAGAGTTGTTTTATGGCGCGGTTCAAACCGTGACACGACGGTGGGAGGTGGCCAGATACTGGAAAGGTCGTTGGCGTGTACGCTGAGACCAGAGGAATTGTTCAATTTGCTACAAGTCCTTTCGTTGCGGCACTTGGCTGACGCCCCTGCGCTTCCATCTGAGTCTCGAGCGCTAGCCGATGGCTCTACCGAGCGCTTACCGAGCGCTTACCGAGCGTTCTTCCGACAACACCGACTGCAGGATGACACGCCAATAGCAAGTAGCATTTTCGTAGAGTTGATTGTAGCGTATCCCGCTGCCTCATGGGCGCAGTTGCGTGGTAGCAACAAAGGGGCAGGAGTCTTTTTTTTGTAAGAGAGTTTTCGAACTTGCTTAGGCTCAAAACAATGACTCCGAACACCTTTTGTTAATTCACTTGGGAGATCCTCAAAGGAACGTCGTTACGAACGCGGTTCAGGCCGATGGATTGCGATCGCAGCGGAGCTGCGCGCCCACTTGCTCCAGTTCGGATGGGTTGAGTTGCACTTGCATCGCAAAGGCGGTTTCAGTGATTTGCTGACTGCGTTTGGCTCCGCAGATGGCGGTGGTGATCGCGGGTTGCTGCAGCGTCCATGCTATGACCAGCTGAGACACCGTACAGCCTTTTACGGTAGCGATTGCACGCAGGGCGTCTAATAGATCTTGGGCACGCTCCCAGGCTACTCCCTGATAGATCGGATAATTCAATCGTCGATCGCGCGGATCAAACTGATGATCCCGCAGTAGCTTTCCAGCCAACAGGCCTTTCATCAACACCCAGTAGCATGCCACGCCAATCTGTTGTTCCATACAATAGCTACGAATGGCATCCAGCGACTCTGGTTGCAACATGTTGAACGGAGGCTGAACAACGATAATGGGACAGGTCTGGTGAAACGCGGCGAGTTGTTGCAGAGAGACGTTTGACACACCTGCGTACCGCGCCCAGCCGCGGCGGATGATCTCGGCGATTGCAGCCGCCGATTCCTTAATCGGGACCTGCGGATCGGGCTCGTGTAGGTACATCACATCCACCGCCTCGACACCGAGTCGTTCGACGATCTCCTGGGCATGACGGATCAGTGTTACTGGACGACCATCCACGGTCCGCGTCCGATCGGGGCGGTAGTGGCTGCCAACTTTGCTGGCCACGATGAGCTTCTCGCCGCGTTCGCGCAGCACCTGCGCGAGCAAGCGATCCGCTTCGCCGTCGTAGCCGTAGGAGTAGGCTGTGTCGAAGAAGTTGATCCCGGCGTCACAGGCTGCGTGCAAGGTCGCCAAGCTATCGCGATCGTTGACTTCCAATGACGAGATGCCAGCGATCGGCCAGCAACCAAAGCTCACCGGACTGACCAGCAAGTCGGAAGTTCCCAAGCGACGGTAATTAAAATCTGCTCCATCTGCCATGCTTGGGCTGTACCCCTTTTTCGTTACGCGTTAATGGATGATTCGAAGTTGTCCGCTCTCGATATTTTTTAGCGTTAGCGAAACGGGGTTGAAAGACTGAATTTCGAACAGCTGCCCGTCGAGGCTCAGTGGGTGCGGCTCGGTCCGCGCGTTGCCGCGTTGCAGTGGCACACGGACATACTTCCCTTCCGCAACCTCGAGTATAGCCGTTCCATGCTCGGAATCACGCAGGATCATTCCCTTAAGTCGGATTGGGGCGACCGCGGTGTGGGCTCCCTTTTTACTTTGGCCCCCTGCGGAGTTCAGCCCGTCGGGCGCAATAGTGGGCGACGATTCGAGCTTCAGTTTTTCGAGGAGTTCCGAAATTTGCGGGCTAATTTGAGTGGGATCCGCGGGCTGCCCAGCACTTTCTTGACCGCTTTCTTGACCGCTTTCTGCAGCTGCAGCTTGAGGAACCTCTTCGGCCAAGAGGTTGTGGCGACCTGGGATGCCCGCTTGGCTAATTCCAAGGACTAGTAGTGTGGCCAGAAGACACTTGGTTGCGCGCTGGCTGGATGACGCGAGATGTTCAATATCGACATGATTCATTTGAAGTTTCCACCGGCACTCATCAGTGCCATAAAGAAGGCGACATAAACGTATCCCACCACCCCACCGGCACTCATGATGATTGCCGGTTCAAGCAAACGACTGAACTGCTTCAGGCGAGCTTCCAATTGCGTCGCGTAGAGGGCCGCCACATGTTCTAACGCGCGCGGCAACTCACCGGTCCGCTCACCAACGGCTACCATGCTGGTCAACAGCGGCTCAAAGCCAACCAGTGCTACGGCCAGCGCTTCGCCCTGAGCCAGTCGTTCGGTTGATTCAGTCACGCGCCGTGCCAGAAAGCGGTTGCGATGCAGGCTGGATGAAGTCCGCAGAGCATCCTGGAGATGCACGCCGCTACGGAGCATGAGTGACAGCGAGCTGGCGAGCAATTGCGTTTCAGCCATTCGCACCAACTGGCCAACCAGTGGAATGCGAAGGATCACGCGGTCGAAGTGAAAGCGGCTCGACGGATTCAGATAAAGGCAGATGAGGGCGATGAGCAACGCCACGATTGAGACACCGACTGTCGGGCCGTAAGTGCGTGCCAAGTCGGCGATGTCGATTAGCGATTGAGTCATAGGTGGAAGTTTGCGCCCCATCGCAAATAGAAACGACGAGAGCTTGGGGATAGCCCAACCCACCAAGTAGCCTGCGACCGCACAGGCAGCCACCGCCACAAAGGTCGGATAGGCCAAAGCGGCGACCAAGCCGCTCAATCCCTCGCGGCGCTTCTCCATGAACTCGGCCCCCCTCCGCAGGGTGACCGCAAGCTCGCCCGATTCTTCACCCACCCGCACCAATTGCGATACAAAGAATGGAAACGCTTTGGATTGTTTGACGGCGTCACCCAGCGAGGTACCGCGTTCGACGCTGCAGGCAAGTTCTTCGCAAAGCTGCCGGACGTTACCTTTGGCCGAATGCAGTGCCAATTCATGGAGGGACGGAGTGAGTTCCAAGCCGCTTTCGAGCATGACGGACAGTTGCTGTTGCAACAGTTCCAACTCGCGCGAACTGATCGCTCGAACTTGTCGATTGTTGAGCAGAGCTTGAACTTGCTGATAAAGGCCTGCTCGAGTAGGAACCACATCCAAGCTTAATAAGCGCATTCCCTTTAAATGTATTTTTTCGCGAACTGCATCGGGGCTGGAACCCTCCATGTCGCCACGGGAGATTACTCCGTTACTCAACTGCGCGATGTATTTATAATTTGGCATGCTCAGCTCACCAAGTCGCCACGGTGCTCAGCACTTGCTGAACGGTCGTGGTCCCGGAGAGGGCTTTGCGGATACCATCTTCGAGCAACAGGGGTTGCTGCGCTGCTCGCATGTGATCTATCAACTTAGCTTCGCTGACGCTGTTGGTGATCATCTCAGAAACATCGTTGCCACCGCGGAACATCTCAAACAAAGCGACGCGACCCCTGTACCCCTTGCCAGCGCAAGCGGTGCATCCCCGGGGCAGATAGACCGTAGAGCCGCTTAACGACTCTTGGCCGAGCGCCAGAGCTTGGGTGGTGTCGAGTGCCACGGGTGTCCGACACTGAGTGCACAGTTTTCGAACTAGTCGTTGAGCGACAGCCAAACGTAGAGTGGCTGCTACCAAAAACGGTTCGACCCCCATATCGATTAACCGGGTCACTGCGCCAGCAGCCGTATTGGTGTGGAGCGTGCTCAACACGAGGTGTCCTGTAAGGGCAGCTTTGATGGCCAGTTCAGCGGTCTCGGCGTCCCGGATTTCTCCGAGCATAATGACATCGGGATCGTGCCGCAGGATACTCCGCAGCGCACGCGCGAAGCTGACTTTGGCCGATGAATCGACTTCGATTTGCGAAATCCCAGGAATCTCGTATTCGATCGGATCTTCAACCGTGATGATGTTGCCACCACGAGTCTGTTGCAGTTGTCGAATGGCAGCGAACAGAGTTGTTGACTTACCACTCCCAGTCGGACCGGTGAGCAACATCAGACCGTTTGGGGCGTGAATGGCCTTGTTAAAGATCTCCAGTTCCGTCTCACCCATCCCCAGAGCGGCAAGTGAATTCTCTTGTAACGGGCAGAGGAGACGCAAAGTCATCCGTTCGCCAAAGCGCGTGGGAATACTCGCCACACGCACATCGGTCCGCGGTAAGTCACGACTGGCGGGGATGGTAAATCGTCCGTCTTGCGGTTCACGTTTTTCCGCGATATCGAGACCAGCCAGCACCTTGATGCGATTGACTAGCCCCGCATGTACGCGGATCGGAAACTGTCGATACTCTTCCAGGACGCCGTCCACGCGGAAGCGGACATGCAGTACCAATTCTTCGGGGACCAAATGCACATCGGATGCACCTCGCAGCAGGGCTGCCGCTTGGATATCCTCGCACAGTTCGATGGTCTCACCGCTGTGTGCAGTGTCTTCGCGCGGTGCGTGGTGAGCTGACGTGTAGATGCGACTAAAAAGTTTGCGAAGCGCACCCTCTTCGGCGCGGTACAGTTGGTAAGGGGCATTGAGCTGCTCAGCGACAAAATCGTGCACCGCAGCGACTTGGGCATTGCTGGTAGCGACGACAACTTCGCCGTCGACGAGGCACAGGGCTATAGCCCGCAAGCGTCGAGCATCAGCTGCGGGAATGGATGTTGACCACTGCGGATCGAGGCGGACATGCGCTAGGTCGATCGGGTGTAGTTCGGATAACTCGCTTGTTAAGACCGCTCGAGCGTTCATCGGCTTGGCCTTTCCAGCAGACAAACGATTTCCCAGCGGCAGATGCCATTGAATTCTCGCCGCAGATGCAGTTGTTCGGGAACCACTGTGGGCAGTGTTTCAACCACTTCTTGCAATGCGGCTGTGACGTCGGCGAAAGTACCAACAAGCTGGAACGTATAACTCGTGATCGGTGTCTGACCACGCTCAGCGTGCTCCTCACGCTCTGTTTGCTGGCAATTAAGGCGATGCCGCTCGAACACCTCCAATAAATGTCCAAAGGTTTGCGGGGAGCTGCGAACTTGGGTCCCTACATACATCACCAGTTCGCTCTCGGCCGAGTTGCCAGTACCCTCCGAGATTGAGGTCTTGTGTTGTTCCAACGTTTGAGTGAGTTCACCGCAGCGAAGTTCGAGCTTGTCTATGGCGGTCTGCAAGCTGGCTCGCTGGACTGAAAGCTGTGTTGATTGTTTGCCAGCAAGTCGCCCGCCAACGGCGTAGTAAAGCAACAAGACACCTAGGGCTGGGGTTGCGAGAGGCAGCCACGCTGCCCAAGTAGTCTTCAACCCAACAGTGTTCTCACTGAACATGCGGACTCCCTTGTAGACGAGCGGTGCTATTCGTCTTGGTTGTCGGCGTGAATACAAGCGTGAGCGTGAAGGAAACAAGCGAACCGAGCCCTACTGAACTCATTTCGGGCGGCTGCACACGCCAGGCTAACTCGGTGAGTCGTCGGTCTAGTTCCTGTGCGAGCTTCGCTACTGCTTGGCCGTTTATCGCGATGCCCGTTAATGTCACCCGGTCGCTGTCGAGTTCGATCTTAGAAAGATTATGCTCTGGGTGAGCCGTGGTCGACAGGGCTTGCAGCAACAGCATCGGGAACTTTCGGTCAGCATCATGTTCTGCCAAGCGGCGACGCGTATCGGCCAAGCGTTGTGCATCAGCCTCGCGCTTGGCCAATTGCTGTTTGGCATCGGCTGCAGTCGCTCGAAGCGTGCCTTCCAGTTGATCGATTTGTTTACGAAGTTGTTGTTCGTGTGCGGAGAGTTGTGTCAGGCTGAGTGACATTCCCGAGTGCTGGGTGCGTGCAAAGGCAAAATGGGCTATGCACAGCAAAAGGACGAACGCTGCGCCCAAAAGACTCAATTGTCTTTGTTGCTGGCGGTCCATATGCCGCTGAGGTGGCCGAATGACCGGCAGCCTTTCCGGACGCGCCGTGGCTAGGGTCTGCCAAAGCGTTGCCAGTTCACCCAGTTCCGAATCCGTCAACTGATGTAATGGTCTAGTCGGCAGCGAGGGGAGGGGGAGAGCAACGTCCTTGGGTGCATCTCCAAATGCGACGAGGCCGGTCAGGGGGCCTGACCACTTGGGGAGGGCTTCGATGACGGAGTCAAACTGCGATTGATCGACCTGGGCAACCCACCAACTCTGCTCGCTAGAAGAATTGGCGTAGGGGGAGTTGGGAATGGCTAGCTGGCTCGTGTGCGATGTGAAAGGGGAAATACCCGAATCGTACTCGGCCTCGAGCGCAAGGGTTTGTGTAAGTTGCTCTGGTGTGATGGCGTTGATGACATCAGCGGATAAGGCGACGCGTCCCGACCAAAGTTGTTCTGCGAAGATCCAGACCTTGCCGCGGCTTGCTTGGCCCAAAGCGAGTGCCTGCCCAACCGCCGTGGCCAGCTCGGAGTACTTCGGTCGCGGCGCCGCGTGCGTTGCCGTAATCGTAACCGATGTATCCTTGCCAAGATCGATCCGCGCTATGGAGTCGCTCGTGACAAAGACAACAATCTGCTTTTGCTGGGCAAACAAAGACTTCACGATTACCGCAGCTCCAGTTCGATACGAAGATCGACGGCACTAGTGACCGTAAAGTAATGGACGTAACTGGATAGCTCTAGGACTTCTCCAAATTCAAATAGGTCATCGGCGTCTATGTCGAGCCATAGGACGGCCCGCGCGGCGGCTCTTCCGTGCAGAAAGTTCGGACGAGACACTTCGAATGAGCCGCTGCTGGCGACGGGGAGGAGCCGTTCCTCGACGGCACCTGTCGTTCCGCCGTTGGCATTGACAGCGTATATCAACACCCCCAATTGCTCGGCACCCAAAGGGACGGGGTTGATGCGTGTTCCGAGTATTCCATCGATGGCGAACAAGCGAAAAGTGACAGTGGTTTCATAGTCGCTGGGAAGCATCGTGACTTTGACATCGCCAGCGTATCCGTCTTCGGGTGGAAGCGAGTCGTTGTCGGATCCAAGCGAGACGAAATCAAAGTCGCCTCCGTCTGGGTTGATCAACGGGAGCCTTCCCCAGCCGTCGAGAAAGTCAACTTGACCAGCTCCCCGATGCAGATAGGGGCCCCGCCAACCGCTGCCGAGCGAAACGTCGTTGAATGTATCTCGATCCGAGTCGAAGTTTTGCATGCCGAAGGGGATGCGTCCGGCTGGTAACGTGTCGAAGTCGCTCATCGCGGTTGGTAAGCTGCCGGTGTCAGCAAGAAACCCGGTCACCATGGGTTGACCATCGGCGTGTCGCGCGTGGGCTGTACCGATTGTAGCGATACGCAGATCGTTGAGCAAACGTTGGGTCGCTTCGTAGCGTGCCTGATCGGCCAACGGGTCGAGCGCCTGAACCGCGATGGTCGACAGTACGGCCAAGATACCCAGCGCAACGATCAACTCGAGGAGGGTCAATCCGCGCCGCCATGTTGACACATGTGGTTTACTGCAACGTAAGAGCGACATATTGGTCGTCTCCTATGTCGGCTGAGGTTAACGCGCTGGTGGCTGTTGCAACAGGTATATCGATGACCTTGTTGGGGCCGCCTGAAACAATGCGCACATCGCGGAGTGACAGAGCCGGGTTGACATCTTGAACGACGATGACTTGATTCCAGGCATCGATGAGCGTCGGGAAGCCGGGCGCGTGGGGTGTGCCGGTAGAGCCTGATAGATAGGGACCATTCCAGCCAACCGACGTGTTGCGATCAAAGCTGGTAACACTGTCACCGGAGACTGGATTGTTGTAGAGCCAGTCGATGTGCAATCGATTCGACTCGTCCGCCACCGTGACGATGCCATCCAGCGGGATCCATTTTGTATCGCGCCAGTAGTCGAACAACGCACTGCGGATGACGGTCAAGGTACGATCGGTAGCTACCGCGTTGGCGTTTTGTATCGTGCCAGAGAACAAGGGCAACAAAATTCCTGACAACGCAGCCAGAATAGTTAGCACCACGATCAGTTCGATCAGCGTTAGTGCATTCCGTACCATGTTGAGGACCTTACGGGGAAGTCGCGTGCTTTCTCGGCACACTCTTTATGCGAACAAGCGGCTGACGGTCAATGGAATCGACGTCAGCCGCCTGGTTTTTCTCATCGCGAGTGTCAACTCAGTCGCTCGAAGTTTAGTTGTTCGAGACAATGGCGAAGTAGTCGGACAGTCCGATGTTCAAGTTGGTACCGGTTGGCGAAATGATCGCTCGTAGCTTAGCGCGGCGGAGTGGGTCGGTGCCATCGGTGATTTGAAATACAGCGATAAAGCGACCGTACACCAAGTCAGGGTTAAGCGTTCCGTTTTCAGGGAAGTACACGGGAGCGTCGATGTTTGTTTTTCCATTCAGCTCGCACAGATTTCCGATTCCGAACAGCACGTATTTGTTGGCGACGCCGGTAATCTCGAGCCCCATGGCTTCTTGAGCGGCGGTGGTCAAGCCCTTTAGTACGCTGGTATCGGTGAGTGCCGTTGTTGTGGGCAAGGCGAATGTATTGTCATCTACAGCATGCACACCCACATCGGAGATACCTGCGGTTGTCAATGGGACGCGCGTTGGAGCGGTCAGCGTGACGTCGACAGTGGTCGCAGTCAGTCCTGGGGAAAGCGTGTTGAGGTCCGTCCCGATTAAGTCAGTCATCAAGCAGTCCATATTATTGGGATACTCAAGATACTGAGTCTCATAGCGTTGAACCGAGTTCGCTACCTCAGAGATGTTCGCGGTGGCTGTGCTCGCGTTCGTGCGAGCGACCATATCAGTGACAGCAGGGATAAGAACTGCGGCCAGACCGA
This sequence comes from Pirellulaceae bacterium, assembly GCA_041751975.1. GTDB lineage: Bacteria > Planctomycetota > Planctomycetia > Pirellulales > Pirellulaceae > Aureliella. The sequence continues at coordinate 24,160 of JBGSHW010000181.1, forward strand.
CAAGGATCATCAGGACGACGATGAGTTCCACCAGCGTGAAGCCGTTTCGCTTGTCAATCTTCTTTGTGCGAATCATGGTACGTTTCTCTCTATCTAAGGTAGCACGAAAATCGCGCACTATGGGGGGGGCAAGCCGTGAAAAAGTTATTAGATTGGGTCCAGGTCGCTCAATCGAGAAACTCTAGCACACCGTTAGAGTCATGCTCCAGAAAGTGGATTAAAAACTCTGCATCGGATTTGCATTAAAGCCGAACGGTGCTTTTTCCCCGCTGAGTACAGCATGGAGTTGGCCAACCTCCTCTATAGTGAGGGTGCGTAGCGAGCAGTTGGCTCCTTGCTGAGAGTCGTTTCGCGTCTAATTGAACAGGTGCAATCCTCTGATTCCGGATAAGCGGACGAGAGCGTACAATTGCCTCCGTGTGGGAGGCTTGGGCCGGTCGTTCGTCGGATTGGTCTGTACCATTGTTTGCCAGAGAAGAATGGCCGGGTGTCAGAGAAGAATGGCCGGGCGTTAGAGAAGAATGGCCGGGCAACAGCTGCCTTGGTTCTGCCAAAACCGTTAATAAGGAGTTTAGGGAATATGATGTTGAGACACATCGTCGTGCTTTTCGCACTGGTCACCTTGGGACCGCTAGCTAGTGCTCAGGACGTTACTTATCGCAAGCAGGTGCGACCGCTGTGGGAAGCCAAATGTGCCAGCTGCCATGGTCAAGATGCTCCTTATTATGGTGATTTCCGCGAAGACAAGGATCGCTTTGTTGGCGAGGAAATTGGGCCGCGGATGGACACCTATGCCGATTTGATTTTCTTCGTCGGCTGGCCCGACACGGGCGCTTTGATGCGCCGCCTGGATGACGGCAGGTTGACCGAGTCGGGTGAGCCAGGGAACATGTACGCTTATTTGGGCGACGACGAAACCGAACGCCAGCAGAATCTAAAGCTCATGAAAGCTTGGGTGGGCGAATCCGCTTGGAAACTCACACGCTGGAAGGCCAGTGGCGACAAGCCGGGCATCACCAAAGAGGAACTCGAGTTGTTGAAAGTCAAATACTAAGGAACTTTCCGTAAATCAGTTACCGGTTCCCAGCCCCTCTCCTAGGCTGCCGCAGCGGCTGGCTGGCCAACTGAAAAACGGGGAGTATTTGGTATACAATAAGACTAGGCATGTGAGGCATCGCTTCCATCGGACAGCTTTGCGTTCCCCTCTTTTCAGGCAACTCGGGGGTCATGCAGGCCGCCCTACTGCTGCGACGGCTGGCCGAACAGGCCTGATTTTTGGATTAATCGCTTTTATCCGTCGAACGGAATTTGCCATGCAATTTACAGATGTCCTATGGTGCAAGCGGGGACTGTCCCTCAGCCTTCCCTTGATCGTCGCTTTTCTCGCTGTTTCCACGGCCAGTTCGGCCGACGATGATACGGCGAAAGCTGGGGAGGCGGTGGCAGTCGAAAAACCCGAAAACCATGCGCGGGCACTCTCGCAGGCATTCCGCGATTCGGCACAAAAGGCGATGCCGTCGGTGGTAACGATCCTGAGTCGAACGAAGCGACCCGACGACCAGTCATCGATTCTGGACATTATTGGTGGTCGGGACGAGGAACTGTTCGACAGTGTTGGCTCGGGGGTCATCATTTCAGCCGATGGGCTGATTCTGACCAATCATCACGTGATCGCCAACGCTTCGCGCGTCGAAGTTCGTTTACCTGATGGTCGGCAGTTCTCGGCAGTTAAAACGCAGTCGGATCCGAACAGCGACGTGGCGATCGTTAAAATACTATCGAGCGAGCCTTTTGTCGCCGCTGAGCTCGGTAGCTCGGCCAACATGGAGGTCGGAGATTGGGTACTGGCGATCGGCAGTCCGTTTACTTTAGAAGCTTCGGTCAGCGCTGGCATTATTTCTGGAACCAACCGTCGGCAGCAGCTTTCTCAATTGGTTTCTGGCCAGTTTCTGCAGACCGATGCCGCCATCAATCCTGGAAATTCCGGCGGTCCGTTGATTGATTTGGACGGCCGCGTGGTGGGGATCAACACGGCCATTTCATCTCGCACGGGGGGATTTCAAGGAATTGGATTTGCCATTCCCATCGATCGAGCACACTGGATCAAAAAGGAACTTTTGGAGTTCGGGAAGGTACGACGTGGCTTTGCAGGGATTCGTACTAGTGACGTGCCTTATGACGTAGCCAAGACATTGGGTTTGCCACGGCGGGCCGGAGCCTTGATTAGCTCGGTGACCCCCAATTATCCGGCTGCCATCGCAGGTTTAAAATCGGGCGATGTCATTACGGAGTTCGTTGGGCAACCGGTCGAATCCAAGGATGATTTTCAAGAGATCGTGCAGCAATCGCAGATCAACCAGCCCCTTCCGATGGTCGTACTTCGCGACGGCGAACGTTTGGAGTTGATCATTACTTTGGTAGAGCGGCCGCAATGAGCTCGGCTTTGTGACGTGGCTGGTTACCAGTAGCTTATACAAGAATCTAGGGATGTAATTGATGGATCAGATGCGATTCCGTTTCGGCTATTTGCTGTGGCTTGTAGCTGGCTTTCTGGTCTGGAGCGAAACAAGTCATGCGCAGTTTGCTCAGAGTCGTCAGCAGGCTGAAGAGTTGTTTCTGTTGGCTCCGCGCTCGTTGACCCGTCTGCTACGTGAGGGGGAGGCAGCCATTTCTGACGGCCGCTTTGCGGATGGGGTGTCCGCGCTGGGTGCCCTCTTGCTCGACGACAGCGGCGACTTGCCTGAGGATTTGCGTGGTCAAGATTTTTTCATCGAGCCAGGGTCGCGCGGCTTGATACAAAAGAGCGCGAAAGGGGAGGCGATTCGCTTGCTCAGTTTGCTTCCGCCCGAGGGGCGTCGAACGCTCGAAATTCAGTTTGGCGTAACGGCGCGCAAGCAGCTGACCACCGCCATTGAAGCTGGGGATTTCGACCAAATTGCCGATGTGGCTCGCAAATATGTCCACACCGATGCGGGATACGATGCGTCGATCTTGATTGCACAGTTCAAACTGGCGAGTGGCTACCCATTGGCAGCCGCGAGTATTCTGCAGAATTTGCTCGATTATCCTGCGGCTCGTGAACGATTCGGCGTAGAACTGGTCCAGGCGGCCGCGATGGCCTTGCTGCAAGCCGATCAACGCGCATTTGCTATGGCTGCGTTGGAGATGGCGACTAAGGACTTCCCCAACGCCAGTATTAACCTTAGCGGGCAACAAATTCCTCTCGCAGCGTCTACCGACTGGGGGGCTTTGCTGGATGCTCAACTCGCGCTGAGCAACAGCCAAGCATTGATTCAAGTAACTGACGCTTGGCTGACCTCAGGGGGCTCTCCGCAACGGAATGCGACGGCCGCCGCAGGCCTCCCGCTGTCGACGGCGCGTTGGGTCAAAGAGATTCACAGCAGCGTTCCAGAACGTGAAGCTCTATTGGAAGTTGAAGAATTGGCTCGGAAATCGGGCAATGTGATTTTGCCGAAATTCGAACTGCGGATGGTGGATGGAACGATCATTACGAAGACGACCGACGCTCGCGTGATCGGAATTGACTTTGAGACGGGGAATACCGTTTGGGAACATTATTTCGGAAGTTCTGCCGCACCACTCCGCAGCTTTAGCTGGAGCCGCAATTACGGTGGGGAGGAAATCGTGTCACGAGAGCTGCAGAAGCGGGTTTGGGGAAGCACCGCTTTTGGCAGGGTGAGTTGCGACCGAAATAATTTCTACTACATCAGTTCCGAAGGGGAACAACCGTTTAGTCCCAACAGCCTTTTTGTTGGAACGACAACGGGTCGTGATTCAAACTATTTGGAGGGTGTGAGCATCGCGGCTCAAGGGGCGATTTTGTGGCGCGTCGGGGGCAGTACGGGCCAGGACGAACCAAGCTTGGCTAATGCCTACTTCCTAGGTCCTCCACTCTCCTACGAAGGACAGCTTTACACTTTGGCTGAGATCAACGGTGAAACGAAACTGGTAGTGCTCGATCCTAAGACTGGAAAGTTGCTGTGGTATCAGCAATTGGCCCATGCCGCCGTACTGCCAATTCGTTACGACGAACAACGCCAAAGCCAAGCGCTATCGCCCACGATTGCCGATGGTGTGGTGTTCTGCCCAACCGGTATGGGAGCGGTGGTTGCGGTCGATCTTCTCTCGCGCTCGTTGCGTTGGGGGACGACCTATCGAGCCAGCAACGTCAATCCAAATGCATTTCGCGCCGGTGGCGCGTTTGGTTTTAATTCAGCCGAGTTCTCGCCGCTGTCGCGTCGCTGGGAAGACGCGGCGATGATCGCCGATGCCGGACGTATCGTTGTTAGCCCGCCGGACTCTGAACTAGTATTCTGTCGCGATAGCCTCAGCGGCAGCCCGCTAGTGGCTTCCCATCCGCGTCGCAACGCGCGTTATGTCGCCGGGTTTTACGGCGACACAATGATCCTAGTCGCAGAGGCGGGGGCAAGCGCTGTGAGCCTAATCGACAAGCGTCTCAGCTGGGAAATGCAGTTTCCAGAAGGTACCACGCTGGCTGGTAAAGGTCTCTGGCAGGGAGACAGTCTGATGCTTCCTCTGAGCGATCAGCAGATCATTCGTGTTAGCTTGGACAATGGTTCCATCACGGGGCATACGCGAGTCGATCAACCGGTTGGCAACTTGTTTGCCTATCGCAACCAACTGCTATCGGTCACTTCAACGGCTGTCGCTGCCTTTTACACTCGCGAGTCGTTGGGCAAGGAAGTCGAGGAGCGGATCAAAAGCGATGCCAATGATCCTTGGGCACTCAATCGGCAATCGCAACTCTTGCACGCGGATGGAAGGATAGATGAAGCTCTGGCATTACTCCAGCGCTCGCTGAAAGTTGACCCCGCCAATGCCGACACCCGTTTCCTGCTGATCGATATTCTGCTCGAGGGATTGGAACAGGACTTTGACAAGTACGCCCCGATCGCAAACAAGCTCAACGATGTTGTTGAATACGGACCGCAACGCTTCCGTTATCTCCAACAACTTGCGTTAGGCAGTATTCGAGCTGGACAGCACATGGCTGCTTTTGAACGCCTGATCGAGCTCATGCACGATCGTCTGAAAAACGCACATTCAGGTTCACAGGGACGTTCAACGCAGATTCGATTATCCGAGAGGCATCTCGCCGACTCCGACGCTTGGATTGCAACCGCTCTCGGGCGAGCTTTTGCGGCGGCAAGTCCCAACGAGCAACTGAAGATGAAAACGATCGTCGAAGCTTCGTTACAAAGTGTTGCAGGCACCATGGTCCCACTACGACGGCAAAGACTGCACTACTTGCAGTGGTTGCCGGCTGCCGCCGAGAGTGCTCTACAACTGGCCGCAGAGATTCAGGGAGGTGAGGAGCAGACGACAGCGGAGCAAATCCTCCAACCACTGCTGTTTCAAGGCGATGAGTCAACGATCCGAACAGCCCAGCAGCTGTTGCAGCTTCCGGCCATTGCCGATCTACAGCAATTGGGGCCAGGGGGACGCGATTTCCAAAACCCAGCTGCGAAGCTGTTGCCCGACATGCTTCGCACCGTGTTAAGCCAAGGCGAATTGAGCCAACAGAGCTTTTTTCCCGACATCGAGTGGAGTGCGGGGAGGGTTGAATCACGGGCAATCAAGAACTATCGAATTAATCAGCTGGGGAGACGCGTGGATTTACGAGGCGAACGCTATGGTCGCCCCGAACTATTGGTCTCACTTTCCGATTCCATGCTGGCAATCTCCAATGCCAATGGCGAGAATGTGGGGGCCCTATCTTACGCTTCAGCAACGAGCGATCTGACCAACAACCTGTTTAACCGTGTTACGGTTCGCGGCGGTTTGCTGATTCTAGAAACAGCCTCGGAGATCGTCGCCTTCGACATTTATCGTGGCTTCACTCCGGAACGCGACGCGTTACTATGGAGATACTCGTTGATCGGAGCTGCGCCGGAAGCGACCTTCAACGCCGCTGATATTAGCCAGCCCAATGCCGCTTTGGGAATTAAGTTGCTGCGAAGGCAGATGCCGAACGCACTGCCTGTGTCCGTTGGGCCGATTACCCCCGCTTGTTTGTTGGTTCAATCCGGCACATCCATCTTAGGACTTGATCTGCTCACCGGAAAAAGGTTGTGGGTACTCGAAGGCTACGACAATAAAGAGCTCCGTATTGCCGCGAAAGGACTGGAAGTCGCGATCGTGAATCCCGCCGAGGGCAAAGTGCAAGTGCTCGATTGCCGCGATGGTCAAATGATCCGCGAGCACGCATATCGAGGGAACTGGAACCATTGGTTCGCTCACCAAGCCATGCTGGTAGATTTCCGTCAAGATGCCGACAGTGGCATGGTCGAACTGCGCGTTTGGAACGCGCTGACTGGCGAGACGGTTAAGGAGTTTAAAGTTGACTCCCACTCTCGAGCCGCCGAGTGCGAACAAAGGTACTTTGTCGTTCTGCAGCCCTCGAACAAGATGCACTTTATGGACCTGGAAACCTTGGTGGTTAGTGAAACTGAGCAAGCGGTGGATCCCGATCTCAACTCGATCGCATTGGAACGCTTTCAGGATCGACTGGTTGTAATTGCCGAAAGCCTCAAATCGCGGCTCCGACAGCCGTTGCGATCTCCCTTGGAACTTCAAGTCAATGGTGGCTTATACGCAATTGATATTGGTTCTGGCAATTTGCTCTGGAACAAGCCAGGCAAGGTGACGAACATGGCCTTGCCTAGATCGCAGCCCCGCAACTCGCCGTTTATGGCCCTGTATCGATTTTCGGAGGGGAACGGCCCAGGTCTAGCCGCACTTACCTTGATTGACCTACGCGATGGAAGGTTGCAATTTGTTGACGCACCGCTGGTCGTACGCGCACGCGGCTTTAACATGCAGTTATTCCCATTGAGCCAAAGGCTCGAACTGACCGTCGGCGACCGAAACTACGAATTAAATTTTACCAGCGAAGAACGAGCACCACAGCCAGTTGTCACCTACGGCACCGAACTTCGGCGTACTGCCATTCGTGGTCCAGTTATCTTTCCACCGGACTAAGGATCGGTCGGGAAATAAGTAACATAAAAAGCCCGAGCAAGTGAATTGCTCGGGCTTTGAATTGATAGTTAGTTAAACGCTTGTCCGAGCCTTAACTGAAACGAAAATTGTTGGTGACGTTTGACCCTGTTCAAAACAACAATTTAGTAGTTCCAGCTCAACCCAAGATCGACGCCTTGCAACCAAAAGCTTGTGTCTTGGAAGCTTGGAGCCGGACGCAATCCGGCGGCTCCTCCAATTTGCGTCAAGTCAACTACTTGATCCATTTGATCTCCGGCCATGGCTACGCTTGAGTACATCATGAACGTGTACCCCACAGTTAGTTGGACGTTTTCGCGGACACTGTAGCCAAGCTTCAAACCCAACTCTGGGATGAACGCAAAGCTATCGCGGGTCACTTCGCCGATGTTGCTTTGCTGAGCAAAGATGCCACCAGCAAAAGTTACGGGCGCAACACCATCGTCTTGGAAAGTCGATCCACTGATAGCTGACGATTGACGCATGTTGCCGAAGCTGATTTTCGTCAGCGTTGAAAACGAGACACGGCTACGGGTGACTGTGCTCAGTACACCTAAGTGTGCGCCATTAAAGGTGTTCTCGGTAGCAAACAAGTCCTCGGTTCGGAAGAGCGTTCCGTCGGGAATCGTATCACCGGTGAAAAGGTTAGTCGAGGCGGTATTCAATCCGATCGAGTTTTTTAGTTTGCTGAACGTATAACCCGACACCAAATCGATGCGGTGATCGGTAGAACGTCCGAGCAACCAGTAGATGGATGCTTCGGCGCTAACCATATCCAAGTCAGAGCGGGCTGAAAGTTCACCGATGGAGACAGGAGCCCCGCCGCCGTTTGTGAAGCCCACCAAAAACGCATCGCTGATTGGATCGGGTTGCCCGGCGACGTTGAAGAAAGGAACTCCGAGTGAGGTAGTACCGTCGCTGACTGCATTGAATTGCTGATCGTCGGAGAATATGCCGAAAACACGGCCGCCGATCGCCACTTTCTCGCAATCGCCGAGGTACATCCCACCTGCGAGGCGGAAGCCGGGCAGCAGCCCAGATTCGATTCCATCCGGACCGCCAAACTCGGTTGTAACGCCGGCGTTCCCCTCAACGGGCAACACCCCTTGGGCTGACGTGGTGGCCAATGCGGGAGAGCGGCGGCCTTGGGAGAACCACAACAGCGATTCGGCTGAGAACCAGGTCTTGATACCCCCGGTGGTGCCGCAGGGGCTGGCAAAGCTACCACAATCACCCGTGGAGCAAGCACCGCTCAAGAGACTTGTATCGGAATGATTTGCTGACTGATATGCTGCAGCGGTAGGGGCGAGCATTTCATAATCCATGATGGACGCACGGCTAATCAAACGCGAGTCTCGCGTTCGGAACGGGTCGGGCATCTGGTCTGGGTCGACATTTTCGACAGAGTCGTCTCCAATGCTCCGGGTTGCTGCACCGGTTCCGTGGGTGGGACTCTGAGCGGACGCTTGATGCAAGCACAAACCCGCTAAGGACAAAGACAGTAGTACATTTTTCATTTTCATAATTTTCTCTCGCTAGACGGATCAAGCGTCAGGGTCGTTACACGTAGATCGGCCCGCACGCAACGTACTTCGAGAAAAAAAAGAACTTCCGGCACAGCCCCCCTAAACAGCGCTACTTAACAAGCCCTGATTTTCCGGCACATTTTTCACAATATCCCGTTGTGATTTGCAATGAACCTTCAAACCTTTAACCGAATTTGGGGAGTCCCGGTTAAAATCAGAGTAATTGTTTGCGTTCGTGGTATCTGCTATACGGTCAAACACAATCTTTGTTGCGTTGAACATCGCTTATGAGCAAGACGGAAACACCTCACACGGCTGACTCAGAGTTGACACGGACAGCCTCGGTGGGGGAAATGCAAAAGACACCGGATAGCTCCTCAAGCATTCCGGCCGATAGCGGGCGCATTCCCGCGTTGCCAAAAATTGCAGCGGGTTGGAGACTACCTGGGACAAGTGCCGTGAGGGTGCGTGGCTGGGTCGCGGCACTCCGCGAGGTGGCCGACCTTGAACCCAAGACACGCGCACTCCCAACCGATCAAATTCGCAAGGAGAGTTTGTCGTTGCGTTATCGGGCGATGAGTGGCGAACCGCTCCGCAAGATTTTGCCTGAGGCCTTTGCCTTGGTTCGCGAAGCGGGACGAAGGACACTAAATATGCGGCACTTCGATGTCCAGATCGTGGGTGGAGCGGCTTTGTATGACGGTTGCATCACAGAAATGCAAACAGGCGAGGGGAAAACGCTGACTGCCACTTTGCCACTCTACCTGCATGCATTGAGTGGCCAAGGAGCGCACTTGGCGACTGTTAACGACTATCTGGCCGAACGCGATGCGATCTGGATGAAGCCGATTTATGACATGCTAGGTGTCAGCGTAGGTGTGGTACTAACCAACAGCAATCCCGAAGGTCGTCGCAAGGCTTATGCATCGGATATCACTTACGGAACCGCCAAAGAATTTGGCTTTGATTTTCTCAGAGACCGGCTGCTGCTCCGCGCTCAAGGGCGCATGCAAAGCGACTTTCTCGGCGAAGGGAGCTCGGAACGCTGGAGCAGTCGCGGAGATGAGCCCGTGCAGCGCACCATGCATTTTGCGTTGGTCGACGAGGCGGACAGTATTCTCATCGACGAGGCCCGCACACCGCTGATTATCGGCTCGCTCGGCGACGAAACGCGCGAAACCGTAATCGCCACGTTCTGTTGGGCGGCCGAGCACGCACCCAGGTTTTCAATCGACGAGCACTTCACGCTCGAGGAAGATTCTCGCAAAGTCGAACTCAACGGTCGCGGTCGCGCGCTGGTGCGCAGCCTACCACGCGAGGAGTTGATGCGGGTGGTGTCCTTGGTCGACTTGTACGAGTTCATCGAGCGGGCCATCAAAGTGCATCGCGACTTCCATCTGGACCGGCAGTACGTGGTTAACGACGGCGAGATCGTCATCGTGGATGAATTCACCGGCCGCTTGGCAGAGGGACGCAAGTGGCGGGATGGTATCCATCAAGCCATTGAGGCCAAGGAGCGAATCGAAGTCTCTGTCCCGACCGGACAAGCTGCTCGCATCACAGTCCAAGACCTGTTCCACCGCTACCGCCAAATCGCCGGAATGACCGGTACCGCCTCGACCAGCGCACCCGAACTGACCAAAATCTACAAGACTCCAGTCGTATTGGTCCCCACCAATCGCCCTCCGCGACGCCAGCGACTGCCCGATCAAGTGTACGGCACGATGCTGCAAAAATTTGAAGCCATCGTCACTGAGACTAAGGCCATGCACGCCCTCGGCCGGCCCGTGCTGATCGGTACCCGCTCGATCGACAAATCGCTGATCTTGTCCAAGTTGCTACAGGAAGAAGGGATCGAACTTCAAATCCTAAACGCAAACGAAGTGGAACGCGAAGCCGAGATCGTTGCCGAAGCGGGCAAGCGCGGGCGCGTTACCGTAGCTACAAACATGGCGGGTCGAGGTACAGACGTGAAACTTGAACCGGAAATTCGAGAAATCGGCGGCATGCACGTTATCTGTACCGAACTCCACGATGCTGCCCGCATCGACCGGCAATTGATTGGGCGCTGCGGGCGCCAAGGTGATCCCGGATCGTATCGACAATACTTGGCCCTCGACGATGAAATCATTCGCAGCGGCCACGGCCTGAAAAAAGCGGAGTCTTTGCAGAAGCTGGGCGAAAGTCAAAGTGGTCCATTCCACTCCTATGCAAAACTCATCCGCCGCGCCCAACGTCGCGTCGAGCGCAAGCATTTCCGCGATCGGATGATGCTCCTGCACCATGAACGTGAACGCACGAAACTGCAACGCGAAATCGGGCAAGACCAGTACCTGGATACCGCTGAATAAACGCAGTTGAATGAATGCAGCTGAATAAACGCAGCTGAATGAATGCAGCTGAATAAAACGCGAACTCAAGTTCTATGCGGCAACGCGGTTGCCTGACTGCCGGGCCTCGCGCTCAGAATGGCTGTGAGATTCAAACTTTTTTTGTCAACCGCCGTTCGATCGTTCAGCCCCGCAGACTCATCGATCGCCTGCGTCTTGATGTTCGGCGACAATTTTCTGAAACACTTGCCGGGCCACTGCATAATCTTGCTCGGCGGTAGGCCGTTCGTTTTCACGGTACGTGTGAGCCTTGGCCTGCCAACACTGCTCGACGCTCTGCAGACACCACAGAGCACTGTGCACGTTGCCACGGATCGGTCGGTCGCCAACGGTGATGAAAATCGGGTTGGTATGCGCTGACGGGAAGACGCGAATGGCCGCCCAGGAACTTTTTTCAATCCGATGCTCAAAGCGAATCCTCTGCTCGTGACCATCACTACGCAATTCATCGCTCGCGACGGGAAATCCGTTCACAATCAGTTCAATTTTCTTCGCGGAAGCGGGTTGTGAATGGGGCTCGAGGGCAGCGGCCTTCACTTCAAAGCTCACCCTTTGCGGCTCAGCCAGGCTCAGCGTACTGTCGCCCGTCCCAATCTCCAGTGATCTACCCGCCGAGTCCGCAGCGGAGAACTCCATCAAATGGGTTCGCCCATCGCTGACGTAACTGCGACCCGCAGCCAAGGCGTCGCACCAAGCGTCGAAGGTCAGTCGACCACCGAGTCGTGCATAGACGCGGCCTATGCCCACCCGCTCTCCCGTGATGCACGGAAAATCCGTTTCGCCACTGGCCCGCACGCGAAAGCCACAGTTGAGCACGTGATACCAGATGTTCAACTCGGCGGTCCGGTCGCTATTCATGGTAGAAATAAAATCAACCGCCGGAATCGGTCGACCATCCGGTCCTTCGACCGTGTGAGCCACATTCATAATGAACTCGTTGGCGCCGATACCGTCAAAGGCAGGAATGTTGAATGTGGGCAAACCGCCTGGGCCATCCAACCTTTCCGTACCGGGAACTCGATCGACAAACCGCGTCAGTCCAATCGATGAGTGGGCAGGGCCACACACTGCTCCCTGTTTCTTGGCCCATCGCAGTGTATTGAGTCCCAGCGTGGGCCAATGCTCCTTTGATTCTCCTCCAGGCGGTATCTGCTCTTGCAATCGCAAGAGATTGAGATGCCCAGAGGCATGCGAGCCGAACCCTGAGACCTCGACGTCATAGCGGATGAGATAAGGGTAGCGGCTATTGGCATCGAGTTCTCCTGTAAAGAAACGCTTCTGAAAATCAAAGCAGGGTCCCCAGGTCAGGCAACAACCGACTTTTAAGTCTTCTCCCATACAGTGGCGTAGCATGTCTGGGGGATGGACCCCTTGCGTGGGATTTTCATAGTGGGCACAACCGGCCGCATGAATATGATGATCTCCCGACCAATAGCCCCGCCGCGAAGGATCGATCCAACGCTTTACTTGATAGTGAAATTCAACTGGCTTTTCATCCACCACCAACTCTTGCACTTCCACCAGCGACTCGGGGCCGCGCGAGCATTTAATGGTGTAATTCCCTTTGGGCAAACGCAAGGTCTCGCCATCCGCACGATAAATTTGTCGTTGAAAGAACAAATCAGGGGCCAATCGTTTCGTCTGCGGCGGGTAGACTCGACCGGCGGAATCGGTGATCTCAAAACATCCCATCGCAGGCCGATCGGGATCGTCGCCGACGCGAAAGGTTACTGCCTGCGATGGTCGTACCGTGAATCGCAACTCAGCGCCACCCCACTCAACCCCACCATCCGCATTGGCCAATTCAATCCACTCGATTCGCCAGCGACCAGGCAAACTGTTGGGATCGAGACGGATGCCGGTGATGTGCCCTTCATCGCTGAGCGGGATCTCGTACAGCATCTCGCGGCCAGCTTCCACGTTGAAAGCAGTGACATGCTCTCCATCCGCCTGCGGTCGCTCCGAGGTCCACCAGAAAACCTGCCCCACCCCCGATTCATCCGACTTGGCCCATAATCGCAAAACAAATTTTCCCGGCTTGGCTGGCGCGTCTAACGTGACCCCCAAAAACGGATCGTCACCGGTTCCAACTACTTCCAAAGCACCTTCTTTAACAGACAATTGCACTTGATTGAGTGCTTGCCAACCGGCCATATCGTTATCGAACCGCCAGTCGGCGATGATCGATCCATCTCGCTGACCCGCAGTTAGACCGGCTTTGAGCGCAGGCGCCGGCGCGGAAAACTCGATCAACGCGGTCTGCTTCCCAGCATCCCGCGCAAATACTTCCATGATGCGATATTCCAATGGTAAGCCCGAGAGGGTCGGTGTGAGCGGTTGCCCGTCGAACATGGAGAGACTCATCCAACGCGAGGCAACTTCATCGGCGAGCGCATGCGGAAGCGGTCGAGCATTAGGGCTGTCGACCCGCAAACGCGCGCGGTTTTTTTCCGGGTTCACTACTTTGATCAAAACCACTCGCCAACCCTGCTCGTCGAGCTCAGGAGCATGCTGGCTGGCCACGACTTGGGGCGCTGGATCGTCGGATAACGATACGGCCGCCAGACACAACGGATCGAGAAGCTGCTGGATGCGTAGCGTGAAGGCAGCATCGTCGGTGAGCTCCGCCGCCTGCTGCAGTTCGCCCACGACCTCGGCCGACAACGGCTCGCCGAGATGCAGCATGGCATCGCGAAGTCGCTCGACCTGAGCCCACAGGGGCTGTTGCTCGACCCGTTCGACCATCGGCCACTGGGCAGCGAGCTGGTTGAGAGATGTCGTACTGAAAAGCGTTAGTAGTAAAACTCGAAAATTCGTTAGCATGCTAAGTATTTCTGCAACGGATAGTTTTTTAGAAGGGCCGCTTTTTAAAAGGAACCATGCACCCGTGGCTTGCGTGAACCCTGGCAACTTGTAGGATATCCTACAAGTTGAGCGTTAGGAAGGGAGCGAACCATGCAAGCTTTGAAATCGCCGGGAACGGTTCGGCCATTACTGGTGGACCAAGTCTTGGAGGCCTTGACCGACTACATCCGCACTGAACGGCTGCGACCGGGGCAACGGCTGCCTACAGAGGCGGCGTTGGCGGAGAGGATGCAGTGCAGTCGCAATGTGCTGCGCGAGGCGGTCGGACGTTTGAACTCTTTGGGGTTGGTCGAGGTGCGGCGCGGCAGTGGCATGTTTGTGGGTACCGCAGATGCGGTTAGCTCCTGCGCGCTGTTACTCCGCTCCTCACTCACCATCGCCCTCAACGAACTGATCGAGTTTGCCGAGTGCCGCCGCGCGCTGGAAGGCTATGCCGCCCGTCAAGCCGCGATCAAGGCCACCGATGCTGAATTGGATGAACTGAACGCGTTAGCCCTCGCCATCGATCAACCCAACATCGCCCGCAACGAGAGTCTCAAACGCGACTTTGCGTTCCATCTGCGATTGATGCAAATTGGCGGCAACCGCTTGATGGCCGGGCTGTTGGAATCTCTCCTCGACTTCATGCACGCGTCGATGGAATCCACCACCGCCACCCCGCGTGATACCGCTACCAGCCGACAACTGCATGCTGCCATTATGGATGCGTTGCATCGCCGTGATCCAGATGCAGCCGAAGTCGCCATGGAATTGAATCGCCAACACACGCTCGATCGCTTGCATCGCTTGACCTTATGAATCGCAACCCAAGGAAAGAAAGCATGACCATCCCACGCCGTGAGTTTCTTGCTAGCCTGCCTGTCGCACTCGCCGCAGCCACGACCTTTGCTCGGCAGGGAGATACGAATGAAGCACTCCGCGCATTTCTGCAACCGCACGTAGTCAAGCGCACCACGATCGATCAGTTCCTAGATCCGAAGGCGCGGGTCTGGGCGCGTTTCGACCCTGAGCTTGGATACTTGCTGCGCAACGCGTTTGTCCGCGATGGTGTCGACGGTTGCCACACGCTGGCGCGTTATCAAGAGACCGGCCAACGCCAGCAAGTAAACTTTGCTGACCAACCTTGCCGCCTCAACACTTATGGCGACAGCTTCACGCAAGGTCATCAGGTCAGCGACGGCGAAACGTGGCAGGAAATTCTTGCCGCTCATTTTTGCGAACCGATCCGCAACTTTGGAGTCGGTGGATTCGGTGTTTATCAAGCCTATCGGCGTTTGCTGCGTACCGAGGGCACCGATCAAGGAGCGAAACACATCATCTTCAACATCTGGGGAGATGACCACCTGCGCAGCGTTTATGCCTGGCGTTGGCTGGCCTTTCCCGAAAACGTGCTCGAATCGATGGCGGGTGTCATGTTCCACGCCAATCCCTGGATGCACGCCCGTCTGAATGATCGCGGCGAATTGGTTGAACAGGAAAGTATCTGCCCCACTGAAGCATCGCTTTATCGATTGTGTGATCTCGACTTTCTGCTCGAGACGTTCCGAGACGACGAGATCGTTCACCTGCTATTTGCGCAACGTACCGGTTCGATATTAAAGCCAGAGGTGCTGGAGAGAGCGGCGGCCAAATGCCAAGGCGCCGTGCCGGATCCAACCACTCCAGAAACGATCAAGGCCAGCGCAACCGAACTTCTACACCGCTATGCCGTGCAAGTGGGTATCTCGATCATGGATCGCTTGCATGCCTATTGCAAATTGCATGGCAAGGAATTGATGGTGTTGTTGAGTTATCCGGTGGGGGCGGTTTGGCACGCCTGCAATCGCAGCTCACCCGCTGACCCAGACAACACCGATTGGCATCCACAGGTTTTCAAAGACCATCTTGCCTCTCGAGGAATTCCGCTGGTCGACAGTCTGCCAGCGCACGTGGCTGAGTTCGATACGTTTAGGCTCACCGCCAAAGAATATGTTGATAGGTACTACATCGGCCATTACACCCCACGTGGTAACCACTTCTTCGCTTATGCTATCAAAGATGCCATCCGCGACTGGCTGAAGCCTCTCCCACCGGCCTACCAAAACAACGGCGAACCGCTGATTCGCTTCCAAGGGTATCTACCTGGATGATTCCCCGCGTTTCTTGTCGAAATCCCACGAGGTGGGCCTTCGCGCTAGGCTTCGCGTAGTTGGTTCGAACCGCTTCGATAGGACCAAAAAACTCATAATATTTGAACAGGGCATTTTTGGTTGATGGGGAATTATGCCCAAAAGTGCTCGACACCCACATTTGCCGAACGACCTTCTTAGCTGGAACGGAACGGGACTTACCTGGGATTAGCGCTGACCAGTTTTCTGCGAAAAAATTCTCCTTCGCGTTAGATCCCGAGCGCTGTCGACATTAGCTACAGAGAAGGAGTTCTATCTGTGGATCGATCATCGGACGAATTCATCACGCTGCTGACCCAATCGCAGCCGATTATTTTTGCCTGCATCTATGCGCTTTTGCCCGATCGCACGGCGGCCCAGGATATATTACAGGAAACCAATTTAACACTTTGGCACAAGGCTAACGATTTCGAACCTGGTTCGAACTTCAAGGCCTGGGCGACGCGGATCGCACGATACCACGTGCTGAACTACCGCCGAAAGTTGAATCGGGAGCGCAAGGTCTTTGACGACTCATTGTTCGAAGAGTTGTGTGCTCGGCAGGCGGCCCGGACGGAAGAACTGTGTCGCTATACAGAGGCCATGCGCAAGTGCCTGAACGAATTGCCAGCCGCCCAACAGCAGTTGCTGGAGCAGCGCTACGCTCCGGGCGGCTCCGTTGCCGCGTTAGCCAAAAGTGTTGGCAAAAGTGTTGGCAAAAGTGTAGGGGCGATTTCACAGCGACTGTACCGACTACGACAAACGCTGATGGACTGCGTCTACCAACGCTTACAGGAGGGAACGGCATGACGGTTCCAAGCCAACAGAGCCTCCATGATCTACTCGGTAAGCTGTGCGATGAGCAACTGAAGCGTGGCGAGATCGACCAGCTGAATCATTTGCTGAGCTCAGATCCCATCGCACAGGAAGAGTGCCTTGATCAACTTTTCATCAATGGTATGTTGCAGCATGAATTCGCTGGCGTTTGCCCAGCACTACCGTTCGGCCAGCGGAAGCAAGCTGCGCGGCTGAATGAAAAAAGCAGATGGAGCCACCGTGGCTTTAAGTTGATAATCGTTGGCTTGTTTGTCGCCAGCGTTTGGGGGAGTTGGTGGCTTACTGCAGAACCCACACTCGAAGCGAAACTGTTTTTGTCCGATTCGAGTTTTGAAGAGGCTGCCAGCGTTTCCTTCACGCCAAAGATGTTTGGTTGGTACGGCGATAAGGCGTACGCGGTAAAAGAGTCCTTTGGCGTTGCACCTTTACATGGTGACCACATGCTCCAACTTGTCCGCTCAAATGTTGATCCGGCGGATACGTGCGAAGTTTATCAGATCATCGATTTGCGCGGCGTAGCCCGACTACCGCATGGGTCAGCAATGTTTGTTGAAGCCTCTGCAGCGATCAACTCACTACCCGCCACCCCCTTGGACTCGTACGTGTTTGCGATTCATCTGTATGCCTCTTCAGATAACCCGGTCGAGCAACAGACATTGTGGCCCGCCAGCTGGAAATCCGATATCTCATTTGTTGGCAAGCAACTTAGGGCAGACACAGATCATACTTCATGGCAACAGATCAGCTCGTTGATACCGATTCAAGCCGATGCGAACTATTTATTGATCCAAATTTCAGTTCGTAGTGAGCACGGTCGTAATGGGCATGAGTTCCCTGGGCAGTTTATCGACAACGTGCAAGTTTGTTTAAAAAATATCAAGTCCTTTTGAGACTCCAGACTACTGGCCAATCGACGCTCGGCGAACACAAGTATGAAGGCGCGGAAGTTGGAACCGGCAACCTATACTGAGACAGGTCCTTAGCTCGTGTGGATCTTTAACAACCGACATCTCATAAATTTCAATACGCACAGACGCTTAGATATTCAAGGAAGATGATTCAGCATGAATGCGATCAAAGTAGTCCTCTTTTTTTCGTTGATGCTCAGTTCGCAGGCGACGCTAAGCAGCGGGCAAAGTCCAATGCTTGAGGAGATCAACGCACCCCTTCAACAAACCAATAATCGCTTTCGCACCGACTGGGCGGAACCATTTGGCGCTGAGGAACTGTACGACGGCGACGATTCGCCGCGCATCCCGGAACCGATGGTCTTTGACTTGGTACGGCCTTTGGGTGCACGCCGCGGTGAGGCAGAGATTAATACGCTGGCGATTGTCCCACTGAACCGACGCTTGGCAGAAGCTGAATGGGCACCTGAAATTGAAGTCGCGATCGCCGAGGGTGTGGCCGTTGAGTTTGAACTGCCGTTCGACGAATGGACGCTCGCCGCTTACAAAACAGCAGGTCAGATTACGTTTGGAACGGCGTTCGATGATTCGTTCATCCACGGCGCCCAGGGAATCCTGCTCTACGACCGGGAGACTGGGAACTGGGCTCCAACCTTACTCTATCTGGCCGGCGTGCAGTTCGACGAAAATTGGTCCGCACTGGCCATGGTCGGCTTGCGGACCGAATTCGAAGGGGATGACCGAGGCAACCGCACCGAGAAACTATTTAACTTCTCATTGTTTCGGCACATCGCCGACTACACGACGCTGGGTATCGAAACCAATACGTCAACCAGCTTACTTGGCGACTCCGAGTTCCGCCTGATCCCGCAAGTTCACCACGAATTGCAAGACCATATCATGGTTCAGTTTGGTGTCGGCTGCTTGTTCACTTCTGAAGCGACGATTCCCGAACTCGGGACGCGCCTGATTTACAGCTTCTGAAACTTCATTTAATCTTTGAGTTGCCCCATCGGCATCGGCCACTGCTTGGTCGTCCCGTAGTGGATCTTGCTAAAGATCCCGCGTAGTGGATCTTACGAAAGATCCCGCGTAGTGGATCTTGCTAAAGATCAAAACCATCCGCCCCTAATTTTTAGCTAAGCGGGTCGCCAGGGGGTTATCGGGGTTAACAGTCGTGCCCCTCCCCGGCCCTGCTAGGCCGACCCTCCCTGCGGGAATTCAAGCAAAATGCTTGAATTCCCGCAGGGAGCGTACGTTGCGCGTCAGACCTCAGCGATAACTCTTTATCCCCAAAGAAACTTGGCGACTTGCTTATGAGAAAGCACCTGCGAACTTCCTATCGATGGCTGACAGTCCCCAGCCTCGGGCTGTTATGCCTCGGCATCGTTTCAGGAATGGGGCCGGAGACGGCTTCCGGTCAAACCGAGCGGTTGGAGTTAGGGCGGCGATTGCAGCGCTTTGAACAGGCTTGGGAGGCAGCCGATCCGACAGCGAGGAAGGCGGCCGTGGCACCGATGACTGCAGCCGTTCGTAACTTCTTTGCACTCAGCCTCTCCGCCGCCGGCAAACAGCTCGATGAAGCCTGGCGAATCGTTCGCGAGCAAGCCGCTGTCGGTGAACTCGAGCCACAAGTAATCCATCTCGAGCTGTTGGCCACTCCCCGCTGCGCCGATTCATCGACGAACGAACTGAAGGTGCAGTTGAAACCGTTTTATAAAGGGGAGGTAGACAAGGCGGCAGACAGCGAAACGCAGATCCAATTGCATCTAAAGTTGATTAATGCACAGGGTGCAGTCGTCGCCGAACATACGTTAACACTGGCCGAGGCGAAAACGGGTAGCCAGTGGTCAACCGACAAGTTAGCCGAAGGTGACTATCAACTCGTGTCTGAAGTTCGCCTCGGGGAAGCGTTGTTTCAATGGCCACAAGCCACCATCACGCGAGTCGACGATTTTGAAAGCCGCCTAGTGCGAATTGAGCAATCACTGATCGATGCCTTTGGGAAAATGGACGACACCCTGTTCGCCTCGTTGAGCGACTCGGTCGCACTGCTCCGCGCGATGCAAGCCGGTACGGTTCAAGAGATCGACTACCCCGCCGCTCGACGGCTACGCTTCTGCGAAGCGATGCTTGATGCGCAGCACGGAGCCAAGCAAAATTCGCAGCAATCTCAGCTGGCTACCTGCATTGCGACGAACGCAAGAGAAAACGACGTTTGGCTTTCGCTGGCCGTCGGACGCAAGAATGTAGCGGTGCGCCTGCGAGCACCCGCCGAGACAACTTCACCGGTGCCGGTCTTGTTTTTGTTTCATGGTGCTGGCGGCAGTGAAAACATGTTCTTCGAGACCTACGGGGCGGGGCGAGTCGTAGAGGAGGGACTCCAACGAGGTTGGTTGGTGGTGGCACCGCGACAAGGCCTGTTTGGGCTCTCATTGGACGTGAAGGCGATGCTAGATGTGCTCGACGGACTGTTTGAGATCGATCGTACGCAAGTCTTCTTGCTCGGGCATTCGATGGGGGCCGGGCAGGTCATTCGACAAACCAGCTTGCACCCACAACTGCCACTGGCGGCCGTCGCGTTAGGGGGAGGTGGGCGCGCCAGACAGCCGGAAGCGCTGCGGGACATCTCCTGGTTCATCGGTGCGGGGGAACAAGACTTTGGACGGAGCGGCGCCCAGCAACTTCACAAGAGTCTCACTGCCGCTCAGGTACCGAGCATTTATAGAGACTACCCAGACGTGGAGCACATGGTCATCGTGCAGGCAGCCATCGACGATGTATTCCAGTTCCTCGACGCCCAACTGCTTGAGCGGCAGAACGCCAACTAACGCTTCGTCCAGATTAGATTTTGGGTGCTCAGTGTAGAGCGATTGTCCCCAATCGCTCAGGAAACGATTGAGACAATCGTTCGACACTGAGAGTTGCCAACTCCACTTTTAAATCTGGACAAAGCACCAGCGGTTTGTCACCGCTTGCTTTCTCGATTCAGCTTGACAGAAATGCTGCAGCAGCGTATCGTATATCGACGATAGGCATTTAACCCGCGAATCCCATTTTTTGATTTGGAAAGCAATAAACAATGGCCAAGGCCAAAGCAGGGTCCAAGAAATGCTGCACAACTAGTGAAACGCTAGCGTTGCCGGACGTGGCCTGGGCCGAGGACTTGGCCAAACTGAGCTGGGCATTGGCCCACCCCGCCCGAGTGCGCATCGTCCGCCTGCTCCTCAGCCGCACATCGTGCGTGTGCGGAGAAATCGTCGAGGAAATGCCGCTAGCCCAATCCACCGTCTCCCAACATCTAAAGATTCTGAAAGAGACCGGCTTGGTGCAAGGAGAAATCGATGGACCGCGCGTTTGCTACTGCATCAATCAAGCTGCTCTGGCAAAGCTCAAGGCACTGATCGGAGAACTGTAAGCCGTGCACTTGGCTGCATGCTTCGCTTGAAACCAACCACCTAAAATTTTTTTGTACAGCATATCGTATTTCGGCGATTAGCGATTTAATAAAGGGAATATGACGATGAATGATAAAATGATGATCGACGAAGTACGACATCAATACGCCGGAGTCGCCCTCGGCGATCTGTCCAACGAGGCCTCTTCAGTAAGATCCATCGCAGCGGCTTTCGGATACTCGGAAGAGGAACTCAACCAATTGCCCGCCGAAGCCAATATGGGGCTCTCCTGCGGCAACCCCCTAGCGCTGGCTGGCATCCGCCAAGGCGAAGTGGTGGTGGACCTGGGCTGCGGCGGCGGCATGGACGTCTTCTTAGCCGCTCGCAAAGTCGGTGCGACCGGCCGCGTGATCGGCATCGATATGACCGCCGAGATGCTCGAAAGAGCTCGCGCCGGCCAGCAAAAATTGGGACTGAACAACGTGGAGTTCCATCTGTCGACCATCGATCGATTGCCGCTCCCCGACAACTCGGTCGACTGCGTCATCAGCAACTGCGTGATCAACTTGGTACCGGACAAATTGGCGGTGTTCCAAGAAATCCTACGGGTGCTAAAGCCCGGTGGTCGCGTGGCCCTCAGCGACATCGCTTTGAAGCAAGAGCTACCAACCGAAGTCAAGCAGAGCGTTGAAGCCTATGTCGGCTGCATCTCAGGCGCAGTTCTCATCGAAGAGTATCGCAGCTTGCTCGAACAAGCAGGCTTCCAGGCGATCGTGGTAACGGACACCGGCGCCGACTTGAACGCTTACGCTATGGCCAGCCAGGCAGGCAGCTGTTGTGGCGGTGGCACGGGTGATTCCAATGCTGGCTGCACAGATCTTACCACTCCCACGACCACCCAACTCGCAGCGACCCCACAGCCGAACTCGTTGCACGACGGCATCGCTTCCGTGATGCAAGCGTTTGATGCCAATGCCTTTGCAGCCAGTGTCCGTGTGCATGCTTTAAAGCAAGCTTTGACGCAAGCAGTGAACACGCTTCCCACTCTGAATATGCTACCCCTGTCCCAGGAGACAACGATGAAAAAGGTTCAAGTTTACGACAAGCCCATGTGTTGCTCGACCGGCATCTGCGGACCCGACGTCGATCCCGTGCTGCCACAGTTCGCGGCCGATCTCGATTGGCTCAAGGGGCAAGGACATGCCGTCGAGCGCTACAACTTGGCCCAGCAACCCCAGGCCTTCATTGAGAACAAGGCGATACACCAGCTGCTGAGCACCGCAGGCACCGACTGCTTGCCGGTAGTCTTGATCGACGGAGAGATCGTAAGTCAAGCCACTTACCCCTCCCGCGAAGAGCTATCCACCTGGGCCACTGGAACCCAAGCCCAGCAATCGCTCCCCGTCGCCAAACCGAGCGGCGGGTGCTGCGGCACCAGCGGCTGCTGCTGAGGCTAAAGGTTAAAGGCTAAAGGTTAAAGGCTAAAGGTGTAAGGCTAAAGGTGTAAGATGTAAGGTGTAAGTCTTGTACCGCAACGCTTGCAATTTGCCATGGGAGGGTCTGTACACCGCGTAAAACAACGTTTTCGACATGCGCTGCGGTATTGGGGAGGGCGACGCTCCTGCGGAGCCTTCTCCGGCCGTCAGCTGCCGTTCACAAGCAAGCGGTTGTGCTCGGATTGGCTTGTGAACGTGGGGACGCTGCCCGAAAAAGCTCGGAAGGAGCCTCGCCCTCCCGACTGCTTATTTCAGTCGATAAACCAACATGAAAGTTGTTTAAACCGATGGGGTCGGCCTTCACTTACCAGGGCAGGCCACCCCTCACCCCTCACCCCTCACCCCTCACCCCTCACCCCTCACCCCTCACCCCTTAAGCCTTAAGCCTTAAGCCTTACCCCTTAAGCCTTACCCCTTACTCCTTACCGCTCACTGCTTGCACCATGAAATTTCTAAACCAACCCACGCGCAACTTGTTTTTCACCGGTAAAGGTGGCGTGGGCAAGACGTCGGTGGCCTGCGCGACCGCAGTGCGCCTGGCCGATGCAGGTAAAAAAGTATTGCTGGTTTCCACCGACCCTGCGTCGAATCTGGACGAAGTATTGGGCGTCGACTTGGAAAATCATCCAACGGCGATCCCAGCGGTCCCCGGGCTTTTCGCCATGAACTTGGATCCTGAGCAGTCAGCGGCGGAGTACCGTGAGCGGATGGTGGGCCCTTATCGTAGCCTGCTACCCGAAGCGGCCGTGCGGAGTATGGAGGAACAGTTCTCTGGATCTTGCACGTTGGAGATCGCGGCCTTCGACGAATTCTCCAGGTTGCTGGGGGATCCTAAAGCGACTGCCGAGTTCGAGCATGTGATCTTCGACACCGCGCCGACAGGCCACACCCTGCGACTGCTCACCTTGCCATCCGCCTGGGATGGCTTCATGGAGGAGAACACGACCGGCACTAGTTGCCTGGGACCATTGGCTGGTTTGCAAGATCAACAGAAACTGTATCAAGAGTCAGTAAAAGCGCTCGGCGACCCAGCGACGACAACGCTGGTGTTGGTCGCGCGGGCCGAAGCAAGTGCACTGCGTGAAGCCGAGCGAACGAGCGGCGAACTGGCCGAGCTAGGTGTTCGCAATCAACACCTGGTCGTCAACGGCGTGTTCACAGCAGTCGACGCCAGCGATCCGTACGCCGTCGCACTTCAAGAACGCGGCGCATCCGCTCTGGCTGCAATGCCTGCTGGACTCGGAGCCTTTCCGCAAACCATCGTCCCGCTGAGTCCCAGTGGAATCATTGGCATCGAATCTCTTCGTACACTGGGCACCGTTGACTCGGCTTCCGTCTCGAACTCGTCCGATGAAGCGGAGGAAGCTGAAGAAAACGACGAGCTCGTTGATGATCTGCCGATGCTCGCAGAACTGATCGACGATCTTGTTGCGCCAGGGCACGGCGTAATCCTGGCGATGGGTAAGGGGGGCGTCGGTAAAACGACCGTGGCTGCAGCGATTGCTGTAGCAATCGCCGAGCGGGGCTTCGACGTGCACTTATCGACCACCGACCCCGCAGCGCATATCGCCGCCGCAATGAACGACGAGAGCCTGCCGAATTTGTCGGTCAGCCGCATCGATCCAGAAGCGGAAACAGCCAAGTACTCGGCGGAAGTCTTAGGAAGAGCCGGAAAGAACCTGGACCAGCAAGGCAAAGCGCTGTTGGAGGAAGACTTGCGGTCACCCTGCACGGAAGAGATCGCAGTGTTCCGCGCGTTTGCCGATGCAGTGGCAGCTGGCACAAACAAGTTTGTCGTGCTCGATACCGCCCCGACTGGCCACACCGTGCTGCTGCTCGATTCCGCGCTGGCCTACCATCGCGAGGTGACTCGGCAAGCCAGCGAGATGCCGGAAGCCGTTGAAAAACTACTGCCCCGTTTGCGCGATCCTGGGTTCACGCGGGTGTTGATTGTGACACTGCCGGAAGCAACCCCCGTACATGAAGCCGCAGCGCTGCAGCGCGACTTGCGGCGTGCCGAGATCGAGCCCTACGCGTGGATCATCAATCAAGTGCTGAGTCCTCTCCAGCTGACCGATCCACTGATGAAGCAGCGGCAATTGCTAGAGCAGAAATACTTGCGTGAGGTCAAGGACGTGCAAGCCCAGCGCATGGCAATCATCCCATGGCAAATTGTTCCCCCCATCGGCCTCAATGAACTCCGCAAGCTCGTCGATGCAGATGCAGCGTCGACTCCATCGACCGGCGGCTAGCGTCTCGCCGCCCACCTGTTCAGGCAATTACGTAAAACCTAAGGAATCCATGATGGCCAAGGTCCAAGTCCTCGGTACCGGCTGCTCCAAATGCGGGTAAGAGAGTCACCAGCGCAGAGACATGGTTGCGCCGCATCACCGGTGGCAGTATTTTGGTTGTGGGTATCTATATCACCATCCAACAGATTTATCTAAGTTAACAAGTCTTATCCCATGAATCAAACCACCTTCTTCCATAAGCTCTCTCGTTGGGCTCGAGTGCTCAAGTATCCTGTCTTGCTGCTCGTCATCGCGGGCGCCATCTGGTACGTTCGTACTCGGCCGATTCCAGTAACTAGCCACAAAGTGACCGTCGGCCCCGTGGTTCGGAGTGTCATGGGGACAGGTACACTGGAAGCGCGTGTTCGCACCACGATCAGTCCGAAAATTCAAGGTCGAATCGCGGAGGTGCTCGTTGATCAAGGCTCTCATGTGAAGGCTGGTGATGTGCTGGTGCGACTGGACGACGAGGATTTAAACCAGCAGGTACACATGGCCGCCGCAGTCATCGGCACGTCTGAAGCCACACTGGGGCGCTTCCGCGCTGAGATTGCTCAAGCTCAGTCCATTTTTGTGAAAGCAAAGGTGGATCTGCGGCGCAACCAGCAGCTCATCGATGCCAACTCGATCAGCCAAGCAGAACTTGACCAAACGCAAGAGTCCTTTGAGTTGGCCAAGAGCGGTTCATTGAAAGCCGAAGCAAATTTGTTGGAAGCCGAGCAACAAGTAGCCCTCAACCGAGAGACCCTCAAATTTCAAGAGGCGCGTTTAGCAGATTCAAAGTTGTTGGCCCCTTTTGATGGACTGGTGATCGAACGCCAGCGCGACGCTGGCGCAATCGTCGTGCCGGGCTCGCCGATCCTCCAGCTGATTTCACTCGACGAGCTATGGGTCTCTGCCTGGGTCGATGAGACCGAAATGGATCAACTCCAAGACGAGCAACCGGCCCAGATTATCTTTCGTTCACAGCCCAACACCCCCTTCGATGGTACAGTCGCTCGTCTAGGCAAACAGTCAGATCGCGAGACGCGTGAGTTTACCGTCGATGTCCGAGCACTCAAGCTGCCTAACACGTGGGCCATCGGTCAACGGGCAGAAGTCTATATCGAAACCGATCGAGTCGATGACTGTCTGCGGCTGCCAGCTTCCTATTTGACACAGCAAGAAGGTGAAGTAGGTGTGTTTATCGAAACGAATGGCCTCGCGAAATGGCGTCCGTTGAAGCTCGGAATCGAGGGTCGCGAAGCCACGCAAGTGCTTGAGGGTCTAACTGCAGGCGAGTTGGTGCTCCAACCGGTCCAACCCACCACCCAGCTCAGCGATGGCAGAAAGGTTCAGCTTCCATGAATCTGGCCTTCAAAGACATTCGCAAGAACCTTGGACGTTTTGTAATGACGACCATCGGTATTGGCATGTTGCTGATGATCGTCATGGGGATGGCTGGCATCTATCGCGGCTTGCTCGAAGATGCGACATTCCTGATCAATAAGATCGGCGCCGATTTGTGGATCGTTCAGCAAGATACGCGTGGCCCGTTTGCCGAGCTGTCGCGGGTGCCAACCAGTTTGGTCTATCGCGCACAAGCCGTACCAGGCGTTTCTTCCGCTCGCGAGTTTGTGTTCCACACGATTCAAAGGAAACATCGCGGTGAGTTACTGAGGATGTCGATTCTCGGCCTGAGTTGGCCAGAGGACAACGGAGACTGGCTGAACTTGGTTGCGGGTCGACCACTTCGCGAAAATCACTACGAAATGCTTGCTGACAAATCACTGGGTCTCGAACTTGGCGAGACGCTGCGATTGGGCAAAGATCAATATACGATTGTCGGAATCACCGCCGGAATGGTCAGCACAGGTGGCGACGGCATGGCCTTCACCACGTTACTCGATTCGCAAGCGATTCAGTTCCACTCACCTTCCGAAGCGATTCGCTTGGAAAGGGCGGCTCGCGACAATCGTGGACAGGAGAGCGAAGTCTTTCTGCAACAGCCGCAGTTGACAGAACAACTCGCTTTACCCGCATCTCAACTACCTGCAATCGCCACGCCATCGTTGAGCGCGGTCCTCGTGTCAATCGAACCCGGCGCAGATCTTAAACAGATCCAATCGCTGATCGAGAGCTGGCAAGATGTGTCAGTCTATACCACCGCCGGTCAAGAAGATCTCTTGGTTCAGGGGATCGTCGACAAAGCCCGCAAGCAGCTCTTCATGTTCCGAGTACTGCTCACCATCATCGCCGCAATCATCATGGCTTTGATCATCTATACGTTGACACTCGACAAAATCTACGCCATTGCACTGCTGAAACTGATTGGTGCTCCGAATCGAATCATACTCGGCATGATTATGCAGCAATCGTTGCTCTTGGGTGGACTCGGCTATTTGGTGGCCTACATCGCAGGGACACAACTGTTTCCCAAGTTCCCACGACGCGTGGTACTCACGAACGAAGATCTCATTCAACTCGCGATCGTCGTTTTCGTCATTTCCGTGCTCTCGAGTTTGCTGGGGATCTGGAAAGCGCTCAAGGTCGAACCTAACAACGTGCTCATGAGCTGAGAAGGAGTTTGTCCATGAACAAGACTGAAACAGAAAAGGTGGGAAAGGTTGACAACTTATCGTCAAAACTGGCCATAGAAACGCGCGGCCTGCGCAAGGTCTATGGCCAAGGGAACACCGAAGTCATCGCCATGCAGGATGCTTCACTCTCCATTCGCCAAGGTGAAGTGGTTGCTCTGCTTGGGCCAAGCGGATCTGGCAAATCAACTTTTCTCACCGCCGTTGGACTGATCAATCCTCCCACGAGCGGACAAATTTGGATCGAAGGCGAATTGGTCATGGACGGCCCACATGCCCAGACCGATGTGAGGGCATTTCGAAGGAAGCACATTGGTTTTGTGTTTCAAAAATCGAACTTGATCGACTTTTTGAACGCCCGCGAGAATGTGCAGATCGCCATGGAATTGAATGGTCTGTCCCATCGTGCAGCCCGCAAACGCGCCCTGGAGCTACTCGACTCTCTAGGGGTCGGCGATCGCGCGAACCACGAAGTATCGATGCTCTCAGGGGGACAGCAACAACGCGTGGCAGTCGCTCGCGCGCTGGCAAATCATCCCAGCGTCTTACTTGCCGACGAACCCACGGCGGCACTCGACAGCCATCGCGGACGGCAAGTAATGGAGCTATTTCGCGATGTCGCCAGACAGCATGGGGCTGGAGTTATCGTCGTGACCCACGACCAACGCACTTTGGATGTGTTCGATACGATCTACGAAATGGAAGATGGTATTATTCAGATCGCAAATATCGATTCCAATCATTAATCTTGCGAATCTCAATTTTTCACTCTACAAAGGAACAAAGCGATGTCTGTTACATCCCACAAGCCCTGCTATGGCACCATGTTTCCGTACGGCCAACCGCACCCCGAGGTTGACGGTAAAGCCTTTAAGCTGCGGCGGGTTGGCTCTGTCGGCATGGTCGCGAGATCTCGTGTGGTTGAAACGGATCTCGCTGAGTGGGATGATTGCCGTGCCTGCCACGAGTTCCAGCACTGCTATCAACTCTGCATGGCTCGCATTTCCTTGGAGACCATCGTGAGTCATGACTAGACAGCGAATCGCCGAGTCCGATTCAAGACCTTCAATGGAAGTGTGCGGTTGCGATCTGCTTGCAAGCTGGCTCCATAATACCGCTGCCGATAGGATCGTTATGACGTGTTTGGGCTTCGATGTAGCAGGCGTCTTGTCCACACCGTTGTCAGCACCAGGGTTCTTGGCGAAGCGAATCAGGCGTTTGTTCACGCACTGAGTTTCACTGTTTGGCCAATTTTCCGTATTGCTCCGCGCTCAGAACGATCAGTCGGTTCGGCCTCGAACTCCATAAGGCTCTAAGCTTGCGGCACGTGCGAAACCGAATTCAGCCAGCCATAATGGTCGGTACGGAAATCTAGAATGGATCTGTCGGTGACCAGTTGCCGTCTTCGGCGAATTCGCTGGTGCGAGCTACAGGGATTGCTTGGGTTCCGATTGGAATTGGGGGAACTTTGCCAATCCGATGGGCGGCAGGCCACACGGTTTAGGCGGTGGCAACACTTTGTTTGGGCGCGATGAAGGCGTCAGGCCGAACAACCCTAAAGACAGGCGCAATATGGCTTTGATGACAGATGGGACGTCCAACACGATCGTCATCGGTGAGGCCATGGGTGAATTGTCCTCGCATACGTTCTCGTATGGCGCAAACAACACGCTTGGGACGACCGCCGTTCCGTTGAACCATTATGTACGGGTCTTCCAAAACACGATTCCGCGGTCGAACTACTTTGGTGACGGTACCAATTTCGCACCGTTCTGGGATTGGCCCAACAACTACAGTTTTGCCAGCCAGCACACCGGTGGTACCTTCGAGTTCAACATCTGAAGTGAGTAATAGATCTGAATCGCTGTAACGGCGAACGGAAGATCCTCATCCGCATGGCGGCTAGGCCTAAACTGCTTTGCCGCCGCTCTTAAGTGACGCGTCGGCTGCAGTGCAAATTTCTAACGCACGACCGCAGTGTCAGCTTGATCTTAGGTCGATCAAGTGCTCATTGGGTAAAGACATCGTCCGAGCGCAGAAGCGCCAACCATGGTGCAGACCAAAATCTGGTCCTGTCTGCTGGCTTACAACGTGATTCGAATGATAATGCAGAGTTGTTCTGCCAATGGTCGGATGCATCGTTCTTTCAGCTTCACAACGACTGCTACCAACCGGCCGAGACATTCCTTCCTGCCCCTCCTTTTTCACACCCTCTTCGTTTTGTGAAGAAAACATCCTTGTCGCTTTGTGAAGAATCATGAAAGTCAAAAGAAAACTGGTTGAACTGCGGGTGGCGTTGAACTATCAACGTGCCGCCTTTCCCATTTGCAAAGGCTCATTTCACTCGACATTCTTATCACTCGACATTCTTAGTCCGAACCGCCCTACTAACCCACCCATTCCATGGGTTTTAGCATGATTTGTCGCGTCTTTTCCGTCAATTGTCTCGCCCTAGCTTTGACACTTTCGTCCGCAGTATTGAGTTCTACCTCTCGAGCGGACTTGGTTACGCTCAATGTGGACGCTTCTCTTAGCACTCTCAGCCTGAACGGCGTCGCCTTTGGACTGAACCGTCGCCGGCCTGCATAAGTTCAAAAGTAATTAACGCTAAAAGTCCTCACGACCCAGTCCAGCAATAGGAATGAAGTCATACAAAAAATTTACAAGCGACTGGGAAGTGGATAGCTAGAAATCTGATATCTTGCCTACCGCGCAACAAGTACCACTGGTGCGCGCTAATAAAATGCACTGCGCGTGCTATTTGCATACCTGACCAACCCAAGCATCACTGGTACTTCGACCAGCACACCAACGATCGTTGCCAAAACGACCGGCGAGGAAGCACCGAAAAGCGTGATCGCCACTGCGACCGAAAGTTCGAAAAAGTTCGACGCGCCAATCATCCCCGCTGGGGCTGCGATATCATGTTGGCAGCCGAGCCGGTAGCAGACGCTGTAAGTTAGGAAGAAGATGAAGACCGTTTGGAGGACCAGAGGAACTCCGATGAGAACGATGTGCAGTGGATTGTTGATAATCACGTCGCCCTGAAACGAGAAAATCAAGACTAGTGTTAGGAGCAGTCCAACAATCGTGATGTTATTGAACTTCGGAATGAACGCACTCTGGAAGTAGTCCACGCCTCGCGCGCGAATTACGAGATTTCGAGTCAGGATACCCGCCGCCAAAGGAACGACCACGAAGAGGATCACAGAGACAATTAAGGTCATCCAGGGTATCGTGATCCCCCCGATCCCAAGCAATAACGCCACGATCGGTGTGAATGCCACAAGGATAATCAGGTCGTTGGTAGCGACCTGGACGACAGTGTAAGCTGCGTTGCCGCGCGTTAAATGACTCCAGACGAACACCATCGCAGTGCAAGGCGCGGCACCAAGCAGAACGGCACCGGCTAGATAATCCTTGGCCAAATCGGGCGAAATCCACCGCTTAAAGACAACATAAAAGAAAAACGCCGCAATCCCAAACATGGTGAAGGGCTTGATAAGCCAGTTCACCACCCAGGTCACATACAGTCCTTTTGGATTCTTCCCAACATGCTTGATACTCGCGAAATCGACCTTCATCATCATGGGGTAGATCATCAACCAGATGAGAATGGCGATGGGGATTGACACTTTCGCGTACTCGAACTTTTCGAGGAAGTTCGGGACAGCTGGCAAAAACCTACCAATCAAGACTCCAGCGAGCATGCACAATGCAACCCAGTAGGTCAGGTACTTTTCGAAGAAGCTGATTGCAGCCTTTTCCTCTGTGTTCATTTCTAAGCTGCTCTGCGTTTGGATCGATAATGGGTCAGGCTGTGACGTTCGTCAATTAGCTAGGTAAACAACTGTTTGCGTTCTGCTAAGCAGTTCGCTTGGTGCTATCGCGGATAACTGTTGTGCCCCTCCCCAGCCCTGATAGGCCGACCCTCCCTGCGGGAATTCGAGCAAAATGCTTGAACTCCCGCAGGGAGGGTAATTTGCATGTTAGACCTCAGCGATAATGCTTTATCACTTGATAGATCTGGCGACCTGCTCATTTAGTCTTCGACTTAGCTTTCCGAATCTTAGGGCGACAGTCTTCAACTGCTTTGGCCAGTGCTCGAAATGCCATCGCGAAGTGCTTGTATTCCACTGAATAAAAAACAGTTCGGCCCACTTTTGCAGCTTTGAGAATTCCAGCTTTCTCTAGTAGTCCAAGATGCCTCGATACGACAGAAAAGTCGACTGAACAACATTCCGTAAGCTCACTTACAGAGCATGGGCGACCACACTTTGCCAAACACGAAAGTAGCGTCAAGCGTGTCGGATGCCCCAACGCCTTAAACAGCTCAGCGTTTAACAGGTCGTCGATGGGTGCACAGCACTTTACGGCGTCTATCGGTTTCATCGTTTGCTTCCAAAATCTGCAAATATGCGTCAGT
This sequence comes from Pirellulaceae bacterium, assembly GCA_041751975.1. Classification (GTDB taxonomy): domain Bacteria; phylum Planctomycetota; class Planctomycetia; order Pirellulales; family Pirellulaceae; genus Aureliella. The sequence continues at coordinate 56,061 of JBGSHW010000181.1, forward strand.
GTGCAAACGTACTGCCTTACGCTTCAGACGTCAAGGTGCTAGACTAGGGCTGCCAAGGGTGGGGCCGATGAGGGTCGCACCTGTTTAGAGTCCAGCTTCTAGACATTATGTCTGCCGTTTTCTTTTCAACTTGCTCCAGATACGCAGGAAGCTCGCAAATGCCAGTCAAACAGCCCGCTCCGGCGGCAAACACTTTTTATCCCAATCTGCAAGCCTATTTGCACCGTGCGAGTTTTGATTTACACACGATACCTGACGAGCGTTTGGCGAATCTTGCCAAAGTTGCCGAGTACATCCGCGCGCGCTTGTCCAAGGATGACACAGCAAAACTGACATTCATCTGTACGCACAATTCACGGCGGAGCCATCTCTCGCAAATTTGGGCACAAGTTGCCGCCGCATACCATGGCGTCGCTGGAGTGGAGACATTTTCTGGTGGTACAGAAGCAACTGCGTTCAACCCTCGCGCGGTGGCAGCCATGCAGCGGTGTGGACTGAGAATCGAAGCGGATGATCCGGCTGCAGAGAATCCGCACTACGCGGTTTACACGTCCGATGCAGCGATACCCATGCTCTGCTTCTCCAAAGTTTTCGACGCCGCCCCCAATCCAACTCAGGGCTATGGTGCCATCATGACCTGCTCACAGGCCGACGAAGCCTGTCCCGTTGTAATGGGTTGCGACGCGCGGTTCCCGGTTCGCTATGAAGATCCTAAGGTAGCAGACGACACCGAATTCGAGGCACAGCGCTACGATGAACGCAGTGCCCAAATTTGTAGTGAAATGCTTTATCTGATGTCCATCGTTTAGCGCAGATCCGCAAAGCCGCAAGAACAATGACTTGAGACAAAGTGTTTTTGGGGCAAACGCGATCAAGCAGCTTGTCAGCAGTGACGCAACGTGCAACTGCTTAAATAATGAGACGAATTCTCATTAGTCTACCGAGCGAGCCAGTTTTCGGCCTCCGAAGCACAGCCAGCCAGGGAGTTTGGTTTTCATTCCATAGATGAAAACAATCAGTAGCTACTTGCGCTGCAAGTTAACTTTTTCGCTGGTTTCATTCTTCAGTCGGCTTCTGTTGGAGGCTCCGTGGTGCTCGCTTTACTCGTAACGAAACTTATCGCATGCAGGACTTCTGTTGTCTGGAAGTCCGCGCGGGACAAGGCAGTGGCCCTGTCGTTGCTCGGAACATTTGCGGCGCCGGCATGTGCCGACGATTCTACAGATGGTTGGGGTAAGTTTCAGAATGGTGGTCAATGCACCTCCAGTTCGCCCTTGCCAACGCAGTGGGGAGCCGATCCGCAGGCGGTAGCTTGGCAAGCCGACTTAACCGGTTATGGCCAGTCGACACCAGTGGTGTTCGACGAAAAAATCTTCTTGACCTCGACCAGCGGAGCGATGAAGGAGAAGTTCCACGTGTTTGCTGTGGGTCTGGGCGATGGCAAGCCGCTTTGGCAAGTCAACTTTGACAATCCTACCCCCGAAGAAAACAACAGCTATGTCAGCCGCGCCGCACCTTCGCCCACGGTCGATGCCGACGCCGTCTACGCGCTCAACGAAGGTGGCGTGCTCGTGTCGTTGGATCATGCGGGACAGGTCCGTTGGCAACGCAACTTGGTCGCCGAATACGGTAACATCAAAGCCCGACACGGATTGGCATCGTCGCTCGAACAGGACGCGCAGCATCTGTACGTGTGGATCGAGCGCGGCGAAGAGCCATATCGGATGTCGGTCGATAAGGCCACGGGGGCAAATATTTGGAAGGTCGCGGGGCTTGGCGCCACCACGTGGGGGTCGCCGCGCCTGATTTCCGTAGATGACCAGTTGCAGTTGGTGTGCAGCGCCAGCGGCAAGTTGGTTGGTTTTAGTCCCGCAACGGGAGAGCGTTTGTGGGAGCTAACCGATATCGTCAACAACACTTCCAGCACACCCATACCGGCTGGCAATGGACGGTTCTTTATCGGTGCCTCCGATGGTCGTGGCGAGACGAGTAGCAGCAATTCCACAAAAGCGGGTGGGTTGGTGCAAATCACATCGCAAGCCGGCGCGCAAACCGCGCAGTTCCTGTGACGGGCGGAAAAGGCCAATTGCAGTTTTGGAAGTCCGGTGATCGCTGCCGGAAAAGTTTGGATTGTGAACCGCACGGGAGCGCTTTACGAGCTCGATCTCGAAACTGGCAAGCAACGGAACCTAAGTCGCCTTAAATCGGGTAGCATGTGGGCCACGCCGCTGAGCGATGGCGGTCGGCTGTTTGTGTTTGGTCAGAAGGGCACTACCTCCGTCGTGTCCACCGAAGCGGTTAGCAAAATTAATCAGCCTTAACGCCCAACCGCTCTGAAAGCGCCTGACGTAGGATGTGGCGCTCGGGTTGGATCAGCTCGACGAAGTGAGATTCCTTGCCGTTGATCAGGTAGCGGATACCGTAGCGGAACAGTCGCAGGGGAATTGCAAATTCCGCAAGGCTAGCCACACGTTGCTCAACGGCGGCAACATAACTCTCTAGAACGCTCGGGGTGATTCGGTTGGCGTCAAAATTACCCAACGACTTTACTAGGCCGACGCCAAGGTGTGATAGCGGGTTTGCCTTGGGTCTAGCTGACAACGGTGCGGTTACCGCACGACTTCTTGCCTGCTCGTAGAGATCGACCAGCGTACCGATGCGCGACTGCAAGCCTGCCTCCTCTTCGCTAAGCCGAAAGATCAGTGTGAACATCGAGGCGACGTCTCCCAGATCATCCCATCGCGATTGCTTGAACGCCTCTCGAATGGAATCGAACCCATCTTCCCATCGATGCAGGGCAAAGAGCGCTTCGCCCCGCAGGAAACGCGGACTCGCCGATTTTGGTTCGCATTCGATCGCCTTTTCATAGTAGGTTAGTGCCTCGCTGCAACGGTCGAAGTTGTCGGGCGTGCTGCCTATATTGTTCAACTCATCGGTTATCTTGACCTTGTCGGGTTCGTACCAGCTACTAAGGAACTCGATGAGCATCTGCAGGAAGCTGTGCTGTTGGATGTCATGCGCTTGCCGCAGCAGCGGTTCCCTTAATTCGTAAAACGTTTCGCGGCCGCGCCTAGTTGAAGTCAGATAACCAGACTCTTCCAGAACTCGAACCTGCTTGCCGATGCTTCGCTGATCGACCAGCAAGCGTCGAGCGATCTCTTTTGGATTAACTGTGCCCTGTTCGCGACACAGCACCTCTACAATCTGCTGCTGTAGCGGAGCAATGGATCGCAGTGGCAGCTGATAGTAGGGTGTTAGGTCATCCAGCGTCCGCTGAAATGGCGACGCAAGTTGATCGAGCGATTCCCGAGTCAGATAGCTGCTAAGTACGACGAAGATGCGATGATTACCACCCGCCATATCGTAAATCGCCCGCACACGTCCTTGCCCATCCGGTGTGTTTAGAAACCGCGCAAGATCAACTTGCCCTCTGCATTCGGCAATATTGACGAGTAACTGCTGAGCATCCGACAACGTCAACGGCTTAAGCGGGATTTGCTGAAAGAACCCGAAGAACGGTTCGCTACGATCGCTGATTGCTTGAAACAACTGCTGGCTGGTGGCGATCAGGCACGCGAACGGATGCTCCTGCAACAGCGTCCGCAACGCATGCTGTCCGTCCTTGCCGAGGTTCTCGAACAGCAGGTTCAGATTCTCGACCAAAATCACCAGTTTGCGAGTTTTGAAGCGTGCAACCAAACGATGCAAAAGAACGTCGGCAATTTCTTCAGGCGGATGATCGAGCAGATCGTCCAGCCACGCTGCTGAATATTCGTCCGGATACCATTCGCACAGCGAGCCATAGATGCGAACGCAGAACTGCACCAGAGAAGTATTGGTCTCGTCTTCGTTCAGCCACGCGATATGGACCGAATCGCTCAGTTTCTTGTCGCTGACCAGACGGTGATGCAGAACAGAAATGAAGTGCGACTTTCCAACCCCGCGCGGACCGTAAAGCAACACATGATGGGTGGCTTCACTGGTTGCGCTGTCGGCAATTTTTTCGAGTACGTTCTGCAGCAGCGGCTCACATCCAACAGAGATGACTTCCAGCAGTTCTGGGGCCGTCTGACTGGGCGAATAGCGCGAGATGAACCGCTCCGCTGCGGAGAAACCGAGCGTTCTGGAAGCTGCCAATTTTGAAATTGCGTTTAAATCATTCATAGTCCACGATCCAGTTTCCACCAGCGCCTAATCAATGGAAACCGAAATCGATAACCGCCATCGGTGTCGCGTGAAAGATAATGATCCGCATCCATGAGCCTCAACAGTCGCAACCAGTCGTCGCGGTCGTCGATCGTGGATTTGCGGCTCGATGTTCGTACAAGTATTTCGTCCACCGAAAGTGAGTCGCTCGGGTCGCCGGTAACAGCCAGTACGTCCAGAATGGCGGCGACCTTCCTGGCGTCATCATTGTCCGGATAGTAAGTCGTAAGGCGACTTCGGTAATGCGTTAGTTGCCACGGATCGGACGCGTCCACGAGTTGCCTTGCAACAAAGTCTTTGATGTTATGTTCTGTTGCCAACAACTGCTCGACACGCAGCCCAGCCACGATGTGATGGATGTAGAACGGGAAGTAGTCGACTTGTTCCGCAATCGTGGCGGCTGCAGCGGCGCGACTGTCGCATCGGATGCCTTCTCCTTCAAGCAGATCCGCCGCCAGTCGCTCTGCATCGGCTGGGGCCAGCGGTGTGACTGTCACTGGATACATATCGTTTTTCGCAGAGGTCGGATAACCGTCTGCGGATAGTTTTCCGAGTACATGATGCAGGCCGATGGACCCAGTAAAGATGACTCGAAACTTACTCTGTTCGTGCCGCAAGCTGCGAATCGTGTCTAGAATTTCGACGGCCATTTGCGAACCCTCGTTGCGTCGAATGCTCTCCACCATCCACGGCAATTCGTCCCAAAAGAAGACTAGCCGCCCGTCGCGGGGCGTCGCCATTAAGTCCTCGATCGCTGATGTAAGCAGTTTCTTCCATGTACGGCCTTTCAAGTTGATATACTCGTTCTCGTTGTCCTCTAGAAACTTTCGCAAGAAGCTCTTCGCTCGTTCAACTTTCCCGAGAAATTGCTGGACGTCGTCGTATACGAGCTCCGCGAACTCCTGCGCAGAATGGATCTTCTCAACATTGCGGTAGATAGGTTTCCAGCCCGATTTGGGCTGTAGCAGCATCTTCCGCATAATCTGAGTCTTACCGATACGTCGCTCGGCATTCATCAAAACGCTTTGATTCTCCAGCCGCTCCCAAATGAGCGCGATTAGCTGGTCTCGTCCGTAAACCTTGTCGGGATCGAGGTTTCCGCCTGGATTGGCTTTCATATGACGGCTCCTGTGAACATTTTCTGAACTTCTCTCGCACATGAATAGTGTACGTCATAATGCACGTACGTCAATATTGAAAGCTGTGTAATTTTGCTTTGAGCTAAGAGTATTTGTTGATAACCTGCATGGGGCTAAAAGTGCTTTCGATTTGTCCACCATGACGTTTAAGTGGACTCAGCGACGCGGGCTGACAAATCTAGCAGGGGGTGACGCCGACTCAGCACCATGTAGTTGCATCAACTACGGAACTAACACCAGCCAACCGGCGGCAAACAGGACCGTCCCCAGAACTGCCGCCGCAACGCCAGAAACCCGACGCTTTTTCAGATAGAACAACAGGCCGAAACCGGATAGGGAGACGAGCATCATCACTCCCGCGGAAATATCGATCACCCACGACCATCCGGATCCGCTGTCGCGCCCTTTATGCAGATCGTTCATCACGGCGACTATGCCAGATCTGGATTCCATCAGCGAATAGTTGCCTGTTTCGCGCTCGATAAAGATGTCGGCGGAGTAGCCTGGAGCTTTAAAGACGACCATGAGCTCCCTTGGATCGACTTCTAACTCAGCCACTCGCCCCAGCAGCTGGTGCTCCGCTCGCAGATGTTCGGACACCTTGAATTCGCTGAACGGTGGTCTCCTCAGTTAGGTCCGCCGGCAGCGTTCCACTGACATCCCGCACCTCAACAGAACCTCCGCCAAACCAAGTCGGGTGGTTGAGGGTAATAACGGTGAGGGAGAAGAACAGCAGCGCCGTGAAACTGAGCATCGAAATGTAGATGTGCATCCAGCGAAATACGGCTGCGCTTTTACGATACAGGGCTGATGGCTTGCGGCGCACCATCGTCTCCCGCTCAGTCGCTTCCGGGGCGGGATCATCAAAACGGATCCGGCGGAAATGATTGACCAACAAGTCCTTGCCGAAGCCGTGCATCCCTCGGCCATGGCCACTGAAGACATACAAGTAATCATCCACGACCGTGGCGCCGAAACTGGTTAACGCTTCTGGTAACGGCGAGTGCAATTTGGCGTCACTCGAGAAGTGGGCATCGCCGGAGGAAGTGGGCAACTTCGACGGAGATCTCGCCAACTTGTCCGGCTCTTCAGCGAGAACCGAGCTCGGGTAGCTTGAGGCCAACAGAGTCGACAAGGCAGCCAATGAACCGATTATTTTTAACTGTTTTATGTGCATCATTATTAATTTTTTGTGTGCCTTAGTTCGGTGCATTAGTTCGGTGCATTAATCTGGAGACTGGCCAGGTATGCCGGGAATATCAAGCATGCGTTCAGGCAACACCACCTCTTTCATGAACTTTTGCCAAGCCCGATGTGCCTTGAGGCTTGGGTCGGCATCGCGCAAGCGATCAAGGGTCCCCTCATCGTATTTCTCCTCCGCCGGCAGCGTTTTCCATTGCTCCATCGTCAGCAGAGGAAGCATGGCTGGCGATTGTGGCGGGGGGAGTTCAGTGCTACCGCAGCCGATCGTGGTCACGGTTATCAAAAGTATCAGCAGCCGCAGGGGCTTCATCACAAACCTCAAATCATGTACGGAATTAGGCGGAATTGATTGAGCTAGCATGGAGTGGCGGCGCAGTACGCCGCCAATTGGAAAATAAACCTTAGTGCACGGAAGCACTAAGGATCGATCGGTGCGACTTCTCCGCCAGCTGCAGTGGAAACGGCGCGGTAAATCACATTGTCAATGGACTCACTGACGAATCGCACCGAGCCATCGCCGAGTGCAAAGTGAGCGCCGCCGGGGTGCTCGCTACGGAAGGCACCAAATACGTTCCGCGTCCAATTGTGTCTGTTGAAGGGATGGAAAGTCGTGCCCCACGAATACCCGATGAAACCGAAGGCCCACACCCCACCGTACATGGTTGAAGGCACACCACGCGGCTTGAAATCGGTTTCGCCGATTAACCATGTGTTGGACGTACCATCGGTGATATCACGTAGCTTCGTCGGCTTCCTGTGATTAGGACTTGTCGCGCCACTGGCGGGTACATGAGTTTTAATCGGTACGACAGCTCCATCGAACAACAGTTCTGTTACGCCGAACAAGCCTGCATAATGCAACAGTTGTACGTCAGGAGTTCCCGCACTCCACAGATAGCTACAGGGTCCACGATTCTCAGCACCACCGCCGACACCCAGCGGACCCGACGGGGGGGTCATGCTCGGGCAGGTGAAGGTCGGTATTTGCATCTGCTGCAAGAGTGCGTTGGTCCAGCCATCTCCATCGGCATCGTCGTTGTTGTTGCGTGGTTGATTGGGGTCCCAGCGGCGGGCGATGGCGTCATTTTCGATGAAGGGCAAAATCTGGATGTGTCCAGTAGCCCAAGTGTCGGAATCGTCTCCCACGAGCCGATCACGGGCGCCATAGGGGAGCGCGTTGAAGGTGTCGTGGAAGTTGTGGGTGGCCAGCGCCATTTGTTTGAGATTGTTGCTGCAGGACATGCGCCGAGCGGCCTCGCGGGCGGCTTGTACGGCGGGGAGCAACAGGCCAACTAAAATGCCGATGATGGCAATGACCACCAGCAATTCGACGAGCGTAAAGCCCGCCCGCTGGCTCGAGGTGGCGTTTTGGCTGGGTCTGCGGCAACGTAAGAACGAAACAGAACAAGGCAAATGCGTAGTGCTTTGCATCGGTACACCTTAGGCAAGCGTGAAAGAACGTGAATCAGCCAACGCAGGCGTGCAACCTTTTTGCACGCCGCTGGCATGAACAGAACACGATGTCGAAGATGCTGGCTACTCTCGCGGCGCCTGAATAAGGCGCTGGTTGAGCTGGCTGGCTAGCTGTGGCTGGCTGAGAAACCATACCCATTGGGGGCAGGCATTAGCTGGCTAGAATGAAGTTCGCCTCTCGCTATTGAGACTCAATTTCAATAATCAAAGTTTACGGACTTTCGATTGCCTGTCAAGCGGTTTTTGGCTCGGTCAAAAAAATCGTAGTGGATCGCGCCGCCGATCCAACTGCTTTAGTAAAACACATCAAGTTACACTGTACGCGTCCTCGTTAGTAGCCAATCGCAGCCACGAAGGGCAGGCAACTCTAAACAACATCCTTTCGTGGCAAACCGAGCACGACGACTGGCCGAAGAACGTTAACACCTCGCTGCACGCACAAGCGGTCGAAGGGAAGCGAACGAAGGGGACGTTTGACAATGGCTGATGGAACTCCTGCGCGATACTGTGCATGACTCCGACTTTGCATTCCTCGCTCCCGACCGACGCGCGGCTGCGACAGCTGCGGTCGAGCGGGGCATCGAGTGCATCATCAAGTGCCAAGTGGTCATCGACGGAGAGCGGACCGTGTGGTGCGCACAGCACGACGCACAAACCTTCGCTCCTGTGCAAGCCCGAAGTTACGAACTGCCAACGCTCAGCGGCGCTGAAAGCGCAGGGATTTTGAAATTTCTGATGAGCGTAGAACGTCCCTCTGCGGACGTTGTTCTCGCCGTGCATGCCGGGGCAAGCTGGTTTGAATCGACGATCAGCCAAAGCCTAGTCGCCGACAGGGCCGCATTGGCTCATTACCGAAACAGCTTGAGCGTGAGAATATTCGCCACGAATTGAATGAAGCGGAACGAGCTTGCCCCTTCTGTGGTGAAGCGCGCAAACAGATTGGCTTTAATTCGAGCGAGCAGTTGGAGTTTATCCCTGCTCGGCTCATGTCCATCGAGCATTGCTACATCAAGTACGCGTGCGCGAAGTGCCAGGAGTCTGTCTCCATTGCGTGCGATTTATCAAGTGAAGTGCTGTTGCGAGGCTGTCAGCAAAACGGCGTTGGCAATAACCCTGCATGGCATCACCCGAGGTTACTCGTGCATTTGCCGCAGTAAATCAACATAGGCACAAACCCTTTGGTAGAGGATGCTAAGGGAACAATGGTTTGAACAAATTCCCAAAGAATCCCTGCTTCCTAGAGCTGCAGTAGCAGCTATAATGCATTCTTCGCCCGGTGTCCTCTGGAAACTCACTTTTGTTGAAACTCTTTGGAATGATGCTGTACCCCGAGCGTGATTTCGCGCGCGACAAGAGAATAATGCGCACGAAGCCGGGAATCATCGTGATTCTGACAGCATTAGTGGTTAGGATTGCATGGTCGCTCCTCATTCCAGTGATCCCAGTGTCAGATTCCGTCGCGTACGATAAGTTCGCGAGCAATATCGCGGCGGGAGATGGGTACGGTTGGGAACCAAGCCAACTGTCTGCGTATTGGCCTGTCGGCACTTCTGCTGTCTATGCTTGTTTGTACAAGGCGTTTGGTCATGGCTATGCACCCATCGTGGTTCTCAACATTCTAGCCGGCACATTCACCGTTGCCCTCACGATGCACCTAACGGGACATTGGTTTGGTAGGAAGGCTGCACTTTTCGCAGGGGGGTTACTCGCACTATGGCCCGCGCAGATTCAATTTTCGACTGTTTTGGCTAGCGAACTCCTGTTTAACCTTTTTGTTCTGTCTGCTTTGACTATCTGGTTAAATTCTCGAGTTCACTTTGTGTTTCAGGCGGTTACGTTTGGAGCCTTGATCGCTGCGGCAGCCTACGTGCGTCCAACTGCACTTTTGCTACCAGCTGTTCTTGGGGTGGCTGGAGCATTGATCATTGACTTGACCATGACAAAGCGACTGCGTTCCCTTATTCTCGGAATGGTATCTGGACTTTTCATGCTCGGATGTTTTGTCCCCTGGGGATTGCGAAACCAACAGTTGTTCGGTCACTTTGTCCTGGTTTCAACTAATGGCGGAGCAAACTTCTGGATGGGAAACAACCCCACAAACCCTTCGGGGACCTACACCGAACTTCCGAAAGACCTGCCTACGAACGAAGTTGAGCGAGACCGCTTTTTAAAGCAGCAGGCCATAGCTTACATCAAAGCTAATCCCTCCGCCTTTCTCGTCAGAACGATTCGAAAGTTAGCGTTTCTACATGCCAGCGAGACCATTGGAGTACATTGGAATTCAAAGGGGCTCGAGCAGCGATTCGGCTCACATGTGCTGCTGCCGCTCAAATTGATCAGTACAATCTTTTGGGTGGTAATGCTGGGACTTGCACTTTCAGGGATCGTCGTGCTGGCTCGACAAATGGGCGTTTGGAGCTCTGCGATTCATCCGGCAGTACTATTGTGGGTTTATTACGCAATGGTGCATGCTGTAATCGTCGTCCAGGATCGCTATCACTTTCCTTCTGTTCCTTTCATGGCAGCGCTTGCTGGCCTAAGCCTGGAAACACTTACTCGTTGCCAGTGCCTAAACATCGGTCATGGCAAAGATCCATAATTTTTGAATTTCCATTTGCGCAGCATCCGATGGGTGTCAAGAATTGTTTATGGCCAACTACGAAATGTACGGTTTGTAAACTGGATTTGGTTTTCCTATGAGTGTCAGCGCCCCTCCGGATGAACAGATTCCTGTGTGTGTGGATCTTGACGGCACTCTGGTGACCGGAGATCTTTTATGGGAGTCGTTGTTTGTATTGCTCGGCCGAGAACCGCACCTTGCGTTCTTCGTCCCATTCTGGCTATTCCATGGTAAAGCAGCCTTTAAAGCTAAAATTGCCGATCGGATTGAAATTCCCCCAGACACACTACCATACCACCTAGAACTGATAATTTTCTTAAAGCAATGCCGTCTGGATGGACGTCCGTTGGTGCTGACCACTGCGAGCGATTGGCGGTACGCAAAAGCCGTCGCGGATCATCTTAAACTATTTGATCAGGTGATCGCGACAGAGGGGGGCATCAACTATTCAGGCAACATCAAGCTGAAGCGGATACAGCAGGTCTGCGGCGAAACTTTTGATTACGTGGGAAACTCAGCCTCAGACCTGCCCTTGTGGGCGGCTGCTCGAGCCAGTTATGTGGTCAATGCTTCGAACAGTGTCTTAAAACGCGCAACGAACGTTTGTCATCCTGTTCGAGTTTTTCCGAGAACCGGAAACTATCTTCGTTCTCTCGTCCGCCTCGTTCGTCCAATGCAATGGGCCAAGAACTTGTTGCTGTTTGTACCCTTAATCATGTCTCATCAATTGGAAAGTTCCAAGTGGTTGCAGGTACTTTTTGCGTTTGTTGCATTCAGCGCCTGCGCTTCCGGCACTTATATCATTAACGATTTGACGGACATCTACTCCGATCGTAAGCACCCTCGCAAGCATCGCCGTCCGCTGGCATCAGGTGAGATCTCCGTTCCCATGGGGTTGTTACTTTCTTCCGCTCTCATCACAGGCTCCGTTGTTGCCACTCTTATTGTTGGCAGTTCCACAATAGCTCTATTTTTGATCGGATATATTGCCGCCACCTTGACATATTCCTATATGCTAAAAAACAAACTATTTGTGGACGTAATGATGCTTGCGGGGTTATACGCCTATCGTCTACTTATGGGTGCAATGGTTGCCGACATACGGCTCTCGCACTGGTTGCTAGTGTTTTCTGTTTTTCTGTTTCTTTCGCTCGCACTGGCGAAACGATACACCGAACTGGCACCCGCAGTTGTTTTGGGCCAACTGAATAGTCGGCGAGGTTACCGCGCCGAGGATCTGCAACTTCTAGGGCATTTAGGGCCTACCTGCGGTTATCTTGCATGTCTGGTTTTTCTGATGTACATCGAAGGCGACACTGCTACTATGTTGTACCCCCGTCCAGCATTTCTTTGGTTCGTTGGACCTCTGTTTCTGTACTGGATAAGTCGTGTGTGGTTCCTGGCTCATCGAGGCGAGCTCAGCGACGATCCATTAGTGTTTGCCGTTAAGGATCGCCATACTTACGTGATCGGGCTTATGACCCTACTATTTGTGCTTCTCGCGGTCTGGCCTTTGTGATCGGTACCCCCACAGATGTGAGCATCAATTGCTAAATAGACAGTCCCTGGTGTCTGCCGTAAAGTTGATTGTGGCGGCCAACGTGCTGCTTGAGGGCCCCCAGCGAGGTCCTGACCGACAGACAACTTGGACGCCAAACTGCTTACCAAGCTCCTCTAGAGGGGTGTTTTTCGATTGGAATGACGCAACAAGCTGTCTTGATGATGAGTTTACGGGAAGCATCGCGGGTGCCGATTCCTGGCGGTCTTTTCGGAATCTACATCGCGTCTGTCTTTACTCAGTGGAATAAGGGTCTGTTCGGCCACTGATACCGAAAATTGGATTTTTTGAACCCCTGGGGCATCACCAGTAACAGTGAACTATTTGGAAATTTGCTTGAACGATTTATTCGGCAGCTCAACTGGCAATAGAGCAACCGCTTACCGAGCTCAAAGCACCTGGTTTGACCGTTTCCAGTGAGCTCCGTATCTAATTGCAAGCCTCTGATAATCTGCACTTTAGGGGAAAAGTCTAAAAAACCACGAGATTGATATTTCGAAAAAAACGTGGCTCGCGACCATGATTCGGACTTACCACAGAACCATTTCATGAAAGGAGCCATGGATGGCTAAGTATAATCTTTTCGCCTAAAGTGCAGGACGAAAGAAACGACTGACGGGGGAGCATTTTTAGCTTTGACTCTCCTAACGTGCAGCAACCAATGGAGAAGTTCAACACCATGCTCGACATGTTGAAGTCAACTGGCGCGTGCTCGAGACGCGTTTGGCGCAGCATCGCTTACCTACTTGCAACCATCTACATCTGCATCGGAGTCTATTTTTGGACGATTCAAGATGACGCGATCTTTAAACCGCAACCCGCGCAAGCTGGCACTCCGGCAGATCTGAAACCTCCTCTGCCGTACGAAAGCATTGAGATCCCAGTTGGGATAGCGGCCGTGCATGGGTTTTGGTTACCAGGCGAGGCAGATCGGCCGGTCATACTTTTTCTGCACGGCCAAGACACAACGATCGGAAAAAACTTGCACCACGCAGAGTGTTTTCATGAAATGGGATGTCCTGTACTGATTATTGATTATCGCGGTTACGGGGCAACCTATAAAACCTCGACACCCTCGGAAGCAGGCCTTTGCGAAGATGCGCAAGCCGCTTGGAATTACCTGGTTGAACAGCGCGGTTTTAGGCCTGAGCAGATCTTGATTTACGGTCACTCGTTGGGCGGCGCCGTCGCGATCGATTTGGCGGCGAAGCAACCCGAGGCGGGTGGGCTCGTCGTCGAATGCTCGTTTACCTCGGTTAAAGATATCGTGCATTGGAAAGCACCAATGACTTACTGCTACCCTTTAGATTGGATGCTACGTCACCGCTTCAATTCAATCCAAACAGTTGGTACCCAGCCCATGCCCCCCACCTTGTTCGTGCACGGGACCTCCGACGCCAAAGTTCCGTGCTTCATGAGTGAAGAACTTTTCCAAGCCACCCTGGGCCCAAACAAAGATTTGTTCTTAATTGATGGGGGCGAGCATGCCAAGCGTAACACTGGACAAGCTGCGTATTGCGTTAGAATTTCGGAGTTCATTCAGCAAATCCAGAGCGAACAAGCTGCAGCGTCCCAGTAGTAAGGCCCCGTCCGCTCAACTGTGCACTAGCCCGAGGGGCACCGTTCTAAACATCTTTCATTGCGATTAATCAAGTGGAATATGCAGTCGGTGGGGCGAGGCTCCTGCCGAGCTTTTTTTTGCTCTGCCGCCTAACGTCCACAAGCCAAGGTGCTCAAACGTCGACAACACCCGTGCTGTCGGCAAAGGAGTCGGTGGTCACACCCAGTCGCTGTAGCATGGTGACGAACAAATTGGATAAAGGGATATCCTCTCCTTTGGCTTTGTCTTGCCATGGTTCTCGATCGCCCATCCACGGGCCACCCTGAAAGTTCATCCCCGCGTGGTTGAGGTACTGGCCGTGCTTGAAGCCCATGTGCCTTCCGCCCGCCAGAATCAATGGATAATTGCGAGAAAGATGAAAGGCACTCGAGGCCGAACCAAACAACAGCAAGGTGTTGTCCAGCATGGTTCCCGCTCCCGCAGGTTCGGGCGCATCGTGTAGCTTTTTCACAAAGCGACCGAATTCTTCGTTGAGAAATTGGCAGTAGATGCCAAAATTTTTCCAGCCATCGGGATTCTTTGTCTCATGCGACAACTGATGCGCCAGGTTAAAGCCGACGGCGCGCGACAAGTGATCGCTTCGCCCCACCCCATTTTCGCGACCGATCTGATAGGTCGCCACGCGTGTCGTGTCGGTCTTAAAGGCCAAGAAGATCAATTCGAACATGGTCTGCAAGTACTCGCGTGGCTCATCCGTGCTCAGTTCGAGGTTCAGTTGATGGCCGTCAATCTTGGGAAGTGGAGCGTTGAGCCAGTGTTTGGCCTTTTCAACTTTCACCTCAGCTTGCCGAACCGAATCGAGGTACTCATCCAATCTGCGACGATCATCGACGGCCAGAGTTTCGCGCAAGGAGTGGGCGTCGGTGAGCATGTCATCGAGCGCACTGCGACTGAGTGCTAAGTGCCGCGCAGAATTGACGTCGCTTTTCACAAATAACAGGTCAAAGATCTGCTTGGGACGATGTTCGGCCGGAATCGGACGGCCATTGCGATCGAACGAGAGCGTGTGCGTGCCCCGCGCCGTTCCGGTGCCGCCATCGGTCGACATGACCAGCGAGGCAATCCGCGTCTGGTCGCCAATTTGCGCAGCATAGACTTGGTCCAAAGAAATCGTATTCTGGTAGTCGGTGTCCCCATCCCCCGTTGCGGCGGCGGTCAGGAATTGGTCGGCATTGTTGTGTCCATGCACATTCCGCGAGCGCGCATGTGAGAAGCCGGACAAAACGGTGAGTTCACTTTTCAGCGACTCGAGCGGTTGCATGCAGCTTGTGAGCTGAAAGTCGCTGCCACTGCCGCGCGGAAACCAAGCCCAATCTTGATAGGCAGGGTCTTCGGGCAACGGCATAGGCACGCCGTCTGGAAAATAAAAGCAGCCGAGACGCTTTGGGTTTACGAGGCTCGGTTCAGCGGCAGCTACCGAAGTTGCGAACGATCCGAACAGAGGCAGCGCTAGGGCGACGCCACTACCACGCAAAAACCTGCGGCGATCCAATTGGTGCATCTTCCAACGCATTGATATGTCCTCTGCAAAGGTAATTTAGCCAGTCGACCGGCAACCTAATTTGATTGAAACAAGTCACTTTTCACGATCGTTTGAATAATCGTCTGCAAACCATCACCCTGCTGCCGCACATCGGCGGTAATGGCGTCGATGTCCGCGCGGTCGGCAAAGGTGATGGGCCGTCCGAGGGAGTAAGTGGCCAGCTTATGCACCATCGCACGCACAAACTGGTCCTGGCGATGCTCGAGCAAGAAGCGCTTGAGTCCGTCAATCCCGTCAAGTGTCTGATGATTGAACAACTCGCTGGCCGCATCGATCGGCTTGCCTTGAATCTCGTTGCGCCACAGTCCGAGTGCATCGTAGTTTTCAAAGGCAATTCCCCACGGATCAATTTTAGCATGGCAGGACATGCAAGCCGCATGATTGCGATGATCTTCAATGCGCTCCTTGAGGGTCATCTTGGCAATTTCAGGATCGGCCAAATCAATCTGCGGTACAGCGGGGGGCGGGGGTGGCGGGGGATCGTTCAGTAAACTCTCGAGCAGCCAAATCGCTCGCTTCAGCGGATGGGAATCTGGCCAGTCCGAGTTCATGGCCAACAGCCCAGCTTGGGTCAACAAACCGCCGCGACGCAGGCTGCCGTCGAGTCCGACACGTTGAAAGTGGTTGCCCGTCACTCCCTGGAGACCATAATGTTTGGCCAAACGCTCGTTGACCAGCGTGTAATCGGAGTGGATGAAATCAACTACACTCGCATTCTGACGCAGCATTTCGCCGAACAACTCGACCGGTTCCTGTTGCATGGCTTCTTTTAACAGAGGATCAAAGTTGCTGACATGTTGTTCGATATTCAGATACTCGAGCAAACTCATGTTCAGCCATTGGTGCACGAAGTGCTTTGAAAATCGCTGGCTGCGAGGGTCCGCCAGCATCCGCTCGACTTGCGTCGCTAGGACTTGAGGATCAACCAGCCGTTCACTTGCGGCCAATCCCAGCAGCTCTTCATCGGGCAAGCTGCACCACAGAAGTAGGGCAAGTCGACTCGCCAACGCGTGAGCGGCTAATCTAGGGCGGTTAGCTGCCTCAGGAGCTCCATCGGCCACATCGTCATTGGCTACGTATAGGAAATTGGGGGAATACAAGACGGTTGCCAAGACTTCCACCACCGCTTCTTCAAAGCTATCGCACTGCGGCCGCATCGCGGTGAAGAGCTCGACTTTGCGTTCGAGCTCTTCTTGCGCCAGCGGTCGGCGCCAAGCCCGCGTCATGAATTTTGAAAGAATCTCGGAAGCATAAGCTGGTTCATCATGGGCAAGCTCGCTCTCAAAGAAGATTCTACGATGCGATTCTGGAGGCCACTGGTCGTAGACCGGAGCGGCGACATGTACGAAATCAATCTGGATATCGGCCGGAGAAGCCGAGCTGTTAGCAATTCGAATGTACTCCGATGGGCTCGGCATGGCACCCATCGGCGACGTCTTTCGGACCGAGTTCCTCGGATAGATCTCGCCCAAGGGTACATCCCACTGGATCAGTTGTGGTTGACTAGCATCGGCAGTCACCGGCGTGTCTTGCTCACTGACGCGAAGCAGAGCACGACCTTCATTACTGGCTTGCCATCCGAACAGAAGTTGCAGGCTCGGGATGTAATCGTTGTCGCTGCTCACACCCGACGCCCGCACAGTAACTCGCATGGTTCCCTCGTCAGGGAGTTGGTTGCCCAACTCGACCACCAATTGTTGCTGTTGGCCGGCGGGGAGAATGGCGACACAAGCAAACGACTCAGGGAAAGCGGGTGAGTTGTCTTGCGGTGCAAAAGCGTGTTTGGCATCGTAATACTGCCATTGAGCGGCGGCTGTTCGACCGCTGGTCAGTTCTTTGAAGTAGGCTCTTGCATGGGGGCGGCGGAAACTCTCTTCCAGACTTATTAACTCAGCGCGTTGTTTCTCAGGGTCTGCGGCGTGCTGCTGTTTGGCCTTCTCTAGTTCTTCGGATTGTTTTATCCATTCATGCTGCGCAGCCTCCGCCATGGTCACGCCCCAATAGAGCGTCGGTGGGCGAGCTCCTTGGACCGTTGCACGACGCAACGCATTCCGCGTGAGCCGACGAAAGGTTTCGAACTGCGTTACCGACAGTTGCAGCAACTCAGAACTGTTCTCGAAGCCATCCTCCGAAATCGACTCCGGTGGTAGATCCTTGGCAAAATCCCATGGCAGCCCGAGCAGATCTTGCAGCGCGTAGTTGGTTTCGTAGCGCGTCAAGCGACGGAAGCCAGAGTGCGGGCTACTGTTGCGGCGCACGATGGAGGCAGTCTGCAGTTCGCTTGAAAGCCACTCGACCACTTTCCGCCGATCCTCCTCATCCATCACCGGCTCATCCATCACCAGTTCGTCCGGTGGTGGCATCTCGCCCTTCGAAAGCACGGCGTAGACCTCGATCCACCAGTCGGTGTCCTTGCCAGCGACCAAGTTGGGATCGAGTGTATCGATGCGAATATTCCCCTCGGTCGCAACCGGGCCATGACAGTCCAAGCAATTGCGTTCCAAAATCGGCCTGATGGACGATTCGAATACGGCCAAATTGGCTTGAGGCAATTCGGCTGGATCATCGGCCCAAAGCTGGCTGCCGACGAAACCAATAGCACACGGAACCAACCACAGTTGGCGGAGAATGTTTCTCAGTAAAGGCATAAGGTGCGACGGCATAAGGTAGGATGACCAGTTCGAGAGGGTCAATGTGTGCATGCAGGGCGGGGCGGGTCCAGGGCGGGTCGAAAGCAGTTGTGAAAGAGCATTTCCAAGTAATTCGCCACCACTTACCGTAGACAGCCGGGAAATACGAATCCAATTCTCTTGGGCGGAGTTCAAGGTTTCCGGTTTGAATTCCGTCGAGGTGGTTGAGTCGCAATTGCGGCGTTTCAACAGCGGACAATATCCAGTGACTCCTGCAACGTCTGCAGAAGCAGCTTAACTGAATTCTGAATGACTGAGCTGGAGTTTGCAACCCTTCGAATGTTTTGTCACTCCTACAAACCCTTGGGCTCGATGCCTAACAGGTCACCCGTTCCCAGATCCCTCGCCCTACTGCGGGCAGCGAGAATGGCGGGGCGCTAAGTGCAAGAAGCTCAAACAAGGAAGGCCACTCCTTGGTTTTCTCAAGCGCCCAACAAAGAAGGAGAGAGCGATGCTGCCTCGATCGTAGGTCGAGATGCACCGTCCCTCTTTGTAACGACTCCCTGGGTGGCGTTCCTTCCGAAGGACACGGCTTCGACACCGATTCACCCGCGTTGTGTAGAATGAGCAGCCACCTGCCAGTCGCGTTGACTTCGCCTTGCCTCTGTTCACCCGAGTGGACGGTGGGCGGCGGCGTGATCCACCTCATTCCTGCGAATTTGAGCTTTTCATTAGAGGAGTTGTAGATGAGACATCTTGCTTCACGCCTTTCGCTTTGCATCGTGGTGGTTCTGGTGACGCTAAACCTGTTAAGCCAGCGTGCCGTGGCGACGCCGCCGCAAATCAAGCGTCTGGTCGCGCATGCGGGCTTTGACGGCGAAACATGTTGGGTCCACGCGCGGGCTGGCTATATCCCCGCCGATCTGTCAGCCAAACGACCAGCGCACGTGGTGATGACCGCGCAAAAACTGCTGCTCTCGGGCTCCGATGTGTTCTCAGGATTGCATGCAATGAGGTCGAACGATAAGGGGCAGACGTGGAGTGCGCCAAAACCTTGCGAAAATTTCGCGCGACAGGTGTTCGGTCAAGGGGATGCCTGGTCAAGCACTGATGCGGCCACGGTGGAGGCCAAGTCCATGCTTGAACCGGAGGATGAACTGACCGTCTGCGATTTTGTCCCGCAGTGGCATGCGGCCAGCGGGCGATTGCTGGGAATTGGGCAGACCGTTTGGTATCGGGCTAATCATGGCCTGTCCCCGAGCCCGCGGAGTGTGGCTTATTCCGTTTACGAGCCGACGGTAAGCGATGAGACGGGTACGCAATGGTCTCCCTGGAAAACTTTGAAATTGCCCGCAGAACGTAAGTTTCTGAACGCCGGGGCTGGCAGTGGTCAGCGGGTCGATTTGCCGGGGGGCGATATCCTGTTGCCGATCTATTTCAAAGAACCCGCGGCCAGTCGTTATTCGGTTTGCGTCTGTCGTTGCCGCTTCGACGGCAACCGCCTCGAATACGTCGAGCATGGCGATGAGTTGAGCGTACCCGCCGCGCGCGGACTGTACGAACCCTCTCTGACGTTCTGGGGTGGGAAGTACTTCCTGACAATGCGAAATGATGAAAGTGGCTATGTGGCAGTCAGCGACGATGGATTGCAATACGCTCAGCCGATCAAGTGGCATTTTAGCGACGGTTCGGACCTGGGGAACTACAACACCCAGCAGCATTGGGTAACGCACTCTTCGGGATTGTACTTGGTCTATACCCGGCGTGGAGCCAACAACGATCAAGTGTTTCGGCACCGTGCGCCGCTGTTCATGGCTCGTGTCAATCCGCAGTCGTTGCAGGTCGAGCGAGGAACGGAGATTGAATTGGTCGCCAATCGCGGAGCCCGCCTTGGAAATTTCGGAATCACCACCATCAATCCAGACGAGTCGTGGGTCACCGTGGCCGAATGGATGCAGCCCGACGGGGTGGAACGCTTTGGAAGCGATAACAGCATGCACGTAGTCCAGCTAAAGTTCGTCCCGGGGACCGCCCCCGATAATAACGTCGCGTCCGAACGAACGGCACGGCAGCTGATTTCGCCTTACTTCACACCCCCTGTGGCCTGGCGCGACGACATGGGGACATATCGCTCACCGTTGGTGCGATCGCGCGACATGACGAAAGTTTCCACAGCAGCCGAGTGGCCTGAACGACGCGACGAACTACGCGGTGAGTGGGAGAAACTACTCGGTCCCTGGCCGCCATTGATCGAGCAACCCGTGGTCGAGTTCTTGGAAAGTATGCCTCGGGATGGTTACACGCAGCATCGTATTCGGTTCAAGTGGTTGCCTGAACAAACGACGGAGGGTTGGCTCTTGGTGCCCGCTGCCGAGGGCCCTCACCCAGCCGTTCTATCGGTCTACTACGAGCCTGATACGGCGATTGGAGAGGGTGGACCGGACCGCGATTTTGCCTTGCAGTTGGTGCAACGTGGCTTCGTTTGCCTTTCAATCGGTACAACGGCAGCCACTGAAGCTAAGTCCTACAGTCTGTACTATCCGTCGTTGGAAAATGCGGAGGTGCAACCGTTGTCGATGCTGGCCTACGCAGCTGCCAATGCATGGTATGTATTGGCGGCACAGCCACAGGTGGATGCGGAACGCATCGGCATCGTTGGGCATTCCTTTGGTGGCAAATGGGCTATGTTTGCAGCCTGTTTGTTCGATAAGTTTGCTTGTGCCGCTTGGTCCGATGCGGGGATCGTGTTCGATGAATCGCGGCCAAGCGTGAATTATTGGGAGCCTTGGTATCTAGGTTACCACGCGCCGCCGTGGCGCGAGCGGGGAACGATCACCGCTGACAATCCTGCGCGGGGCTTGTATGTTGACTTACGACGGACGGGTCGAGACTTGCACGAGTTGCATGCCCTGATGGCTCCCAGACCGTTCCTCGTATCGGGTGGCTCGGAGGATGTCCTTGAGCGCTGGCAGCCCCTAAACCACTCGATTGCCGTCAATCGGCTGTTGGGGTATGAAAACCGCGTGGCGATGACGAATCGACCCGAGCATGCCCCGAACCGTGATTCAAACAGTGTGCTCTACGCATTCTTCGAGCACTTTCTTGCACGCGAGTAAGTGGCTTCACGTGAGTGCGAGCTCACCGCTGTGAGCTTTTTCTTTTCGTTCCCAGGATCTGCTGAGCAGGTTTTCAGCTAGCTTTGGGTACAACAGCCTGCGGCCAGCATTCCGTCTCGAAATGATTCAGCTCATCTCCCCAACAATCGGCCACGTCCCATTGGCACCAAAATTGCAAGTGATGTCTGGGTGGTGTCTTTGCCGTATCGGCCCGCACACTTTGCACTGCGGGAGCCTAATCCTTGTGACTGCGGGTTTAGCCCCTTGTGTTTACTCAAAACGTACGTTCCGGTCGCCGTCCCTAATGTTTTTCGTCACTAGATTGGAGCCAACCCAACATGTCCCTTTCCCATCCGCACGAAATTCGTTGCCGCTATTTCTCGCAGGAAGATCTTTTGGGCGCGGGGTGTTTAGACATCGAGTTAGCCATCGATGCGGCGGAGAAAGCCATGTGCGCGTTCCGCAGCGGTGATGTGCTGTTTCCAGAGAAGATCGTACAGATCTTCAACGATGAAACCCAAGAACGGATCAACTGCCTCCCCGCCACCTTTAAGTCAGAAAAGATTTGTGGGGTCAAATGGGTTTCCGTTTTCCCGCCCAATCCCGTGCTGCACGGAGTTCAAAATTTGTCGGCCGTGATCATTCTGTCCGAAATCGAACATGGATTTCCGATTGCCTTCATGGAGGGCACACTGTGCTCGAATGTGCGAGTTGGCACGATGGGTGCCATAGCAGCCAAGTATCTGGCGAGGCCAGATTCGAAAACGATCGGATTTATTGGAGCAGGGGAGCAGGCGAAGATGCACCTGATTGCCATGAAGACGGTTCTCCCAGCCCTTCAAGAATGTCGCGTGGCCGCCAAGACGTCGGCCGAAGAGGAACTATTCCTAAAGGAAATGCAGCCGATCGTGCCTGATGTCAATATCATCGCCTGCCACAGCGACTTGGAGGCGGCAGTCATTGATGCCGACGTCGTGGTCACGGCAACAAGTGCTCAAGCCCCGCTCCTGAAGGCCGCATGGCTCAAAGAAGGTTGCTTCTACTCGCATATCGGCGGCTGGGAAGATGAATTTGAGGTAGCCAAGTTGTGCGACAAAATCGTGTGCGACGACTGGGAAACCGTCAAACACCGCACTCAGACCCTCAGTCGCATGTACAAGGCGGGTGAGTTATCCGATCAAGACATTTACGCCGATCTGGTTGAGTTGATCGTGGAGGACAAGCCGGGGCGGGAGTCACCCACTGAGCGGACCTACTTCAACGCCGTCGGACTCGCTTATGTGGATGTCGCCATCGCCTACGCGATGTTCCAGCGAGCCGATAAAGCGGGCATGGGACAAGACCTTCGAATTCAGAGCGAGATGATCTTCGAGCATGCGCATCTCAAAGACTGGGTCCGCCTCCCCGCTGCCAATCCGAGCTAGCTGACTGGCTGTGGATGTGCGCGTGAGCTTTTGGGATTAAAAGCAACTGGTCCGGTCGGCATCATCCTCAGGACATGTCAACCTGCTCTTATTTCGAGCAGGTGGTGTGGTGGGTTTAAATCAGTGGCTTAAGCAACGCTGCCGCTGAATGGTTTACGTGGGTTACGTCGGCTCCGGCAGATCCGAGAGCAGTGCCGTAGCCCTAGCCCGGATATGGCATACGGTCCATTTTCAGCTATTCGATGCATTTGCTACTGCTACAGGCAGACACCAACAGCGATTGCTAGCACTATATGCAGGCGATATTTATCGCATGCAATATCCGGGCTAGGGTTAAGCAGCACAAAGAAACCAGACAACACAAGTGTGCCGAGCGTTGCAATTTTCATTCGTGCGGACCGCAAGGTTTGATCGAATCGTCTAGAACCGAGAAACGTAGCTCACCGTTGGCGTTTGTTAACTTGCTGCCCGGTCAAACTGCCTGTCCGCGTCCATTTTATAGTCGTCGTT
>JBGSHW010000182.1:0-22836 GCA_041751975.1 Pirellulaceae bacterium
GCTTAAACTCGTCCATGCTTAACATCCCCCAACCAAAAACTTTTCAATACACATCGGACACTAGCTTCGAAAATGCGACTAAACCTAAGCGCTAGCCGCCGGTTCTTCCCGTTGTTTTTCATTCATTTACCGGCGGCTAGCCCCTTGCCGCTCACGATTGCAGAGAACCGAGTAAGTTACGGTAATTGGATACGAACCTGACGCTGTCCAGTTGGCGACCTGCTTAGAACAGTGCCGAAATCGCAATGATTATCAACAGCATGAGCAGGCTCGCCGAGCCGACGATGGCAGCGATCAGGCCGATCGCCGTATACCAGCTCATCCGCTCGGTCTTGGCTGGGGCCACCAAGTAATTGATCACCAGTTGCAGATTTTTTCGATTTGCTTTCCAGAAACCGCCTTTTTATTCCCGGACATTGTTCCTGCCAAACTGAATCATGCACGTGCCTAACCTTTCACCAGGGCTTGAGTTTCCAGCCCACGAAGAATCCTAACCCAAGAATGGCCAACGCGGCTACACCCGGTTGGCGTCTTCCATATTCGCAGATTGCGTCGCCACACCGATCCGCGAGTTTTATGAAGTCCTCTTGCTGCTCATCACAGGTCTGTATGACTTGTTCGCTCCACTGATCGAGTCGGGATGTTTTTTGCTTTGGATCAGCCGCTGTGCGCGATGTCGTGCTCATTCTAAATCTCCTGTTAAGGGTTACGTCATCAATTTGGTAAAGTTATTTGTTACAACCCTATTATTCGCTGAGGTCTGACGCGCAACGTACGCTCCCTGCGGGCCTGCAAGCGTTTCGCTTGAAGGCCCGCAGAGAGCGTCGGCCCATCAGGGCCGGGGTGGGGCACAGCAGTTATCCCCGATAACACCTGACGACTTACTAGCCGCAGGCCGCCATCCGTCCTGCCACTTAAAGTTGGTTGCCTGAATGTTGGTTGCCTGAACGTACGACAACTTTGGCCCAGGCCACATTTTTGGCGAACTCATCTGCCGTGCGTTTAAATTGCAAAGACAATTGCCGTAGTCGTCGAACCGAAACGTAAATCACGGTCGAGGCAATTGCAGCGGAGAGGAGTCCCACCAACAACTGAGATTGCCAAGCATTGAGCACGGTCGATGCGTCGACCAGCGAGGCCAGTCCCAACGTAACAATGGGCAAACTGGCTAGCGCGGCGCAAATCCCAAGGATCAAAAGTCCTATTGGTTGCGTGGCTGCTTTAGTGGCGTTGACGGCGTCGGCTTTCGCCAGCGTGGCCTGCAGTTCGGCCAACTCCAGTATGTCTCCCATCACATTGGCCGCTTGACTGGCAACGCCGCTTACCGGGCTGCCATGTGAATGGTGACCGTTCATTTCAGTTTGGAAGTTAACCATCCAACGATTCCCCCTGCTACGAAACTTGCCGCCATACTAGCGGCCGGCCGGCTTGCCACCCAATTTCTCGCTTTTGACCACGCCGAACGCGTTGCGGACCGTACATCAGACTGAGGGCGTGGTGCGCCGTTGGCTCCGGGTGCCGCAAGGCGTTTGCTCGTGTCAACGCTGGTTGCCGCAGCGGCACTATAAGCCGGGATGGCCGTGACACCGCCGGGGGCAAACGTCGCTACGTCTGTTGGGGTAGCATCCATAGACTGCTTTCCTGATAATCGATTCGCACGCGTGCTAAATTTTGAAGCAAAGCCGCGCTGGATTTCCCGATGGTGGATTTCCCAATGAATCGTTGACTCTTAGGAGACGGGAGACGCCGCTGTAAAACTGCTTCCATTTGCAAATCGAGTGCCATTGCTGGCAGCGTTGGGTAAATGTGCGGCAGATAGCACGTGGTGCGCGATCAACGCGCGAAAAAGGTCTGCATGTGCCCCTGCTGCTCGTTTATCTCTCATGACGCAGGAAATTAGCTGACTCACCGCAGGAATCAGCGACCGAAGCTAAGCCTGCGAGTTGTCAGGTTAGCTCACTTTGATGGTTGATGGACAGAACTGCCGCGGCCATTCGCGTGTTGGCATGCACATTGCATTTCAACAATGACAATCCCTCTGCCTTCGTATGAGGGATTTCATCAGGCCAATCTCTCGAAGGAGACAAATCATGTTGTCGTGGGCACTTACTTTTTTGGTACTCGCCTTGATCGCCGCTGTCTTAGGATTTGGTGGTCTCGCCGCCAATGCCGCTTGGATCGCTCAGATTCTGTTCGCCATCTTCCTGGTGCTGTTTGTTGTCAGCTTAATTGCAAACGCAGCTCGGGGGCGGTCGGTCACATAGCCGGTCGATTAGGCACATTCACTCATTTTGATTATGGATTGTCGGACGTGGACCGGTCGCGCACGCAGGTGAAGACAAGTCCACGCAACCGTCAGGAGACGTGGGGGCACGGGTTGCACTGGGCGTGATCGGCGTCGCCAAAGCTCCATCTACTGAGTTGAAATAAGAAGCTACTGAGTTGAAATAAGAAGCCAAATATACATGACAACGATCCTGATCGCGGAAGATCACCTGGATATCCAGCGACTCATCGCCAGCCACTTGGCAGCTCAAGGGTTCGCAGTGGCCACCGCCGGTACAGGTCGCGAAGCCATCGAAGTAGCCAAAATCGTGCATCCCGATTTGGTATTGATGGATATGAATATGCCCGAAATGGATGGCTGGGCAGCCTGCTGTGAGTTCAAGCACGATCACGAACTAAAGCAAATCCCGATCATCGCGCTCACCGCCTATGCCTTGCCCGCAGATCAAGCCCGGGCTCGCCAAGCAGGCTGCGACGACTACCATCCCAAACCTCTCGATTTCCAGATCCTGTTAAACCAGATTCGTACGTTGTTGCATTAGACGGCTGGCTGACGAACGCCTCACCTACTGCAGCCTGCGTTGGATGGAAATAGGTTGGTGGAAGTGGCACCGTTTCAGATACCTGCTCTTCGACATGCACTCGAATCGAATAACCAGATTCGAGGTCTCCTTTGACTCGTTGGAACGTATTTACTCACCTGGTTACCTGCTTACACCTGCTTATTTGGATACTTCTCGCCTCGCTCCAATTGGCGGTAATCTAAGTCGCTGCGCAACAGTTCCGCCGATGGAAATTCGTTGACTAGAAAAGCTCATTCTAGAATTACGCCCGTGGACGTCTGCATCACGGCTGTGCCTGGGGCGAGCGGTGTTTTATCCTCACTCCTCGCATGCGGCGAGTAGCATGGTTTGAATCTGCTCGGAGCTGAAATGCAATGCGTCTCTTCGGTCGGGAGCGATGAACACGCGGACCTTTTTTACATAGTTGTCAAACTGCTCGGTGGCTAACGCCTTTACAACGGGAGAAATATCCGCGAGCTCGACCGCCGCTCTTTGATGGTCACTATCGATGACCGTTAACTTGAATTGCACTTCCAGCTTAACTGGGGGAGCGTCGATCAACACCTCATCAGGTCCCAGGGGACAGCGTAACCCTGGGCTCAGAAGTACGGCAAGCTTGGCCGAACATTCGACCAATTGAGCGTATGGCTTTCGCGCCAGGGCCGCGTGAACGGCTGGCGTTTCCGACACACTGAACTCGGCGAAACGCTTGTACAAGCGACGTTCGCGGCCGAAAAGTCCATCGTTGACGCATGTAAGTTCTTCGCTACTGGCCGCGGCGGTCGACAAACTCTGAACGAAATCGGCGTCCGACATAGCAAGCCAGCTGGCAGCGGAGTTCTCTGGTTGCAGCCGAAACACCAATCGCTGCAACATGGCCGTGGCACTGCGAACGGCGTGGTGCCAGTACACTTCACTAAACATGACGTAGCGGGCGAAGACCATCATCTCAGCCGCCGTCTTTCCCTTTTCGCTGATGGCGATGGCATCGCCATCTGCCGCAATTCGGAGACTGCTCACCAGTCGTCCGGCATCAAAGTTTCTTCCATAGGGGACCCCTGCGTGCAAGCTATCGCGCTGGAGATAATCCATTTTGTCGATATCGACCGGGCCATTCAGGACATTTTGCAGGATACGGGTGGATGGTTTATCAACTTTGCCGCTTAGAAAGTCCGCGACCGACTCGGGGGCAACCTGCCATTGCTGTTCAATCACCTGCGCCAATTCGTTGGAGCAAATCAGCTGCCGTGCGAGTTGTTCGTGTTTGGCGACCCAAGGTAGACGCATATCCTCGATAGGATGGCAATAAGGCCAATGTCCGATGTCATGCAGCAGCGAGGCTAATAGATAGACTTTAACATCGTCTTCGTTAACGTCGGCCAGTTGCTCAGGTTGCTGGCCGTAGAGTTGACGGAACACGATGCAAGCCAAGCGATAGACTCCGAGCGAATGCTCAAACCGCGAGTGCTGGGCACCGGGATAGACGTGCGAGACCAACCCCAACTGCGAAATGTGTTTTAAGCGTTGCATAGCGGGGGTGTCGAGCACGGCCAGCGCACGCGGGGTCAGCCGCACATCCAGCTCTTGGGGAATGCGGATGCATCCCTTGGCGGCACTCGATAACTCAGGCAATTCGTCCAGTGGCCTGTTCAAGAAATCACATCCTTGACGACGCGGCCGTAGACGTCGGTCAGGCGAAATTCGCGGCCAGCGTAGTGATAGGTCAATTGCTCATGGTCCAAGCCGAGTTGATGCAGCAGTGTGGCGTGCAGATCATGCATATGGACTTTACCGCGAATGGCTCGAAAACCAAATTCATCGGTTTCACCATGTGTGTATCCCGGCTTAAATCCGCCGCCAGCTGTCCACACGGTGAAGCCACCTGGATTGTGATCGCGTCCTGTTCCATTATCTTGCGCATATGGAGTCCGACCGAACTCGCCACCCCACCACACGATCGTGTCGTCCAGCAAGCCCCGTAGCTTCAGATCGGCCAGCAAACCGGCAATCGGCTTGTCCACGGCGTAGGCGTGATCGGCATGTTTGGGGAGGTTGGAGTGTTGATCCCAGGCGGGGTTCGCCGAGTTGTCGCCGTAGTTGACTTGGATGAAGCGGACACCGGCCTCGCACAGGCGTCGGGCCAACAAGCAGCGGTTACCGTACTCGCGTGTCTTGGGATCATCCAAGCCATACATGGCTTGAGTGGCCGCCGTTTCCTGATTCAGATTGAGTACATCGGGCGCAACGCGTTGCATAT
Organism: Pirellulaceae bacterium; assembly: GCA_041751975.1. GTDB lineage: Bacteria > Planctomycetota > Planctomycetia > Pirellulales > Pirellulaceae > Aureliella. Next base: position 5,107 of record JBGSHW010000182.1, read on the forward strand.
TCCAAGCGAGTTCGTAGCTATCGATAGCTGCGTCCAGTTCGCGATCGACACGACCACGCCGCGCTAACTGCGCCCGATTCAACTGTTGCAGCAAGTCGTAGTTTTCTAATTGCATATCGGGTGTGAGACTATCGCGCGTCAGGCTGTCGATCTCTAGTTCCATGCGGCCCACTGCACCGATCCGTGTTCCTTGAAACTCTGGAGGAAGGAAAGCGCTGCCGTAATTGCGTGGCCCACCGTTTCCGGCGGAAGGAGCAATGGACACAAAGCCCGGCAGATTCGCATTTTCTGGTCCAAGCCCGTATAACACCCAAGAGCCAAAAGATGGGCGGATGAAGTTGGTAGCGCCGCAGTGCAGGAACAGGGTGGCCGGGCCGTGCGCCACCCCTTCGGTATGCATACCATGAAACATGGTCATTTCATCAACGTGTTCGGCCGTATGGGGAAACAGCTCCGACACCCAGCGTCCCGTTTGTCCGTACTGCTGAAATTTCCAAGGCGACTGCATCAACCGCTGCTCTGTCGATTTGCCGATCTTGGCCAACTGCCGAGCATCGCTGAAGGTCAACTTGTCTCCGTCACGCTTGGCCAGCAGCGGCTTGTAGTCGAACGAATCGACTTGACTCACTCCACCTTGCATGAACAAAAAGATGATCCGTTTTGCGCGGGGGGGCAAACCGCTGCGGTGCGTGGAAGCACCTGTCGATTCACCCGCCATAAGATCGCTGGCCCACATGGCCGAGGCGGCGAGCCCACCAAATCCGCAGGCGGACCGCTGTAGCATGGCGCGTCGATCGAGTCGTGCATTGGCAAGGGCTGACTCAGGGCTTAAATTTCTCATGGGCTCTGTCCTAGTGCTCGGTCATGAAACTGAAAACCGTCCCGCCCTCGACGAGTCTCTACCTACTCGTTGCAAGTGGCTGTTGCGTCTGTCCAGCGTTAGTCGAGGTAGCGAAAATCAAGCGATGCAAAGAGAATCTGAATCAAATGCTGCAAGCGTTCAACGGGACGTGAATCAACGTTTTCATCGAGGTTTTCGAGAAACTGGACCGCCATCACCCTTTCCTCTTCCGTAGCGGTGCGACCGAAGCACTCAAGGCACAGGCGATCCAACATGACTGCTGGCATCCGCAGCTCAGGCTCGGCGTCTATGCATGCGGAAAAACGCTCGGCGGCGTGAGCGGCCCTACCGATGACCCACGGATGATTCATCAGCACCAGCGCTTGAGGCGCCGTAGTGCTCCGCGCCCGTTGTCCCGTGGGAAGGCTGGAGTTGGCGAAGTCGAAGGGGTCGAACAACTGTGGCAATGAATTTCTGAACACGGGTTGATAGACGCTTCGTCGAGGCTCCCAATGGTTGAAGTCATAGTCCTCAGCTAAACCATTGGGAATTAACGATCCACCCACGGCCAGATCGAGTTCACCGCTGATTTGCAGCATCGCGTCGCGCATGGCTTCGACCGAAATACGCCGCGCATGACCACGCCACAGTAAGCGATTGTCGGGATCCGTCTCTGAAGCAGCCGCAGTGGGCTCGACCACCGCGCGGCGATAAGCCTGCGACATGACAATCGCGCGCACCAAATGCTTGGTGGACCATTCGTGGTCGATCAGTTGCCGAGCGAGCCAGTCAAGCAGTTCTGGGTGGGAAGGTGCACTTCCCGTTGTTCCAAAGTTATCCACACTGGCAACCAAGCCTTGCCCCATCAACCAACTCCAAACGCGATTGGCATAGACGCGTGCGGTCAGCGGATTGTTGTCCGCCTTGATCCAACGAGCCAGCTCAAGTCTGCCAGCTTGGTCGCTCGTTAGCTGGGGTGAAGCATGCTGCAAGGCGGTCATGAAGCCACGCGGCACAACATCTCCTAAGTTGTGCACGTCGCCCCGAACATGGATGGGAATGTCTTGCGGCGGGTTGCGTTCAGCGATCGTCAGATATCGCGGTCGCAGTTTCAATTCCCGATCGAGCTGTTTCTGACGCCCTTCGAGCGCCTCAAGCTGCTCGGCGGGCGAAACGATCACGGCTGCATCGGTCGCCGGTGGGTCTGTGCCTAGCGCATCGCTGGCCGTCGCTGGCTGCGGTTTGGCCTCTTGCTTGGCCTTTTCTTTAGCTAGCGCGCTAACTAACTTTTTAAGTTCCGCGATTTCGCGAACGACCTGCCCTCGTTCACTCGCCAAGCTTTCGTACCGTTCTTCTTCCTCAAGGGGAAGCGGCAACGGTTGCTCGATCCAGTTTGACACGTTGTCGTGCTCCATCCCTACGGAAGATCGTAGGATGCCAGCCAACGCATAATAATCCTTGGTTGGAATCGGATCGAACTTGTGGTCATGGCAGCGAGCACAGCCCAGCGTTTGCCCTAGGAACGTCCGCCCCATCACATCCAATTGCTCGTCAATGTAGTCCATCTCAAGCTGCGTTTTGTCTTGCTGCTCAAGGTTGGTATTGCCGAGCGCCCAAAAGCCAGTGGCGATCAACTGCGCGTCTCGTTCCTGCGGATGATCTGAGTTGAGCAAATCTCCGGCCAGCTGTTCTTCGATCATTTGCGCGAACGAGCGGTCGGAAGAAAATGCGTCGATCAAGTAATCGCGATAACGCCAGGCTTGCGGCAGAACGAAGCCGCGGAGTGTGATCGAGTCGCCGTAGCGTACGACATCCATCCAACGCCGCGCGAACGTTTCTCCGAATCGCGGTGAGGCTAGCAAGCGATCTACCAGACGCGCGTAAGCGGCCTCTGAATTATCCGCCAGGAACTCAGCCAACTGCTCGGCCGTTGGCGGTAATCCCAGTAAATCGAAATAAAGTCGCCGCGCCAGCGTGGCAGGCTCCGCCTCGGGTGCCGCCTCAAGCTTGGCGATTCGAAGTCGCTCGTAAATCAATACATCGATGGCCGAAGCCGCGGCACTCGCAGAGCCCGCAAGGGGCGTTAGCGGGTTCGCTTCGGCTACGTCAAGCGGGTTAACCGGCGTGGAAGGCTCGTCCGAAAACCCGGCAGTAGATTCCAGGGGGCGATACGCCCAGTGCTCTAACGCTCGTTCTACGGGAAGTCCCGATAACTTTTTTTTCCCGGGTTCAGTCTCCGGCTGACGAGGATCATGGGCGCCAGCAGCAATCCATTGCCTAAAATCATCGATGATCGCGTCGGAGAGTTTTTCGTCAGGTGGCATCTGAAGATGTGGGTCGTCGTAGGTGATCGCCTGCCACAGCCGACTCGCGGTCGGATCGCCGCGCACAATGGCTGTTCCCGAATCACCTCCAGCCTCCCAACCTTGTTTGCTATCCAGCAGCAGGCCTCCACTTGCTTCGCTCTCTAGGGCATGGCAATCGAGGCAGTGAGCAATCAACGCAGGACGGATCTTTGACTCAAAGAACGCGTCCAAGTCTAGCGGCTCGTCTGCCACCAGCGAAACCACCAGCAAAGGGCTACCAATCAGCCATGCGGCCACGAAACAAATTCGAGCTGTCAAGTTTTGGCGAATCACTGGCAGGTGGCTTTGTGGTAGCGGACTGGGTTAGTAGCGGACTGGCCTTAGTAGCGGATTTGCTCGGAGCTGCTGGGCTTAGCGGAGTTTTCGCATGAATTCCCCAAAATCCCGGTTCAACTTGTCGAGGTCTTCGCCAAAATGCTTTTTAAACATATCCAAACGCTGCCGCTCGGAGACTTCATCCAGCGGTTCCAACTCCCCCAATTCTCCCAGGTAGCTGGCCACTTGTTTGCTGCGGGTCTTGAACAAAAAATAGGTCAAAGCCCAGCTCTCGGGGTAAGCTTGCATGGCTGTTTCCGTATTGCGAAACCGCACATCGTCGGTAATTAAAGTGGTCAGAGAGTCGGGTGCTCGTTGAGCAGCGTTTTGGGCGAACAAGCGGAAGTTATGGTAGTTGACCTTACCAATGGTCCCCCAGCCTTGAGAGTTGCTGACATCCGGGGTTTCGAAGAACATTGCCATCCCTTCGCTGATCCATAATGGGCAATCGGCCAACCGCGTTTGCAAACCGCTATTAAACGAAAGTTGATGGACGGCTTCGTGCACGATGGTGGCCACGGTCCGTTCGGCTTGAGGTCGCGAGAGGATTTGGTTGATGACCGCCTGCGATGAAACCTTTTGTCCTTGTGGGACCAAGCCATCCACTCCGGTTAAGTCGTATGTAATAATGCGATTGGTCTTCATGTTGTAATAACCAATCATTGCACCAGCCGCTTCACCGACCTCGCGTTCCGCATAGGCCAGGTACGATGCCTTGTCGCTAAAAACCACAGCCACCAGCGGAAAGCGGGGCTCTTCCAGCTTTACACCTTTGGATTTCCAATAGTTGTAGAAGCCTCGGTGGAGGCGTTCGAACAGCTTTCCCACCCAATCGACATAGATTCCGCTTGTGTTGTACGCGAGCACATAATGCCGGGTTTCATGGGTCATGAAGCCTTCGGGGAGTTCCTTTAAGAGCTCCTTGGCGACCTGCTCCGGGGACAATGGCTCCATTTGCCGGTCAGCCTCGACCGCCGAGATGATTTCTTCACCATGCAAGGTGCGCAATTGTCCGTCGGGGGTCAGTAGCAACATGCTACCGTCGCCGTATTCGGACAGCACTTCACCAATCGAGGCGATGGTACCGTTGGTCCATTTGAACTCAACCTGCTTGGTAACGATCCCCTTCAAGTCAGCCTGAGCCCCTGCGGCCGGTGCTTGAGCAAGCACGCAAATGATGATCGCGGCTGCTGAATGAACCATTAGCTGGCGTCCTGTGTCGATGCAAAAACTTGTGGTTTGAAACACTGCCTTAATTCCTAGCTGCTTGACTCTTGTTTAGCCTTAACAATTGCCTTAACTGATGTCGCCGATGGCCCCGGCGGGAGCTCCAGCAGGATGTGCTGGGCTGCTCTCGCTTGGCGACTTCCATTTTACTACATTGTGGCCAGTGGCTCGTCGACTGTCAGCGTAGCATGCCGAATTCCATCATTGAAAGTCAAGCTTAGGTGTCCAATACAGGTATTTCGCGAGTTCTAATCGTGGGAGCTGGCTGGGTCGGACGGCAAGTGGCCGCACGGATGGCGCAGTTTGGACTGCAGGTCTGGCTCTGTGACCGCAACCCGTACATTATAGCAGATGCGTTCGAATGGCTCCGGACGCTCGATGGACAGCCACCCATCAGCTTTGCGATGACCGATCGGACCGTTTCAAGCGTCAAGACAGCCCTGCCACAGCCAAGTTGCAGCCCGTCCACGGCACCGCCTTGGCTCGAGCGGATCGCGGTCGCCCCCTCCCTGGATCAACTAGGTCCTGCGGAGGTTGCCGAGCTTGAGCTGGATTTGGTGCTGGAATGTGTACCGGAACAGCTATCACTAAAAAAACGGGTGCTTCGGCAAGTCAGTCAATTGTTCCCAGCACCCTGCATCATCGCTTCGAACAGTTCCTATTTTGTCCCCTCGGTAACGAGCAAGTTCATCCATTCTCCCCAGCGGTTCGCACATCTGCACTTTCACGTTCCCGTACTGCGTGAATCGGTTTGTGATATCGTGGGTGGCAGTGAGACCGAAGCCCTGGTAATCGAACGCTTAGTCGAGATGGCGTACCGCATAGGGCAGCCGCCGATTCAGCTGCGTCACGAGCATCCCGGATATATCTTCAATTGGTTACTTCAGTCGGTGCTGAAAGGTGCTTTGGAGTTGGTGGCGTTGGAGGTCGTGGAGCCGCACCAAGTGGATCAATCATGGAAGGCAGTTACCGGGATGCCGCTTGGACCATTTGGCATCATGGACCAAATTGGACTCGATGTGGTCGAGCAAGTCTTGAGCAACGCGCGCTGGGCAGAACCTGCATCGGTTACCGACCAACAATTGCTGGATGTCATCCGGCCGCTCATTCAAGCGGGTAAGCTCGGGGTCAAATCGCAGAGTGGATTCTACGACTACGATGCGGGTACACGGTGACTTGCCCGTGTTAAGTGCACAGCATTAAGCATCTTTTACTGGCAAAATCACAATGAATGATTTTTAGAGCGGAAGGCTAACGTTGCGCCCCGTCCGTCCCAGAGGCAGTGCGGATTTTTGCGTCGTTGCGTTGGGTGGCCTGTAACGATTGCGGCTGCACATAAGCTTGGCCACGTTGGTAGATCGCCATCCGCTGTGCAAATTCGCTCCGTTCAGACTTGTCGTTGGTCAAGGCGATGGCTTGTTGCTGCAGTTTGACCGCTTCGGCGTAGCGTCCCGCCGCAGCGGTTGCTGCAGCCAAGGTGTCGAGTGTCTGAGGGGTGCGCGTTCCAACCAGTTCAATCGCCTTCTTGGCGGCCGACAAAGCCAACTCGACGTTGCGGATTTTGGCATCCGGACAGGTCGCCATTAGCCAAGCTGCATTTTGATAGGCGCGTGGCATTTGATTATTGAGTGCCACTGCCGCGCGGTAGGCTTTAGCGGCTTCCTCCCAGTGCCCGAGGAATTGATAGGCATCGGCCAGATCGGTCTGATACACGGCGCTATCATTGCCAAGCTCCGTCGCACGGAGATAGTCGGCGAGGGCATCCTCGAATGACTCTAGCATGAAATGACAGTGCCCACGGCTGTTGTAGTACTGGGGATCGCTTTTATTCAGTCGGATCGCTTGCGAATAGTCATCGATTGCGGGCGCGTATTGCTGCATTTCGAAATAGAGTTCGGCGCGGTTAAAATGAGCGTTGGCGTAATCGGGCTTAAGTTCGATCGACTTGCTCAGTTCATCGATGGCACCGGCATAGTCACTTTTCATTGCCAAAGCGATGGCCAGGTTATGTCGCATGCGCCAATTGTCTGGGCCATACTCGACAGCTGTCCTAAAGTCGTCCATGGCCAGTTGGTCAAGCTGCCCGGCCTCGTTCAGCTTTGCTTGCTCGACGAGGGTGGCTGCTTGTTCGCTCCGCATCTCGCCACGGCGGTTGAGTGCCCAAGCAAACAGGCTCGACGCATACTCGCGATCGTTCTTTGAGCGCGCCTTGTCTCCCACGACTTTGGTACAACTCCGGGCGATGAGTGTGACATCGGCTTCTGTCCGAACCGATTGCGTTTGCGCGTAAAGCTGCAGTAGATCGGCAGACACGGCACTCGACTGTTTGGCGGCGTCGGCCGACTGCATAGGGCGGACCGACGCGGGGCCAGCCGACCGGGAGCCTCGCGGCTGGAAGCTTTGGGCAGCCAAAGGTTGTGAAAAAACGAGTGCGACGAGGCCCGAGGTAACAAGTAGCGCTGGTTTCACCGGAAATCCTTTCCGAAATCTTGATATCGATCGCGAGATTTTCGCGGGGTCGGCCTGAGATATAGTCGTTCGCCGCCAATCGCGAAAGAGAAGTTCCAACGGCAAGAACAGTGATCGCCCGCAGCCAGCGCTTTCGATCCGGCGGACCAGCAGGCTGTAAGTAAGGTACGTCTAGCTGATCGCCTGGGGATTTTTCTGATTGATTTCCTGGCTGTCTTTCGGGAATCGAGCTGGAGGGCTGCTCTCACTATTGCAGCAAAACCAACACTTTTCTAGCCATCCGGTCCAAGCACGCAACATTTGAACACTAGTGGCAACATTCGTGTTGCCGCCGGGGTTATGATTTCATAGGATTGTCTAGCGACACACCTCGCCGCCGGGATATCCTATGAATATCTGGATGCCAACCTCTAAACGACGTGAACTGCATCGGGCGGCACATGGCTGATCGGGCGGTTACTGACTCGATACTCTCTAGCGATTTCGGAAATGAGCTTATGCGAAAACTCCTATCACTGTCCAATATAACGATTGTTGCAGTGTTTTTTGGACTCACCGCCAGTTTTGGTTTGGCAGCCCTGGCCCAAAACCGACCTGCACCGCCGGCGGTCAAAGATATGACCTCGGCCCGCGCTTTGGATCGCGCGATCATCTTGAGTGTCTCACGGCTAATGGACCAGCAGCACCTCTCCAAGCATTCGCTCGACGACGAAATATCGTCACGAGCCTTTGATCAATTGCTGCGATCTATGGACCCGTTGAAACAATACTTGCTGAAAAGTGATGTCGACGCGATTGCCGAATATCGCACCCGCCTGGATGACCTAGCCCGCACCGGGGATATGGATTTTGCGATCAAGTTGTTCAAAACGTTCCTGAAACGGGTGGACGAGCGGGTGGCTATGGCGCACGAACAAATCGACGCTGAGCACGATTTCACCGTCGATGAGACCATCGCGGTTGATGCGAAAGCAATCGATTTCCCCGCAGATGAAGCCGAAGCGCTCGATCGAATTCGCCGCCACATCAAGTTCCGCTTGCTGGCCTTTGAAAGCGAAAAGATCCGTGCGGACAAAGATAAAGAAGCTGGTAAGACTAAAAGTGATGCCGCCAATGCGTTGATCGGCGATCCTGATGAAGATCCCCGTGAGCGCTTGCATCGCAGCTATCGGACCATCGCCAAACGTTGGCAACAGACCGATGCCGACGAGTTGCTTGAGCTGTATGTCTCGGCCTTGACGACCAGTTTCGATCCCCACACTTCCTACATGTCCCCCGACAGCTTCGAGAACTTTCGCATTGTCATGAGCCTTAACCTCGACGGCATCGGCGCACACTTGATGAGCGAAGATGGTTTTACCAAGCTGACGAGTATCGTCCCAGGTGGAGCGGCAGACAAAGACGGTCGCCTGAAGCCCGGTGACAAAATCTTGGCGGTCGGTCAGGGCGAAGCGGGTTCCATGGCAGATGTGATCGACATGAAGCTCGATGATGTCGTGCATCAAATCCGCGGAACTGCCGGAACGGTCGTGCGGCTGTCGGTCATGCCCGCCGCCGGTGGTGAAACTCAGATCTATAACATCACCCGCGCCAAGATCACTCTCGATGACAGCGCCGCGCGAAGCGAAGTGGTTGAATACGAAACGAAGGCCGATGGGACTCCTTACAAATTCGGCTACATCGACTTACCGAGTTTTTATATGGATATGGAGGCCGCCCGCGGAAACAATGACTCCTACCGTAGCACCACCCGCGATGTCGGCAAAATTTTAGAAGATTTCAAGCGAGCGGGGGTCGATGCCGTGGTGCTGGACCTGAGTCGCAATGGTGGTGGTAGCCTAACCGAGGCGATCAACCTTACCGGACTGTTCATCGATCGAGGACCGGTGGTGCAAGTTAAAAACCCGAGTGGTCAAGTGCAAGTCTACGATGATGAGAACTCGGGTGTGGCCTGGACAGGGCCATTGGTCGTGATGACAAGCAAGGAAAGTGCCAGCGCCAGTGAAATTCTGGCTGGAGCGATTCAAGATTACCATCGAGGCTTGATCGTCGGCGATCCAACGACCCACGGCAAAGGAACTGTCCAAAGCTTGCTGGACTTGGGCCAACAACTCTTCAAACGCAATACCGAAGGTGAGATGGGCGCCTTAAAAATCACCATCCAGCAATTCTATCTACCGGGTGGCCAAAGCACTCAGCGTCAAGGGGTCATGTCCGACGTTGTCCTGCCAGCCATCACGGCCAGTTTCGATAACTCCGAGGCTGACTTGGATTATGCCTTGCCCAATGATCAAGTTAAAGAAGCTCGTCACACCGATTACAAAATGGTGGATAGCACTATGTTGACCGACTTGCGCGCGAAGAGCATGGAACGTGTGCGCGAGTCGGAAGGGTTTGACCGATTGCTAAAGCGGATCGAGCTTTACGAGCAACAGAAGGCCGAAAGCCACGTGTCGTTGAATCGTAATGATTTCTTGCGTCGCCGCGAGGAACTCGATGCCCAGCGCGAAGAGGAAGAGCAAATGTTGGAATCCCAACTGCCCAAAAAGGAAGTCTTCAAAATGGACTACTATCGCAAGGAAGTGTTGAACGTGGCCCGGGATTATATCGAAGCGTTCAATCGACTGAACCTGGCACAAGCTGGCTAGGGTAACGACGGGAAATTTGCGTCTGAAAGATACTCCGCAAATTACAAATAAATGCTTTACCAACTCGCGAGGTAGTGGCCTGCTCAAGCAACCACTACCTCCATAGGGCAAACGCATTGCTGTTCCACTCGCTAACCTATGCCCTCTTGCTCACAGTGACCCTGCTGCTGTGCGCGTTGCTTAAACCGACCGCTCGGTGGCTGGTGCTGCTTGCTGCCAGCGTGCTCTTCTACGCTGCGTGGCGTGTAGAATATCTGGGGTTAATGTTCCTGACGGTTTCAACCTGCTATGTGGGAGCACTCTGGATTGAGCGTTTGCGGAGTCAGGGGGCTACGGGCCGTCGCGCGTGCGTCCCGCTGATATCCGTCATCGCTCTAAATTTAGCTGTGTTGTTTCTATTCAAGTACTTTGGACTCTTCGTTCAAAGCTGGAATCAACTGAGCGGCACACACTGGAGCGACGATCTTGGTCTACTGCTCCCCATCGGTATCTCGTTCTATACGTTCCAGGCGATTGGTTATGTGATTGATGTCCAGCGAGGCATCGTGCCAGCAGAAAAGTCGCTAGCACGTATGGCCTTGTTCATCGCCTTCTTTCCACAACTAGTTGCAGGGCCGATCGAACGCGCGGCGCACTTGTTGCCCGCGCTGAGGGGGGCAATTGTCTTTCGCTGGCAGAACATACGCTTTGGTTTATGGTTGATCCTCTGGGGCTTGTTCAAGAAACTGGTGGTCGCGGATCGCCTGGCACTGTTGGTCGACAGCGTGTTTGCCGATCCGAACTCAGCCAGCGGCGGTTTGTTGCTGCTTGCAACCTACGCCTTTGCCTTTCAAATTTATTGCGATTTTAGTGGCTACTCGGACATGGCCGTCGGCAGCGCGCGACTGTTTGGGATCGAACTGATGCAGAACTTTCGCTTGCCTTATCTGGCTCGCGGCCTGCGCGACTTTTGGGCGCGGTGGCACATCAGCTTGTCTACCTGGTTTCGCGATTATCTTTACATTCCGTTGGGCGGCAATCGCGCAGGGCGAGTCTACTGGTTTCGCAACATCCTGCTAGTGTTTATCCTCAGCGGCTTTTGGCATGGTGCGGCTTGGACGTATGCAATCTGGGGTGCCATCCACGGGTTGGCCATTGTGCTCGAGCTCGTATTCCTGCAGCAACTCAGCGGTGGAGGCAAGCCGCCAAGTGGCATACATAAAACGGACCTGGAGACCAGTCACTTTCGATCCAACCCGGCGTGGCGGTGGCTGCAGCGCGGTTTGCAAGTCGCATTGACGTTTCATGTCGTTCTGTTGGCTTGGGTATTCTTTCGGGCTGCGAGCTTAAATGAAGCCTTGCTGATCTTGCATCGCATATTAACCTGGACCGCCGTGGATAATTCGGGATGGCCAGCCGATTTTAGCCGACTCGAGGCGGCTGTGTCACTGGTCGGCCTGAGCTGGATGTTTCTCGTCGAAGCACTCAGCGATGGGCGTGTCGGTCGTTGGCTGGGCGTGCGACCGAGATATAAGGCACGCGGGGTGGTGTTGTTCACGCTCGTGCTGCTCGTGAACTTTGGTATCTTCACGGCGGCGGCCCAGTTTGTCTACTTTCAGTTTTAAACAAATTCATGCACGTCAATAAGAAATACGGCCGAAGTTTGCTGGCGCTCCGTGGAAGGGGGCTCCTGTTGGTCGTATCCATCGGCCTGCTCTTTATGATTGCGAACGATGCGTTGCTCCGAACGGCGGCTCGGCTTAATCCGATCAGTCGTGTGAACTGGTTGTTTCAAACTCCACCCACTGATTTCGATATCGCGATTCTTGGATCCTCGTTAGCTAAAGAGGGACTCGATCCGGTGCAGTTGTCGGAGATAACGGATCGCGACGTGGTGCAGCTTGCCTGGGGTGGACGAGGACTGGCAGAACAGTCGCTGTACTGGGAGATTTTTCAAAACCGACACAACTGCCAGCTGCTGCTCTTGGAACTGCACCCGCTCGGCTTGGAACAGGACGCGTTTCAACACCCGCTGGATGAATTCCGGTACTTGCAGCGACTGGATGAGCCCATCGTCGAACGGCATTTGATTCGGCACTGCGGTCGGTGGCAGGTGTGGCTGTGGAGGTGGTTGCCTATGCTAGGGATGGCTGAGTTCAACACGCTCGTCGGCTGGCACGATCTATTGGCACTGCGGCATGGGGGCATGTTTGACCCCAACACGATGGGGGAGAATAGCACGCTACGCACCGTCGCCGAACTACACGAGCAACGGGCGAACAGCAACTTTCAGCCCGGTAACCGTCCCATCGACGCCCGCTCGGTCACTCAGTTTGTCGAGATCTTGGAACTTTGTCGTGCCAAGGGGATCCAGGTGCTTGCCTTTTATCCACCCAAATTTGCTGGTATCACCGCAGCGGATGAACAGTCGCTTGCCCGCTACCGCGAAATCTTCCAAAACCAACTTCCCGGATGGGACGTTCCTATCTATGTTGTTCGCAACGCCAATTATCTCCAAGAGCCGACATGCTTTCAGGATGCCTTTCATTTGAATTCGAACGGCTGTCGGAATTTCACCCGCGAACTCGCCGAGCAAGTCCTTAGTCATGGTGCACCCTAGCCGTTCGTTTGCCCCCGTTCCTGCGCGTTACTCCAGCGGCTTACCGTTACTCGACCAGGCGCTGGGTGGTGGACTTCTACCTGGCAGTATGACCATGCTGATTGGCGCCACAGGCATTGGCAAAACGCAGCTCGGCATTCATTTCTGCCAAGCCGGGGTGGACAACGAAGGTACGCGCGGGGCGGTCATCGATCTCTCCAGCCGCGGTGATTCACAGAACCATGCGGGCTATAGCCAGCGGATGTTTGATCGTACGCTGTCGACGTTCGATTCGCATGCAGCAACGACGGCGCACTCCGAAACACCGCCGCTGGCAGAGTTGGCTCCCGAGGCTGGCGCGAAGGCCATCTTCGGTTCTCAACGCCCGGAGGATGTGATTAGCTTTCTTGGCTACGGGGGAAGGCGGGTCATGCGCAGCCAACTGGATGTCGACCAATGGCACGCTTGGCAAGCCGAAATGAACCGCCGCACTCCGCAATTGTTTAAGTTCGTCTACCAACACCTCGTGCATGGCACGCGGCGGTTTCTGATCGATGGAATTGAACCACCAGGCTCTGCCGATGATTCGCTACAACTGGACTTGCTGGAGTTAATCTACCATCGCATGTTGAGGCAAGAACATGATTGGTTAGCGCGCGAAGTATTGCGGCAGAACTATCGTGAGTTTGCTGAGCAGGTCGCACAGCATGCTTACGATCACCGCGCTGCCGCCGCCGTGGTCTTGATCACCACCAAGCAGTCAATGCTTGAATCGCTCCTAAACGAACCGCTGGCCGACGGCGACTTGGCAGCCGGAGCCAACACCGTGATCCTGCTCGGACGCCAAGTGGTGGATGGAAAGATCCACCGCGGTTTAGTCATCGCCAAACATCGGGGCAGCTACGCCGACTCGCGTATCATTAACTTTGACATCAACGATCAAGGTATCGTGCTGGTGAAATAGCCCCACCTAGGCGGAGCTCTCGGCCACAACTATCGCCTTTCAGGGCTTATCGAAACGTGGAGAACCCGGAGCTACTTGGCCCAGGTCGGGAGCCACACGGGACGTGGCAGGCTTTCCGCATTGACGATCGTTCGCGTGGGCCCAGCAAAGTAATAGTAAATCTTAAACAGCTCAGGCGACTTGTGGCTAAAGTGTTTCAGCGACATGGCTGAAACGTGTTGCGCATGGGATGACTTGTGGGCAAAGTACTGCGGGGTGCCTGCATAGCCGCGTGGGATCGCTTTTCCCGCCGAGAAATCGTGAACGGACAGTTGCAGTGCCTTGCGATGCGATTCGAAGATCGCGACTACCAGGGGACCATCGATGGCCAAAATGATCCGTCCGTTCTTGGCTGTCGGCGATTCCCATCGCCACTCCGACAGCGGCAGGGTCGTTAATGGCAAGTCGCCATGGTCCCAGCTTAAGCGATGCAGCTGATTGGTTTCCAGCAACTCTTCAAATATTTCAAGTAGTTTTGACGAGCTTTCGCAGGCCAAAATTTCTTGCACGAGTTCATCCGCAGCGGCATAGCCCGACCGCGACGAGGCGAACAGCGCTTCCACTTGGGCCGTCGCCGGCAGCGGAACAGCCAAGCAGAGTCCCCAGCAGAGGAGGCTAAGGAGTGTTTTCCAATGATTTCCGTGGTAAAGCATTGCGTTGCGCCGAAAAGTGAATCGTTGCGATTCCTTTCCAGCATAATTGGGGCGTTTCCAATTGCACCACCCAGTCGCCCCCCGCTAATCGATTGAGAGATGACAATTCCGATTGTAGTGAGCAGGCGGATTGTGAGTTGCCATCGAAAGATCGCCATTAAAAAACGCCCGACGGAGCGTCGAGCGTTAGAGTGAGGTTTAGTTCCGCTGGGAATCTTCCTGGCCAGTACCAGTGCGACTGGCATCGTTGGTGCCTGTGGGTGGCAGGGCCTGCGGCGCGTCGGGTGCCTGGCCTGGCGCGCAGACATCGCAAGTTATGTGCCATCGCAGAAACGGGTGAAATCTGGGCGCCACCCAGCCAACTATCGCGCTGCAAGACAACAGGTAGGTAGCCTAAGATACGTGGAGAAATCGCTCCGTTCGTTTGGATAAGCGGAACAAAGTTGTATCCGGCAAGACTTAAACAGATAGAGAAAATGCGTTTGGAAGAACCGTTGTTCCATTGGCTGCGCCCGTGATGCCTTAAAGGAAAGGCTATCTGCGTAACACAATTCCGAATCGCTGCGTTACTCTGATTTGGGGGCTGACTCGGAAGTGTCCGTTGTTCCAATGCTGGCTTCAGCGGTATCAGGTGCGATGGGCTTTTCGGGTGGACCGCCAACGATTTGTTCCGGCTGAAGCATCGCTTCTAGTGCTCGCAGCATTTGTCCCAATGGCTCCCGTTCGTACTTGAAGTCATCGAACGCGAATCGCCGGGGTGCCCCGTTTTCTTGGTACCATGCCTTGGCGATGCCTTTGGTCGCCCACTTCTTTTTGTCGAGCTGCGTGACCTTGCTGAAATCAAGCGACTGCCCCCAACTGCTCGTCAGACCGGTCTCCGTCCTCTCGACCCAACTACCCCGTGTTTGCAAGAAATACAAGAGCGCCGGGGTTCCCACAATTAGCGACATGAGCGCCCAAATGTATTGCCCAAAAATGTCATCCTCAATTTCTTTGGCCGTCTTTTCAGGTGGGCTGGTGGACCAATCGTTCTCGGCGGCGATCTTCTTCCATTGAACTTGTTTCTCTGCACCATCCAGCTCGGCAAGTTGATCGTAGCTGCGGGCGGGTGCCAGTTTGGCGGGGTAGCCAATAAAGCCGTCATAAGCAAACCACGAGGCGGCGAAGAGGCAACCACCGGCCAAAAGGAGATAGCGCATCCCATAGCTTTTTTGAAAATTCGCCCGCAAACCCATGTTGTGATCTACCTGCCACCGAGTTGTATTTGAAATCGGAACCGTTCGCTGTGAAAATTAGTGTAGTCCGTGGTGGACGAGGCTACGAGTCCCCGCACCTCCACCGCACGTGGCTACACTTCCTGAGCTCCCGCAAACCTGGGGTACGCGTCCGATGCTCTCAATACTAATCGCGATAATCGGCCAAAAATCCCAATCCCCGACCGAGCTGCGTTTGGCACACCAACTTCGCGAACACCAGCATCCAGAGGGTCAAGCGGGGTTGCGCATGGAGACATGCCTTCAATTCGTTACGGATCAATCCGACGTCCGCCTTACCGGCCAGTAGGTTCTGCTCGCGGTAAACGATGGGCCAAGCACAATTCCAGACCCGGGCCATCCAAGGTGAAAAATTGTGGGACTGGCTGTGGAACTCGCGGTGCAGGGGTGCCAATTGCGGCGAGCATCCCAGCCAGGGCTGATCGGAACTCGTAACCGTACTCTGCACGGCTTTCTTCGAAAGCACTTTGTCATTGGCTTCGGCAATGCTGAGCATTAAGCGGTCTTCGATCTCGGACAGGGCGGCGCGGCCAACCATCGGAGCGTCTTCATAAGGGACTGCGATCCAGTCGACTTGCTCAAAGCGAACTGCCCACTTCTTCATGTCCCAGTGGGCCGTACACGGCAAGTGCAGCGTGGATGCGTTTTGGACCGCCCCGACATTGACTGCATGTTGCAATCGCACCGCTTCTTTGCGGACTAATCCAGCCCAATCGCCACTGGTAACCTCGGCTGTCAAACCGAATTTGCCAGGCACCACCCCCAACGCTCCCAACCAAGTCTCGTAATTGCGTTGGCCCAATTCGTGCGCCTCCCGCCGCTCGTACATAAAGATGTCATCGCGATCGAAAACCCAGGTGGGTTGATTGATCGGTAGCAGCCACAACATATCGGTTAGATTCTCTGCCTCCGCAAAATCCCACATCGCCTTGGCGGCTTCTTGTCGGTCCACATCCATCAGGTTCTTACTCAAGCGATCGACCAACTCGAGTCTCGGCTTGATGGTCCGCGCCAGCGGATGGTCGGCTGCCAGCGTCAGCGCTTGGATCCAGCTTTGAGTGAACGGATTGGAAATTGCGAGCGAAGCCGACTCAGGCATAAAACAGGGTCACTTGAAAAGGTTTAAAAGGGGCAAGCCATCGTGTGGGTTGTAAAACGGACGATGGATAACAGATTTGGTTGGCGATTGCCAGAGCCTAATTGGATTAAGACACGTTCGAAAATAAGTTCTCGTTTTATTTTCCCTCAGCCTACCTGGACAGCGCCAGGTTTGTGAGCGGCAGGGCGCTAGCCCTTAGGTTTGCCCACAAGTCGTAGTGATTTTACGTAGAATTCTTGTTTATTGTTTGCGATAGCAAAAATAAAATTGACGCACTGTTGAACCAATGGTCGTGATTGTCCTTATTAGTCGTGTTGAAATTTACACGGAGGACAGGCGATGAATGGAAATGAACTGAGTTTTGGTGAACGTAATTTTGGCCAGGCGGTTTTGGGTGACAAACGTCGTACGGATAAATTGATAGAACTTGCCGATCAGATGGCTCACCGACCTGGGGGGTCGTTGCCCGAAAAGATTAACGCGCCCAAGGATTTGAAAGCCATGTATCGACTGTTCGACTGCCAGCAGGTAACTCATCAGGCGATCCTTGGTGCGCACCAACAGTATCTGCTTGAAACGGTGTTTCCTTCGCGACCGGGATTCACTCTGGTCATCCATGATGCATCCGAGCTGGAATACACCAAACGGCGATCGCTGACCGAGGACCTCGGTCAAATTGGCAATGGCTTTCGCCGCGGCTACATCGCGCAAAACTCGTTGGTCGTTTGCCCGCAAACTGGAGCGACTTTGGGGCTTGCCAACCAAGTGCTTCACCGTCGAGCGAAAGTGAAAAAGGGCGAGACTCGTAGCGAGCGACAGAAACGTGACTCCCGCGAGAGTCTGCTGTGGATCAAAGGAGTCCAACCTTTGCCGGCGGATCGTAAGATCGTCGATGTCTGTGATCGGGGAGCGGATACTTCGGAGTTTATTGAATACGAAGCCAATAGCGGACGGACTTTTTTGATTCGTTCGAGCAACAATCGGAACTGTTTCGTGGACCACGAAGAAATGGGCCAGGCCAAGTCTCGGAAGCTTCATGATTACGCCCGCCGACTTGCAGAAATCGGCACGTGGGAACTGCAGGTCGCCGGCAAAACGGAATTCAAAAGCGAAGGCCGTACAGGAAAGAAGCAAAACGTCACACGAAAAAAGCGCACCGCGACGATGGCCGTCAGTTGTGGAGCGGTTCAACTGAACGTTTCACGATCGAAAAAAGCCGCACCGGTTTGTGTCTGGATCGTGCGTGTGTGGGAAGTC
>JBGSHW010000183.1:0-32368 GCA_041751975.1 Pirellulaceae bacterium
AAACGCTTTAGCCTGAGTATGCTCAAGCAGCAAAAAGACAAGTACAGTATCGCTATGCGACGTCGAGTTGCTGGATGGAACCTCGACTATCTTGCAAAAGTACTAGGAATTCCCTTGCTATAGTATGCGTTGGCCCTGCTCAGGACAGTGGACTGAGAGACACAGTGGCGCGTAAAGCGGCCATGGTAGGTGGTGAGGCTTTCAAGGTGGCAGCTAAGGACATGAGCATTCCCTGCGGATGCACGGCAAGGCAGAATCGCTAGAACACGCGCTAACCGTATAAACAAAAAAGGTGCGGGGAGAGGAGCATTTAGAAACCCGGAAGGCACTAACTGCTCGCCTCCCCCACCGGGGCAACGTCTGACTATGGTAAATCTGTCAACAAGTGACAATAAAAACTTTCACGAAAAAAGGGCTAACGGCAAGCCTTCCTGTTGCCCCACAGGAAGAACCAGCCGCAGCCCCAATTATCACTATCCAAAAGTTGACTCGCTCGCAAATAGGTCAAGGCACATTGATTAACAATTGGCGAATATTCGCCAAGCACTTACAGAAAGTGTCTCCTATTCGCACACATGGGTGATGCTTCCGCCTGCCCCCAACTAGAGGATGCAACAGGAACGCCTTATTAACACTATCATGAACGCGATCCCGGGCGTATGGCTAGGTTCTCCACATAGTAGGCCTTTCCAATGGACCTGCGACAAGCCTACTAACTTATAGACAATCCAATGCACGTGGCGCGGTTCCTTCTCCTATAGCGTCTCCTGGGCACGGCTCATCGCTTACGGGGGTAATAAGTCGCAGACCTCTCTTTACGAGCTCATCGCTGATTCCCCTCGACTTGATCATGCACGTCGTGCGTTCGTCTTACGTCCATCGGTTACATCGACCAAGCCATTCTTGGTGCGCAGAGTCACAGCATTTCTCACTGATTGTAGCGCTCAAAGTCACTTAAGCCTATTACGGTTCTTATCCGTCGTCGCCACCGCACACTCCAGTGGCGCCGGCTAGCGGCCGCCAACAATGCCCAAACTGCGGCAAGACGCTTTCGATCATTCGCAAGCCGCGAGCAGGTCGACCGGCAGCCATTCCACGGCAGGCTTAAAACAAAGAAAAACGCCACCCTTGCGGATGGCGTTTTCATTGGATTCAAATCAACTCAGTCACCTATTGATTAGTTGATATCGACCTCAAACGTGCCCCCTTGGGTCAATTCGAGCGACCGGTCTTTTGATCCCATGCGATATCCATCCGGGATCTTTGCGAGGTCTGCCTCTGACTTACCACTATCGATGTAATAGGTGTAGACACCCGGAACAACGCTCGCCTTGTAGACACCTTTATCTACGAGTCCCTGAGACTGCGCTCCATCGATCATTGGTTGCAGTGTCAATTGGACGTTGTTCAGGGGTTTACCTGCGACGGTGACCTTGATTATCACATCAACGGGATCCGCTACGGAATTGACTGGAGTGCCACAGCCGGTTAGGGCCAACAGTGACACCAAAGTCATTCCACATTTGATTGATTTCAGCATTGCAATGGTCCGCAGAGAGGTTTACTCGAACGTTGGATATACGACACCATCCTGAGAACCGGCTGCAGCCTTGAGCGGTAGCCAATCGACCGATTCGCTGATGAAGCGAACCGATCCGTCTCCCATTGCCGCATTCACGCCACCGGTGTGAAAGCTAAACGGTTCGTCATTGGGACCGCAGTTATTCTGTGACCATCTGCAATCGGCGGAACCTCCCAGCGGAATCTTATAATTGTTGATCCGTAGGACTCGTGAACCGAGCGCATTACTTGGCCCGGAAAGTCCGTTGGTACCAGAATCGGGATCCGCCCAAGCATACATCCGGCGACCACCTGAAGAACCACCGGCCCATGCGACCGAGTCCGCCTCGATGGGCGCAGGGCGGGTCGAAAGCGAGCCAAAGACTGCAACGCTCGGGTGAGCGCGACCTGCGTCTTCAATGCACAAAATAGTATTCGATGTACCGTCGGTTATGTTGCCGAAGCCCCAACGCCCATTGCAACTAAAGCAGCCTTGACGAGTCATTGCGTTTCGGCGAGTACTACTCGTCGGACGCGATCCCTGCTCCCAGGCCTGACCTGCTTCCTCTTCAACGTCGGTTACCGAGATAAACATGTAGTCCCAAGCACCGTAACCATCTGGAGCACGTCCAAATTGGTCAACTGGGGTACTAGGGCAAAGGTAGGATGGAATCGACGTCTTTGCCGCTGCAACCGTGTTGGGGAAATTGGGGTCATGATAAATAGCCCCTTTCGAGTTGGGGTGCAGGTTGGCTAGCTGATACCCGGCGATGGCCATTTGGTCACGCGTCATGCTGTGATCCATCAGGTTGTAAACATTGTTCTGTTCGATGTACGGGAGTAGAAGCGTTGGGGTTGACTGCGTCATGTACACGGTAGACGCGCCTCCCGTGCTGTCGCACTGGCCAGGATGTGGGAATTTCTTGTATGTACTTTCAAAATTGTGGGAAGCCAAGCCAATTTGCTTCAGATTGTTGCTGCATTGCATGCGTCGAGCTGCTTCGCGAGCCGCTTGTACAGCAGGCAGCAATAGACCAACAAGAATGCCGATAATGGCTATAACCACCAAGAGCTCCACCAAGGTGAAACCAGATGGAATTGCACGTGGACAAATCCGCCTATTAACCATTTTTATTCAAACTCCTTAAACCATGTTTCAGCCTGCAACTCAGTTGCTGCAGACCATCTGGAGCATCAGTGTATGACTGAATTCGATCCCGCATAGGTAGCAAATGTGAATTTACGATGAAGAATGAGAGCGATCTGCCACTGTCGCATGCGCCCTTACCGGGACTGAGTTCTGGAACAGCGGGTGGCTAAGCTACTCAGTCAAGGAATGATCAGCCAGCACATTTTTCACTTAATTGTCGTCGGTTCTCTGCCCGACGCACCGATGCCGCAAGGACCCGCCATCAATACCCCACGGCAGCCGCGAGCTCCATGTACAGTCCCACGATCTTCGGCCAGAAATAGATCCGTGCCCCGGCCGTGGTCCCTACAGCGACTAATCCGAACAAGGCCAGCAGGCCGTCGTCAGCCGAGGGCGTACGACCACGCCAAGGTGCTTCGCCCACGGCCGAGCCCGCGCAACTACTCTCTCGAGCTTTTCTCGGGCGAAGGACACTCTCAGCAGGCGGCGCGGTAGCCAGGGGTAAGGCCGCAGCAACAACAACTGCGCCGCCAACACCAGCGTTACCGAGCCGGTGATCACGGGCAGCCCTGGCGTAATGCTCATGGGCGGCAGCATGGAAATCAAAGAAATCAGAAACAGCCCCGGACCGTAGGACCGTGTGCCAAGCCGCCGGAGAATGTCCTCAAGCGTTACCCGCTCACCATCGACTTGGTGCACCACACAGTCCAGCAGTTGGGTGATGTTTCTAGGTCCATTCCTGACACTCATCCCTAGTCCCTTTCGACAAAACGCGAGAACGGGACGTGCGGATCGGTCAGAGGTACGAGCCTATTGCTGATCGTGAAGTGCGTGAGATCCTCTACGGGCACTACCGCATAGCCTACCTGGTTGCCAATGAGCAACGGATTGAGGTTTTGGGAATCTTCCACTCCGCCATGGAAATCGAGCGATACTTGCGTTAGGCACGCGCGCACAAGAGATCGCAGGTGCGCATTGTATTCGGTTTCTACCAAGGCCGCCTGAGCCGCATATCGATAGTCGCCGGGATCCAGCCAGCACGCTCATGTGGGCGTGACATTACGCACCAGGACTCGCATATAATGACCGCCGACCGCAGTCGGGCCTGGATTCAACTCATCTGCGAAGTCTTGCAACTTGCGTCGGTCGATGCAACCGCCTAGCTTAGCGCGATTTTGAATCTTGGTGTTTATTTTACAGTCCGCCACGATTTCCTAGCAAATTGCAGCTAGATTGGCTAGGTGAAAGCTTGCCGATAGATTCCGAATGCCTTGCAACGGTCTTTGGTATCCTGAGGGCATTCATGCAAAGCCAACAGAGCCGGAGGAAGGCAGGTAAACCAACGAAGCTCATCATAGCCTCCCTCCAGAAGGCCACCATGTCGGGCATTTGGAAGTGCAAGCCTGAGGCCTCTTATCATCGTGTAGAAAGAGCTAGGTAAATTGCCAAGCCCGCCGAGTGGGACACCCATCGCTGAGTCGAGTCCGACCGACCACAATATCAAATCCGGGCTGAATTCCAACACTTTGGGAAGTATCTCCCCAAGAAGTTGCTCCATAATCGCATGTGGGGTCTGCTCTCCTTCAAATTCGATAGACACGATATTTGGCCCAGTTTTCATTGGATGGGCCTCAAATCCCCAGTCCATGTCTGGGCGCGAGTAGGGGTACTCATTACCAGAATTAAGATATCGGTCTGGAACTGCATCGTATTGACCGTCAGTAAAGCGTTGTCGACTTTCATCGTATGGAGAACGATACGAAACATCGATCAGCAGTGTGTCCGGCTGGTGAGCCAAAACATCTGCGGTTCCATTGCCTCGATGGTGATCGATATCGATAACTACAACTCTATTTGAATGACCTGGACGAAGTTGGACTTTGTGATCCCTTGCGTAGAGTGCTGCTAGAGCGGCATTAGAGAGGTAGCAGAAGCCCATCGCCAGATCGCGTTCGGCATGGTGGCCCGGCGGCCATACCAGCCCAAAGGTCGTGTCTCTATTGGGCGAGTGGAGGAGAGTATCAATCGTATCGTAGGCTGCTCCAACAGCGAGCCTAGCGGCATCCAGGGTGCCAGGAGTTACATCAGCTTCTTTACCAAAGTCGGATATAAATGGATCCAATCCGGCCATGGCACAAGCCTTCGCTCGAGCGACACACTCAGCAAGGTTGCTGAGATATTCCGCATCATGCCCCCGCTCAAGTTCCTTTAAGTCTGGCATGCGGTTCGAACTAACCCAGGATATCGGAGCAACCGCATTTCCCTGGCCATCTACCAGCGGTCCCAAAATCGTCGGGAGCGCTCCTGGGAGAGTTCGGTGCTGAAGCATCCTCGCCGCCTTCAGACAACCAACTGCCTTACCGGGAAAGTCATATTGTTTAGAAATATCAAACCTGTCACGTGTTCCGAGGTGGCGTTCATCGGGTGCGAGAGTGTGCGGATAAAAGTATCGTTCATTGGTGAAAACTGTTAGGGACATAGGAAAACACTTAGGAGTAAGAGTGGATTCTTTTATGCCGCATTCTATTGTGCAGACAGCGTCCATGGCGGCAATTGCATTGATCGTTGCACGATTCCTTTGAGCATGCACTCGGAATATTGTCGGCTGTAACAGGCTCCGGCCATCCCCAACAGCCAGCGTTCCATCACCGGTTCGCTGACGTTCATAATCGCGTGATGCAGCACACGTTCGTCAGAACAGGGCGCAGTGATCACCCGTTCCTTTGGATCCCGAATCAAAAACTGGTGGAACCGTCCGACCCGAAACGTTCCCTCGCGTATGCTGGCTGACATGTCTGCGCTATTGCAATCGAGGCTTGCTGCAAAACGCTGTACAACCGCCTGCCCACGGCAATGCGCCGCCGGAACGATGGAACAATTGAGCACAATTGTCTCGACACTGTGTCGAGCAATTGTCCCCAATAAATCCTGCATGATAAACCTTCTAAATCTAGAAGAATTTGTTTGTGGTTGCTATTGTGTGCGTGCTGGTTACCCGGAAGCGGCCGACGCGGAAGTGGAAGAAGAATTGCGATCGCGAATTCGCGCGGGTTCTAAAATCGAGTCAGCACCGAAGATAGTATCGTGACGGAAGAGCAGTAGCTGGTTGATTGCCTCCAAAGGCTCGAAGGATCTGGCATTGATTACATGTTGGTCGGTTCGATGGCGGGCGACGAGCATGGGTACAATGAGGACAATCGTTTGCTGCAGTGAGTTGGCCTGTGATCAGATCAAAAGGATGGCCCACGGCGTCTAAAGATCTCTTTCAGTTCCGAGTTGCGTTCTGCGGTCCAATCGGGAGGCTGCAACAATTCGGCCCAGGCATCGATGTAGTCTTCAGCCACGTAGTAGTGTCCATAACCTGGTGCATCGAGCGAGATCGTTGTGTCCAAGCCGACTTGCAACATGGTCACAATGGGATACCAGCGAAGGTCGGGAGATACATCGAACGCGCGAGGTTCTTTCAACCACTCCGGTTTTCGGTAAGCCAAGTCGTAAGTGAAATACACGATGGGGTCACTGGCGTAATTCAGGAAGATGATTCGAGTTGGTCCCCAAGGGGCAGAGAACTTCTCCAAGCCAGTCTGTTGATTTGCCACGCGGACTAGGGAGCCGTTACCATAGCGAGGCTGCCAGACGGGACTCTGCGGTTCCCTTCTTTCTCGGACATGCTTCCAGAACTGTGCGAAAAACGGGGACCCAGCCCACAGTACGCCGTCAATGGGATCCTGCAGGATGTCCAAAAGTGGCAGCGTGTTCTGGGAGATTTGAGCGCCTTGGCTCAAGCCATGTACGTAGAACTTTGGACGACTCTCCTTGGGGAGTTTCACCCAATGCCCATAAACAGCATTAAACAATGCGCGAGCCTGTTCAAACCCCACTTCGGAATCTGCAAGAACGGACAACGCGGCTTTCAGATACGAGTACTGTACGGCGACCGTAGCGACGTCGCCTCCTCGGATGAACTCCAGTACGTCATGACTTCCCGGATCCATCCAGCCAGTGCCAACGGGAACCATGACTACGATCGCAGAACGCTCAAAGCCGCCGAGTCGTATAAGCTCTTGAAGCGCCAGGTCAGCGCGTTCTTGAGGGGTTGGGGCCGCCCCCAATCCCACGTAAACGCGGACGGGATCCATCGCCTCATCACCGACGAACTCGGCAATCTCCTCGCGGCTGGGCTGTCGATGAATGAAGTCGCGCCCCCAACGCCCCAAATCTTCCCACGCGACTGCAGAGCTTGAACTACCGGTCCGCATGGGGGCCGTCGGTTGAGGAATATCTGGCTCAATCAAACTGTCCGCGGCTTCAAGCGTGGAGTCAGCCAGTTGAAAAATGCCCCGTACCAATACACCTTCGCCAAGCGCCCAGAAAATCCATAGGGCACACAGAAAAGCGAGCATCGCGCTAATTCTCCGAGGTGCCAAACGGTCGAGCTGCTGCCGAAAAACACGCAACACGAGCGAAAAGGCCAACGCTAAGAGCCACAATAGCGAGAACGCCAAAACCGACAACCCAATAATGATTACGGGTTGAGCGGTTGATACCGGTTCTATCCCAACTGCTGCGCGTGTTGAGTTCTGCCAGTCGGCGGCCTTCCAGGTTGAGCCGAGAAGCAGAAGTATTGCCACCAGGCAGCTAACTCGACCAAACAGTTTACTCCAAACGATCGATGTTTTGGGAAGCTCAAGGAAGAGCCAAAGCCATATCAGGGATTGACCGATGGCATACCCGATGCTCGCCAAGGTCCCGGCCAGCAAGCCTTGTACGACCGCATTGCGAGGCATAAGCGAGGGCGTTAGAGACGCAGCAAAAAAACATGCGGCTAGCAACAGCCCCACTCCACTCGTCGGCAAATACTTCGTTAGACGTTGAAGCCAAGCGGAAGCAAGGCGACGCGGCCTTTCTGAACCACCTGCAGTTTCAAGTCTCTGTTTAGTCATTAAGTGTCTCACATGTACTGGTGTTTCAACGAAACTCGGAAATCGCGGTTGGATGAAAGGCATCCAACCGGGAAGATCGCAGGATGGTGCGGTGAAAGAGCGTCAGATAGGCGTTAGATCGGGAGAGGGGTTTGGGTTGCATCGATGGACGCTAATGACACTCACCTTATCCCTGAGTTGGCACTTGGTGACCTTCATACTGGACGTCTGCACAGCCCTACCCCTGGATCAACGCCTACTCTGTTTTAATCGCGGCGCGGCATTCAAGCAACGTGAGTAGCCTATGCACGTCGGCAATTGCCACGTTGGGCTCGTAGTCGAGTACGAACGCCGTCTTGGCTGACAGTTCTTGAGCCGCCGATCTGGAGCTGCCAACGGTGCATGGAACCTCGTCGAAGCCCTGGGAAGCAAACGCCGGCAGCCGACCCTGGCCGTTGACGACGACCCCCGCTTGCGTGATGACAATGGGAGTAAACAGCTTGTTCCGGATGAGACTTTCCGACGCGCTCAGACGCCCCTTCTAAAATTGCGCCCCACCACTCGCTATTGCAGCGGCGGACAGTCCTTGCTACAAGGCCAACATGGGTAGAAACCACAGGCGAGACTGGTTTTTTAGCCCTTTCACCATTCACGAAGACTGGAGTAACCGCAATGGCGAGAGCCAAAAAAAAGGTCAAGCTGACTGTACCACAGAAGATTGTTAGCACAGCGACTTTAGCTATGCCGGCGCCAGTCCAGAATTTGCTAAGTAATCGAATCGTTGCCTTTCTTGTCGTGTTGCTGGTACCGTTAATGCTGGCAACCGGTGTAGCGACGATCAGCTGGGAGAATGGCAGCCCAAAATTCTCAATCAGTCAGGAAAAAGCTGAAAAAGTCAAAGACATGACCGTTCAAAAGATCCACGAGGTGCGTAAGGAAAAGCCCGGGTCGTCTCCCGATACGGGGCCTCTAACGAGTCTACGAGACCGCATTGATTCACATCGATAGGAGTGCTCGTGATGCCGATGCACTACGCCTGCGACCAGAAAACAGTTGAGAAAGGCAAGCCACGATGGTCTTTCAAGACGCGGGAATCGCAAATCCATTCGAGAGTTTAGGGTTTGCCAATACGATCGTCGCCCAACCAACGGGATGACTCGTTCCAATTGCGTTTTCGGAGAATCTCCGAGTCTAGGCAACCGAGGGAACGCACATGTCGCCGCAATTCATAAAATGCGGCCGCAGTTAGGCAAGTGTTCGATTCTAAAGTTGTATCGGCGGTCATTTCGAGTATCAACTCGTACAAGTCACCAACCGTTCGCATCCTGCTGGCGCGATCGTCTGGGATTGAAATGTCGAAAGCCTCTTCGATTTCCATCAAGAGTTCGACTGCGGCAAGTCCCATCCCAAAGCTCCTCTCGACTTTAACACCCACCGTTTTCGACTGAGGAATCCGACGAGTGACAGGTTGTGTGCAAGCAAGCCGCCAACGGGACTTTCTTGGGTTGTATAGTTATGCACCATTCGCATGCCTGTCACGACTCAGCGTCGCTTCCCTAGGCGTGTCGGTGTGGGCGCTACAAATTTTAGTTGACAGCAGCTCGCGCATCGAAATGCAATGATTGGGATCGCGATACTGGCTTCCACTTGTACCGCACCCGTCTTGATTCCAAGAACGGTCGCGGATTTTGGGCGTCCTGGGTGCCATCGAGCCTGGACATACGCCCCCCCCGGTGTTAGTTCAGGCATAAAACCAGGTTGCATTTCCGTGTTGCAATCAGTGCACATGGGAGTCTTCATCGTAACCTCTTCATTAAGACATAATACCGGAGGGACATTTGAGATCGTCAAGCAGCTGTACATGGATCTTTAGGGATAATGCGGGTGCCACTGGCTTCGCCAGTGTGACCGAAGACGTGGGTTTAGTTTGACGGTTGCGGTCCAATGCGTAAACAGCCCGGAGCGAAGTTACCGAAGTAGCCAGAGATCCTTGGTACCTGTCGGCGTCCAATGGCAAGACGGTCAAAAACCTCCGCCGCTCCCGCAAGACTGGAACGCTCAATTGTGCACCCGCGAGCATGTCTCGAGACGATAGGGCTTATCCCAAACCTCACCTGTGCACCTAGTTGATCTTAATCCTCTCCCTGCCAAACAAGCTGTCCTGCTAGGCCTGCCGCAATATCTTTTCCATTTTGCGTCCTTTCGCCAATTCGTCTACCAACTTGTCCAAGTATCGGACCTGCTGTGTCAGCGGATTCTCAATCTCTTCAACGCGATAGCCACAAATGACCCCGGTGATCAGGTGCGCGTTTGGGTTGAGCTGGGCACGCTGGAAGAATTGTTCAAAGGTTACATTGTCGCTGATGTGTTTCAACACCCTCTTTGCGTTGAACCCGGTCAGCCACTCGATGACTTGCTGCAGCTCATCTTTTGTCCGACCTTTTTTCTCAACCTTTGCCAGATAGTGCGGGTACACGGAAGCAAACGTCATGTTCGCCATCCGTTCATCATGGTGACTTGTACTGCTCATCTTCTGCTACCCTTCTTCTTTGGAGTGGATCTTGCTAAAGATCCCAATACCAGAGGATCTTTAGCAAGATCCACTACCGCAGGATCCCAAAACCGCAAAATCAAGCTGTGACAACGCACTAGTCGCGTTTTGACTAAACGCGTGTTGCCCGACACGTTTCCCGGGAAAGCGCACGCTTGTGTGTAGTATGTCATGAAATGTAGCGCGTTCCAAGGCAGCGCGCTGGGCAATATGCAACGCTAGATGTCCAACTGATTCACCCACGACATAAACTCTTGGTAGCCTTGGCAAATTGAAGAACCCTTACTGAGATTGCTAAGCAGGTCGTCACGTGTTATCCGGGGTATGGCTCGGGTTCTTAACGTATCTTTGACGAGATCAAGGGATAAAACGTTAGCTCAGCGCGAAAACCCCGTCGTGAAAATAGCCTATGGCATGCAAGACCTCAGGTTGTCGATAGCCTGGAACGATGCCGCCCGCTTGCGTAGATCATTTTAAAGTTTGCCTTGCTACCGAGAACGACTATCGTAATCCGACCGCTCCCTGCAACTATCGGTTCCAGCGCAGCCAAGTGCTGAAAAGGGCCTGGACGGTCGGCGTTAGCTGGGTGCGATTGTATTGATCGCCAAGCTTGCGGATCGCTTCCGTTTGGGTCGGATAGGGGTGAATGACCGAAGCGATCTTACCAAGACCTATATGCTGCTTCATCGCCATAACGATCTCACCAATCATCTCGCCCGCGTGGGCTGCCACAATCGTCGCTCCTAAGATGCGATCGGAGCCGCGTTTGCAGTAGACTCGCACGAAGCCCTCATCCTGGCCATCAAGAATTGCGCGATCGACTCCTGAGAGCGGTTGCGTGAAAGTGCTCAACTCAATTCCTTGCTCAGTAGCTTGTGCAGGGTAGATTCCGACGTGGGCAACCTCGGGGGAGGTATAGGTGCACCAGGGGATGATGAGCTTGCTGGCTTTGGCGCGTCCCATAAACAAAGCGTTCTGAATAACGATCCGCGCCAAAAAATCAGCCGCATGCGTGAACTTGTACTTTGAACAGACATCGCCAGCAGCAAAGATCCTGCGGTTGGTTGTCTGCAAGCGATCATCCACTTCAATTCCATGTTGCGGATGTGCCTGGACGCCGACAACATCCAACCCAAGTCCATCGACGTTGGGGGTGCGTCCGATGCCGACCAAGATCTCATCACCCACGATCCGTTGCTCCTCACCGTTCTGAGTCACCCAAATCACCTTGTCGTTACCCATCTGCTCGACGCGCAGCACTGTGGCGTTCAGGATAAAGTGCACTCCATCCCGCCGCAGCGACTGTTCGACAAGCTGGGCCGCGTCGGCTTCTTCGCGAGCTAGGATGTGAGCTGACATTTCGATTTGAGTCACCTGCGAACCCAAGCGGGCGAAGCATTGAGCCATTTCGGAGCCGATGGGACCTCCGCCGATCACCACCAATCGTTGCGGCAACTCGGTGAGCGAGAACAGCGATTCGTTGGTTAGATACCCAGCTTCCTTAAGCCCCGGGATCGGTAGCTCAGCAGCCCGTGCGCCGGTGGCAATCACTGCCTTCTTAAATTTGAGGGTACTAGCAGCCACTTCGACCGTGTCACTGCCGGTGAAGGTCCCTTGGCCAAAGTAGACGTCGATCCCAAGTTCGCTGAAACGTTTTGCGGAATCGTGAGGACTGATCCCAGCCCGCAGCCGGCGCATGCGCTGCATGACTTCTTTAAAGTCGACCCTGGCGGTGTCCGTTGCTATACCGAACTTGCCCGCATCGCGGACCGCTGCCGCTTGCCGCCCGGCACTGATGAGTGCCTTGGAGGGGACACAACCGACGTTTAGGCAATCGCCCCCCATTAGCCCGCGTTCGATGAGTGCTACTTTTGCGCCCAGCCCAGCCGCACCGGCGGCGGTCACCAAGCCAGCCGTTCCAGCACCGATTACCACGAGGTTGTAACGCCCGGAGGGTGTCGGGTTTTTCCAATCGCTCGGATGCACATTCGCTTGAAGCGATTGATTCAACTCGTTGTAAGGAACAAGCTGTTGAAGATAACTCATGGATGACTTTCGTCCGTTGAAATGAATCTTGCGAAGCGTTGGATGACCAATGGAAGTAAGCCAAGAATGGCAAATGCCAGCAGCAGCTGCCAACTCAAAACTTTACCAGCCCCATCGCTGGCCAATGTCTGCAGGCTCGGAACGCTGGCACCCGCGTAAACATAAGCTGCGGTGCCGGGCAACATCCCGAGTTGACTGATCCACCAAAACGTTGTGACCCGAATTTTGGTTAGCCCCATCACCGCGTTGATTACAAAGAAGGGGACGGCAGGAATCAGCCGCAATGTGAACAGGTAAAACGGCCCCTCGCGATCGAAGGCCGCATTGATCGATTCCAGTCGGCCGGCAAAGCGTTGCTGCACCCAATCGCGGAGGAAGTAGCGTGTCATCAAAAGGGCAAACGTCGCTCCGCCAGTCGATCCCAAGCTGACCACGAGCAATCCCTGCCAGAAGCCGAAGTACCAACCGTAGGCCAGGGTGAGCACGGTAGCTCCGGGAAGAGAAAAACCCGTTACGGCGATGTAGATTACAATAGCCAGTGTGGTTGTGAGCAGCGGATGGCTGAGGCGGTAGCCCCGCAGGGATGCCTCCTGTGTCGCGAGATACCGAAAAGAAAGTCGATCGCCAACAGCCCAAAACCCAACGCCAACCAGCGCAACGACGCATACCAGCAACAGCCACTTTGGGACGCTTGAGCGAACTGGCTGGGGTGAATCGTCTGCGTTCATTGGTGGCGCTCGGCGGTTATCTTCAGGCATGACGGTGGGCTTCTTGTCAGAGTCTTGCAGGTGGAACAAAAGGATGTCGGTGCTCACCCCCGATTCTTACACAATTTTTGCAGTTCTCTCTGATCGCCAGCACGCAAGAGGCGTCTGAAAGCGCGATTAGAGCGAAGTGTGCAATTTTTTCGATATTGCGTTTGAAGCGTTCTGTGCTTCACAGACAACTCGAGCTTTTTAAGCAAAATGTGTTTGGCGATTCAAGCTGCGGCTTGCTTTCAAATAGATCCCACTTCCAACTCGCAGGCGGATGACCGATTTTCTGATAAAATTGCTAAACCGATGTAAGCATAAGTGTTAACGCACGACAAGCTGAATGTGCTGAGCGAGATTTCGTTGAGCGTACGTCAGAGCGGTAGGCAAGCACAGGTCCACCCATCGGCAGGCGGGCATCCCTCGCAATTCAAGACGCAGCAGGAGAGACGATTGATGAATAGAACTCACGAAGAGTCGAGCGAAGTGGCGGAGGCGAGCGTCTATCGCCGGTACGCGGCGGCGGCCCAAAAATTGGAAAACGCCCTATGCTGCCCCGTCGAGTATGCCGCAGATTTCCTGTCGGTAATCCCCGATGAAGTCATTGAGCGGGATTACGGCTGCGGCGATCCCACTCCCTATGTGCAACCCGGCGACGTCGTCTTGGACTTGGGTGCCGGTGGCGGGAAACTTTGTTTTATCGCGGCGCAAGTGGTGGGAGCCGAAGGGCGGGTGATCGGTG
This sequence comes from Pirellulaceae bacterium, assembly GCA_041751975.1. Lineage (GTDB taxonomy): Bacteria > Planctomycetota > Planctomycetia > Pirellulales > Pirellulaceae > Aureliella. The sequence goes on from JBGSHW010000183.1 coordinate 13,724, forward strand.
TCGATTGCAATCGCGAAATGCTGGGCTTGGCCCGGAAACATGCCCCAACCGTCGCCCAGCGGATTGGGTACGACAACGTTGAATTTCGTTACGGTATGATTCAGGATCTGAAGCTGGACTTGGGCTTGCTCGAGCGCGAACTGCAGGACGCGCCCGTGCGGAGCGCTGAGGACTTTCTACGTCTGCGGCATCTTCAAGAACAGCTGCGAGTCGAGCAGCCGCTGGTGGCCGATGATTCCGTTGACTGCGTCGTCTCCAATTGCGTGTTGAACCTGGTTCGCCAAGAGGATCGCAAGCAACTCTTCGCCGAGTTGTTCCGAGTGCTGCGGCAGGGTGGTCGGGCGGCGATCAGTGATATTGTTTCCGACGAGTCGGTGCCGGAAGAGATGAAGCGTGACCCGGAACTCTGGTCGGGTTGTATCTCGGGCGCGTTCAGAGAAGATGAATTTTTGAAGGCGTTCGAAGAGGCGGGATTCTACGGAATCGAAATTGCTAAGCGCGCTAAGGATCCGTGGCAAACAATCGATGGCATTGAGTTTCGTTCGGTGACCGTCGTGGCTTACAAAGGCAAGCAAGGGGCATGCCTCGAACGGAATCAAGCAGTCGTGTATCGCGGGCCATTCAAAAAAGTAGAGGACGATGACGGGCATGTGTATCGCCGGGGTGAGCGGATGGCAGTCTGCGATAAAACCTTTCAGATTTTAAGCCGTCCCCCGTACACAGGTTTGTTTGATGGGCTAGAGCCGCGGATCGACATTCCACTGGATCAAGCGGGGGCGTTCGACTGCAAGCGCGCGAAGTTACGCGATCCGCGCGAAACCAAAGGTCACGATTACGACGCCACGACCGAGTCCGCCGGACCCTGCTGCGATTCCGACTCGAGTTGTTAGCTGGTCAAGCGACGTGGGCACGAGAGGGCGACAAGACACAAAAGGGCCACATAAGAGGGCGACGCTCCTGCGGAGCCTTTATGGGCCGCCTCCTGACGTCCACAAGCAATTGTTCGAACTCAGCCGGCTTGTGGACGTTGTGCGGCGGCACACTCAAAAAGCTCGGCAGGAGCCTCGCCCTCCCGACTGCATATTCCACTGGTTAAATCATAATGAAAAATGTTGAGAGCAGGAGCCTCGCCCTCCCGACTACATATTCTGATGACTATATGACAACAAAAGATCTTTGAAACGATGATATTAAAAACCCTACAACGTTCCGGAAACGTATTGGCCTCGCCCCACGAACAACTGCGAGTGCTCAACGATCGCGCTCGGCAACCGGGACCTGCGTTCGACGAACAACTGGCCGCTCACGGCGTTGCTACGCTCGCCCGCAAGGCACTCACCACGCTGCAGATCAATGTCGGCAAAGTTTGCAATCAGACATGTTCCCATTGCCATGTCGATGCGGGTCCCGATCGGCGGGAAAGTATGTCGGCCGCGACGGCGCATCAAGTCATCGAATTCCTGTCGCGGTCGAACGTCTCCACACTGGATATCACCGGTGGCGCTCCTGAGATGAATCCCAACTTTCGCCTGCTTGTCGAAGAGGCGCGACGTTTGGGCAAAGCAGTCATCGACCGCTGCAATCTGACGATTCTTTTGGCCAAGGGCTTCACCGATTTGCCCCAGTTCCTGGCGGGACAGCAAGTCAACGTGGTGGCATCGCTCCCCTGTTACCTCGAGGAAAACTGCGACGCGCAGCGCGGAGACGGGGTGTTTGGCAAGTCAATCGCCGCGATCCGAAGACTGAATGAACTGGGCTATGCTCAGCCAGGTTCAGCCCTGCAGCTTGACTTGGTCTACAACCCAACCGGTTTGGGTTTGCCGCCGGAACAGCAAACGCTGGAGGCCGCCTACAAGCGGGAACTGGCCGAACGCTACGGCATCCACTTCAATCGTCTGTTCACGATCACCAATATGCCGGTCAGTCGCTTTCTCGATGATTTGTTGCAGCGACAGAAGTACGAAGAGTACGTCGAGAAGCTCGTTCAAAATTTCAACCCGAGCACGGTTGAAAATCTGATGTGCCGCAGTTTGATTTCGGTCGATTGGAGCGGTTTTCTGTACGACTGCGATTTCAATCAAATGTTGGATATGGCCATCACCGAGGGAGCCGAGCGATTGCATATCTCGCAGCTGAACGACGCACTGCTCCTGGGCCGAGAGATCCGCATTGCCAACCACTGTTACGGCTGCACGGCCGGGAGTGGTTCGAGCTGCCGTGGTAGCATCTCCAGTGAACTCAAGTAAGGTCTGGTCCGCTGCTATGGGACTCAACGCTAACGGCCAGCCCTCGAGCGCCCCCCAGGCAATCCACTGCGAAGCGCCTGTCACGTCTTGCGATTCCAAGCACCGCTTGATCGTCTTTGCGCGGATACCGCAGCCGGGCCACAACAAAACGCGACTGCTCCCGGCCCTGGGTCCCGAGACGGCGACGGCAGTTTATTGCCTTCTCGTCGATCGTACGCTGGCGGCCGCTGGTGCAGTGTCCCTGCGGGAACCGCTAACTCAGTTACAGACCGGTACTCATACTCGCTGGCGGACAACGATCGCCTTCACCGGCGGGAGCATCGATGCGGCGCGGGGAGCGTTTGGGACGGGGTTCGACTACGCCGAGCAGATCGGACCGGAGCTCGGCGAACGTTTGAAGCACGCGGTGTCCCGGGGCTTCGCGGATGGTGCGGAACGGGTGGTGGTTATCGGCACCGACTGCCCCGAGTTGACCACGGCTGATATCGAACATGCGTTCGCTGAGTTATCGCGGCATGACGTCGTTCTAGGTCCCGCCCTTGATGGAGGTTACTACCTGATCGGTATGGCGCGTGAACAACTGGGAATGTTCAACGCAGTGGATTGGAGTACCGAGCGGGTACTGGTGCAAACACTCCAGCGGGCTGAGTCGCTGGGGCTTAGCGTGCACACGCTGCGCTGCTTGTCGGACGTCGATCATCCCGAGGACTTGATTCCATTACGCAGCGGTACACAGCCCCTGCCATTCCCGTTGCAGACGCAAGCAGGGCGATTGTCGATCATCATTCCAACGCTCAACGAAGCCGAGCACTTGCCTGGTACCTTGAAGTCGATTGGTCCGCCCCACGAGGGCTTGGAGGTGATCGTGGTCGATGGTGGCAGCAGCGACGACACCTTGACCATTGCCCAAGCTCACGGATGCAAAGTTTTTTCCGCAGGCCGCGGTCGCTGGCGGCAGTTCAATGCGGGGGCTGCCGCGTCGAGCGGCGAAAAACTGCTGTTGCTACACGCTGATACGGTGTTGCCCGCAGGTTATCAAAGCGAGATTGCGCGGGTGCTGGCGACCGGCGCGGTGTGCGGTGCTTTTCCACTGCGGATCGATGCTCAAGGACTCGGGCTGCGCGTGATCGAGGCCGGGGTCGCAGTCCGCTGCAAGCTTTCGCGGATGCCCTATGGTGACCAAGCGCTCTTCCTGCGCTCAATCGACTTTTTCAACCTAGGCGGATTCAAGCCAATGGCGATCATGGAGGACTACGAGTTGGTGGATCGCCTGCGTCGCCAGGGGCGCGTGACGCTCGCCAATTTACCGGTGCGCACCTCCGCGAGACGCTGGAAGAAAAAAGGAGTTCTGCGGACGACACTGATCAATCAGCTGTGCGTCGCCGCCCACAAACTGGGTTTCAGCAACGAAATCATTGCGCGGATCTATCGGGGGAGGAAGTTTGAAAAGAGGCATGAGACTTGAGATTTGAGATTTGAGTGGCCAAGACCGCCGCTTTAAACATCTTTGAACGAGGAAATAGGCGCGTGATAGATGGGGACGCGAGCAGCGGGAGGGGGACGCTCCTGCGGAGCCTTCTTGGGCCGCCAGCTGCGCTCACAAGCAATCGTTGGAACTCGGCTCGGCTTGTGGACGTTAGGAGGCGGCACCTATAAAAAGCTCGGCAGGAGCCGCGCTCTCCCGACTGATTGTGCAACTGCTTAAATCACAACCATGAGCGACCTGCTTAACGTACCGTGCGGTAGTTGATCAAGGAACTTTGCGAACCGGTTGGTTCGGTCGGCGTGTAGGTCGGCGGCGTCGGCTGGACTGCGGCTTGAGATTGGTTGTACTGGACCAAGTTGACGGTGGAGAGACCCGTCGGGTCGGGAGGATTGTAAGCATCGGGGTCGGTGTTGGGTGGCTGATTGCGAAGATAGAAGCCAACATCGATGGTGAATGAAAGTGCCGGCCCTTCGTCAGGATAAAGCTGCACGATGACGTTGTGAGGCAGGCTCCAATCGATGTCTGAAAAATACTCGTGATCGCTTTGCTGGGCCATCGCGACCAACTTGCCGGTGACATCGTACAACCGCGTCTGCTCGATCGTCCCCAACGTTGGGCTGAGCGTTAACACACGACGGTAAGCGCCGCGGGGGGATGGGTTATGCGACACCAATTCGACTTTCCCGGGGGATGGGATATACGACACCACTTCGACTTTCCCGTCCGCACGCACGGTCGGTTCTTCGTGCTGTCCAGCCGGATCGAACTCGATAACCCCTAACGCCTCACGCAACCACAACGGAGAAACGGGGAGCACGTAGCGTGTGCCGGGTTGGCTTTCAAATTCATCGTGCCTCGCAAAATAGACCGTCGGTGGCGAACTTGACTGGAGCCAGAACATTTGCTCGTTGCTCCCAGCTGCCAGATTCACTCCGAGGGCCTTCATGATGTAGGCTTCGAAGGTGAACTTGTGCGGGCGCTCCCACTGGAAGTTGCCGGTGAGCTTGCCCGAGTAATCGGGGCTGGTCACAGACAAGTTGTTGGAGGCCAGTTGGTCAATGGCGAGGCTGCGATTGACGTGGTCGGCGACTTGTTGCAACGTCGGAGTTTCCGTCCACACCACCGGCGGGCGAAACTCATCGCGCAACGTGCCGCGTTTTGGGCACGTGGCGCCACCGGACACAAAGGCGATGGACACCAGGGCAACGCATGCGATCAACGGCCGAGTGGTCGCGGGACGATGGTTGGTTGAATTTTGCAGAGGATCGATGGCAGGCTCCAGCTATTCTTCGGTGAACAACAAGCTGTTGAGTTCTTCTTGCAGTGCATTCAACAGTTCCGGGCTGGGTACGACCACCGGTACATTCCATTGCCGACCATCCGCCGGGCAAACCAGTCGCCACAGCGATTCTGGTTCTGCGTCGGGTTCCAGTTGCAAGCGTTCTTCTTCGGTCAAAATGCGTCGGCGGGTCAGCAGCAAGGCGAGCAAGTAGGCCAGCGGTTCTTTTCCAGGCTGGTCGAGCAAGCTGGAGAGGGTGTCCATCAACACACCGTTGGGAGCGGGACGCAGTTTTTTAGCGGCGGCCGCAGGCATTTTGCCGCGCCACCAGCCAATCGTCTCGGGTTGTGGACCGCTCCAATGTGTGGCAGCAATATCAATCCGCGAGACTTCGTCACCTTTCGGGATCAGCACCGATACAAACGACTCGCCCGGCTCGAGCGGCCGACCGCTGACCGCGCAGCGGCGAGTGCATTTCGAGATGACGTAATCGTTGGACATCAATGCTTGGAATGGCTGTTGGGCTGACTGGACGTGTTGCTTGGTCTTTCGGGAATACTCAACTTGGAGTTTTAGATCAAGAGCAAACCGAGCGAGGGAGGGGGGGTGGGTGGGGCGTGGTGCCAAGAGGACGCGTGGCCACGTCCACTACGGGAAGGTGCCGGTTTGGCGTAAACTGCGCCAAAACAATAGTGGTGGATGAAAATACGATACCTTTAGGAAGCGTTAACTTGCAGCCCATTCTCTGGCATACGGCCGAAAACTACTTTGAACAGCTGCACAATTGGCTGCAAATGGAGGGGGATGCGGAGCGGCAACGCATGGTCTTGCGGCGGCAGAACAGTCGCAGTGCCGATCCGGAACGCTCGGGCGAAACACTGATCAACTTGCGAATTGCCGATCACCGGACGGGATTGGCGGGGCGGATTCTGCTGGATCTGACAAAACCGGCCGCCGATCGTCTGCCACTAAATCGCCTCAAGGTGGGTTCGCCGGTGGTGCTGTCCGATCAATCCGATGCGTCCGACGAAGGGCTTTCCGGAGTGGTCAGCAAACGGACGTCGACGACCATCCAAGTTGCACTCGAGCATTGGCCGGAAGCCGAACGTATTCGCTTGGATCTATCGCCCGATGAATCGACTCGGCGGCGGCAAGTGTCGGCGATGAATAGCGCTCGCAATTTATCTGGTGGGCGGCGCCGTCTGCGCGAAACATTGCTGGGTTTCGAAGAGCCGCGGTTTCTCGCTGAACCTGAGATCGAGTTTTTCAGCGAGCTCAATCCACCGCAACAGGACGCGGTCCGGTTCGCTCTGTCTGCTCGGGACATCGCGATTATCCACGGCCCCCCAGGGACCGGTAAGACGACCACTTTGGCCGAAGTTATCTATCAGGCGGTCAAGTCAGGCGATCGTGTCTTGGCCTGTGCACCGAGCAACACGGCCGTAGATAACTTGCTGGAAAAGCTGGTGGCGATGATGCCTTCGGTCATTCGCGTGGGACATCCGGCGCGGGTCTTCGAATCGTTGCGGGGGCACACCCTGGATGAATTGGTGGAAAACGATTCCTCGACGGAAATTGTTAGAGAAATGTGGCGCGAGGTGGAAGTGTTGAACCGGGCTGCGGCCAAACCGTCGCGGGCCTTCGACGCGTATCGGCAGCGTGCCGAGTTGCAGGCCGAGGCGGGACGGTTGCGGCAACAGGCCCGAGCGCTGGAGAAGAGCACCATCAATCATGTGATCAACTCGGCCGATGTGATCTGCACGACCACCACCATCGACGAAGATCTGCTCGGCGATCGAAAGTTTGATATGGTGGTTATCGATGAAGCATGTCAGTGTACGGAGCCCGCGATATGGCAAGCCATGTTGCGGGCCGATCGCCTGATCTTAGCTGGCGACCACTGCCAGCTCCCACCCACGGTCGTCTCCGCCGAGGCCGCGCGGCAAGGCTTTTCGCAAAGCACGATGGAACGGCTGGTAAAACGCTTCGGCGACCAAATCTTCCGGCGGTTGATCGTCCAGTATCGGATGCATGAGTCGATCATGCACTTCTCGAGTCAACAGTTCTACGACGGAGAGCTCATCGCGGATGCTTCGGTCAAGTCGCATCGGCTGAGCGATCTCAAGCATGTCGAGCACAACGATGAAACCGAGAAAGTGCTTGAGTTCTGGGATACCGCCGGGGCGGAATGGTCGGAGGAGTTGGAACCGGATGGAGAGAGTAAGCGCAACCCGCGGGAAGCCAAGTGGGTGATCGATCAAGTGCAACAGTTGCTCGAGTCCGGTCTGCGAGCTGAGGAAATTGCGGTGATTGCACCGTATGCCGCCCAGGTCCGTTTCTTGCGCAATCGCTTGCAGATCACCGACTTGGAAATCGATACCGTCGATGGTTTTCAGGGACGTGAAAAGGAAGCGGTCATCTTGACCTTTGTACGCAGCAATGCGGATGGAGAGATTGGATTTCTGAGTGACACGCGTCGCACCAATGTAGCCCTGACCCGCGCCAGACGCCTGCTGCGCGTGATTGGAGACAGCGCCACATTGGCCAATGCACCGTTTTACCGCGACATGATCGATTACTTCGAATCCCACGCCGCCTACCGCACCGTCTGGGAACTGGGAGAAGAGTGAGGAAGTTTGCAGTTTGCAGTTTGCAGTTTGCAGTTTGCAGCTTGCAGTTTGCAGTTTGAGATCTCAAACCTGATAACTGATAACTGATAACTGATAACTGATAACTGATAACTGATAACTGATAACTGATAACTGAAGCACAGCTGCTGCAAAGGGTGGTTTGCAGCAGTTGCGTGACGAACAAGCAAGTTCGCGATTACCAGTGCTTGTTCAAGCAAATTGGGAGCATGTGGGCGATCAATGGGCTGGCCTTACTCTCCGACTTTCCACAACCAACGTGTAACGGTGGTTCCTTCTTCGTCGACACTCGTGGTGGCGACGAATTCGCCCAGTTCGGTCAAGGTGTCCCAGATTTGCAACAGATCATTACCGGTTGGAATCGGTCCGTTTTCATCAGAGAGTGGGGTATCGAGACCGATACCCGACACTTCAAAACCAAATTCGGCCCATGGTCGAATCATCCGCGTGATCGCGGCGGCATCCAAGAAACTAACAGTCGCCACCGGCGAGTCAGCTTCCAACCAGGGAGCGGACAGCGGAGACTCTTCTTGCTCCAACAACATCTCGTCGACTTGACGCATGCTGTAGCCAAACACCAAGAGATCGTCCCCCACTAAGATTTGCGGCTCAAAGCCTTCCAGTGGCACCTGCTCAGAGAGGGCACTATAAAAGTAGCGGGTTCCGGAAGCCAGTGTTTCTTCGTCTGGCCGTGGAACGATGTACCCTTCGGGGACCGAGTCGGGTTCGATGTCGCGCAACAGTTCAACGACTTGATCAAACACATCGTAGATCTCAGAACAACCCGTGAGGAACAATTCGCGGTTGGTCAAGGTGCAAGCGAAAGCCATCTCTGGGAGAGGCAGTGGTTGGGAAAGGGCTGGCATCTCTGGCAGTTCGGAAACTTGCCAATCGGCAGCGATGGCGAAGACGCTTTGGCCGTCTTCCAACGAAGGGATGATCTTATCGCGGTAGATATTGTAAACACTTTCGAGCATCGGCCACGCGCGATCAAGTACCATGAGCGCTTTTTCACGCTCCTCTTCGTCCTGTTCGGCAAGTGAAATAAAGCGGCGAATGTGTCCCGGACCTTTGTCCAGCAAGGCTTCGACGATCTCGCGAACACCAACCACATTGCGTTGTTTGACGCCAACCACAACCAACGGCTTGGCCCCCGCATGATCGATAATATCAAGCGGCTGAGCGTTTTCGGTCATCACGTTATCGGACCAATCGTAGGCGATCCCTTCCAAGCCCTCGTCAACTGCGTAGGACCAGGCAGCGATCGGGCCAAACTCAGGGGCGAGTTCACCAAGCTTTTCGTCGAGCCATTGTGCGTCTCCTTCGATCTCCTCGCGCCAGGCCTCCAGCTCGGGCATCTCCTCTGCTTGACTAGCCAAGGCGGCCGAAAATTGGGCGGCAATGTTTTCGAAGTAGGTTCCGAAGTTGGCATTCCATTGACTTTCGCGCCAACGTTGGGATTGATATGCTACCGCTCGGAGTTTCTCGGGAGGTTGTTCCTTGAGCAGCGCCAGGGCGTCGTGATCGAGTAGTCGCGAGCCATCGCTGCCGAACTGCTGCAGCAAGGCCGCTTCTTCCCCGATGGCGATCAGCACGCGTTCGCCTTTAATCCCCATGGCGATCGTGACTTTGCGTCCCTCAATCAGCTCCATCAAGTGTTCCACCAATTCTTGTTGCTCTTCAGGGACTTCATCAATGGGGATCAACGTTGAGTCGAGTGTCAAAGATAAACTCTGTCCGTCGTTGAAGTCGGCGCGTTTGAGTCGTTTGATAAAGGGGGCGACCTCGTCAACGCTTCCTAAGCCATAGCGCACAATGCCTTCAAGCGCATCCAATAGCTGTCGGGCGTTGTCATCATCGGCGATGCGAAAACCGATGACTGTGGTCGGCACACGAACTTCATCCAGATCCTCCGGTACGAGCGAGGCAAAGTAGTCCTCCATCGCTTCCGGGCCTTGTCCAGCGAGTTGGGATATCTCACGTTGGAAGGCCATGAAGCTCTCGATGGTGTCGCACCAGTCGTCACCGCCATAAATGAACATTTCTGTGCTCGCCATCTCTGAGGCTAGTTTTAGCACGTTGACTGCGTTGGGACTTTCGAGAACGGCTTTCGCCTGCGACAACTCTCCTTCCGGATTATCCCATTGCTTGCGAAACTCAGCTTCCAAACGCTGAATGAACGGAGTGGCTCGCATCCGCTGTACCAAGCGGCTTTCATTCCACTCTTCGTAGGCCTCACCCATGTTCAGTGAGGAGCTGAAAAAAGCGGCATCGTCAGGGACCAACGCCAGGGCAGATTGGCCCAAGAGGTCGTCCTGCGCGACAGCGGGCGGAACGAACTGCGAGTTCAACAGCAGCAGACTTGCAGCCAAGCTGCTACGGCAAAACCATTTCCTGCACGACAAACCGATCATCCACGCAACTCCTCAATAGGGGGTTCTAAATGTCTCGAAGGACGCAATAGAAGAACTCTAGCAGATCGCCTCATCGCCTGCATACACCGGCTCGGAGCCGAAACCGAGGAGGCTACCGGCAACTATTCGTGTACCTCATCGATTTCTTGGGATGCCTCGATGGGTGTTGCTTCGCCTCGGCACATAAATTCCCAGAAGCTTAACGAGCCAAGCCCAGCGGGCGGCACCATGTGCTGGCGGACAGACATCGGTGTCGTCCGCTAGGCTTAAAGCAGTGCAGTCCCCTTAAACAGCTGAAGCGAATACCGTTAAGTGCTCGGTCGCTGCGGTCGCTGCGGAGTAAGGAAGAAGGCAGCAAGGAAGAAGGCTCCAGCCTTGATGGGCCGCTCCTGCATTGCAGAATTGAAGCCGCTAGGCTTGAATTCCGCGCTGGAGGGTGAGTTGCGATGGCTGCCCGGCCTCAGCAGCCAGGCATGCCTTAAGATTCCTATATGAATACAGAAAACGCTGCAAGACCGCGTTGTAGGTCGGGGCGACGCAGCCGATTCGATTAGTTCCACCACCAGTTGGAGTTGGAAGCGTTGGCAGTTGCTTGACTACGTACCGTCTTTACAGCAGAGTCGACCTTGGCTTTTTGGCTAACTTCTTTCCAAGGGTTGATTTCGACGCCGCCGCTGGCGGTAACTGTCCAACCCACAATGCCGCGAATGAAGCTGCATTCAGGGGAAATCGTTTTTGGCGACTGCCACTCTGGGGTTTCTAGCGAGCCTGTCTCACCGCGGAGCAAGCCGAAGTCGCAGCCAGCGACTTTCTCCAATTCATGGGCTCTGATCACCGTGGCCACGATGTTCAGATCCATGACGTTTCGGAGATCGCCGAAGGCTGCGTTGAATCCACAAAGTTCATCGAACTTGGCCGTAAACTTCTCAGACCAAGCCTCTGCTTGTTTGTTGGCGGTGCCGGTGCCGGTGCGTGCGCCGGTCGCGTCGACGATTTCATCTTCCGTCATGGCTTTGATACCGGTGCCGGTTAATTTCCATGCCAAGAAGTCATCACTGTGAAGGATGGCATCGTAATCGCAAGCCATCCACCAACGGGGTTGAATGCCGTTCTTGGGCGCCCCGTTGCGAATCATTTCGAGGTAGCTCTTGAGCCCTGCGACTGGACTCTCTTCCAAGCCCATCGCAAGACGCTTCATACGGTAGTCAGCAGCGACCAAGGTTTGAGCCATCCGCGAATTGAGATGTACGGTCGTCAACGTGACTTGCTGTGGGCCGAAGGCTTCCTTCATGGCGGGCTCGAGCTGAGCGGGATTGAAGCCGGGGCCCGTCCGAACTTGGCTCAACAATTTGTCTAATCGCATTTGGCCTTCGGGCGTAGGATTGATCGACACCGTGATCGAGGACTGTTGAGCAGCTTCGGTGGTTCGGAGGGCTACGATAAGATCTTCTAACTGAAGTACAGGACGTCCACTTGTCTTGCCAACCACGCTAGCGTCTTCTCGGACAACCCAACTCTCAGCCGGGCCAGCGATCACAATATCATTTCGCTCGGGGTAAACGAACACGTATTCAACGCGTTGCAGACCAGCCAGGTAGAGCACCTCCTCGGACAGCGGACGGTTCTCGGAGATGGCCCGATCAATCTCGGCCTGCAGTTTTGTGAGCGATACCATACGCAAGCCGACATCGGAAGCGAGTTCACCGCTCGGCGCACTCGAGACTTCACGCATGTTTTTTAACCAACCACTGCGATCTTCGGCGCTGGAACTGCGGACGGTACCGTCCGCATCGATGCTCACCCCCCCCACGACGCCACCGAGCCGCGGAAAGCCGAACTGGGCCCGCGCACTGGAGCAAGAAAACAGGATAGCCACAGCGGCCACACTAACTGCCATACGGCGGAAAACAGTGGCACATGGCGATTGGGCGTACAGACGATGGTGTCCGTTAATCATTCTCTAACTCCGGAGGAGAATTCTTGCGGCCGACGAGCGCGCTCCGCGGTCACTTGGCTAAGATTGAGGCTAGCAGGTCGACGAAACGATGTCCTGCTACTGAAAAGCTTTCCTCTAGATTACTTGGCGATTGCTGCCAATGCAACAAACTAACCATTCCGCCTATCTGATCATTCAACTCGGCTGTCGCTGGACTGATGTTTTACGGCTGCAGCCAGACCGTGCCGTCCATATCGGTCGCTCGTCGGAATGCGAAGTCTCGGTCCGTGATGAGCGTGTAAGTCGCAAACACGCGCGAATAAACCCATCCTCAGAGGGGTGGCACATTGCGGATCTTGGCTCGCGCAACGGAACGCAGGTCGATGGTCAAACGCTCAAGGGACCCCATTTGCTCGCAGAGGGGAACGTAATTTCCGTTGGCGGTTGCGACATGACCTTCACGCAATCTCTGTCGGCTGGGTTTGCATCGCGAAAGCGGCAGTTGCAGCGAGCAACCAGTCCCGAAGGTTTGGTCGGGATGGACCATCAGGCCACGCGGGAGCTGCCAGGGGTCGAGTCCCCGGGAATCGCCCCCACCATTGTCGAACGGCTCTCGTCCTCCAAATGGTCCTCTAGTTCGATCATCGAGCCGCGTTTGGTCGAACGAACCCGGCAGGCGAACGAGGCTACCAATGAGAAATGGAATTTTTTTTATCGCCTTGTGTTTGACCTGGTCTCCTGCGAATCGCCCGACGCCGCCGCGCAGGTCGCCCTGGACCAACTGCTGGAGCAACTGCATTTGTCGTCCGGTGGGATTGTGACGATCGAAGCGATCGACGACAGCCCTCCGGCCAGACTGCTGGCAAGTCAAGCCGCGCTGCCTCCGGCGATGGCCGTGTTGGCTGCACGGCAAGCGAGCGGATCGACTTACCATCGCGTAAGTGATTTTCTAGTAGAAACGGTCGTCAATGAACGCCGAGCGGTGTTGGCTCGCAACGTACAGGATGACGCTCAGCTTTCCATGGCTCGGGAGTCTGGCAGGCGGGAGACGGTGAGCATCATCTGTGCACCATTGCGGGAACGCTGTGGCGATCAAGAACGCGTCAGCGGGCTGCTCCATGTGTACTCCACCGTCGACGAGCGTCCCTTGACCAACGCCGATCTCGAACTGGCCATGGGGGTTGCGGACAATCTCGCGATCGCTTTGTCCCGGCAACATGCGGGCGAGCGATTGGTGCAAGACCTAAAGCAAACTCGTCGCAAACTCGATCAACTCGAAGAGCAACTTGAGTTAACGAACGAGATGGTGGGACATAGCCGTGCGATCGCCCGCGTTACGCAGGCAATTGAGCGGGCCGCACCCACAGCCGCCACTGTGTTGATCCGAGGCGAGAGTGGGGTAGGTAAGGAATTGGTAGCGCGAGCCGTGCATCGACAAAGCAAACGTCGGCAAGGCCCATTTGTGTGTCTGAACTGTGCTGCACTGGCCCCCACTTTGTTGGAGAGCGAATTGTTCGGGCACGAAAAGGGGGCATTCACCGGCGCGACCGACCGCAAGATCGGCAAGTTCGAAGCGGCCGATGGCGGGACGCTACTTCTAGATGAAATCGGGGAGATGATTCCCGAGCTGCAAGCCAAGTTCCTTAGGGTGTTGGAGGGAGAGCCGTTTGAACGCTTGGGCGGCAACAAGCCCATTCGCACCGATGTCCGCGTCATAGCGGCAACCAACCGCAACCTAGAAGAAGCGATTGCAGCCAAGCAGTTCCGCGCCGACCTCTACTTTCGGCTGCGGGTGATCGAGATTGAAATCCCTCCGCTGCGCGAACGATTGGAGGATGTCCCGCTGTTGGTCGAGCATTTTTTGCAGCTGTTAAAACATCATGCCGCTCGAAAGATCGTGGGAGTTGAACCGCACGCACTGGAACTAATGTGTCGTTATCATTGGCCCGGCAATATAAGAGAACTGCGCAACGTAATTGAACGGGCAGTCGTGTTGGGAGCCGGCGCGACCATCAATACCGATGACCTCAGCTTGTCACCACTTGGCCCACCCACGGTTCCCCATAAAATTTCAGAACCAGTTTTGCAGCCAGCTCCGTCCGGTAATCGCATATTGCCCCTACAACCGTTTGATCCCATTCCTTTGGTCGACATCGAGCGGGCTCATATCCAAGCTATGCTTATGCATGTGGGGGGCAATAAGTCGAAGGCCTCCCAATTGCTTGGCATCGAACGTTCGACGCTCGACCGCAAACTGAAGAAGTACGAAGAAGGGGACGGACTGCCCGTGCAGTAGTCGCAGGAAGAACACAACGTATATTCAGTCTGACTGAGGATTGATAAGATATCGGTAGCGCAACATGAACTCGCAACGCCAACTATCCGATTTGAGCTTTTAGCGTAAGGGCGCGAGTCCTACGGTTTGTGGCGCGGAATGCAATCATTCATCGGAGTAATGCCAGTTGAATTGCCAAGTTAGATTGAGCCGGTGGAGAGCCTGCTGTGCGCGTTGGCGGTTACTCTGCGTAGCCAACCTCCTTTGTCTCGGCGCCACCCTATGGCAACATGGAGCAACTTGGGCGCAACCTCCCGGAGAGTCCCAGGGCGTGTCGGAAACCGAGCAGACGTCCCTCGAATATCTGCAGAAGCAGATGGCCGATCTGAGTCACCCCAGTTATCGTGCGCGGCAGCTTGCCCGTTGGCGACTTGAGCAAACCCCGACCGCTACGCTGCGGCAGATAGAACAGACGGTGCTCAAGCTGGACCAGAACGGTGCGGCCCAACTGATTGATATTGCCAGTTCACTGGCCATTCACTCCGACACGCACATCAGTCTTGAAGCCCATGCGATTCTTGAGCGTTTGGCCAACGATGCGTCGTCAATTGGGCATCTAGCGAACAATACGCTCCGAGCGATCGCCGATCTGCAAGAATCTCAAGCCACCGAAGCACTTATCTATGCGGGTGCCTACATCGGCGCCGTGGACTTTAGCTACAACGGTCGACTGGGCGCTGTCGATGACTATCGCGCACTGCGCATCGATGCGAGCTTTCGTGAGACCGAAGAAATGATCGAGCGGATTCGATTCTTGAAGTCGGTGGAGGCAATCTCACTCAGCGGTCCAGCCATTGACACGAAGTACTTTAAAGCCCTCAGCGAATTGACACAACTCAAAGTTATCAAACTCAAAGGGGTCACCTTAACTGCCGACGACTTGAAGCTCTTCGAGAACTTTCAATCGCTCGAACATTTGGGGCTGAACTACATGCAAGTCGACGATTCGATCGTTCCACAACTGCTTGAGCTGCCGATTAGCCAATCGATGCGTTTGTACGGGACGAAGATTACCGAAGTGGGCGAACAGCTGCTTAGAAAGCAATTCGATGGGATTGAGATCTATCGCGGAAACGGGGGCTTTCTGGGAGTTAGCACCGACGCGGCCAACGCCATTGTTAAAAGTGTCACCAATCAATCGGCGGCCGAAGTGGCAGGCATTCAAGTAGACGATCAACTGACGCATGTCGACGGTGTACCCATTAATAGTTTCGCCGAACTCCGCCGCGAACTCGGTAAGCACTCGGCTAGCGAACGAATCGAAGTGCAACTCAAACGGGGGAACATGGAGTTGACCGTGAGTGTCGATTTGCTAGAAGAGCCAAATTGATGAAACTTCGACCAGCTCGTTTGCTGTCCCCCAGTTTCCCCAAATCTTGCACTGGTTGAATCAGCATGAAAGATGTTGACCGGAGTGGCCTTGCCCTCCCGTAGAGCAAAGCCGCATCCAACTAGCCGCCCCGTAGCTCACCAATACGCAGCTCACCAATACGCAGCTCACCAATAAGCGGCGCGCAACAAAAGCAGTATGCATACAGGTTCAATATCGCCGGAAGATTACCCACGTTTGCGGCGGCAGCTGCTGCGTTGGTACGACGCTCACCAGCGTGATTTGCCGTGGCGCAACACCACCGACCCCTACGCTATTTGGGTCAGTGAAACCATGTTGCAGCAAACGCAGGTGGCTACCGTGATCGATTATTACCATCGGTTTCTGGCAGAGTTTCCGACGGTGCAAGCACTAGCCCTGGCTGATCCGCAGGCGGTGTTGGCGCAGTGGCAAGGCTTGGGTTATTACCGTCGGGCGCGGCACATGCAAGCCGCTGCTCAACGCATTATGAACGATTTTGGTGGGGAGTTCCCAGAGCAACTGGAGTCGATTCTCAGCTTGCCTGGAATTGGTCGTTATACAGCTGGCGCCATCGCCTCGTTTGCGTATGATATGCGAGCTCCGATTTTGGAGGCCAACACGGCTCGCTTGTTCAGCCGCCTGACCTTGTTGCGTGATTCCCCCAAAACCGCATCAAGCCAAAATGTGCTTTGGCAATTTGCGGAGGCGATCCTGCCGAGAAGAGGCGGAGCTAGGTTGCTCAACCAAGCCGTGATGGAACTGGGGAGTCTCGTGTGCACGCCGCAAAAGCCGAAGTGCCACGAGTGTCCGCTCCGGCAGCTATGCCCAACACATGCAGCTGGACTGGAGCATGACATACCGAGGGTTGAGCTTAAGCCGCAAGTCACGGAGCTAACCCATGTGCAGGTCGTGATCCGTCACCGACGCGGCCTGTTAATGCGCCAGCATCTTGCCGGTGAGTGGTGGGAAGGGCTGTGGGACTTCCCACGTGTCGATATCGCGAACCAGCAGCTTACGAGTTGCGGTGTCTACGATGCGTCTAATATTCTGGAAAAAAAACTGGATTTCGTGAGACACGCGATGGCAGCTACCTATAACTTGGACTGCCAGCCGTCACGGTTTCTGCAGGCAATTAAGCATAGCGTTACCCGCTTTCGAATTAGGCTCGAGTGCTTCGAGGCTCGCGTTCAGCCTGGTTTTGAGCTCGATATGCCTGGGCGCTGGGCATGGGTTTCAGCCCCGGTGGATTTGCCGCTGAATGCATCTGCACAACGAATATTGAGTACGGTTTTGAGGGATCGGAAGTAGTTTTGACAGATCGGAAGTAGTTTTGACAGATCGGGAGTGGTTTTGACAGATCGGGACTCGTTTTGACAGATCGGGACTCGTTTTGACAGACTAGAAAAGTTGAATCAATTCTAATTTGGTTTTGCTTTGCACTCTGGAGTGTCGGCGGGGAGTGATGATACTGGTGAAAACATCGGGGAACTTAGAATAATATGGTTGTGTGGGCTTATGAGTCTTTCCCGAGTGACAACAGATACTCTCCGCTTGGTTACCGACATGCCGTCACTAACCAAACAGCGCACCGCGGCTGAAGGGCCGGGGACGCCCCGCTTCGACTTGATTTCCGCTGCGGAGATTTCAGCACCCTTGCGAGTGCGATGGAACGCGATCCGCGGAAAGCGTCCGGAGCTGCGGAGTCCTTTCTTTAGTCCAGATTTCATTTCAGCGGTAGCAGCCGTGCTTCCTGACGTTGAGCTTGGCATTGCCACGCAGGCAGGAGAAGTGGTTGCCATATTTCCGTTTCAACGCCAGCGCGGCTCGACTGCGAGGCCGGTTGGAGTGGGAATCAATGATGCCCACGGCTTGATCAGCTTGCCCAACACCGGAGTATCGCTGCTGGAAATGATGAACGCTTGCAAGCTCAGCAGTTTTCCTTTCCACTCTGCCCCTCGCGAACTGGCAGACATTGCTAGATTTGAGTTGGGGACCACGCGCAGCTTTTTGGCCGATTTGACAGTGGACCCGCTGGGCTATGAAAATTTCTTGCGGCAGACGAGCCAGACGATTGACAAGCAGGCGCAGAAAACGCGTCGGATGATCCGTGAACTTGGGCCGCTCCGTTTCGACTTCGATTGTCGCGATCCCGCGTTGCTCCAGCGATTGATCGAGCTCAAGTGCGATCAATACAAGAGAACGCACATTTTTAACATCTTGGGGGTGCCTTGGATTCAGCAACTGCTCCGCAGCTTGCACGAGCGCCCCCCCGAAACGATACGCGGCATTTTGAACGTGCTTTACGCAGGCGAAAAGCCGGTGGCTTTGCATTACGGGATGCTCGAAGGGGATCTGCTTCATTACTGGTTCCCTGTGTTCGATCCCATTGCCAGCTTCGGCTCGCCGGGGACGCAATTGTTTCTGGAGGTTGCTCGGGAGGGAGCCGCACGGGGTGTGAGGGCCATCGACATGGGCTACGGAGAGCAAGCTTACAAGACAAAACTGACCAACGTCGTGGGAGAAATGAGCTACGGGCTGGTCGACGAAAATCCGCTGCGACGCGGGTGGTATCAACAAAAGAAGTTGCTCGGGGAGCGACTGAAACGCTTGCGATTTAAGGATGCCATCAAACCCTGGGCGCGAAAGCTGCTGCCGGGTTTCGGCCGCAGTACCTACGAAGCCTAACTGGACAGCGTTAAGTAAGTGTCCAATTACCGCAACTTACTCGGTTTTCTGCAATGTGAGCGGCAAGGCGCTCGCCGCCGGTAAATGAATGGTGAGCGGCAAGGCGCTAGCCGCCGGTAAATGAATGGTGAGCGGCAAGGCGCTAGCCCTTAGGTTTAGTCGCATTTTCGAAGCTAGTGTCCGATGTGTATTGAAAAGTTTTTGGTTGGGGGATGTTAAGCATGGACGAGTTTAAGCTGCGAGGTTTGTAAGTTGGATGGGGTTT
>JBGSHW010000184.1:0-73509 GCA_041751975.1 Pirellulaceae bacterium
CAGTCGGGCGTCTCCGGCGGACCCCCTCAGTCAGGGAAGCCTATTTAGGCTGCCATTGCTAGATTTGCATCTGCAACTAAGATTTTAGTCAGCTTTTTACGTGGCCAACTGACTAACCACGGCACGCCACCATCACTTCTAGCTACCCGGTCGAATCCAATTCGCCCCCAAGTTTCTCCGGTGCGACCGCTGCGTTGACCAATGCTGCTTGACATCGCCAGCTCCAGCCCTCGACGACCGCACCCTCTCATTATACCACACAACCGCCAAAGCGGTCAGCGGGGCTGGAGCACTTGTTGCACGGCAGTCTGAATCCGGGCTTCGCTCCCGCGGTCGACCCATAACCAATTGTCCTCAAAGCCGTCGTCAAACGCTGACTCGGTGGGGATGTAGCCGGGCCAACATTCGCCATAGCCAATGGCAACTACAAAGGAATCGGGGTTGAGCGATTGAGCATGCAACTGATGGCCCACAAAGGACTCGCCAGGAAACAGCACGAGCTGCGCGACGCCGAGGTCGATGCAGGGGAAATCGATAGCTGGTTGCCGCTCGAGCCGCTGGCGACTGGCCAGCCCCATAGCGGCCCAGATGCGTTGCTCGGTTGTCTGCCCTGCATCGTGCAGGATGGCCGTTAAGTTTTCCTGGCTTAACTGCGGATTCTCAGGGAACGGAAGCTCCAGCTGGGCATTGCGAAAGACGATTTGCTCGAGTGGCTTTCGCTGCGTGTTGTCCCAGGCAGCCCGCATGGCCTGGTAAAGCCGCTCCGTTAAATCCAGCCGATGTTGATAAGAGCCGTCGTTGTACTTGCCGGCCGTCACATCGCCACTGCAGCCCGAGGCGTAAATCTGTTTGACCGAAAAGTCGTCGCGCTGCCGTCGCTCGCGGGCCAAGCCGACGAAATCGCAAGTCACCTCACCCTCCCCGTAGTAACTCATCGGATGAGTGGCGTAGGTATGCAGCACCGCCAACGGGCGCTCGTGATACCAAAACGAGAGCGATTTCAAGTTCGGATCGATAAGCCCAACCGGAGCATCCGCCAAGGCGGCGTCACCGAGACTGCGACTACCACGGCCAAACGTCACACTCCCATCGGGCATGATTACACGTCGATTCGAAGCGATCTCGTGGACCATCGCCTCTCCAAGCCCCACGTGGGTAACCGGTTGCGTGTGCTCCATCGCATCTACCACAATCGTCGCTAACCGCTCAAGCGTTTGGCGATGGAATTCCACCGCATAGAGTTCGTCCTGTAAGCCAACTTTGGCCAGTAGCGCTGCGGCATCGCTATCGGTCACCGGTGCATCGTGTTGATGCAAGCTCGACACCAACACACGCTCCCGAGTGGTTCCCGCAGCGGCAGCCAAGGCATCGCGCCATTGATCGTAAGCCCCGTTGCGGATCTCGCACCAGTCGACCGCGCAGTACACGATGGGCAAGGTGTCTCCGATAAGCACAAAACCGTGCGCGGTGAGCCGGTCGACAATTTTCGTGGATTTAACCGGCAGGATTCCCATGCAGCGATGGTCGAGTGGGATCGTAACGTCGGCGGAAAACGTAGCCATGCGAAACTCAGCCTGTGCAACACAGTCTGGTAGATTGATAAGCAGCCACAGCCAGACCGTGCCTGCATGAAGCCAGATCGCGGAACGAGGCGGCTTGCAATATAGGTGCATCATTGAGTTCTCCTTTAAGTGCCTAGTGCCGTAGGATCTTTAGCAAGATCCACTACCCGATTACACACTGCTTAGCTTAAAACGATCCAAACCAAGATCCTAGTACGAGCACTGCCATCGTGGCCGCCAAGGGGACGGCAATGGAGATCACTGCCACATCTTTATAGGCTTGACGATGGGTCACACCACAGATTAACAGTAGTGTGATGAGTGCACCGTTGTGTGGCAAACTATCGAGTCCGCCGCACGACATCGAGGCCACGCGGTGCAGGAGTTGCGGATCGATGCCCGCCTCAAGCCCCCGTTGATAATAGGTTTCGCCCAAGGCTGTCAAGGCGATGCTTAGGCCCCCCGAGGCGGAGCCGGTAATAGCGGCTAACGAATTGACGGCGATAGCTTCGGAGATCAACGGGTTTTCCGGGGCAATGTTCGTGACGAATTTCTGAAGTAACGCAAAGCCGGTTAACGCTTTGATTGTATTTCCATAGCCGAACTCGCAAGCCGTATTAAAGACCGGCATCAACGAAGATTTGGCTCCTTCGGCCAGCGACAATTTCAGTCGCGACACATTCCGAAAGTAGATTGCGATCGTGACGCTCAAGGCAACGAGCATCGACAAGATCGTCGACCACGTACCGAGCACCCGCGAAAGCTCCGTTTTGCCGAACTGCTCTTGGGCAAGGTAACTGGTGTCCCAACTTGGAATGACCCACCGCGAAAAAATAAAGTTCATCACCACGACGCACAGAATGGGTATGAAAGCCAGGATGGTAGAGCCCTGTGAGCCCAAGCTTTCAACCGCAGCGGTCTCCTCTTTCGAGGCGGGTTCGGCCAGTGCGGCGCTCGTTTCAAAACCTTCGCCCTGGCGCTTGGCCTTGGCCGCTTGACGATTCAACCAGGTCATCCCCAACCAGAGCATCAGGCCGCTGGCGATGAGCCCCAGTCCGGGCGCGGCAAATGAGTTGGTGCGAAAGAACTGCATCGGAATCTGATTCTGAATTTGCACGGTACCTGGCATGGCTGTCATCGTGAAGGTGAACGAGCCCAGGCCGATCGCGGCGGGAATCAAACGGCGCGGTATGTTGGCTTGTTGAAAGAGTGTGCGGGAAAGTGGAAAAACAGCGAAGACAACCACAAACAACGAAACGCCGCCGTAGGTCAGCACGGCACAACTGAGCACGATCGCCAAGATGGTCCGCTCCCGGCCCACGGCCCGAATGATCACATCCGCGATAGTCCCGGCGGCGCCGGAGTCTTCCATCAGTTTGCCAAAAATGGCCCCGAGCAAAAACAGGGGAAAGTAATTGGTGATGAATTGCCCCACGCTGGCCATGAAGATCTGCGTGTAGCTGGCCATGAGCGAGTATTGTCCGTCGAGCAACACGGCCAACATCGCACAGGTCGGCGCCAAGACCAACACGCTTACGTTGCGGTAGGCGAGGAACATCAGCAATGAAAGCGACAAGACGATTCCAACTAGTCCAAACATGGGCGACCCGGGTTACTCAAGAAAACGGCTGGGGGTGAGGCAGCACAGGATAGTCCACGGCGGGGTATTTCGCAGCAGGGGGCGTCCACGAGCATTAAGCCAGAATCGATGGGCGGGCGGCTCGCAAAAGGCTCGGCAGCAGCCGCGTCTTACCGCCTGCATTTTGACTGTTTTAAAAATGTCTCATTTCTCCGCCAAAGTCGCATTTGCAACAGTAAGTGCCCGCTGGCAACCTTAACATTCGTGTAAGTTGTTGGTTTCCGAGAGGAGCATGCTTTTCTCTCCGGATCGTCGTTCGCTACTAAGGATCGTCTGTAATGCTTCACCCAAATCGCCTGTTTCTTGTGGTCTCGATGGTCAGCCTAGTCGGAACGCTGTGGCATCGCTGCCCCATGGCAGACGCCCAAGAGTTGCAGATTCAGTCGTTTCAGTTCAAATCGACAGCCGATGGCGAGGAGGGAGCGGGCGGTGAGTTGGCCGATGGAATTGCCAGTGGCATGGCTTCGATCGCGATTGGCGGACCCGATGGCGTGGTTTCGCTAGGCGGACCGCTCGGGGGAATCGATCCCAACAGCCGTTCGCAGTTATTCGATCTGCTCTCCAATGACTCGATTCGCCGCGAGTTGAAGTTGAGCGAGCCGCAGGTCGCGGGTGTAAAGCAAATTATGCGAGATAGTTCCAAGCGGATGCAGGAGTATATCCGCGCTGCCATGGCAGCCGGCGATGGCAAGATCAACCTCGACATCGGCGGGCTCATGAAAGAGAAACAAGCGGAAGCGGAACTGGCCATCGAAGAGATTCTGTTGCCCGAACAACTAAAACGGGTACGGCAGTTGGCTTATCAAATCGAAGTTTCGACCGACGGTTTGGGAGAATCGCTCGTCAACGGCCGACTTGGGCAAGATGTGGGTGTGTACGAAGATCAAAAGCAGCACTTGACCGATCGCGCGCGGGTTATCGAAGAAGAGCTGCGTTTGGTGATCGCCAAAGCGCATGCCGCAGCCCGCGCTCAGCTCTTCGCCGAGCTGACTCCCGATCAACGCAAGGAAGCCGAATCGCTGCTGGGAGAATTCTTCCGATACGAACAGCCCAACCTCAAAGCGTTGCTACGCGCGCAAACAAAAGCTAAGTTGAACCAAGAAAAGCCCGCCAAGGCGAAATAAGCATTCCTCCCTACCGAAAGTCATTCATGCTCGAAAGCCAGTCGCCAACCCGCGTCCCTTTTTGTTCCGCACAAGCCGGTCTGCGATGTTGGGCACTGTGGCTGGTCCTATGTCTGTTGGCACGTCCAGGCCAAGCTCAAGAAATGCTGGAGGATCCGCAATTACAGTTCAGTGGTCGACCCGGCCAAACGGTGATTTACTCGGTCGGTTATTTTCACGAACAGCTCGCGTCGGAAACGGTGCGCTCGCGGGTTGAGCTTCCGGCGGATGGTTCGCCCCTTGAGCCGCAGCAGCTGCAGTTTGGATATAGTGGCATGCGCATTGAAATCGCCGTGGCCAGCGCCGAACCTTTCACCGCACGTTTGCTGGACGGTGAAAAAGTGGTTAGTGAGCGGCAGTGCCAAGCGGTCGGGACGATCCGTTTGGAGTACGGTCAGTTGCCCGCCAGCGATCCGTGGAGCGTACCACGCGCATTGCTGAACGGAGCCGAGCAGCAGTGGGTGGCTGATTTCGTCGATGCAATGCGAGCGGGCGAGGTCGAGCCGTTGGTCTCCTCTTTGCCGATCGCCAATATCGATTGGCAGACTCTGTCTGCCTATTTTGCGGCGGTGAAGGGCGCACTCGGCCAGCCGCTGCAGCGGGACGGCGGCACTTTAGCGGATGGTTGGATCGGCTGGGAAGGTAGTCTCGGAGCCCGCGTGTTGTCAGGGCCGGTGGCGTTTGAGAAAGGGCGCTGTGACTTCAAGTTGATGCTGGTCGATGGCAAGCTGGTGGATGTGGTACCGAGTACCTCTGCGCTACCTGAAGATTGGTTCAAGGAGCGGCCGCAAGCGCTCGAGGCCTACATTCAGCGGGCTCACACCCTGGCACGTGCGCTGCTTGCCGGAAATATAGCCGGCGGGCAACTGCTGTTCTCGCCACGCTATCACGAAGAAGTAACGCTCGAGTCACTCAGAGAGCTAAGCGGCGAACTGCGGGTACTTGTCGATGATCATCAGCCGGAGATCGTGTTTCAACGCAGTGACTTTTTGCCGGCCGGTAGCGATTCGTTTGACATGCGTTTGCGACTCCACTCGGTTTTGACAAGTAAAAATGGCCAACGTTGCCTGAGCCAAGTCGACTTTATCTTCCCCAGCGGAGCGGAGGTCATCGGTCGCGGGCACTTGGCCTCGATTCACATCCGGGAAGCGTGGACTTCTGCCGCTCCTGGGTTGGCCAGTCAACAGGCGGAGTTGCTTGGGATGATCGGAACGATGGATGCTCAAGACGCGGCCGCGCAGTGGTTAGAAAAAATCCATCCGCAAGTGAAAGAGCACATCAGCCCAGAGGAGCTCACGCGTTTCATTGCAGCGGCAGCAGAACAATTGGGGAGACCGGTCGCTGCGATCGACTTTGACCAGTGGCAAGCCTCTGCGGGTGCGTACTCGACGGCGGTTGGCCCGGTTGAGTTCACTACGGCAGCTGAAGCACGTGTGCAATCGAACTGGTTGGATGGGCATTGGCTGGGTATCAGTTTGCTATCTGACAACTTCGCCGCCTCGACCCATGATCTCGTCTCGCAATACCACGATGTGCAGGAGCTGGGAATTCGTTTCTGGGAAAGTCTGTTCGAAGGCAATTTTCCCGCCGCCCACGCTTGTTTGGCCGAGGACTTTCAACGGCGACTGAGCGTGGAGCAATTGCAGGAACTTTTTGAAAGTGCGGAGTTCGGAACGCTCGGGCGAGTGCGCGGTGTGATTTATGATCGAGTGAGGATCGCAGATCGCGACGCACGACCGCTTCCCGTCATGTTGACCGCTTATTGCATCGTCGAGTTTGATGATGGCAGCTATCTTCCAGTTAGTTGTGAGTTCACCCGCAGTAGTACTCAAGCCGCTACAACTCAGCTGCTCAGCTTCAGCACGGACGTGAGCGGGACGTTTCCGTTGGCCGCCGGGGCTGAGTCGCAGATGTTTTGGGAGGCCTTCCGTGGAGCGGACAGTGAGGCTGTCAGTCGTTTAGTCTCGGAGGCGACGCGCGCGCGGATCCAGCCGGAGGTGTTGAGTGCATTCTTGCTTGAGTTGCAGCAGGTTCTCGGAAGCGGTAGTGGTGATTCATCGCCATGGGTTGGACGCACCCTGCGAGTCTATGACTCCGAGCGGCAGCTAATGCAGCTGAACCGTCGTATGCTGGGGCCGCGCGGGCGAGTGGATGTGCTGGCAACCTTTGAGCGGGGCGAATTACGGAATTTCCAGTTTGTACATCCGGCTCTGGAAACCTATGTGGGGCGTGTCGAGAACAAAGCGCTGTTGGATACTCATGCGCGCGCATTCGTCGACGTGTGGTTATCGAGCAACACGCTAAGATTGGATGGTACTGAGCGGTTGCAACCGTTCTTGGCGAGCGAGCTGAACAACGACGCGGGCCTGGGTCGACTGGTAGAGCTTCATCGTCAGTTGTCTCTCGAATCGGGAAGTAAGCTCGACGCGCAGGTCGTCGAGCGTAACGCCAGCGACGAATCGAACAGGATCGAGTTGGAGTTGCGAGTGCAGTTAGAGCGGGGTGAGCGAACGGTGAAGTTGACCTATGCGGTGAACGCGTTTGCTGGTTTGATCACCCAGGTTGAGGTCATGACAGATGATCAATAATCGGCTTGATGCGCTTATAAATGAGTCATGTGCTTGGTTTAAAAGTTAGCTTTTCGCTAGCAAAAAGTTAGGGTTCTAGCGTTCTAAGCGGGTCGCCAAGTTTGTTTGGGTATAAAGCGGTATCGCAGAGGTCTGACGCGCAACTTACCCTCCCCGAGGGGATTCAAGGTACGAAAAAACCGCCGTCAACCTTCGGGTCGACAGCGGTTAGATAGTCTTTCACAATGGAAAGCGTGTGCGGTGAGGAAGGAGTCGCAAGACTACTTCTTCTTAGCAGTCTTCTTCTTGGCAGTCTTCTTCTTAGCAGCCTTCTTAGGAGCAGCCTTCTTAGCTGCTGCTGCTGGTGCTGCTGCCTTCTTTGCCGCCTTCTTCGCTACCTTTTTCTTGGTAGCAGCTTTCTTCTTTGCCACGTTTTTCTCCTCCGCTAAAACGGAAACCAGGAGCTGAGGCATCATTGACGACAACAGCCACATGCTGACGTCACCTCATCTCCGAAATCAAGAAAATCGACATCCCAACTTTGATCTTCGCGGTGGCCACCGCTTTGTTAGATCGCTGAGACGCCAATTACCTATGTCCTTGAAGATATTTGTACGAAACAATTCGACAAATGCAATATCTTTTCAACAAATTTTAAACATATTTCTGACAATTTTTCCACAACGCTTTCTTTTGAATGCGAAAGCGTTAGCACTTAGGGTTTAGACAAGTATCCGCTTAGAGAAACCGGCATGCTTAAAAACCGCGATAACCACCTTGCAACGTCTGCCAGTTGGATGCTGCAAACAGCAAGAACATGATTCCTGGGCCGAATTGATTGATCGATAAAAACCACATGCCAATCAGCACGCCGCTGCCGATCGAAATCATACAGGCCATATGCTCAGGGCGCTGGACGCGACTGAGCAAAAGCGTATTGCGCATGATCTGTCCTCCATCGAGCGGCAAGACGGGAGCCAAGTTGAATAGAGCCCAGGCGATGTTGATCCACACCAATGAACTGAACAGAACATAGTTGACCACTGAGCTGGGTTGCCCGGTTTCATAGAGTGATGTTCCCAGCCACGCATCCAGCCAACCGGTTTGTGGTAGGCGGACGCCCAAAGCAATGGCCGTAGCCCATGCAGCGATTCCAAAGACCAGTTGAATGGCGGGGCCAGCCGCTGAGATTACGATTTGATCCAGCGGTAACGCTCGGCGTTGCCGCGCACCGCGCCAACTGGTAAACGCATCGGGAATCGCTAAGCCTCCGAAGTGATACAGCACGATGCGACTATGCATGCCGTAGTACTGCATGGCCAGCGAATGCCCGAGCTCATGGATGAGGATCGAAACGAGCATGACGGCAATCCATATCAGCAGCAGCACGAGCGCTCCAGGTGAATCCTCGGCTCCGGCCAGCGCACTGCTCATGTCCCAGCCCAGTATGGCGGCGACGACCCAGAAGCCCCAGGCGATCCGCACTGGAAATCCCAGAAAATTGAAGTTCAAGTCGTACTGGCTCTGGCCGGGCTCTTGGAGCATCGTATGGGAAATTCCTGCTTAGAGTTTTCGAACAAGCGGTGGTGTGTCGTGCTGCGCCGGTCGGGGTGATTGCAATGTCGAAGTGTCGACTATCAAACCTGCAAGCGTGCGCGATCGATGAACTCCATCGCCCCTTGCTCGCGTAGTTCCGCTGCCAAGCACTCGCCGATTTCCTCAGCTTCGTCCATTGGACCCGCTGCACGGCCCTCGAGCGACTCGCGCCCATCGAGCGAAAGGACGCGGGCGGTGAGTTGCAACTTGCCCCCACCGTCGACTTTAGCCAAGGCTGCTACCGGCGCTAAACAGCCGGCCAACAGCGATCGCAGCAAGGCCCGTTCGGAGGCGACCTCTGCAAAAGAAACGGGATGGTTTAATTGCGTGAGTGCTTGCCGCGAGGGCTGGTCGTCCGCGCGGCATTCCAGCCCCAACGCGCCTTGTCCGATAGCCGGCAGCATGCGTTCCTGCGGTAGTACTTCGGTGATCGACTGCAGCAGTTTGAGACGCGTGAGGCCAGCAGCGGCCAACACAATCGCGTCGTAGTGCCCTTCCTCCAATTTGCGGAGTCGTGAATCGACGTTGCCACGGATGTCAGCGATCTCCACGTCCTCCCGCCAAGCGAGCAACTGAGCCTTGCGGCGCGAGCTGCCGGTCCCAATCTTCGCGCCAGCCGGCAAATGCAAGAACGTTTTGCCCGAGTGACTGATCAAGCAATCCGCTGTCGTCTCGCGCTCTGGGACAGCGGCGATGCACAAGCCTTCGATCGGTTGGGTCGGCAAGTCCTTCAAGCTGTGCACGGCCACGTCGACCCGCTGGGCGATGAGTTCACGTTGGATCTCTTTGGTGAACAGTCCCTGCCCGCCCACTTGGCTGAGCGACTGCGTCGATACATCCCCCTGCGTTGAGATGATGATCAACTCGACGTCATGTCCCCGCTGCCGCAACTGGGCCGCCACCCACTCGGCTTGCCATAAGGCCAGCTTGCTGCCTCTTGTACCAATTCGAATTGTCGACAACGGAGTCCCCTTCAGATTCATTGCCTGTGATAGACTCCCTAGTGTACCATCCTGGAGACGAATTCGTCAGCGTCGATAATTGAACCCAGTGCTTAGCCGCGGAACAAGCCATAGGAACCTTCAACCATGAGTGCTCGACCTACTGGAACGGTGCGTTACGAGAATAAGGGCCGCGTGATCTTGGTCAGTGGTGGCGCGCAAGGGATTGGTCTGGCGGTCTGCACCGCCTTTCACGCGTCGGGTGCATCGGTGCTCTGTTTTGATATCGACGCCGCAGCCGCTCAGACGCTGCCAGCCGGTATCGAATTCGTGCAGGGTGATACCTCGCGAGAAGAGGATTGCCAACGCGCCGTCGCTCAAGCGGTACAGCGTTTTGACGGACTGGATGTGCTGGTCAACAACGCCGCCATCCAACCACCCGCTTCCTACGTTCCTCTCGATGCACTCGATGCGGCGACCTGGGAGCGAATGGTGGGGGTGAATTTCAGCGGCTACATGTTCTTGGCTAAACACGCCGTACGACAGATGCTCGCGCAGCGCAGTGGCGTGATCGTTAACATGGCCAGTGGCCAAGCCCACCGTACAGCCCGTCAAGTTCCCTGTTATGGTCCCACCAAGGCGGCCAACTTATTGCAAACCATGCAGTGGGGCGTGGAGTACGCACGCGACGGTATTCGCGTGATCTCGGTGTCACCCGGCGCCATTGATACCCCGCTCGTTCGCGCCAGCTTGGCCGCACAGGGTGGCGCTCAAGAATTGGCTAATCGCCATCCGTTGGGGAGAATTGGTCGGCCCGAAGAGATCGCCGCTGCGGTGCTGTGGCTGAGCAGCGGAGATGCCTCGTTTGTGACAGGGACCGACTTGCAAGTCGACGGAGGGCTCGGCGCGCTGGGAGCGTTTGCGGAGCCCTACCCGAATGAATCGAAATGAACGCCCGAGCGCACTGCGCCCCTTACGCGCATCGAATGCAAGTGGTCACGAACGGCAAGGCTTCCAAACGGCCTGGGGCAATTTTGCTGCCGCACGACGTGCAAGTGCCATAATGCCCTGCATCGATTTGGTGGATAGCCAGCCGAATTTGTTCGATCTCACGTAGGCTCAGACTGCCAACCGCAGACAGCACGTCGTCGTCCTCTGCTTCTTTGGCGCGTTCCTCCCAGTCATCGTTGCCGTGCTGGCTTAGATTCGCGTCAATCTCCTCAACGCGTGTTGTCAGCTCTTTTAGCTTTTCTTCGAGCGCTGCGCGAATGGCCGCATAGTCGGTGGTGTGGTGCATGATGAACTCCTTGTCTAAAGGCGGAAACGCGGGCAGGGGTCCGATAGGGTATGCAAGCCTCATACCGTATATCGCCGAAGGACCTGTTTGCGGCGGCTTTAGTTCCGTGGGATGTTCTCAAAGGCCGGTCGTTGGGCGAACTAACCCACATTTGCGAGCGACTTGCTCGGTTCACGACATCGCGTTGAAGGGAGCCGCCTGGGATTACGTTGAATCCGCGCCGCGCATTTTCGTGATATTCCGATCAGCGCCCCGTTTTAGCCATGGCGTTTGGCTGAGAGCGATGCGCAGGGGAGCGCGCTAGCGAGTCGGAACGCTCGCTTTAGTGTTATTGCAATTGAGATTCAATTTCATTAGAGTGGTTGTCTTGAGCTTGTTTTGTGCATCATAGTATGTGTAATTTATCTAAAGTAGGGGTTTAAGCGGGTCGCCATATTTCTTTTGGGATAAAGCGTTATCGCTGAGGTTGGACGCGCAACTTACCCTCCCTGTGGGAACTCAAGCATTTTGCTTGAATTCCCGCAGGGAGGGTCGGCCTCTCAGGGCCGGGGAGGGGCACAACAGTGATCCCCGCCAAGACTTGTCGACCTGCTTAGAAGACTCCCCAACCACTGAAAACCATGGAAGATTGCGTTAGGGTTCCTATGAAAGCCGAAGGTCCAGAGGAAAACCAACCATCGATGGAGGCAACTCCGCCCGCTCAGAAGCTACCCAAAATCGTCCGCTTTGACGATTTGGCGAGGTGCGGTGAAGAGGTCTGGATTGAGAACAACGGCCAGATCTACCGCCTTAGAAGAACCCGGCAGGGCAAGTTGATTCTTACGAAGTAGCGTTAACGCTCGATCATGCGGTGCGTTTCATCTTCGACAATCCGCCGCAGTCTTTCCTCGAGCTTGGCTTGCTTCCGCAGTGCTTCCTCGGTTTCAAGTGGCGATGCCTTGTCAGCCAAGGCTTGGGCCGCACGCGCGTCTTGCATCGGGAGTAGTTTGGTCACCAAGCGGCAGAGTTGTCCATCGTGCAAATAGACCCGATTGCGGCCACCGAGTTTGGCGGCATACAGGGCTTCATCGGCGCGTCGCACGAGCGTTCCAATTTTGTCCTCGGGCTCAATCTTGCTAACGCCAGCGCTGAGTGTCACCGAGATCGTCTGCTCCTCATGCTGGACCTCTATTTTGTTGACCGCCTGGCGGAGGTGATCGAGGGCCGCAGCGGCGTCTTCCACGCTAGCCAGTGTCAACAATGCGAACTCTTCGCCGCCGTAGCGGGCCACGCAGACCGCCTCGCGCAGTTCCGTTTGCAAGGTGCCAGCGATATGCCTTAGCACCGCATCCCCGGCGGGGTGTCCGTAGGTATCATTGATGTTCTTGAAGTGATCGATGTCGATCAAGCCTAGCGAGAAGGGTTGACTTTTCCGCTGCCAATCCTTGAAGAGTTCATCGGTTGCCCGGTCAAACGCGCGGCGATTGAACAGTCCGGTCAAGCCATCGGTTCGCGCCTCGGTCAGATAGTTGGAAATCTGATCGGTCTGCGATTCAAGCTTCTCTTCCGCTGAATCGAGTCTTTCTTGCAATTGGCGATTGGCTTGCATGATTTGATGGAGCAAGTCAACCACTTCTTCGCGTGGCGGCGGATTGCTGCTGTTCGCGCGGTCGTTCAGGGAGGCTAACTGCATCTGGTAGCGCGACACGTCCCCCGAAAACTCGCTTGTCCATTGCGATAAATTCCGCAGGAAAGAGAGGAATTGCTGTTTGTCAACCGTCGCCGCGCTGGAGTTACCGCGTCGCCCAAGCCAATACCCCAGCAGCAATCCAACAAGCAAAAGCCCCGTGCCGACGGCCAGTCCGAGTAGGAAGATGGGTGTATTCGGTGGCACGGCGAACTCCTAGCGGTAAACAGTTTGAGTCGGATCGGCCATCAGGATTTCATCCACCGACGACGGGTTATCGTTGCGGGAGATTACCACGATTCCACTGGGGCTGATCGTAAACCCGCGGCGGCGATCGCGTTCGAGATCGTAGCCAATTTCCATTTCGGCAGGGATGCTCACATCCTTGTCGATGATCGCTCTTCGGATGCGAGCGTGGCGTCCAATATCAACACCTTGGAACACGATGCTATCTTCGACCTGCGCGTAGCTGTTGATCCGTACGTCTGAACTGATCACGCTTCGCTTGACCTTGCCACCGCTGACAATCGTTCCCGGGCAAACAATGCTGTCGATGGCTTGACCGCAACGCTCTAGGTCTCCGTCGCTACCGAACACGAACTTCGGCGGCGGTAAATTCGGCTGCAGCGTGCGGATGGGCCAGTCTTGGTCGTATAGGTTCAATTGTGGATCGACATCGATCAAGTCCATGTTGGCTTCGAAATAAGCATCGATGGTTCCCACGTCGCGCCAATACGCTTCACGCTTGCGATTCTCATCGCGGAACGGAAACGCAAACACGCGCTGCGAGTCGATGATCGAGGGAATGATGTTCTTGCCAAAATCGTGCTGGCTCCCCGGCTCAGTCGCATCCCTGCAAAGCTGCTCGAACAGGAATCGCGCGGTGAACACATAAATCCCCATCGACGCAAAGCAGTGTTCTTCGTCTCCAGGCATCGTCTTGGGGTTCGCCGGTTTTTCTTCAAAGCCGGTGATGCGGTGTTTGTCATCGACCTCGATCACACCAAATTCTTTAGCTTGCCGCCGGTTAACCCGCAGGGCGCCCACCGTAAGATCGGCTTCCATCTCCTTGTGGAATTCGATCATCGACATGTAGTTCATTTTGTAGATGTGATCGCCGGCCAGGATCAGGACATATTCAGGCCGATCCTTTTCGATCACAAAAATATTCTGATACACGGCATCTGCCGTGCCTTGATACCACTGCTCATCGATCCGCTGCTGTGGAGGCACAACATCCAAGAACTCACCCAGCTCCGCACAAAAGTACTGACGCCATCCCAGGTTAATGTGTCGGTCGAGGCTGAGCGCTTTGTACTGCGTTAGGACCAGCAAACGCCGCAAACCGGAGTTGATAGCATTGGAGAGGACGAAATCGATGATGCGATAGTTGCCTCCAAAGGGAACCGCCGGCTTCGCTCGGTCCAAGGTGAGCGGCTCCAGACGGGTTCCTTTACCGCCAGCGAGAACGACGGCCGTTGTATTCCTCAGCATGAGATCACATCTTTGGGTTGTGGTGTCGTGGTCGCGGTTGAGTGCTCGGCCACCGTCTGCATTTCGATCTTCTATATTACCGAAATTTAAAGTGCGTTATGTCCATCGACGCAACCAAGTCTCTAGGAATAGCAAATTCCAGAGGCGGTAGCAATGATTCACCCGGCCGCTCATATGCTGTTCGATGAGCCGCCCAATGGCATCGGGTCGAAAGAACTGATGGCAACGCGCGTCGGTCCCGAGCAAACGGGCGGTGGTCATCGCTTTGAGCTCGTTCTGGAACCAACTTCCCAGAGGAACACCAAAGCCCATTTTTTTGCGAGTCCAGATTTGGCGGGGCAAGAGTTGGCCAAATGTGTCGCGGAGCAAGCGTTTGCTACCACCGGTAGGGCGGAACTTGAGCCGCGAGGGGAGTGCAGCGGCGAATTCCACCAGTCGGTAATCAAGCATCGGCTGGCGGCATTCCAGGCCATGAGCCATCGACGCAATATCGACTTTATTCATCAAGTCGCACGGGAGATAAGTGACAAGGTCCGCCAAGGAGGCTTGGGTAATGGCATCCCGCTGGCCCACTCCCTGCCAAGCCGCTTCGAAGAATTCAAACGGATCCTCGTCGGGCAACTGCTGCAGGAAATCATCGTTGTACAGCTCGCCGCGCATCTTTTCTGGGAAAATTTGCAGCCAATTCATGTAACGGCGAGCCAGCGGTTGATTGAGCGCTTCGCCAAATCGCTGCAAACGCCGCACAAACGATCGCTGACGATTCGATGTCCGCAACCCCTGCACCCACCGCCCACCGAGTACGGGCCCCGCCGGAATGAGCTGATCAAACCAACGGCTCATCCACAACGCGCGGTAGCGATCGTAACCAGCAAACAACTCATCGCCACCGTCGCCACTGAGCGCCACCTTGACGTGTTGCCGCGTCCACTTGCATAAATGCCAAGTCGGAATGGCCGAGCTATCTCCGAACGGTTCATCGTAATGGTAGACGATCTGCTCGAGCATCTCGACCGCGCTCGGCTGCACCCGATACTCATGATGCTCGGTCCGCGCCCAAGCCGCCACCTGCCGCGCGTACTTGGTCTCGTCAAAGTCAGCCTGCTCAAAGCCGATGCTGAAGGTGTGCATCGGTTGTTCGAGTTGCCGTTGGGCCAGGCTCACGATCAGCGAGGAATCGATGCCACCCGACAAAAAAGCCCCCAGCGGCACGTCGCTCCGTAGCCGCAAGCGGATCGAGTCGTCGAGCAATTCCGCCAACTGCACTTGGGCAGCTGCCTGCGTGATGTTCTCTTCATGCGACCAGTCGACGCGCCAGTATTTGCTGACCTTGACCGTTACTTCCCCAAGCGGCACAGCCTGTTTAATGACCGCCACATGCCCCGGCGGCAGTTTGTGTGTCTGCTCGTAGATTGAATTCGGGTGCGGAATGTATTGATAGGTTAAGTACTGGTCGATCGCACCGGCCGATATCTTACGCTCAAACGTGGGTGCCATCGTCAGCGCCTTGAGCTCGCTACCAAACAGCAACTGGCCAGCCCGAAATTGATAGTACAGCGGCTTCTTGCCCAAGCGATCGCGGGCCAGCACCAGTTGTCGGCGCGGGCGATCCCAAATCGCAACCGCAAACATACCATTGAGGTGCGTAAAGCACTCGATTCCCAGATCCTCGTACAAATGCAAAATGGTCTCGGAGTCGCTGTCGGTGCGGAAATCGTGGCCGGAGCCTTCCAGTCGCCGACGCAGTTCCCGATAGTTGTAGATCTCACCATTAAAAACCAGCCACACCGAAAGGTCTTCGTTCCCCATCGGTTGGTGGCCAGTCGCCAAGTCGATGATCGAGAGCCGACGGAAGCCAAGTGCCACACCGGGTATGCAACCCGCCACATCCGCTACCAGCGACTCAAGATGACAACCTCGATCGTCGGGGCCGCGATGCTCAAGCGAATCGACCATGCGATCGAGCACTTGGGGAGCGATTGCTTTCGACTCATTGAACCATAGCCCGCCGGTTATGCCACACATGAGAAATTAGGACTATCCGTTCGTGAAATGTTGAGGAGCAATTGGGGAGTGCGTCGAGTGTAGCCAGATGCAGTATAACCAATAGGCCGTGTAACGTGGTACACAACATGACCCCTAAGGAGCATCCGCACATGTCCGCAAGAATCCCCCAATTACTCATCTGTGTCGCTTTGGCGCTTGGCCTTACGTTGAACGCCTGCGCACAAGCATCGCTCCCCTTACCCGACGCTTCGCCGCCTAGTGCCGGTTTAACGGCGGCGGACGAGCAAGATGCCGCGACCGCTGAGGATCCAGCCAGTCTCGATGTGGAATTCGACATCGGCGACATGGAAGATTTTGACTCGGAAGATTTCGATCTAGCTGCCGTAGATCCCGAGGCGGACGTTGCCCTGCAAGGGCTAGTGCGGACGGTGCTGCTGGCCACAGGCGCGATCCTCATCGCCTTGATCGGAGGGGTGCTGTTCCTCCGAGCCAAACGCAAACGCGGTTAGGCCTTAGTTACCCCGAGTGACGCTTGCACTCCTGCTTAACGCACCCAAGGTGCATTGACTTGCGGATTGCCGGCATGCTGTAAGCCTTGCTCTGAGAAACCTTGTACCGGGGGACGCTTGCCCCAGTCCAGTACGCGAATGCCCGCCGCTTGGGATGGCATCGGGCGGGCCGAGTGTTGCCGCAAGTGCGATTGCGGACTGGCTACCTGAGTTCCCGCAGCCGCCATGGTTGGTGCCGAGCCGAGCGGGTTCTTGGCCAACGTATTGTGCTCGGGTACCGGTGTGGCTGGGCTTCCGCTAACTTCCAACAAGCGGCGTTTGTACCAACCATCGTTCCCGCTTGGTTCGGCAGCGAGCGAGTAAGGATCGGTCGGTAAGCTTGATTCGCTGGCGAGGGTCACTGGAGAGGGACCCGTACGGCCCACGGCCACCTGAAATGGACTGGTTGGTTGAGTTGGCTCAAGCGGTTGGCTGCTGCCGTTTGCATAATCGACCGCATCGTCATTCCCCCGCGTGGCGGCGGCCAAAGCGATTTCCGTTCCGGCTCCCGCTCCGTTGCTCCGCAGTTTGGGTGCGTAGGCGGTCAAGTCGACGGGGCTTCCATCCCGCAGCCACTGATTCCACGACGTTTGAAATTCGCCGATCGTCTTGTAGCCATAAAAGTTGCGCAGTTGTGCCTCCCAAGCTTCCGTTTCGGTTCCCGCTTCGAGGAACTGCACGAACTGCCGTGGTCCCCCTTGATCGAGCAGGAACTGAACGGCCGAGTGCCCTTGGGCGTAAAGTGGTAGGATGTCCGACGGATACTCCTTGAGGCTGAACATTTTATTGAACGAGAGCCCGCGGCCGTTCATCAAGAATTCGTGTACATAATAACGGTGCTTGCTTTTCTCCGCCTCATGCTCGACCGTTGTCGAGGCACCTTCGTCCGCCCAGCGCGGGACGTACTTGCCATACTTGGCGAAGTGCGTGGCGAAGATGGTATGTGTGATTTCGTGTGGCAGCACACTATCGAGGATACGTTCTTTAGTGCCGTGTACCGCCATCCGCCATTGCCCAGCCGTCCCTTGCATCAAAGCAAAAGTGGTCTCGCCCGAAGCGCCCAGATTCGGACTGGCCTGGACATGAATTGGACAACGTTCGCGCCAAGGGGGTAGCTCTTCGCCGAGCCAGTACATCGACAACTCGCGACGACACGCTTCGGCCGCTTCGGAAACTTGCGAAGCCCACTGAGGTGTGGCGGCGAAGACAATGAAATTTTCGCTGTGCGCCACTGCGGGCTGCTGCACGCGGATGACTTGCTGCGCCACCACTGGGCTGGATAGAGTCGGAAAGAACGGAATTGCGCCGGACAGGGCGATCAGTAAGGTGGTGGCCCAGCCCATGCGTGGGCTCATCTTGCGAGCTTCCATGCTCGTTACTCCTTGAATTTTCGCGCACTCAAATACGTCAATGGGTTTAAGCACCCCGAGTCGGCGGCCACTCCAAACTCAGCGTGCACTGGCAGCGGCGAGTGATCCATCCCTCGCTGCGGCAAGCTGCCGGAGTCTAGGAGAGACGATCGGTCGTCGGAAGATCAATCTGAAATCTTTAAACCTTCTTCCCCCCTTTTCATTTAACTTGCCCCCGCGATTCGCACCAAAGTAGTGGATCGCTCCGCCGATCCAACTCAACCAACTCAACTCAACTCAACTCAACCAACTCAACTCAACTCAACCAACCAACCAACCAACCAACTCTTCGAAACATCCCATCCTCTCCGCCCATCCAACAAAACTCAGCACCCCACCATCACTTGGTTCGTGCAACTTACCCTTCCCGAGGGAATTCAAGCGTGGCGACTTGGAATCGGTCGGGGAGAGTCAGCCTTTCAGGGCCGGGGAGGGGGCTTCCCGCCCCACACAGAAGACCTCTTCGCGAAGCGGCAACAACCACGCACAGATCACCTGATCGGTACAACCCGCACTGCGGGGGAAGATTCTTTTGACAAGCCCTTTCCGCGACTCATCAAATGCTTTGAGAATGCCGGGACTTCGCCTACATTTCAAACGGCCCGCCGGTCAAAGCGGGCTTCCGGGGGCTGTTTATCCCAAGTGGCTATAAAACTGCGACTTGGGAACCAAACACTCTAAAGTCTTGATAGGTCAATGTTTGGCACAAGGCCTAAGAAGGTTTGGGCCCCCAATTGGTTTGCAATTGTGACCGCCCTGCTGCACAATGGAACGCAATGCGGCAAGCCACCGCCTAAACTGACAGGAATGAATAGACATTAGAAACTGGATTGAATTGGAAAGCTGCAGGGATGCCTAACACTTTTGTTTGCTGGCGTTTCGAGTTGCCAGAGACTTAGCCCAGTTTTGCCTGCGTTGCCCGAGGCTCCCACAGTACAAAGTTGACGGAAATTGGAAACCATGAAGCGATTGTTGCACATTTCATTGCTAGCCGGATCGGTTTACTGTGCGTTTTCAAGCAATGCCGCAGCCCAAGTCTGCCCACCGGCATATAGCCTGCAGTCGCGGACGGTGATGGAAGAGCAGGTCGAGCAGCGGTTGCGAGTTGTCTACGACACAGTCTTTGAAGACCAGGCAGTGACGACGCAGCGTCCCGTATTGCGGACCCGCACCGAGAAACGCTCCTACACCGTCAATCGTCCGGTGGTCGAAACAAGCACCGTTGAAGAACGTTACACCATTCTCAAACCGGTGACGCGCCGCGAATGGATCGATCAAAGCTACAACGAAACTTCTTACATCACCGAGACAGCTGAGCGTGAAGAGGCCTACACGACCTACCGTCCCGTCGTAGAGACCCATTACCAAACGCAAAACTATGTCGTGCAGCATCCGGTTACTGAAGTCCAATATCAAACGCAGCAGTACACCACCTATCAGCCGGTAACGACCTACCAGAATACGGTCGTCGATCAAGGCCAGTATGTAGCTCAGCAGTATTACCAGCCGGGCGATACGCGTTATGGCTTGCGTTGGGTACCCGGTGGCTTCCAAGCGGCTCCCATGGGGCCCGGGGCCTATCGCCGCGGCGGCTTGGGTTGGGTCCCTTACACTTCGGCTGGATCAACGTTTGCCCAGTTGCAGTATCAGCCCAACCCGGTGCAAGTAGCCGTGCCGCAGACCACCCTCATGCCGCAGGTTCAGCAAACTCAAGTGCCGGTGCAAGTCACGCGCATGGAATCCCAAGTTGTTCAACAGCAAGTTCCGGTGAACACCACGCGGATGGAAGCGGTGCAAGAAGTCCGTAAAGTTCCCTATGCAGTGCAAAAGCCTGTCACCCGCCGCATCGAACGCCAAGTGCCGGTCGATCGAGTCGAAATGGTTGAACAACAGATGGTCCGTCCAAAAACCGTGCAGCGCACATCGTATAAACTGGAAACAGTCGAACGGGATGTTCAAGTGCAGTTCTATGAAACCGAAGCGGTGGTGACCACCGTCAAGGTGCCGCGACAAGTCGCTCGGTATGAGCCCTATACGGTCCGCCGTCTGGTACCCCGCGTCGTGCAGTCACCGGTCGTGCTCAGCTACAGCGATCCTTACTCGGTGCCACTGACGCTCGGACATTCCGCTTGGATGCCTGCCGTACCTGCGGTTGGTGGGACGACTTCCAGTGGCAGTGACCGGGTGACTTACGGCGAAGGTCGCCCCGTGGAGGAAACGACCGCCGCACTTGACGCCACCGACTCCGCAGAACGTCGCGGCGTGCAGAAGATCGAAACCGTTGCCCCGCAAGTCGAAGAACTTCCGAACGGCAAAAGCCAATCTGATTCCGAGAGCGCAACCGACGACGACTTGCAACTCAAGCCGTCCGCCAGCGACGAGCCCCCGACGGCCTAGTGCTTTGCCACAGCCTGCCTTCTCCGTAGAGGATCTTGCCAAAGATCCCCTCCCCATATCAGATCTTGCTAACGATCCTCTTCCTCCCTCCCAGGCTCTGCCTGCGAATGCCTGCCCGGATGCTCCCGCCTCTCTTCAAACCTTGAACTACGAATTAGGCGATTAAAGCGTTAGCGGCGACGCGGTCACGAGATGGCGACGCTCCTGCGGAGCCTTCATGGGCCGCTGGCTAGTGAGGCCACGGATAGGTCGCAGCCCCTTGAAGGCAACCGAGCATGGTCAGGAGGACGTTCAAGGCCGAAAGCCAACTCTGCCACTTGCTCCGCCCTGCGCCCAACCGCTCACTGACTAAGGGCCTATTTGTCGCATGCATGGCTGTAACTCCTTTTCAATGTTGGCGAACTAGCCACAAACACCTAGATTAAGGCTTTGCAACTCGTCCGAAGCGAGCGACAATCGGGCGGCTTTCATCAGCCGTCGAGTCAAATTTCTGAGGTCGACGCTAATATCAGGGAAACCGAACGCATGAGCAATCCTGTTCCAGCTCCAGTGCTGCCTTTCAAACTGAATTGGACCTACACACTCACCATCGCTTATGTTCACTTAATGGGGTTGGCTACTTTAGTTGCCTTGGCAGTCGCTGGCGAGAGTTGGCGGCCGTACCTGTTCAGCTGGACCGCATTCGTCGTCTTCCTAGTCGGGATCCATGTTTTTGGCCAAGGTATCACCATTGGTTACCATCGCCTGTTGACCCATCGTAGCTTCAAAACCCCGAAATGGGTGGAATACTGTTTTGCCATTTTGGGCATCTGTTCCATGGAAGACACCCCTGCCCGCTGGGTCTCGGTCCATCGCATGCACCACGTGCACTCCGACGAGATTCCTGATCCGCACAGTCCACGCGTGACCTTCTGGTGGTCGCACATGGGGTGGTTGATGTTTGTCAATCGTCAAACCTATAGTGCGGCTGGTCTTGAAAAGTTTGCCAAAGACTTATTGCGTGACCGCTTTTATATGCGACTTGAAGTCAATCCGTTTGCGCAGTTTATGTACATCATCGGTCAAGTCCCTGCGTTCTTTTTGTTGGGCTTTGGGCTCAGCTTCCTGTTCAGTTCGGAAGTGATGGCTGCGGTACAGTTGGGAACCAGCATGGTTCTGTGGGGTGGCATCATGCGGATCATCGCTGTCTGGCATATCACCTGGTCGGTCAACTCGCTCAGCCACATGTTTGGTTATCAGAATTACGCGACTGGCGAAGATAGCCGTAATAATTGGCTGGTGGCCCTGCTGAGCGTCGGCGAAGGTTGGCACAACAACCATCATGAAGATCCCTCGGCCGCTTCGGTGCAACATCGCTGGTGGGAGTTTGACTTGAGTTACTACGAGATCAAACTGCTTGAAAAGCTCGGCTTGGCCAGCGATGTCATTCCGCCGCGGCACAAGCGGCATGGTCATCGCCAAGCGGACACACCGCACGACGAACCCGCTCCGGTTCCCCAAGACGCGGTTGCTTAAGGATCGGTTGGGAAAAAAGTGTCCGGTACCTTTTCCCGCGTAGCGGCCCACAGGGTGCTTTGCAGAAAAGGTACCGGACACTTTTTTCCTGCTCATTACTAAGTTGAAGTCCATGCTTGTCCAGACGCGATTGCTTCGCGATGATTAGGTTTTGTTCCAAACTCGTTTGGTGGATGAGCCTTTGCAATGCAGCTAGCGAAATTACTTAACTCCGTAGGGATTCACTCGGTCGGCTGCGTGAACGGCGATACGATTGAAATTTTGGACCTCGCCGCGAGCCACTATCCGTGTCTGTCGGCACTGCTGGCCGCCGACGATATCGCCGCCACCGTCGCGCAGCTTCCGAGGACCGGCGAACACGTTTCCGTGGTCGAGGCGCGTCTCCTGCCACCGATCGATTCGCAAGAAGTGTGGGCTGCAGGGGTGACCTACAAACGCAGTCAAACAGCCCGGATGGAAGAGTCGGAGGCAGCCGCGTCGTGCTACGATCGCGTCTACCGCTCCCCACGCCCTGAGATTTTTTTCAAGGCCACTCCGCATCGTGTCCGCGGGACGGGCGATCACCTGCGCATCCGGCAGGATGCAACTTGGAATGTCCCCGAACCCGAACTGGCTTTGGTCTTGTCCCCCAGCCTCAAGATCGTGGGCTTTACCATCGGCAACGACATGAGTTCCCGCGACATTGAAGGTGACAATCCGCTCTACTTGCCACAAGCCAAAATGTACGACCAGTGCTGCGGCTTGGGGCCCTGGATTACTTTGGCCGCTGACATGCCCCCTCGCGATGAGATAGACATCTCATTGCAGATTACGCGAGCTGGACAGGTTGTTTACGATCAATCGACCTCGGTGCGTGAAATGGCCCGCACCTTCGAAGACTTGGTGCAGTGGCTTGGTCGCGACAACAGTTTCCCCGCCGGAGCTTTTTTGTTGACTGGCACCGGGATTGTCCCCGACAGCGACTTTACCCTCGCCCCTGCCGACGACGTGTCCATCCACATCAGCGGCATCGGAACCCTGAGAAACACCATCGTCCAGGGCTAAGCGCGCAACTTACCCTCCCGGCAGGAATCTCTTCACCCTTCCAGTAATGTGCCCGCTCGGAATTTCCCCCCATTGCGAAACCGCTGGAGGGGCAAATTTGCTGCGTGGGAGGACTCAGAAGGTTGTATTTCTGAGAAATGCCGATAATTTTCAGAATTGAAGCTTGAATCGATTTTAGGCCGCGCAACAATTATGCCTATTGAATCTTCGGATCGAGCTGAGTTGGCTCTATTGCAGCCA
This sequence comes from Pirellulaceae bacterium, assembly GCA_041751975.1. Classification (GTDB taxonomy): domain Bacteria; phylum Planctomycetota; class Planctomycetia; order Pirellulales; family Pirellulaceae; genus Aureliella. Next base: position 23,086 of record JBGSHW010000184.1, read on the forward strand.
TACCTCTTTCGGTGTCGATCGCACCCCTTGGCAGGCGACCGCTCTGCCAGCACTAAGTTAGAAGGAAATCGCATGCGTTTTGTCGCAGCCGCTCTGGCACTCACACTCTTAACCACCACCACTATTGCTCAGGAAGCTACGCAAATCATTACACCCCCCGGTGCAAAGAAAGTTGGCGATGTTGCCAGCTATGGTCTGGGCTTCAACATTGGCGCGAATCTTGCCGGTGGAGGAATCACCGATGCGGATGTGACCCAAGCCGATCTGCTTGCGGGCTTGTTGGACGCACTGGCTGGCAAAGAGCCGGCTGTCAAGGCAGAAGCCGTGCAGGCGGCCATGGAAGCGTTGAGCAAAAAGATCATGGATCGCAAGTTAGCTATCTCGATGAAGTACTTGGAAGAGAACAAGAAGAAGGATGGCATTCAAGTCACCGAGAGTGGCTTGCAATACAAAGTCTTAAAGGCGGGTAACGGCGCTTCGCCAACTGCGACAAGTACCGTCACCGTTCATTACGAAGGCAAGTTGACGAGCGGAGCGATTTTCGATAGTTCGATCCGCCGCGAAGAGCCAACCACGTTTGGTGTTAGCCAAGTCATTCCGGGGTGGACCGAAGCCCTGTTGCGGATGAAGGTAGGCGACAAGTGGCAACTGTTCATTCCACCAACGCTGGCCTACGGCGAGCGCGGTGCCGAGGGTGCCATTGGCCCCAACGAAACTCTGATCTTTGAAGTCGAATTGCTGGAAGTGAAATAGTTCACCAGCCAACTGGGGATTCATCGATAAGCAGCTCCCGACGAGTCTTTCGAGGAAACCAAAAATAAGAGTGCCGATTGGGTGTTGGTCGGGTGCCACTGGCTTCGCCCAATAGCGTCCGGGATACCGGAGGAAACGGTACAATGACTCCTTTCTAGCCCATCACACGCTAGCGTTTAGTGGGCGGGAAGCAAACGCGACGCAGAGCGGGCCAAATACGTATTAGGACTGCGCGGGGCAGCCGCGGAAACGCTCTCCGCGCAGAGCGACCTTAAGGAGCTTAAGCCTTCTCCTTTTTTTCGCGTCGGCGAGCGGCTGACTGGCGATCAAGTTCTTTGCGACTTTCTCGCTCGCGGAGAATCGGGAGTATCTCGTCAAGTGTCGCGCCACCGGCTGCAACTTGGCTGAGCATTGCAAACATGTACTTGCTAGGGCGATAGCCGGTATGCAAGTACATTAGCAACACGCCAATGATGGTTACGTAGAGGTGCGCTAAGGCACCCTCGCTAGTATGGCTAATCAAATGGCCAAAGATTCCGAAGCTTTTAAACCAGCGGAAGAATAACTCGGATTGCCACCGCTCGGCGCTAGCGTGAATGGGTTGAGCTCGAATTCAGGAATCCGCCATTACTATGACGCGCGAATCGACAGCCCCGGTAGAAGCTTGGATCGATGTGGGAGGGACCTTCACCGATTGTTATGTGCGGCAAGCGGAAACAGCGTTGCAGCGGACCAAGGTGTTGAGCTCCGGCTACGTTCCCATCGCACCGACCGTTGAGCCTGTGGGTTTCCAAGTTTTTGCGAGCGAACTGAGGCAAGATGTTGAGGATTTTTGGGTCGGAGCGCAGTTGCGCGGCTTCGGCGCCGAAGGCGAACAGCTCGCCCAGGCACGCGTAATTCGCAGCCGTGACGGCGTGCTCGAGTTGAATGCGGCTTTGCCAAGCACAATTGCATCGGCCACTCTTGACGCAGGCCTCGAAGCCCCCGTGCTGGCCGTGCGGCGCTTACTGGCAATTCCCCTCAACGCACCCCTTCCGCCACTACGCATTCGTCTGGGAACCACCAAGGGGACCAACGCGCTACTCACCCGCCGCGGTGCTCGAACAGCACTGCTGATCACCGCACCCTTCGAAGACTTGTTGCACATCGGCGACCAAACCCGGCCCGATCTTTTCGCCCTGGCCATCGACAAACCACCGCCACTGGCCGAAGTCGCCGTGGGGATTCATGAGCGACTGGACGCAACCGGCAATCTACTGCAAGCTCTGGATCTAAAGCACGCCCGCGAGCAATTGCTGAAGTTGCAAGCGGCCGGAGTGGAATCGTTGGCAATATGCCTGATGCACAGTTATCTCAACCCGGCGCATGAGTTGGCTTTGGCAGAGTTGGCCAGCAAGCTTGGATTTACGCAGATCAGTTGCTCCAGCCAACTGGCACCACTGATCGAGATCGTCGCGCGGGCACAAACCACCGTCGTGGATGCGTACCTCAGCCCCATTGTCCGCAGTTATCTGGCCAAACTGATTGAGCAATTTGGAGGAGCGGATCTCGCGCATTTGCTTGTTATGACCAGCGCTGGTGGTTTGGTCGATTGGCGGGACTATTCGGGTAAAGACAGTATCCTATCCGGACCGGCAGGCGGAGTCGCTGCGCTCCGCGAGATTTCCAGGGCGATCGACCATCCGCGACTGATCGGCTTGGACATGGGAGGAACCAGCACCGATGTCAGCCGCGCAGCGCAAGAGCACGACTTGCAGTACGAATCGACCAAAGCGGGTGTCAGGATTCTTACGCCAACACTACCGATAGAAACCGTGGCCGCTGGCGGTGGCTCTGTCTGTTGGTTTGACGGAGTCTCGCTGCGGGTGGGCCCGCAGAGTGCGGGAGCGGAACCAGGACCGGCTTGTTACGGCCGCGGTGGCCCACTCACCATCACCGATCTCAACGTGTGGTTGGGACGGCTTCCCGCCCACCAATTCCCATTTCCACTCGACCGTCCCGCTGTTGAAACGCGGCTGCGGGACGTGCAAGTCGCTGCGCGCGATGCGCTGGGGATCAACGAACTGGACGAACTGGCCCGCGGCTTTCGCCGTATCGCCAACGCGCAGATGGCGGAAGCCGTACGGACGGTTTCGATTACCCAAGGGACCGACCCACGCACTCATGCCCTATTGGGTTTTGGGGGAGCTGCCGGTCAACACATCTGCGAGATCGCCGAAATTCTGGGTATCACGGAAGTGATCGACACGCCCGAAGCGGGACTGTTGAGTGCCCTTGGAATGGGGCTGGCCGACTTACGGCTCGATGCCGCGGTGGCCGTTTACACTTCCTACGACTCGCTGGATTGGCCAGCACTCGCGACCCAAGCGACGGCTGAAGCGGAGCGACTCGCTGGGCAACTTCGCCAACAAGTTGGTCAGTCCGTCGATATCGCTTGCAGCTACTGGCTTGAACTGCGTTATGCCAATACTGATTTTGCGCTGACGCTTCCATGGCTTGCTGCCGGCATGGCCAGCGCTGACAATGCACCGCAATTGCGCAATGCATTCGACGAACTGCATCGCCAACGTTACGGCTACGCCAGAAAGCACCGCCCACTCGAAGTGGTCGCGGTGCGGATTGAGTCGATTGCCCGCGGTGGCCATCGTTTGCCGGTTGCCAGTCCTGCGGCCAGTCCAGTTACTAGTCCAGTTGCTGAATCACTTGCCACACCACTTGCACAGCCAATGGGGTTGTCGCAACCTCAGGATACGGTGAGCCAAGCACTGCACACCAAAATCGTGTCCCGCGCCGACATCCGACCGGGCGAACAATACCAAGGTCCGTGCATCATCCTCAACACCGGATCGACGTTGGTCGTAGAATCAGGTTGGCGGGCAACCAGCCTATCGGAAGGAACGCTCAAGCTCTCCCAATGCCACACCCGCAGTAGCCACATAAATGACATAACAACTCGTTCTACCGAATTCAGCCTGGATCCGATTTTTCGTGATTGCTTTGCACAGCGACTGTCGGCGATCGCTACGCAAATGGGCATTGTGCTGCAGCAAACAGCAGTGAGTGTGAATATCAAATTGCGGCGGGATTATAGCTGCGCGGTCTTCAGCGCTACGGGGCAGTTGCTCGCCAACGCGCCTCACGTTCCGGTCCACTTAGGTGCAATGGGACGCACGGTGCGTGAAGTGATTGAGCGGTTTCCAGAGATTTCCCCGGGCGACTGTTTTATCACCAATGACCCGTATTGCGGCGGCTCGCATTTGCCCGATGTGACCGTCATTACCCCGGTCTTTGCAACTGCCTTCGGTCATGAAGATGGGGTTGATAGTCACCGGGTCGATTCGGCTTTAAGGATTAGCTGTTTTGTAGCCAATCGCGCGCACCACGCAGACATCGGCGGTATCGCGCCCGGATCGATGTCAATTACTGCCACTCGCCTGGGCGACGAGGGGGTAGTGATTCCACCGATGCATCTCACCCAAGCGGGCGAAGACAACTCCGCGGCCGTCATGGACGTGTTGTGCTCGTCGAAGTTTCCACCCCGAAATCTGCAGGAAAATCTAGCCGATATCGCCGCGCAGCAAGCCGCCAACGCCCGCGGAGTCAAACTGCTGGAGGAGTACGCTCAGTCAACGGGTTGGAATGTACTCGAACTTGCCAGCCAACTGCTTCTGGACGCAGCCGAAGAGCGCGTCCGTTCATTCATTGCCCAGCGTTTTGATGGATCGCGTTCGTTTGTCGACTATTTAGATGATGGGACACCGATCGGCGTGCAGATCGACTTTCTATCTCAAGGTCGAATGCGGATCGATTTTTCGCAAAGTGGCAGGACCAGTCCGACCAACTTCAATGCCAATCCGTCGATCGTGAGCGCCGCCGTCATGTACGTGCTCCGTTGCCTGATTGCTGACGAGCTGCCACTGAACGAAGGGGTGTTGCGATGCGTGGAACTGGTGATTCCGCCTGGAATTTTAAATCCCCGCGCGGCCAATCGCCGCGAAGAGAGCCCAGCAGTGGTGGCTGGCAATGTCGAAACGTCTCAGCGTGTCGTCGATGTTTTGCTCGGAGCGTTGGGGATCGCTGCCGCCTCGCAGGGGACCATGAACAACCTCCTGTTCGGTAACGCAAACTTTGGTTTTTACGAAACGATTTGCGGTGGCTCCGGAGCCATCGAGGGCAGGCGTGGAGCCAGTGGAGTGCACACGCACATGACCAACACCCGATTAACCGATCCCGAAGTTCTGGAGGCACGCTACCCGGTGCGGTTGGTCGCCTTCAGTTTGCGTCCCGGGAGTGGCGGAGCGGGGCGTTGGCCGGGTGGCGATGGAGCGGTCCGCTGCATCGAATTTCTGCAGGCCGTAGAGGTCTCCTTACTGACCTCGCGCCGCGACCAGTTCGCACCGTTTGGTTTGCAGGGTGGCTCCGCAGGGCAGTTAGGATGCAACACCCTTATCACCGCCACGGGAGAACGGCAACTATTGGCCGGGTGTTGCCAGTTGCAAGTCGCAGCCGGGCAGCGGCTTGAAATCCAAACACCCGGCGGCGGCGGGTTTGGGGCACAGAGTTGATGTGGGGCGGGCTGCAGGATTGGGGGGTGGGCTTCACGTAGCTGCCCCTCTCCGAGACGCAGTCGGTTCGCGCCTCGGAGAGACGCGACTAAGTGGCTGGAAACGGAGCCTAGTTTCCGTTTTGAAGAATTTAAACCAGAATGAGTGCCAGTCGTTTAACGTCAACGGCTGGCAATTCGTTCCAACTAGGTACTACCATGTCCTACCCTCGACCCTATCTTTGCACCCTATGGCTTCTATTCGTCAACCTGTGGCTACTACACGCAGGTTGGGCGAACGCACGCGCACAGGCTCAAACCCCCTTCGACTATGACTACTTCGAGCTCCGCGATGGACTGGCGGCTTGCGATGCACATTTCAAACAACACAAACAAGGGCGAGTGGCCTTTCTGGGTGGCTCGATCACGGCCAGCAGCGGTTGGCGGGAGTTGGTGTGCAAAGAACTTGAGCGACGTTATCCAGATACTCATTTCGACTTCATCAATGCTGGAATACCCTCGCTGGGTTCAACGCCGGGGGCCTTTCGACTGGCACGCGATGTGTTAGCTAAGGGACAAGTCGACTTGCTGTTTGCTGAGGCGGCCGTCAACGATGACACCAACGGTTTCTCGGAGATCGAACAGTTGCGAGGGATGGAAGGGATCGTGCGGCAAGCGCTGTTGTCGAACCCAAAGATGAACGTGGTGCTCCTGCACTTTGCCGACCCAGGCAAAATGAGTGAGATTCGCGACGGCAAAACGCCTGTGGTGATCGCCAACCATGAACGGGTCGCAGAGCACTATCGGTTGCCCTCGATCAACTTGGCGAAAGAGGTGACTGAGCGGATCGACGCGGGTGAGTTCACTTGGGAGGATGACTTCCGCGACTTGCATCCGACACCCTTCGGGCATGCATTGTACGCCAAGTCGCTTGCACGGATGTTTGCAGCTGCTAGGGACTCGCGCGATCCCTCGAAAGCCAAAAATAAAGATACCGAGCTACCACCACCGTTAGATCGCTTCAGTTACTTCCATAGCCAATTGATCAGCCCTTTGATAATCGTCGAAAAACAGGGCGCCGTTTTGGGAAGCGACTGGATAATTGAAGAGAAGTGGCAGCCCACGGATCAAGCTGGCACCCGTCCCGGATTTGTGAACGTGCCGGCCTTGGTGGCTGTATCTCCAGGTGCAACGCTCAGTTTAAAGTTCGAAGGGGTCGGCGTGGGAGTGTTCGTCGCATCGGGCCCCGACACCGGGACGCTTGAATTCCGCGTCGATGAAGGTGACTGGCAGCGCTGCGACTTGTTTACGCAGTGGAGTCCAGGTCTGCACCTGCCGTGGGCCAAGATGTTAGCCGCCGAGCTAGCACCCGGTTCGCACGTACTGAAGCTGCGAGTGGCCGAAGCGAATGATCCGCGCAGTCAGGGTCATGCGGTGCGCATCATTCATTTGCTGGTTAATGGTCTGCCAACCGAGTAGCATAGGCCTCGAGTGGCTTGCGTTCAAATGAGCTGATTGCGATCTTGCGCGGCCAGGATCTTGGAGTACTGCCCCAGCGTCTGCTCGAGCTTGCGATGGGCCAAGTAGGCGGCGAGCAATCCGAGGAGCGTGAGTGCGGCTCCGAGCAGGACGTAGACGCGAGGCAAGTTCTGGCGGAAGACAAGTAGCGCGATCGCCGTCAACGGTATGGCAGCTGCCGACAGGAGATAGGCGGTGCTGTGGCGTCTGAGCCGCTGTGCGCGGTGGATGAAGCCAGCATCGACCATACTGGGTGCAATCACCTGAGGATAGTAGACCAACATGGCCAGCAGGTTCATGCCAAAGTAGGGATAGATCCAAGCCACTCCACCACACATCACCAGTGAGATAAAGAAGTGAAACGCATCGGCTGGCCCAAACTCGGCATGCAGTGAAGCGAACACCGCGGCAAACACGATGCCGGACACGCCCCACAGAATTCCACAAACCAAAGTGGCTTTAAGCCCAATGTTCCATAGACGCTCGATCTCCTCTGGCGGAACGAGCTCGCCGGCCCGGGCCCGCCGCAGCGTGCGACGAATGGGGAGCATGATGAGTAAGAAGAGGATGGCTCCCAGAGGGAAAACAATGCCGTTAACCCAATCGGCAACGCGCATGAAGTCCGCTTCGATGTTGGGTATCAACGGAGACAACTCCTGCATGCGAGACCAATTGTAGAAGTAGTTAAAGATCGAAGCGGCCGTGTTGGGCACGAAGATCACCAGTGCGGAAATCAATAGTACGGGAATGTGCCGCAGACGCCCTGACAAACTTTGTGGCGCGGGTTCGAACCGCTGCGCCAGTTCAGGATAGAGCGCTAACTTCAAGCGGGCGGCCACCTCAACACCGGAAGCCGGACGCTGCTCGCGATCGACTTGCAACAAGGCCCGCAAGACCCCTTCCAGGACGCGGTCGGCCGATGAAACAGCCGGCCGCACGGCAACCAGCGGCTCCCTGCGCAATTGGAGTTGTTGTGCCAGCGCGTCGGGCATGGTGTACGTCGGTTTCGACTTCCACGGACGGGTCCCTTGCCAGACTTCCCACAGCATCATTCCCAGCGCGTACAGGTCGGAGCGGCCGTCCAACCGCTGAGCCTGCCGTGGGTCACCCAAGGCGGCCACCTCCAGTTGCTCGGGCGACATATAGGCCACGGAACCTCCGAAATAGGCTCCAGCCCCTGCGCTGCTCGACAGGCTACTCGAACTGACGTTGAAATCAGCTAACTTGGGAATTGCTTCGCTCGACAGCAAGATATTCGCCGGCTTAACGTCACGGTGCAAAATCCCTTTGACGTGGGCATAGGCCAGCCCTTCGGCCAATTGAATCCCCAGCCAGGCCACAACTTCGGACCACTCAAGTGCAGAAATCTGTTCTCGGACCCAAGCATGTTCGGGGACCGCTTGACTGGCATTCAACAGCGATTGGTCAATGACTTCGAGTAACCGTTGTCCGTTCCAGTGCTCGGCAGGCAGCGTTCGCAGATACTGCACGCAATCGGCCAGCGTACCACCGGGCAAGTATTGCATGTAGAGCAAGACTGCGGGGGGATTGGCCAAATGACGCTGATCGTAGACGCGGACGATGTTTGCATGATCCAATTGCGACAGGGCTTGCGACTCTTCGCTGCCACGCGCGGCGGCCTTTAGTGCTACGAGGCGCTGCATCGATTTTTGCCGCGCCAAGTAGACGTTGGCAAAAGCGCCTTTGCCAAGTTGTTTGAGAATTTGAAAGTCATCCACTTGGGTGCCCAGCGGTAGCTCGGGGATCCCGGGGCCACCGGTTTCCTCCAGAACCTGCGTCTGCCCCGCGCCGGTAAACCACTTGCAGATCGTATCGGCCAACTCAGGAAAACGCCGCTGATAATCGTCGCCATCAGGGGTCTCCCCCGCATCGCGACGCAAACTGACATCTTTGACAATCAACTCAAAGGGGATGTCTTGACGTGGCACTGCGGAGTTGAGCTGGGGCCAATAGAACTCGAGATTCCGCCTGGTTTTTGCTCGATGAGCCGCGACCAGATCGGCCTTGATCAGTTCGACCGCGATCTGCCGACGCGCGTCCTGGGGCGCTCGATCAAGGATCTCAAGCAAGCGCGCGGGCGAATCCACTGGGGCCAATGAGGCAAGAGTGTCCAGGGAACTTGCCAGCCAAGCGAACGAGGCTTCAACCGTTTGCTCTCCCGCCGAGTTTGCCTCGAAGCGCTGCATGTTGTTTTGTGAAGTCGACTCGTTCGCAGTCATACGTCAGACAAAACCTTTTCTTTCAAGCAGACGTCCAGGGTGAGATGCAACGCAGAACCGATGGAGTACATGCTAATCAATGCTAGCCTGCGGGGAAAACAGCTTGCATTCGCTGCGGAGAGGGGCATTATGCCAGAACTCACCAATTTGGCCTACCGACGAATCTCCCGATTTGCTACGAACGGATCTTAGATCCCCTTTAACTCGGTTTTGACCAGTTTCGCGGTCATTTTCTTTCGCCGCGCGCTGCCCACCTTTGCCGACATGGATGTCGACAGCATGAAGAAAACAACTACCCGCCTCGCCCTCGTCGGTGCCGCCATCGTTCTAGGCGCTTTCGCGATTGCCCTTGCGCAACACGATGCGCGAAATCGCGAGACAGACACCAACATTATTAATGAGTACGCCAGCCAAGCAGCTGTGCCGATTGCCGTCGAGGGGGACTGGAGTCCAACGCCAAGCGTCGTGCGTGGTAACAACGAAAGTCTCCCACCGTTGCAAGGTTTAGCTGGCAAGGCAGATGCCTCGACACCCGACAGTTTGACGATTAATGACTTACCGGGCGAGAGCTCACTGAAAGACAGCTTGCCGACCGACAACTTCTCGAATGATGGTGATTTCGCGGCGAACCCACTGCGTGGTTCAGAAGCTCCGCAAGCCTATGAGGAACTTGCTGGCGAGACCGAGAATGGCTCTGAAGCTTTCGCATCCGAGCTCCCCAGCTTAGATCCAGCGGTTGGCTCGGAGGAGAGCAATTTGAGCGGGACCTATACCGCCTATGAATCGACGCAGGATAACCTCGAGTCCTCGCGGGTGGTTGCAGCCACCAGTCAAGAGCCGATTGCGCAGCCTCCTGCAAGTAGTTATTCGCCACCACCTGCTTGGCTTGGTGGTAACGATGGTTTGCCAGGTGCGGCAACCAGCCCTGTCTCGCCACCTCCGACCTCACTGGCTCCCTTGCCAGGGGGCGTTCCTCCTTTGCCCTCACTGCCGCCCGGCGGAGCTGGCACCTCGACCTCGCTACCAACATCCCCAAGTAACAACCTGCCTGCAAACAACCTGCCTCCAAACAACCTGCCAGCCAACAGCCTATCGGACACCCAGCGGGGAGCCATGTTGCCGACCAACGTCACGAACGACTCACTTCCTGCGAGAGCAGAGAGCCAGCCGAGCAGCACTGGTTTTGCCGACCAAGGCGCAGCGGGTGGGCGTTCTGATTCGGCGAGCACCTGGCCAACGGCCCGGACGGCGGCCAACCCCAACATGTCCCCCACATCGCTGGTGAGCAATCAGCCCGGTAGTCGCTACTTGGATGGTTCCCAGAATCCGATCATGTTGATTCAAAAGCGTGCGCCCGACGAGATCCAAGTTGGCAAAAAGGCGACCTTTGTTATCACCGTTCGCAACGCCGGGAATGCCACTGCGCATGACGTGACGGTTGTTGATTCCATTCCGCAAGGGGTGCGTTTTGTCGAGGCCAACCCCAATGAACGTCCCAACAACGAAGGTGTGATCACTTGGAGGTTGGGAGAGATGGCAGCTGGCGATGAGAAGACCATCAATCTGCAACTGGTGCCTGAAGCCCAAGGCGAGATCGGGAGTGTTGCATCGGTCCACTTTGCCGCCCAAGCTTCCGTGCGGACGGTAGCCACCTTGCCACGTGTGGAAGTGCTCATCGAAGCCCAGCCCGATGTGCTCATCGGAGGCTCACAGCAGATCAACGTAACCATCAAGAACTCGGGGACCGGAGTCGCCCGCAACGTACGGCTCGAAGCGGATATCCCATCGCAGTTGCGGCATGAAAGTGGCGAGGCAATGCTGGAAGCGGTCATCGGCGATCTGCGTCCGAATGAAGTCAAGCGACTTGGCTTGGTCGCCTCCGCAATACTAGCTGGTCGGGGGCAGTGCATTGTTCGTGCCGTCGACGATGACGGTATCCAAGCCGAACAGAGCGCAGCCATTGATGTTCGCGCGCCGCAATTGGTCGCCGCCATTACCGGTCCCAGTCTGCGCTACCTCGAGCGTCAAGCGACCTATCGGATCACCGTACAAAACACCGGCACAGCCGCTGCAACCGAGCTCAGCTTCGTAGCGCATTTGCCCGCCGGTCTTAAGTTTATCTCAACGGACAACCAACACAGTCATTACGACCACAATTCGAATACCGTTAGCCTTGGCCTGACCGAACTGGCGGCTGGCCAGACCGCGCCGATTGCATTGACCGTCTTGCCGGTGGAACTGGGTCCGCAGTTGATCAAGTTCAATGCCACAGGCGATCTGGGGGTGAGTGCTGAGGCCAAAGGTCAAGTGATGGTCGATGGCTTGGCGGAACTTGCCTTCACGATCGGGCAAGATAATGGCACAGTGGAGGTGGGGGCGACGACCACCTATTCCGTACAAGTCACCAATGTAGGCAACAAGCCCGACAAAGAAGTCCAACTGCTGGTACAGCTCCCCAACGGGGCCGAACTGGTACCGGGGGGGGTGAATGCTCCCGTCGAATGGCGAGCCGAAGGGAACAAGCTTATCTTTGCTCCATTGCCTGAGATGCGCAACCGGGATCAGCACACCTTCCGTTTCCAAGTGCAACACAATCAAGCTGGCAATCATGTCGTACGGACGCAGCTCACCAGCACCAATTGGCCGGTGGCGGTTGTCAAGGAAGAGGGCACGCTCGTGTACAACGACCAGAATTGACGTTGGACTGCGGCGACTTGTCGCCGCTTTCTCTTGCCTCTGTCTCTCTGTCTCTCTGTCTCTCTGTCTCTCTGTCTCTCTGTCCCGCTTTCTAAGCAGCTCGGCGTGATTCTTCGTTCCGCAGCAGCTCCTGAGTTTTACACATCCAGGTTGCGGACATCGAGGGCATGTTTTTCGATAAACTCACGCCGCGGTTCGACCTTATCCCCCATCAAAATGCGGAACATCTCATCGGCGGCAGCGGCATCGGTCAATGTAACTTTGATCAATGTACGATTGCTGCGATCGAGGGTCGTTTCGCGCAACTCTTCCGGATTCATTTCACCGAGACCTTTGAAGCGGGTGACTTGCATCCCCTTTTCACCGGCAGAGCGGATGGCGGGGAGTAGCGCGCGCAGATTATCGATACCGTTGCGAGCCTCTTCGCGGTTCAGATGGAACTTTGATTCGGTCGAGCCGGTCCGTTCCTCTGGGATCAAATCTCCCACCGAGAAGCCATGTTCGAGCAGTTCCTTGAGCCCCGAGTTGATCGTCTTAACCTCGTGCATTTCCACGTAGTGTGCGAGCAACAGTTCGGTTTCGGGAGTCTCAGCGGCTGGAGGTGTATCGCCCGAAGCCTCAGTCGGCAGTGGCGCAGTTTGCCCTTCGAGCGTTAACTTTTCTTGATCGATGAACGACTCGAGCGACTCGCGCGAGTGGAACCAATGCAAGTCGTTGCCCACGGTCAGGAGGAAGACTGGTAAACGTTTGGTTTCCATGTCCATCCGCGTCGCGTGTTCTTTGAGGCCGATGCCGCGACGTTCAAGGGCGATGAGTGCATCTTCCATGGTGGCCAGGGATTCGCATAGTTTGCGCATCTGCTCCCCTTCGACCCGTCGGCCATCGTCGAGTTCTAGCCAGCAGTCGGCGAGTCCCCGTTCAAGCAGTTGAGTTCGCATCTCATCTTCGGTCTGCACGTAGTACCGCGTCGACTTGCCGCGGACCACGCGGAACAACGGCGGCTGGGCCAAGTAGACGTGCCCTCCGGCCACGAGGTGGTACATTTGGCGATAGAAGAAGCAGAGCAACAGTGTGCGGATGTGCGAGCCATCCACGTCGGCGTCGGTCATGATGATGATTTTGTTGTAGCGTCGCTTGGCCACATCTTGATCGGCACCGATGCCGCAGCCGATCGCCTGGATCATGCTTTGCACTTCTTCATTGGCCAGCACTTTGTCTTCGCGGCTTTTATACGCGTTGATGATCTTACCGCGGAGGGGCAAGATGGCTTGGTAATCGCGGAAGCGACCACCTTCGGCGCTACCGCCAGCCGAATCACCTTCCACTAGGTAGACTTCGCATTCTTCCATCTTGTTGCTGATGCAGTCCCGCAGTTTGCCGGGCAAGCCACCACCGCTGAGTGCATCTTTGCGTTTGCGGAGTAAGTCCTTGGCTTTGCGAGCTGCTTCGCGGGCTTCGCAGGCGATCAAACCTTTTTTGATGATCGCCTTGGCTGCCTTGGGGTTCTCTTCCATGTACTTCTGTAGGGCTTCGCCCACCGCAGCCGATACGATCCCTTCGATTTCGCTGTTGCCCAGTTTGGTTTTGGTTTGACCTTCGAACTGTGGGTGCGGCACCCGAATACTGATGACGGCGGTCAGACCTTCGCGGAAGTCGTCCCCGGTGGGAGCTTGATCCTTAAACAGGTTCTCTTTCTTGCCATAGTTGTTCAGCGTGCGCGTCAGGGCAGAACGAAAGCCTGAGACGTGCGTACCACCTTCGATCGTATGAATATTGTTGACATACGACTGGACGTTTTCGGTGTACTCGTTGGTGTATTGCAGGGCCACTTCGCAACGCACCCCGTCGCGCGAGTCCTCGATTAAAAGAACGTCAGGATGCACCGGATCGCTGGCCCGATTCAAATGCTCGACGAACTCGATAATGCCCCGCTCGTAGTAGAACTCATCTCCCTCGTTGATTCGCTCGTCGAAAAACTTGATACGGACGCCGCTGTTGAGGAAGGCGAGTTCCTGCAGTCGCTTGTGAAGCGTGTCGTAGTTGAACTTGGTGTTCGGGAAAATCACTCCATCGGGCTTGAAGGTGGTCTTGGTGCCCACTTTGCTCGTCGCATGCCCCTTGGCAACCGGACCGGTCGCGACCCCTCGCTCGTAGCCCTGCGTCCACACATGGCCATTGCGGCTGACTTCAACTTCGCACCATTGGGACAAAAAGTTGACGACGGTCACACCCACGCCGTGGAGACCACCGGATGTCTCGTACGCCTTCTTCTCGAACTTGCCGCCGAACTTGAGGACGGTCATCACCCCTTCGAGTGTGCTCACTTCACGCTCCATCTCCAAGCTCAATTGTTCGTGCTTGGAAACGGGGATGCCACGTCCATCGTCCTCGACGGTCACCGAGCCATCGGAATTGACGCGGACCGAAACCGCCTTGGCGTGCCCCACCATGACTTCGTCGATCGAGTTGTCGACGACTTCGTAAACCAAGTGGTGGAGTCCTTTGAGCGTCGTGTCGCCGATGTACATACCGGGCCGGGCCCGCACGTGCTCCATGTCGCTGAGGTGCTTCAAGTCGGCCGAATCGTAACCGCTCACCGCTTCCGCAGCTTCCTCCTGCGGTTTGATCTCAAAGTCTTTTTCGTTGTTGGCATCGTTTGCTGGTAGGTCGGTCATGCTGTGCAACTTCGAGCCGTTCGCCCGAATTCCTTGAGCCTCGCCAACCCAAGCCATCCGAACAGGGGGGCTGAGATTGGGTCTGGACGTTAAGCCAAGACCTTCCCAGCTGAAAATTGCGGCTGAGAAAGTCCACCAATGGGAAAGCCAGATTGTACCAGGAAAACTACGGTTGAGCGACGGCCAGTTGCCTGAGCTGGACCCGCCAGGGTGTGGGTGAATGGCCCCAAATTTTTGGTAGCTCTGACAACAACAGGTAGCTCTCCCGCCCACCGTTTTCAACTTTCGCCAGCCGCGAGACTTATTCGTAATGCAGAGCGGCAGAGAGCTTCAAACGGGCGGCGCGTTCGGCCGGGAGCAGCGAGGCCAACATGACGGTGAAACTGGCCCCCGCCAAACAGCCTAAGATAAGCAGCGGGCGAAAGTGAAATACGATCTCGTGCCCCAACACAGCGAATGAAGAGAGACTGATGGCATAGCCCACTAACACGCCAGCCACACTGCCTGGTATCAAGCCGAGCAACCCCAGCAAGGCGGCTTGGGCAAAGATCATCCGCCGCACCTGACCACGCGTCATGGCGACCACGCGGAGCATGCCGATTTCCCGCGTCTGCTCCAGAATGTTCATGGTCAAGGTATTCACCAACCCCATAGCGGCAATCACCGAGCCCAACACGAGCAACATCCATAGGCTGGCGATCACACCATTGATCATGGTATCGATCAAGCTCACCAACTCGGCATAGGATTGCAGAATCAAGCCATTCGCTTGGCAGAAATCTTGCAGCCGTTCCTCGACCGCAGCACGTTCTGCCGGATTGGCCCTGATGACATAAGCGTCCACACCATCGACCCCCAGCAACTCTGCCGCATAATCGCGATCCAAGTAGACCGTCAGGCCACCCCCGATGTAGTCATTGGCTGTGGCGGCAATGGGCAGTAGGACGGTCCCCTCGGGGGTCTCGAGTGGCAGGCTGTCCCCTGGCCCCAAGCCGGTCCGCTGGGCCAGCACCGTACCGATGACCGCCTGTCGGTTGCGCAGCCCTGCGATGGCGGCAGCTGCCTCCCCTTCGGCCAGATCGAAAAAACTGTCGGTATCGCCAAGGAACTTACGAACAACCAACAGCACCGAATCTTCACCGGACTGCGCGTTGACGAAACGCATGGGATCGATGGTCGCGATGCCCTGGATCGCCTCCAGCTCTTGACCGACACTCGGGGGCATATCGGCCGAGGCACCGGTGGCCAAATCGGGCATGCTGGCCCGCACAAAAAAGTCGCCAATGATGGCCTTCGTATACCAACCGCGAACATTGGCCACGTTGTCCATGATGTTACCAGCCAAACCCGCACTGGTACTGATTGCAATAAACAACACACCGATCGTAAGCGTGGTTCGGCCAACGTGCCGCATGAGTTGTTTTTGCGCTAACTTCAATTCAATCCCGATCCAACCGCTGAGCAGGCGGACGATCGCAGTGGAGGTGGACTCCAGCAGCAGCGGAATAAACAGCACGCAGCCCAGCAAGATGAGCACGATTCCCACGGCATCGGTCCCCACCGGAAAGCGGCCGGTCAAGTTGGCCAGAAACACGGCCAGCCCCAAGGGAAGAACGACCACACCGGCGAACATGGTACCGCGAACCACTTCCGCATTATGGGTCATCTCGACCGCCCGAATGGCTTCTATAGGTGCTACGCTACTTGCCCGTCGCGCTGGCAAGATGGCCCCCAAGAGAGAAACACCAATCCCCAAAGCGATTGCGATCACAAACGGCAACCAAGTCAACTCGACGTGTGGCAAGCCCACCTGCAAGACCACCTCGGTAGCGCGATTGAGATAACCGGCTCCCCACACACCAAGGAAGCTTCCAGCAATCGCCCCCAGCACACTCACGACCAGTGCTTCCCGCAGAATCATCCAAGCTATCTGTTTACGGGTAGCCCCGACGGCGCGCAGGATCCCTAATTGCTTGCGGCGTTCCCCAACCGCCATCTGAAACGTGTTGTAAATGATAAAGACCGCTTGCAGAAGCGCAAAGGCGATGGCCAGGTGCAAGCCATTTTCAGTGGCATACATCGTCTCTCGAGCCATGTCGCTGCTGGTCCGTGGCACACGGACCGTAACACCTTGCGGGAGCAACTCCTCAATCGCGGTGCGCACCGTTTGCTGGTCCACTTGTTCGTCGAGGATCAGTTGAATCTGATCGATATTCTTGCGTGCATCGAAGGCGACTTGCGCTGCGGGAAGCACCAGATAAGCAGCGCTGCTGAGTGCAATGGCTGTGTTGCCACTCGGGCGGACCGTACCCACCACGACAAAATCTCGCAAGCCACCGCGCGCCAAAATTTTGACCGATCCGTCGAGCGGTACATTCAACGATTCAGCGAAACTGCTATCGAGGAGAATCTCATTCAGTTTGGTCGGCAGTCGCCCCGCGACCACCTCGTAATCTCGGACCAATTGATCGATCCGAGGATCGATCCCTAGTACCTGAGTGCGCGCCTTTTTTTCGCCCACGAAAATCACAGCAAAGCGATTGAGGCTGGGGACAGCCGTCTCCACGCCAGCTATTTCGCGAACTTGTGCAACCACTTCGTATGGAAAGCCAGCACCATCGGCGACCAGTTCCAAATCGGCATTGCCCGAGACGGCTTTGAGCATATCGCGTTGGGCTTGCCGCGTGGTTGACGTCGCCAACAGCACGGCCACCACCGCGCCGACACCAATGGCGATGCTAAGAAAAGTGAAGAAGACCCGCACTGGGCGAGCCTTGATTTCCCTGAGGCTAAAGGTTGCTAGCGCCATATCACGCGTCCTTAGCGGCGATCAACTCGGTCGCTAGCAATACATCCTCGGGCGCACCATCCTGTTCAATCTCGCCGTCGCGAATGGCAATGATCCGCTGCGCCACGCGGGCCACAGCCGGGTCGTGGGTGACCATCACGATCGTCTGACCCCGCTCACGCACCAAACGCTCAAGCAGGCTCGAGATCCGCTTGGACTGCCGTGAATCGAGATTGCCTGTCGGTTCGTCGGCCAGCAGCAGAGCGGGGCGGATCGCTAGGGCCCGTGCCACTGCGACCCGCTGTTGCTCGCCGCCAGACAGGGCGGAGGGTAAATGCGTTTTGCGTGGCAACATCTCGACCAAGTCCAGCGCCTCGCTCGCGCGGTTGAAGGCTTCCGCCGACTTCATGCCGTCCAATTGCAGCGGCAGCGCGACGTTCTCTTCCGCACTTAGATTCGGCAACAAGTTAAATGATTGGAAGATGAACCCCAATCTTCGGCGGCGAAGCTTGGTGAGGTTGTCGTCCGACAAGCTAGCCAGATCCACCCCCTCGAGCAACACTTGTCCGGTGGTCGGGGACTCGACCCCGCCAAGAATGGTTAACAGCGTACTCTTGCCGGAACCGGACGGCCCCATAATGGCCACAAATTCCCCCGCCTCGATGCGCGTCGAGACACCGCGCAGGGCGGCGACTTGGGCGTCGCCGCTGCCATAGCTTTTGGTCACTTCGCGAGTTTCGAGAATTGTCATCAGCCTTGCTTTCTCCCATCCATAACGGTCGAGGCCGATGGTTGTGACCTTTTCATCAACTTCCGAGCGAACCCGAACGCGGTTGACCGCATTACTGAAATGGCCCTACTCAAATGACAGCCGGCTGCCAAGATGCTGCAAAGCTTGTACCTGCTCTGACATGGTATCGATCGGATTGCCCTTTAGGTAAATTCGCCAAAAGGGTGCGAAATCTCGGCGACTGTCCGCTTGGGCCATCTCTAACAGCACCGCCACACTCTGCACCTTATTATCCATCAAATTCAACGACCTCAGTTTCAGTGGCTTCAGAAAGCTCAGATCCTCCACCCCACAACCGCTCACATCGAGCGTGTCCACCGACCGCAGTTCGCCGATCGGCTGCAAGTCTTTGAGTGGATTGCCAGCCAAGTAGAGGGATACCACTTTTTTCATCCCTTTTAGTGCTTCGATGCTTTCGAGCTTGTTGTTCGACAGGTACAGCGACCGCATATTGATCAACTTGGCGAGCGGACTAACGTCAACAATGGCATTGCCTGAGAGCTCGAGGTACTGCGTGCGCTCTAGGTCTTTTAGTGGCTCAAGCGATTCGATTTTGTTATTTGCCAAGCTGATCGACTGCAGCAGTTTTAAATCTCGGAGAGGACCCAACTCAACAATCTGATTGTCGCGCAGGTCGATTTCCTGAACAGCCACGCAATGCTCGAGTCCGGTGAGATTGGTAATCTCCAACCCTTTTCCCTTGACCTGGGATATCCGTTTAACATCCTCGACCGTCAAGGGCTCGGTGTTGTACCGTTTGGCGAACACTTCTTTGCGCACGGCCGCTTCCAAGCCCTTGTCTGGGAACAAGTCTTGGGCCGAGACGTTTGTAAAAGTCAGGGTTAGAACAGTCAATATCGCTGCCGCCAGCGGTGATGTGGCGCTGCTGCGAGTCGCTTGTCTGAGTTGGAATTTCATCTGGTTGACCTAAACTCTTGCGGATGACGGTGGGAAAGCCAGCCTACGGCCGAGTCGCTGCGCGGCCATGCAAAACGGCCATGCCTTGCAGGCCAGCGGGGGAAGTATATGGTAATCAGTAACAAAACAGGGTGCCAAGCTGGCTAGTATTTCCTGGGAATCAACGGAATAAGCCCACAAAAAACTGGGCACAGCCATAGGTCGTTGACATAATGTGGCAGACCGCCAGCCCATTGCTGCGGTTCAGCTCACCCCCTCACCATCCGCTCAGCCCCTGTATCAAAAGCAGTTTGTGCCTTGCGCGTCCTACTTACCGCCTTCGAACCTTACGACGAGTGGAGTCAGAATTCTAGCTGGCTAGCTCTTATGGAGCTCCTGAAGGACCGCCCGACATCGCTCGAACTGGTGACGCGACGCTACCCAGTTGACCTAAAGGCAGTTCGATCCAAACTCAAACAAGACCTCCAGACGGGCTTCGATGCGGTCTTGCACCTCGGGCAATCACCTGGAACAACCAGCCTTAAACTGGAAGCCATTGCCATCAACGTGGCTGGTTGCATGGAAAAAAGTGGCGAAGTCCTCAAGCCAATCGTCGAGCGTGCCCCGCTCGCTTATAGCAGCCAGATGCCGTTGGCCCGTTGGGCTCAGTTACTGCGCGAAAGCGCCATCCCCGCCAGCGTGTCGTACCACGCAGGTACTTTCCTGTGCAACGCAACGATGTACCTGACCCACCACTTTTATCAAACCCACGATCTTCATACGCCGGTCGCTTTCATTCACTTGCCGCTGGTTACGGAGCAAGTCGCGAACGCTTCCAACGCTCTTCCATCCCTGTCCACCGAGACGCTCGCCAAAGGGTTGAGGATTATCCTCGAGGACTTGGTCGCCACCGCGCATGCGACTGAAGATTCCCGCTCGAATTTCGCTTGAACGACCGCACCGAAGCACAGCACTGCCAGCACGATTGTGTCTCAGCGCGAAAACAAAGCAAGTCGCCCTCCGCAGCGTGAAGGGCGACTTGATCGTTGGTTTAAAGTGTGGACTTCGGGAGCAGCTAGGCTCCTGCGGCGCCTTTGGAATCACCCGTACATCACTTCAAGGCGGCTCAGCATGTCCTGTTGCTTTAGAACACATCGGTCAAGAAGTGATGCCCCATGTGGTAGCGGCGAGGGCTTGGGTAAAAGTTATGCCAGTGGCGGTTGTAGACCGGAATCTGCACTTCTGGACGATAGCGATAGTACATGCTATCGCTGCTTTTGTAGAAGTCTTCACCCTGGAAGTTCTGAGGATAAAAGACGTAGGGATAATGGTAGAAGCGCGAGGAATCACGGTTGCTGGCCGCTCCGCCCCAAGCTTGTCCGTAGGCCATGGCTTGTGGTGTTTGCATCGTGACACCTGCATAGCCCGAAGCACCCGAGGCATACGACTGGCCGTAGGAGGCCATCTCGACTTTGGTACCTGAGGCATTGGATTGTGCTGGCGTGGACTGAGCTTGGGCAGTGGCACCGACAGCACAGACGGCGGCCAAGGCTAGCGAGAAGGACATTTTCTGAAACATGTGTGAGAACCCCCTGGGACTTCGTTTATCCACAATCTGGATCGATAGCTTGACAATGGCCGTGCAAGAGAACGAAGGCTTTGCTTGAGGGGAGGTCAACGCACCTGCGAGCCCCGATTGCAAACAAAGACCAGCTCTTGCCTCGATGAGATCGGCCAACGGCAAAGCCCGAGTTGAAGGAAATACCGGCGCATCCCGCAATACGCGAATGATCCTTAATGAACCAACGCAGACCTTACCCAAACGTCTTAAACTAAACGTTGGTGGATGACATGGGAGAGTAGACCTGGGGACGAAGGCAGACGGCCGCCAATCGCTCCGGCGATCATTTGCGCGCTAATGATTATGAACCTATTCAGGAATTTTGCCGGAAGCGATTTCCTCTTCCCATTGGTCCATCAGCGGCCAATCGATGGCGCAGGTCCCAAAATCGGCCATGTGCAGATAGCCTTGCAACCTGGCGATCGTCGCATCCAACATCGCGTCGTCCTTGCGGAAGATCGGTCCGTGGCTTGGCAATAACCATTCGACATCGCTGTGACGAATGCGTAGCAATGAGCGGATAAAAGCTGGGATATCGCTGCCATGGTGCGCATCGATGGCACCCACACAACCATCGCGGTAGATATTGTCGCCGCTGAATAACAGGTTCCCCATGCGAAAGGCCAGCTGGCTATCGGCATGCCCGGGGGTCGACCAGACCTCCAGTTTGAGCTTCCCGACCTGCACACACGATCCCTCGTCGATGATATTCTCAGTCTCGACCGGTGGCATTTCCAAGTGAATATTCTGTGCCTCGATCTCGGCAAATGTGCGGAGTTTGTCACCCGCCGCCAGCAACTTGGCTGCTTTCGGATGTGCGGAAAGGGTCGTTTTGAGCATCTGCTTGGCCAATGCAAAACCTTGCCCGTGATCGACATCGGCATGGGTTGCTACCAGCGTTTTGCAACGACTGAGTGGGAAATCGAGCTCGCGGATCAGCTCGACGATCTCTTCCACCGACTCTTCGTACCCGATGTCGACCAACAGCCATTCGTCGCCGTCGAACACGAGGTACACATTGCAGCCAATGACATGCCCAGCTTGGAAATTAAGCTCAATAACGCCGGGAAAAAACAACTTACGTTCAAGCATGGGACACTGCGCCTGGAGACCAATATGCACCGTTCTGCGTCGGCAAGACAAGACGCCGGATTGTAGGGGCTCAGGCTAGCCTTTACAAACCCCTGCCGCAGGAGGTTCGCGTGACTGCGTCAGATTTTCGCAGGCCGCGACTTAGGCCTCTTCTGAAAATAAGTTACTGTTTCCAAGTTCCTCGCCCCTGCCGCGCGCAGCGAAAATTGCGGGGGAGAGGTCGGGGAGGGGCGAATTAAATCGGCAACTTATTTTTGAGACGAGCCCTTAACGTTTGATCAGGCTGTAGCGGAGAATGCAATAGATGGCACTGATCAAGTCCTTCCAGCCTATTTTCTTTCCCTCGTCTCGGCTTCGACAACTGTACTTGATCCCCACTTCGCGAATCTTTACACCCTTACGAGCCAACTTCGCGGTAATCTCGGGCTCAAAACCAAAGCGTGCTTGCTCGATATGAATGCTCTGCAAAACATCGCGGCGGAAGGCTTTATAACAGGTTTCCATATCGGTCAAGCGATGGCCGGTCAGCGTATTGGAGAGCGTCGTCAGTGCCCAGTTGCCAAAGCGGTGCAACCGCGAAGGGTCCTGGGAAGCGCATTCCAGGTACCGCGAGCCGAACACGACTTGACACTCCCCTGCCTGCAGAGGTGCGATTACTTTGAGGATATCTTGCGGATCGTATTCTAGGTCCGCGTCCTGCACGATCACGAAGCGTCCCCGCGCTCGTTCGAAACCGGTCTGCAGCGCTGCTCCTTTGCCGCGATTGACCGCATGTTCGAGCACTTCGACGTCCGGCAGACCTCGCAATAGCTGCAAAGCTTCCCCCGTTCCATCGCGGCTACCATCGTTCACCACGATGATCTGCTTGGAAATGGGAAGTGCTCGCACGGCCTCCACGATCTGCAGCACCGTCACCGGCTCGTTGTAGACAGGGATCACGACAGACAGCTCCACCGGCGGCTCATGCATGGCTGCACCTAACAGCAACTCAACATGATCCAAACGGAGCGTGGCCTCTACGGTTGAGTCGTTAAGAGGACAGAGCGCGGGGCGGTGAGTCGTGGCAGTCGGCAGCGAAGTGGTCTGGATATGGGTCATGGCAGGTACCAATGTCGTTTAGTGGGGGCCTTGTTCATTACCCGCTCGCGGGAACTCAAAGCAATGCAAAAAGCTTAGCTCTTGATAACGGCCGCGGTTGCTTTGTCGCAGCGATCACCGCAGTTTGTTCGGCAGGTCCGTCGAAGGTTCATCAGAAGAGCACTGGCAATCGCTATAAAGCTCGCCTATCGCCCGCTTTTTCCGCACCTACGCTATAACCGAACCTGTTGCGAAGAGTTCACATCGCGTAGTCTAAAGCTCAAGCTGAGATCGCGCTGGCGTCCGACAGCAGGCACCGTTTCTCGAAGGAACTCCATTGGCAGAGTTATTCCCCCTGTTTTTGATCCTGATCCCACTGCTGGGAATTATCGCCCAGTGGCTGGCTTGGCGGATGCAAGTCCCCAGCATTTTACTGCTGCTCGGATTCGGATTGTGCCTGGGGATCTGGATCTCGCCCGATCGTCTGCTGGCTGATTTGGCCGAAACCGAATCCGATTTTGGACCGCGACTGTTGTTTCCGATCGTCTCCTTGTCAGTCGCAGTCATTCTATTTGAAGGCGGGCTCACCCTCCGCTGGCGGGAACTGGGGGAAGGCTCGAGAATCGTCTTTCGCTTGATCTCGCTGTCAGCCGTCGTGACTTGGGTTAGCATAGCCGTGCTGGCCAAGTACCTGCTCGGTTTTGAATGGCAGCTTGGCTGGCTGCTCGGAGCGGTGCTAATGGTCACGGGCCCCACGGTCGTCGGGCCGCTATTGCGTCAGATCCGTCCCAATCGCCGTGTCAGTTCGGTTCTGCACTGGGAAGGTATCTTAATTGATCCCGTTGGAGCGGTGGCTGCCGTATTGGTCTTCGAAGTCATCACGCAGCCAGAACAAGTCAGCTTCTTGACGATGATCTGGATTGTTCTACGGACGCTGGCCATTGGTGGTGCCATTGGTTGTGCTACAGCGGCCATGCTGGTGATATCGTTGCGTCGCTATTGGATCCCCGATTTCCTTCAAGGTGTTGTTTTCTTGGTGGTCGCCATGGCTACGTTTTACCTAAGCAACACCATTCAGGCAGAGTCGGGTTTGGTTACCGTCACAATTCTGGGAGTTTGCTTGGCGAATCAAACTTACGTCAGTGTTAAACATGTGCTGGAGTTTAAAGAACATTTGCGAGTGCTACTCATTGGCTGCTTGTTCATCGTGCTCGGTTCGCGTTTGCAGTTGAGCACCTTGACGGAAATCGGTTGGATGGGAATTCCATTTGTGCTCTTGCTGATTTTTGTCGTCAGGCCACTTTCGGTGTTTATCGGCATGCTTGGCAATCGCTGGAATTTCAAAGAGAAATTGTTTGTGGGCTTGGTCGCCCCGCGAGGGATCGTAGCGGCCTCGGTGGCTAGCGTCTTTGGCCTCAAACTGGCGTCGCTCGGAGCAGATGCCGATAGCGAACTGTATGCAAAAGCCGATCTCCTCGCACCGGTGACCTTTTTGGTGATCTTGGGAACCGTAACCATGTGTGGTCTGGGCGCTGCCCCGCTGGCCCGCGCTCTGGGACTGGCCGGTTCCAATCCTCAAGGCATCCTATTTGCTGGCGCTTCGAAATGGGTGCGAGAGGTGGCCGCTGCCCTTAAACGACATGGCATTCATGTGGCCTTGATCGATACCAACTATGCCAATGTCGCTGCAGCTCGAATGGAAAACCTGAATGCCAAATGTGGCAATATCTTGTCTGAGCAAATTCAAGACGAGCACGATTTGGCTGGCATCGGCAAGTTCTTTGCGGTCACCCCTAGTGATGAAGTCAACACCTTGGCAGTTCTCGAATACGCACATGTCTTCTCACGGGCCGACGTTTATCAACTTGCCTCCAGCGCAAAGTCGCATGGACGTTGGCAATCGATTCCGGAAAACCGGCGAGGCCGCTTGCTGTTTCAAGCCGATCTGGACCACCGTCAGTTGGACAAGCTGTTTGATCAAGGGGCGGTCGTCAAGTCGACGACACTCACTCAAAATTTCACCCTCACTCAGTTCCGCGCCGAACACGGCGAGGGGGTCATCGTGCTGTTTGCCATTGACCCACAAGGAAGACTGCGGGTGAGAACGGCTCAAGGTCCCTTTGAGCCGGTACCCGGAGATCGCATCGTTGCAGTCGTCCCACGCACGATCCGCCTCCCTCCCGCCACCGAGCCCGAGCCCGCGACCAACGAACTCACGAACGAACTTTCAAGCGAAGGATTGACTTAGTTGCCTGCACTTCATTTTGCGATTGCGGCGATTCCCGTCGCCATCTACTTCCTACTCGTCGGTGTGCTGCGCTTACGCCAGCATCCGCTGGTGACCACCGGTTGGCGCGACACGCTGACACTCGGCATCGCCGCCAGCGGCTTCGTGGCCATCGGTCCCATGCAACTGTTTTTCCCTAGTCAGGCCGCATCGCGGTGGCATGCCTGGGTCTGGTTGGCACTCTTCTTGCTCTACCTGCTGGGACTGATGATGCTTCTACTGAGTTCCAAACCGCGCCTGATCGCCTATGGGATGGACGAACGCCAGTTCCATGCCACGTTGCTGGAGGCGGCTCGACAAATCGATTCCAATGCCACTTGGAATGGAGAGGTAATTGACTTACCGCAAAGCGGAATGCAGCTTGCCCGCGAAGCCAGTGGGGCAACTCGTGTCCAACAAGTTGTACATGTTGGCATGTTAAACAATATCCAGGATTGGCTACGCTTGGAAAAAGCCTTCGTGGCACTTGGCTCCAAGACCTTGTGCGCTCCCTCCATGGCCGGTTGGCCATTCGTACTCGCCGGCGGCTTGCTGCTGGCTGCCGCCATTGCCCCCCTCCTGTCCGATCCCGAAAACGCGCTCGCTCAACTTAGACGCTTTCTGGATCGCTAATTGCCCCACACCCATTGCGGAGCGAATTAAAAGTCCACAAGATGTAATCCCTAACCCGTGTTTATTCCTTCCGCGTCAAGTCGCAGTAACAACATGCTTGAGTACCCTATTCGCGCCTCCTTTGGTTGCATGAATTCAAGTGGGATATTGGTCCTGCATCTCTTGGCTAGCGGTCTCTTGCTTCTGGGGGTCGCGGGATGTTCCAAGGGATCGAACGCCATGGTGGATTTACCTCCGCCGAGCGTGCTGGTTGCTCGCCCATCAATACAGCCATTCCGTGAGTTTCTCGAACAGAATGGGGTAGTGGAAGCTGTTGAAACCGCCGAAGTCCGAAGTCGTGTTCAAGGCTTCATTCAAGACGTTAGCTACCAGCCTGCAGCTTTAGTTTCCAGTGGCGAGACCCTCCCCGATGGAACCGTCAAAGCGGCAGACCTCCTTTTTTTGATTGAGCCGGATACGTATCAAACAATGTATGACTCGGCGAAATCGGCTGAAAACGCCGCCGCCGCTGCGGTTGTTGTTGCCGAGGCTGAAGTGCAAGTCGCCAATGCAAGTCTTGAGCAGACTACACAAGATAAAGATCGGCAGGCTCAACTCCGTCAAAGCCAAGCGGTCTCAGTTGCTGAATATGAAGCGGCTCTGGCAGCCTTCAAGTCAGCCCAAGCCAACGTGGCAGCCGCCAATGCCGCCGTGCAATTGGCCGAAGCGGAATTGTCCCAGGCTCGGTCCACCACCGCCAAAGCCAAGCTCGATTTGGACTACACCCAGGTTCGAGCTCCGATTCGCGGACACGTTTCCGAGCCACTCATTAAGCTTGGTAACTTGGTCGAAAATGGCTCGCACCTCGCAAATATTACCAATTCCAGTGAAGTGTTTGTGAACTTTAGTGTCAGCGATCGGGAGGCGATGCGATTTACACAGCGGCAGCGTCAACGTGGTGTCAATCGCGAACAGAGCCAAGCTCAGTGGGGAATGTATGAGGTCTATCTCTCGACCGAAGTTGATGAGGGGTTTCCCTACGTCGGTACCGTCGACTACGTCGACCAAACAGGTGTCGATCCAGTCACTGGAACTCTGAGCTTGCGAGCGAGATTTTCCAATCCAGACAGCCTCCTGCTACCTGGTACATTTGTGCGCGTGCGAATCGCCTCTCCCGACACAATCAACGTGATCCTACTTCCCGAAGCATGCATCCTGCGAGATTCAAAACAAACTTATGTGTTGACCGTGGATGCACAAAACACCGTCTCAAAGACCGCGATAGAAATTGGCGACTTGGTCGATGGCTGGGCGATTGTCAGCGAGGGGCTGGACGAGTCCATGTTGGTGATTATTGAAGGCATTCAGAAGGCTCAGGAAAATAGCCTGGTGGCCCACAAGACAATCGAGTTGAAGCCAACGGGCTTCTGGTTAGAAAGCCTATCTGAGGTTGCTGAGGAGCAAGCCACGCAAGCGGACCCCGAAGCTTCTGGCGGCTCAGGTTCTTAAATTTGGACGAGCTACCCGCTACCCACACGAAACCGCCGCAACAACAGGGTCTCTCACACACTACCAGCAGCCATCCATGTCGCGTTTCTTTATCTATCGCCCAATCTTCGCCACTGTTATCTCGATCGTTATCGTAATAGCCGGGCTCGTTTCCTTTCCGGTCCTCCCGGTTTCGAAGTTCCCCGAAATCGCCCCACCCACCGTACAGGTCAAAGCGGTCTATCCAGGGGCCAACGCGGCGACGATCGCCGAAACGGTTGCTTCACCCATTGAACAGGAGATCAATGGGGTCGAAGGGATGATCTACATGGCCTCGACGAGCGCTGCCGATGGCACTTACACCTTGACCGTGACCTTTGAGATTGGCACCGACTTGGATATGGCTGCGGTCTTGGTGCAAAATCGCATCGCCATCGCCGAGGCTAAGTTGCCGGCCGAAGTACGCCAACAAGGGATCACAACGAAGAAACAGTCGACGCAAATCCTGCAGTTCATCACGCTGTTCTCGGCGGACGAAGCTTACACTTCACTCGTACTGAGCAACGACGCCTTGGCCATCAAAGATCGACTGACTCGCATCAACGGCGTGGGCGATGTGCAGGTCTTCGGGGCGGGCGACTACAGCATGCGGGTTTGGCTCGACCCCATCAAACTCAAACAACGTGGCTTAACCACAGATGACGTGGTCAACGCCATTCGCCAGCAAAATGTGCAAGCGGCGGCTGGTCAGATCGGCGCCGAGCCAGCTCCGCCCGGGACCGGTTTTCAATACACGATCACTACGGCTGGCAGATTAAAGGATGAACAACAGTTCGAAGACATCATCGTTGCCAGTAGCAGCAACGGGCGAGCTTTGCGAGTCGGTGACGTAGCGGATGTCGAATTGGGAGCTAAGGCCTACACGCTTGACTCGCGATTTAACGGCGTACCGAGCACTTCGCTGGCCGTTTATCAATTGCCCGGCGCGAATGCTTTATCGACAGCCGCCGGTATTGAACAAGCCATGCGGGAAATCAGCAGCGAAGCGAGCTGGCCGGCGGGGCTTAAGTATGCAATACCATTCGACTCGACCAAGTTCGTTGAAGCCTCAATCAACGAAGTCTACAGCACTCTGTTCGTGGCGGCCCTGCTGGTTGTCTTGGTGATCTACATCTTCTTGCAAGATTGGCGGGCTACCCTCGTACCCGTGGCCGCTATCCCCGTTTCGTTGATCGGGACATTCGCGGCCATGAATGCCATCGGTTTTTCGATCAACATGCTCTCGCTCTTCGGAGTTGTCTTGGCCATTGGCATCGTCGTCGATGATGCAATTGTCGTGGTCGAAAACACGATGCGCCATATCCAAGCTGGCTTGAAATCGCGCGAAGCGGCGGTGAAAGCCATGGAGGAAATGACCGGGCCGGTGATTGCCACGACGCTGGTTCTGCTAGCCGTTTTCGTACCCAGTGCCTTTATGGGTGGCATCACCGGACAACTGTTCCGACAATTCGCCCTCACCATCTCGGCCGCAGTGGTGATCAGCACGATCAATGCACTCACCCTGAGCCCCGCCCTGTGCGGTTTATTGCTGCGACCACAAGGAAAGAACAAGTTCATCGGCTTCCGCTGGTTTGATGCGGCATTCGACCAAGTGACCGCCGTTTATGGGGCAAGCATCGCCAAGACGGTGCGATTGAGCGGCGCGGTGGCAGTGCTTTACTTGGGGCTCGTATGCCTGACCGGCTGGACGTTTACTTCGCTGCCGACCGGCTTCGTGCCTAACGAGGACCAAGGATATTTCTTTGTCAACGTGCAGCTCCCCGACGCGGCTTCGCAGCAGCGCACCGATCAGATCATGCGCGGCCTGGAAGCCGAAATACAGCAGTTGGCCGGTGTCTCCGACATCATTTCGGTCGTAGGTTTTTCGATGCTGAGCGGAACGGCAGGCTCCAACAGTGGCTTTATGGTGGTGGTACTGGAACCGTGGGGCCAACGGAAACAGCCTGCACTACGCTTGAATGCCATCATGGCCGCCGCACAGGGCAAATTCAGCCAAGTCCCCGGGGCAATCGTGTTTGGCTTTGCGCCGCCACCCGTTGATGGACTGGGCACCGCCGGCGGGTTCCAGATGGAAGTACTCGACAAGGGAGATGCCGGCTTTGAACAGTTGCAAGCGGCCACGATGAATATGATCGCCACCGCCAGCAGCCAGTCGAATCTGCGCGGTTTGAACTCTACGTTTCGCGCTAATGTGCCGCAATTGGAGGCGGACGTTGATCGCGAAAAGGCCGAGAACCTTGACGTACCTCTCGATCGCATCTTTGGCACGATGCAAGCCTACCTCGGATCAGCCTACGTCAATGACTTCACCTTGAACGGACGCTCTTATCAAGTGCGTGTGCAAGCCGACGCGCGGTACCGCAGTCGCCAGGAGGACATCACCGCACTGGAGGTCCGCGATAGTACCGGCAACATGATTCCGCTGGGGGTTATGGTCGACGTGCGGAACGCTTTTGGCCCCAGTGTGGTTCGCCGTTACAATTTGTTTCCGGCGGCCTCGATCAATGGTTCGGCGGCCGAGGGAGTCAGCTCGGGTGAAGCTCTGGATTTGATGGAACAAGTGGCCAACACCAGCTTACCCAACGCGTTTGGCTTCGAATGGACCGGGATCTCTTATCAAGAGCGAATTGCCTCTGGTGGCCAAGCGTTCGTTTTGCTGCTCGCGGTGATCTTTGTGTTTCTGGTGCTGGCCGCTCAATACGAAAGCTGGAGCAGTCCGGCGTCAGTGATCGCCGTGGTGCCGCTGGCAGCATTGGGTGTCGTGGCGGCCTTGATGCTGCGCGGTGCGGATAACAACACCTACACGCAGATTGGCGTAGTGCTATTGATTGCCTTGGCCAGTAAGAATGCGATTCTGATCGTCGAATTCGCGAGCGAGCTGACCCAACAAGGAAAATCTATTCAAGAGGCAGCCGTTGAAGCAGCTCGGCTTCGTTTTCGAGCCATCTTGATGACCGCGTTCTCATCGATCTTGGGCTTCCTGCCGCTGCTGGTAGCCTCTGGAGCTGGAGCGGCCAGTCGTCAAGCGGTTGGCAATGCCGTGGTGGGTGGTATGCTTGCCGCCACCTTCTTCTCACTGCTGTTCGTACCCACCTTTTTCACCATCTTCGCCGGACTGGCCAAACGAGTGGCCCGCGGCTGAACAGGTCGCGATGCTTGCGCCGACACATGTGCCTGCAAATGTCGTTAGAAATGGCAGAGGAATGGGGGCAGGGGAATGAAAGCGGAGCGGACTCTTGCATCCATTACATTACCGACCTTATCCTGTTTTTTTGTCCATCGAAACGTTCAACACAGCCCATGCTCACGAGCGGAAAAAAGACAGCTGGCGAAAGATGGAAGTCGAAAGATGAGCGGGTGGCCGATCATACTGGCTGAGCCGGTGGCACCCGCATGATCCCGAAAGCTCCTTGCACAACTGTTTAGATCAGTACCATCGGGTTTGCTATAAGTTAATCCCGAAGGATGATGCGATCTTCTTAGTGAGACAACCACAACCTCATACCGCCGACCAGGCCACTCACTTCCGCTTGGCCAATGTCGAGGTAATCGAAGCCAGTGTAAAACTCGAGCCGATGGTAGTTCACCCCCGCCGTGATCCGACCGTGAAAGAGCGTTGAGTGGCCAAGTCGGCCCCAATCAATCTCATGCGAAATGATCAATGGCTGAGTCGGAAACCAATCGCCAGCGTAAGTGAAATTGAATCCAAAATCGGTGTCCAGCGGATCATGCAACCAGTTGAAACCGATCCCTGCCCGCATCTGCAATTGCTCACTCTGCGCAAAGCGATAGACGATATTCGCGTCGCCCATCCAAAGACTATCGCGCTGGCCAAACAGCTCATCGCGATGGTGATTGAATTCACTGTCGAGTCCCCAGCGGGAGGCGGTGTCGAAGAGCAACGCTCCGCCGATTCGCGAGAGGGAATCGAAATCGTCGGCGTATTCCCCCCGCGTGCGCAACATCCACGTGCGATGGGTTGTCGCGGAAGTTGCGTGGGAGACAATCGCCGCATCCTGAGCATGCAGATAGGGATAGCGGAGAAAGTAACCGGGGTCGTTTGAGTCATCTCCGATCGCCGCACGTGGCCCCCAAAAAGGCATGCTCATACCTGCAAAAAAAGCCTCAGAGGCAAACGTCGAAATAGCCCTGTCGTCTTCATCGCATTCCTCGCCTGCGTCCGCTGCACTAAAGGAGATCGACCGAGCACGTGACTTGCGACTTGGTTCCGTGAAGAATGGTCGCCGCGTTTTGCCCTTTTCCGACGCATCTGTCGTACGAACTTCGTCGCGCAGCGTCCCCAATTCCTGCGCAGTTGATGCTTGAGCAACGAGCAGAACCAAGAATAGGATTCCGCAACCGATGTGCCGGCAACTGAATCTACCAAATGCCATGCACAAGCTCTCATCGAAATCGGGCGTAAAGGGGGGGGATCGCAATCCTCTGGGGCATACCAGTTAATCGACTTGTGCGTCAAGCTCAATCCGCGGCCAGCAATATCTGTATTTGCGATATTAGAAGCACAGATTGAGTGCTCAACGGTCCTACTTCGTGTCCCTGGTGACTCTGTGTTTTAAAGTTCGAAATCGTAGCGATTGATGATCCTAGCGGTACGTAGTTATGTAGTTTTACCCAATGATCTTTGGCGACCCGCTTAACAAGCAAACCACTGCCGTGAACAACCTACTGCACCATTTGAGCGGTTTGTAGATATCGGCATTTCTGCTACAATCCGGCCGCAACGCGGATACTGGCGCTCAGGCGGCGAGCGCGAGTTCCGTTTTGTCACACGTGGGCGGGGAGTGAATTCGATGACCGACAAAAAACGCTGGCAGTGGCGAGTGTTTGGTAAAGGATCGGTCGGGAAATAAGCGGTAGCCTTTCCCGCGTAGCGGCCCAAAGGGTGCTTTGCAGAAAAGGTACCGGACACTTTTTTCCCCCTCAGTACAAAGTTTGATCGTAAAGAAAACGATTAGGTTACACTCAATTAAATCTATAAGGTGCAGTCGCCATGACAATTGATCGCAATGACGCTTGGGTGAGTCTACTGGAACTATTCCGTGCATCGCTCGAGGAAAACGGAGAGCATGACATAGCGATCCAAGTCCCTTTTGTCGGCGAAGTGCATGACTACCGTGGGGAAACTTTTGACAACAAGCGGATTCAATTGTTCAGCTTGGTTGCACACCTACTCAACATGGTGGAAATCAAGTCAGCCGTCGACGAGCGGCGGAGCCTGGAGAGCCCCGATATGCGGGAAGTCGAGGGGCTGTTCGCTAACAATATCAAGTTGCTGTTGGAAGAAGGCTTTACCGAAGAAGATATTGTCAAGCTACTGCCATCGCTTAGGATCGAACCGGTCTTAACTGCACATCCTACAGAAGCTAAGCGGGCAACGGTACTGGAACACCACCGCGAGGTCTTCTTGGACTTTAAGACATTGCTTGAATCGAATCTTTCGGCAACCGAGCGCCGCGATATGGAAGCGCGATTGAAACGCGCCCTGTACAAGTTGTGGCACACAGGGGAGATCTTTATCGAAAAACCGGATGTTCCCTCGGAACGGCGGAACGTGTTGTATTACTTCACCGAAGTCTTCCCCGAGGTCTTGCCAGTACTCGATCGACGCCTCAAACATGCCTTTGCAGCCAACGGATTGGATGCCGATCGCCTGATTCGCGCCTCCGCCTATCCGCGTTATCGCTTTGGCAATTGGGTGGGCGGGGACCGGGACGGACATCCGTTGGTCACAGCCGAGCTCACTCGCGAGACCCTGATGCTCTTTCGACTGTACGCCTTTGTCGTCGTCCGCCGCAAACTGCTCTACCTGGTGAAGACGCTGAGTTTCAAATTGGCGGTGGAAGATGCACCGGATGGTCTGCGCAAACGGGTAGAGGAACTGGTCGCATCGCTCGGACGCGCTGGCGAAACTGCCTTGGATCGCAACAAAGGGGAAGTGTTCCGGCAATACGTGGGACTGATCTTGGACAAACTGCCGCTGAACACCGAACGCGGACACTCGACCACCTTGCGCGACAGGGCGAGTGACTATCGATACCGTGAGGAGTTGATCGATGATCTACGCATCCTGCAAGAGGCGTTGTTGGCCTACGGTGCTAAAGCGGTGGCCTACGAAGATATCCACGATGTGATACGCTTGCTGGAGACGTTCGGCTTCCACCTCGCTGAGTTGGATGTCCGCCAGAATTCGATGTTCCATGACAAGGCCATCGCTCAACTTCTGGATGCCGCGGACATGAATGGCGGTGAGTTCCTGGAATGGGACTTCGACCACCGCAAACAGTTTATCCTTAAGGAACTGAAAACGCTTCGCCCATTTGCCGGTTTAAAACAAACGCTTGCACCTGAAGCCAAAGCGGTGACCGAGGCCCACGCTGTGCTCGAAGACTTTATTCGTAAGTTTGGTAGCCAGGGACTCGGTTCGCTAATCGTTAGCATGACACGCAATTCCACCGACTTGCTTTCCGTCTACGTGTTGGCGCGAGAAGTAGGACTGCTGGTCAAGGGAGAAGATGGAATCGTGTGTCAGTTGCCGGTTGTTCCACTCTTTGAAACGATTGACGACTTGGCCGCCGCTCCAGCCATTCTGGACGATTTCTTGTCGCACCCCATTACGCAAAACACCATCCGCTGCCAACAACGCCTGCGCGGCGACCGCTCTCCGGTGCAACAAGTGATGGTGGGTTATAGCGACAGCAATAAAGATGGTGGTATCGTATCGAGCCAGTGGCGTTTGCATCGCGGCCAGCACGATTTGGCTCAGGTCGGCGAAAAGCATGGAGTGACCATTCGCTTCTTCCACGGAAAAGGGGGTTCGATCAGTCGCGGAGGTGGCCCGACGAAAGACTTTATCCGTGCGCTTCCAGCCAACGCACTGCGCGGCGATATCCGCCTGACCGAGCAAGGGGAGTCGATCGAACAGAAGTATGCCAACCGCGTCAACGCCGTCTACAACTTGGAACTGCTGATGGCAGGCACGCTGGGCAAGACGCTCGTCTCGAGCAAAGACCATCAGGCCGCTCATCCGCTGGCCGAGTCACTCGAATGGATGTCGGCAACCAGCCTGAGCGCCTACCGAGACTTGATTGAGACCGAATTTTTCATGGAGTTCTACCGCCAGGCGACGCCGATCGACGCCATCGAGTCAGGACGCATTGGCTCGCGGCCGGCGCGGCGCACGGGAGCTACGTCGCTGAGCGATCTGAGAGCCATTCCGTGGGTGTTCTCGTGGAGCCAATGTCGCTTCACCATGACTTCATGGTACGGACTGGGGACCACCCTCGAGCGTATGAAGCAGGAAAAACCAGAGGAATATGCAGCCATCCGAACCGCCACGGCGACCGACTCCTTCGTCTCGTATCTGATGCGGATCGTGGCCACCGGGCTCTCATTCAGCGACATCGACATCATGCGGCAATATGCTTGCCTGGTAAAGAACGCCACACTCAAGCAACGGATTATGGACAAGTTTGAGAACGAACGCAGTCGGGCTATCCAGCATCTGGCCGAGCTGTTTGGGGTTTCCGAGGACGCTCCGCTATTCCAACTCGACTCGCGGCGGCAAACGCTGTTGGCTCCACTGCACCGCAAGCAGATCGATCTGCTCAGTCGCTGGCGCGAGCAGAAGAATTATGGCTATGGCAACAAAGAAGAAGAAATGTTGCTCTCGTTGCTGCTCACGATCAATGCCATCTCCGGCGTGATGGGCTACACCGGGTAAAGTGTAAAGCGATTGTCCCCAATCGCTTTGGGTACGCCGTAGTGGATCTTGCTAAAGATCCCCGTACTGCAGGTCCTTTAGCAAGGTCCACTACCCTAATTTTCAATGTTGACGCTGCACTAGGGGCGATTATTGGTCTGGATTTTCGATCAGCGATCTGAGTCGCTCCCCCAGGGGCTGTGGAAACTTAGCAATCGAACTTGCATCCAACAGGCCAACATGAATCATGTCCAGGAGATGCACACGGTCTTTTAGGCGAAATGAATTCAGTTTCATCCGCGCTAATCGCTCCAAGGGCAAAGTGCGAATACCATCACCAAACTCACAAGGCTCAACATCCGGGTTGGGTTCGTAGTCGTCTGGTTTCACCATGCGGTTGGCCAGGACGACATGAATCGCATAACGCACCGAATCGTTTTTCCCCTCGAGAAACATATCCAGTCCAGCCGCTTTGCGATAATGGTATCCGTTTTCTGCCATTACCTGTTTAGCTCGCTCCAGATCCTCGGGGCGAATTAAGACATCCACATCATTGGTCGCCCGCACCGCCCCAGGATCCACCTGGGCAACCCAAATTCGGACTGCATTTCCCCCAACGATCGCAAACGGAATTCCCGCCGCTTCAAGAATTGCAATCGTCTTGCGTAGCCTTAGCTCAACGCGATCCATAGACTCGCCAATTTTTTTCCAAAGTTGATCACCGACGATAGTCAATGCTCGGGTCATGGTTGTGCCTTCAATGAGTGCCTGTTGAAGTATACCATGAAGTGCCCCCACGTAGGCGAGTCTCTCCGAGACTCGCAAATCAGCCTCTCGGAGAGAGGCTGCTACGTGGGAGCTCGACCGACGTTCAATAACCAATAGGTGACGGGGATCACAAACAGCGTAAAGACAGTCGATGCAATCAACCCAAAAATCAACGACCAGCCAAGTCCAGAAAAAATGGGGTCGAGCGTAATGGGTATGGCCGACAACAGAGCTGCTCCCGCAGTCAACAAAATGGGGCGTAGACGGACGACTCGGCTTTCCAAAATAGCATCGAACAACGACCGACCGCGTGCAACCGATTGTTCCATAAAGTCGACCAAGATGATCGCATCGCGGGTGACAATACCCGACAAGGCAATCATGCCGATCATCGCGGTGGCGGTGAAGAAGACCGGATCGGGATAGCCGCCAATGGGCACAGCCGACATGGCGTTGAGCATATAAAAACCGGGCATGACCCCGAGCACGGTCAATGGAATCGCTAACATGACCACCACGGGGACGAGAAAGGAGCCGGTTTGTGCCACCAAGATGATGTAGATCATGACCATCGCTGCACCAAAGGCGAGCCCCAGATCGCGAAACACATCGAGCGTGATCTTCCATTCCCCTTCGCCTGCAAAGGTCACTTGCTTGCCTGCCGGAACCCGCCACTCGATGCCACTGCCGTTGCTGAGATAGGTCCGCGAACTGACCGGCCTTGGTTCGGCATCTGAAACCATGCTGGCGCCAGCTGGAAGTTGATCGGCGAGCACATCGACCACGCACTCAGCTGGTGGACGGCCCACGCATTCAGCAAACACATAGGCAATGCGTTGCAAGTTTTTGTGGTAGATCGTTTGCCCCGTCAACGATTCACTCCAGCTTCCAAGTTCAGCCAACAGGACGCTATTGCCCGCGCGGCCTTTGACCGGTAGTTGCAACAGATCATCGAGGCTGGAGCGAATGGCTCTTGGCAGCTGGAATGTCAGCCGCAGCGGCAAGCGTTCTCCCTCCACTCGCAATGTCTGTTCGGTGTTGCCACCAAGGGCCAATTGCAAAGTATGGGCGATCTCTTCCACCGAGACACCCGCCAAGGCCGCTTTTTCTTGATCAGGGATAAAGGTCAGTTTGCGCGTCAAGCGTTCCGAAACATCGTCGACTTCGACCACTCCGGGTTCGCGCTGCAGCCGCCCGCTAACCACGGCCGCAGCCGCCAAAATCTCTTCGTAAGAATCATCGGGCTGTCCGGTAACCTCTGCGACCAACGAGGCCAGCACGGGAGGTCCCGGCGGCAACTCAACGATACTCAGCTTGCCACCCGCGGCCTGGGCCAAGGCAGTCAACTCATCGCGCATCCGGAGACCGATGCCATGACTTTGCAACTTGCGGTTCTTCTTGCCCACAAAGTTCACGCGCATCTCGGCGTAATGCGAGCCTTCGCGGAGATAGTAGTGACGCACCAAGCCGTTGAAGTCGATTGGCCCCGGGGTAGCCACGTAGCTGGTGTAGTCGGTGACTTCAGGAGTCTGCGAAACGACTCCTTCCAGTTGTCGGACCAAGGCATCGGTCCGTTCCACGGTCGTCCCTTCCGGCATATCGATCACCAGCAAGAACTCGTTCTTGTTATCGAAGGGCAACATTTTCAGCGGCACCATCCGCAGTGCCCCCAGCCCGGCTGCGGCGGCGGTGAGCAGGGTGATAAAGCCAAGGAAAGCCACCGCCCGGGTGCGTGTTTTGAGCAACGGAATCATCAACGGACGAAAGAAACGATAAAGCAGCGTCTGCTTCACCGCCTCGGGATCGTAGGCCGCGTGGGGCTCACTAGCAGCCAGCGTTCCCGCTGCGGGGAGTGGATCGTCGACGGCGCCCGTCTCCTCATTCGGAAAGTGACCTTTCAACATGTGGTAGGTCAACCAAGGGGTGATCGTAAACGCCACCAGCATCGACATGAGCATGGCCACAGGCACATTGAGGGCCATCGGGGACATATAAGGTCCCATCATGCCGGTGATAAAGAACATCGGTAGGAAGCTAACGATTACAGCCAGCGTGGCGCTGATCAATGGCGGACGAATCTCAGCCACCGCTTCCAGCACAATCCTCCGCGTGGCTTTCTTGCGGTCGTGAAAGTGCCTGGCGATGTTCTCGACATCCACGATCGGATCGTCGACCAACAGTCCCAGGGCGAGGATCAAGGCAAACAAGGTGACGCGATTGATCGTGTAGCCAAACATCAAATTGACTGCGAGTGTGAGTCCAAAGACCACCGGGACGGCAACCGCCACAATCACCGCTTCGCGCCAGCCCAGACCGATGGTTAGAAGCAGGACGACGATGACAATGGCCACACCCAGGGCTTCGACCAGTTCATTCACTTTGTGATTGGCGGTCAAGCCGCTGTTGCGGGTAATGACCAACTCGACGTCATCGGGCAAGACCGTGGCCTTCAACTGATTGGCGGCGGCGATGACCGATTCGGCGACGCGGACTGCGTTGGCCCCTTTTTGCTTTGAAATGGCAAGCGTGACGGCTGGCTCGGCGATCATCGCAGGGTTTAAACCAGCGTGTTCCGAGTGCGTAACGTCCTGTGTCCCGCCCCGTGTCTCAGCAACGTGGCCGTGGGACTGGCCGATGATCGTGCCGGGGCTGCCCGCATGCAATTCAAATCCCTGCGCGGCTCCCCAACCGTGTCGCACATAATCGGTGACTTCTTCGGCTCCATCAGAAACCGAGGCGACATCTTTGAGGAAGACAGGTCGTGAGTCAAACACACCGACCACGACATCGCCCAATTGACTGGCATCGCGGAGCAGGCCGGCGGTTTCGACATGCAGCGTCAAATCATCGCGAGTGAAGGTGCCCGTCGGCAGCGACGCGTTGGCGCCCCGAACCGCCTCGGTGACTTCGGTGAGTGTCAGACGATGCGCGCGCAGCAGCTCAGGGTCGAGCGCTACTGTCATCGTGCGCGATTGCCCGCCGATCACCGTGGCGAGACTGACCTGGGGCAAGGCGGCCAAGCGTTCCACCAGTTCCTCAGCGACGCGCCGCAGGATAAAGCCATCATTGCCCGCACCTTTAACGGCGAGGGTCACGATGGGCACATCGTCGATTTCTACCGGCTTCATGACCCAGCCGGTGACTCCCGGCGCGATCACGTCGACGTTTTCGTTGAGCTTCTTGAAGAGCTTGACGAGACTTCGCTCGCGGTCCTGACCGACGAAGAAGCGAACGGTGATGATCGCTTGATTATCGCGAGACATGCTGTAGGCGTATTCGACGCCGTCGATGTGATACAGCATTCGCTCCAACGGTGCGGCAACCAATTGTTCGACTTCCGCCGCGGTGTGTCCTGGGAATTGTACGAAGACATCGGCCAGCGGGACGACGATTTGCGGATCTTCTTCGCGTGGTGTGATGAACAGCGCCGCCGCGCCGACAATCAACGAGAAGACAATTAGAATGATCGATAAATTGGAATTAAGGAAGACGCGGACAAAACCGGAGAGTATATCGGTATGGCCATCGGCCGGGCTTGGGTGCGACATTAGAGCGCTCCTGCGTGACTAGCAGCCACGGCGACCCGTTCGCCGGGAGTTAGCCCCGAGAGCACTTCGATGTTCGCTTCCAGCACTCGGCCAGTTTGAATGTGGCGGCGGACCAGCGCTTCTCCTTTGACTACATCGACCAAGGCGAGTTGACCGACGCGACGAACGGCAGCAGCTGGGATGACGACGAGCTCTTCATCGCCCAGCGGCAGCATCAATCGCCCAAACATACCGCTGTACACTCCGGGCGGGCAGGGGCCGCTCACCTTCACCTGGAACGAGCGACTACCTGCATCTGCCTGGGGGACGACTTCTCGGACCGTGGCCATGCAGGTGTGGTCCAATGTTTCGAGTTTTGCTGGCAGCTCCTGACCAATCTTAAGTTGCATCGCCAGCGACTCACGCACATCGGCTACCAACTGCATTTGATTGGGATCGTAAAGCGTCAACAGTGTTTGCCCAGGGCTAACCATATCACCAGCTTGCACTTGCTTTTCGACAACCATGCCGGCGTAAGGCGCACGAATTACCGCGTAGTCGATGAATACCCGGGCTTCTTCGATCGCTTGCTCGGAACGCTGCAACTCAGCTTTGCTGGTAAGGACCGCCGTAACCATCGCGTCATATTCGGCACGCGAAATGGCATTGTTGGTGATCAGTTGCTGAGCGCGCTCAAAGTCAGATTGTGCTTGTTGAGCTCGAGCGACGGCCGAATCGCGCTGCGATTCAGCTTGTTTTAGACGCGACTGTAAGTCATCGTCGTTGAGCACCACCAGCACTTCACCTGCCGCCACGAGTTGCCCAGCGCTAACATTCACCTCGTCCACCTTAGCCAAAATCTTGGCCGCTACGGACGATTGGTGAATCGGTTCAATGGTCCCCACCGCCGTTTCAAAACGGGGCTGACGAATCATCCGCACTTCGACGATTTGCGCATCTGCGGGGACGAGCCGCGGCGCGGACGCTTGCGATTCAGGCACCTTGGGACTAAACACACCCGCCAACAGCATTAACAAACCGGCTACACCGACCGTTCCAATGATGACCACCGACCAAGTTGATAGAGCTCGCAGGAGTAGCCCCCAGAACGGGTTTGAGCGGTGAGCGGGTTTCGATTCATTCATCGCAATTGCATCCACAAGTTACAGGTAACACGTAGCAGCCTCTCTCCACGTAGCAGCCGCTCTCCACGTAGCAGCCTCTCTGCGAGAGGCTGACTGTTGCGTGTCTCGGAGAGACACGCCTACGTGGGCGGAGCCGAGCAGGGCAGACAGACTTTTCCTCGGTTCCAGGGCATGCGGGATAGGACGTTCATCATGGGGCACAAGTCGGTTATCCCGGCGAAGATCAGGCCGGCGCCAACAAAGGCGGAGAGTGCGATAAACCAGGGATTGATGAGTGACAGCAAGACACCGATGACCACCAATGAGCCAGCTACGATCCGCATTTGGCGATCGATGGCAATCACCTTGGGTTTCTTATTGCTGCGAACCACCGGTAACCCGGCGGCTTCCCAAGCGCTGGTGCCCCCTTCGACCGAAACCACATTCTCAAAGCCCTCTTTAACGAACTGGTTGCAGGCCATGTTGGAACGCGTTCCACTCTTGCAGATCACGTAGAGCGGCAAGTGCCCGTTCCCATTGCGACTCTTCATCACCTGCTGCGGGTCGAGCGAGTCGAGCGGATAATTGCGGGCGATCACCGCATGCACTTGCTCAAATTCACTCGGCATGCGGACATCGATCACATCGAGCTTCTCGCCCGAAGAGTGTTTGGCGTGCAGTTCGTTA
Source organism: Pirellulaceae bacterium (assembly GCA_041751975.1). GTDB lineage: Bacteria > Planctomycetota > Planctomycetia > Pirellulales > Pirellulaceae > Aureliella. The sequence continues at coordinate 64,029 of JBGSHW010000184.1, forward strand.
ACGGTAATGGTTTGCAGCGACATCGTTTCATCCTTATTAAAAGTTAAACAGACTTAGTTTGGAGATCGCTTCGTTACGATCGGCGGCTTGAAACACATAGCCTACTATTTCTCGTTGGGGACTTCGATCCAAAACCAACCTCGCAAGTCGCCAGCTGCAAAGCCGGTGGCGGTGTCGTCGGGATAGAGGGTATGCAGCGCATCGCTGATTTCAGCGGGGAGCGTGGCTGGATCGCCGTGGCAAGCCAAGCACTGCGGTTGAAGTTTGATCGGCAGGAAGGCGGCCGTGGCTCCATCGTCGAGCTGCTGAAAGTGTGGCGTGTCCATTTTCTGCTCAATCAAGTTGACGGCCCAAGCTGGCGGTTGGTTGTTCGGGTTTCGCAGTTTGAACGAGGTGCGACCGATCTTCACCCCGAATTCTTGACCTACTTCTGCGGCGAGCTTGGGGGCCTCTTGGCTGCAGACTTCGATGGCAGCGGCGGGCCCTGAGTTACTCATCGCCTGGGTCAACCGTGCTGTCAAGCGTTCTGCCAAGGCATCTTTGGCTTGCATGGCCGTTTGTTTGCCCGGCAGCCGTTGCTCGGTTTGCGCGGTTCCCTGGGTTTGCGCAGCTTGCTCAGTCGCTATGGCTGGGGAATCGTTAGCCACCGACTCAGTCGGCTTTTCGGTTTGGCAACCTACAAGAAACAAAGCGGTGAACAAGAGGCTGAACAGCACGTTGCACCTAAGTGGAGTGAGCTGTCGCGGTAGCTGGGTGAGGTGCATTGAATTCCCCTGGAATAATATTACTGAGCAATGATCGGGAAAAAAGTGTCCGGTACCTTTTTTGCAAAGCACCCTTTGGGCCGCTACGCGGGAAAAGGTACCGGACACTTTTTTCCCGAACGATCCTAAGGCTGAAGTCGTTATCTTACGCGAGGCTTACAGCTTGACGACGCTGAAGCCATCCATTTGTTGATTCACTACGGCGGTCAAGGCGCTGACGGCCACGTCGACAAAGACCAAGGTTTCTTCGGGCTTGCCACCCTTGGTAAGCAACGATTGACCGCAGACGTAAATGGTGACTCCCTGTTCGTGCAGCTCTCGCAACAGCGCGGCGTTGGGATTCCCAGTGGTCTTAAACTTGGCCGCATAGGCGTCGTCGTTGAGCACTGCCAAGGTGGCTTCGCCGTGCAACACGACGGAGATCTCGGCTGCAACCGGTTCGCGTCCCGCACCAGCGAAGATGTTCACGTACTTGGCGAGTTTCTCAATGGCGGGATTCAATTTATCGGGCTCCCCACCGGCAATCAGGTCGACGCACAACTTGGTCCCTTCGCGAGGTTGCTGGGCTGCATCGGGTAGGCGCACCACACTGCCATGGTTTGCGATCTTGGGATGGGTGGGGGAGGCGACGGGCGCGGGTTCCTTGCCGGGCACTGGATGATTCTTCATCGCTTCGGCGAAGCCATGTTCGACGAAGCCCGAGACCACTTTGGCATGGGCCTGAATCAACGAAACAACGTAGGGATCGTCCGATGTTTCAATGACCTTGATCCCTTTTTCAGTCGCTTCATGTTCCATCTTTATTTTGTCGGTGTGTTTGAATAGCTCGCGGAACAGCGGATCGCGCATGCGAATCGGCTGAGTCTTATCGATGCGGACCTTCATCCACTCCACGTGCTCTTGGAGTTTGCCTGCGATTTCCGGATCGTTCGACTCGGTGAGCGTTTCGACTCCGTTGGGAAGCTCGGTGACTTGCCGTGTGAGTTTGTCATGGTTGGCTAGAAGGAAGTGAAAGACCTCTTGATCTTCCGCATGGCGAGCGTCGTGCCCCCGACCCTGTCCTTGACCGAAGCCTTGCCCCCGACCTTGACCGGGTCCTTGCCCCCGACCAGGCCCTTGGCCGAGGCCTTGACCGCGTCCGGGCCCCTGCGCCATGACGGGCGCGACCATCAACATGGAGAGCAAGCCAGCTAGTAGTAGTTTGTAATTTGTAGGCAACAGTGAATTCTGAAAGTCGACCATGCGAGACTCCTTCAGGGAGCGAGAGTGACAGGCGGGAGGGGTTAACCTATTCCTGTGCAGGAAGTGTGCCGTAACCATGCAGGGAGTCTCTCCGAGGTTCGCGGCAATCAGCGGTCTCTGAAGAGACGCTGCTCCGTAAACCGCGTTTGTTAACAGCAAACGCTAATTGCTAACCTTAGCGGTTAACAGTTAACAGCCAGTAACTGAGAGAGTCGAGCGATTGTCCCAATCGCTTTAGAAACGATTGAGACAATCGTTCGACACTAGGTGCTGATTGCGTAGCGGGACATTTTTTTCCAGAGAGTGACCCGACTGGTACCGAGTATGGCGGCCGCTTTGGTGCGGTTGCCACCGGTTTGCTTCAAGGCGTCGAGGATACGATTCTTTTCGCTGAGTTGCTCGGCCGACATCCCTTGCGTGATGGGGGTCTCTCCCGTGTTGCCGCGGACTTCGAGAGGCAGATCGAAGTAGGTCAGGCGATCGCCTGTGGCGGTGACGCAGGCGTATTCCATGGCGTTGCGAAGTTCGCGGATATTGCCCGGCCAGTGGTGTTCGGTGAGCACATCGAGCGTATCGCGGGCAATGCCATCGATGGGAATGGCGGTGGACAGAACTTTTCGCGAGCGGCAGATGTCTTGGATAAAGTGTTCGACCAGCAGCGGAATGTCATCTTTGCGTTCGCGAAGGGGAGGGAGGCGGATACCAAACACGTGGATTCGGTAATAAAAATCTTCTCGCAGTTTTTCGGAGTTGACCAACTGCATTAGGTCGCGGTGGGTGGCGGTGATGAGTCGCACGTCGACGGGACGCGATTTGACATCCCCCACGCGGCGGACCTCGCGTTCCTGTAGGACTCGCAGCAGTTTGACTTGGATGGCGGGACTGACGTCACCGATCTCGTCCAGGAACAGAGTCCCCCCGCTGGCTGCCTCGAACATACCTTGATGATCGGACGCGGCGCCGGTGAAGGAGCCTTTTACGTGGCCAAACAGCTCGCTCTCGAGCAAACTTTCGGGGATGGCCGCGCAATTGATGGCCATGAACGCTTTGTCACGGCGGGCACTTTGGCGATGAATGGCGCGGGCGGCGAGTTCTTTACCGGTCCCCGATTCGCCCGTCAGCAGCACCGTCACGTCGCTATCGGCCGCCAATTTGAGCTGTCGGAAGACTTCGCGGATCGGCTCGCTGTTGCCGATCATCTCTTCGAAGCGATACCCGGTGGCGGCCTGCTTTTCGAGAATCGCAATCTTATCGTTGGCTTGCACCAGCGAGGTCACGTCCATGAAGCAGCCCACGGCACCGGCAAGTGTGCCATTTTCGCCGTGGATCAACTGCACACTTCCGTGGATGTACACTTCCGTTCCATCGCGGGCCATAATTTTGCATTCCTGATTGCACATCCCCGAGGCGGGAGAGGCGTCGCTCAGTAGCTCGGCCAGCGATCCAAAGCCCTTACAGTTGGGTCCGTCGAGAAAGGAACAGGCTTTACCCACCAAATCCTGGGCTGGGTAACCAGTGATTCGCTCGGCACCTCGATTCCAGGCTACAAAGTGCCCCTGAGCGTCGACAGTGAAGATGCCCGCAACCAAGGTGTCGATAATGTGCCCCAGTACGGCGGGGGAGTTGCGGAAGTCTAGTTCCATGGTGCTTAGCAGTTAGGGCTGGTTCAGTATCACACGAAGGTCTCATGGCAATTTGTTGGAGTCGCACACTCCAGTCATCGTGACTATTTGTGCTTTGCTTGGCAAGATGGCGAAATGAGCCTCCCCACCGTCACGGAATCTAGCGGAGGGAGTGAGCGGAAGAGCCCGAATGTGTGCGGAAACGTCATGGACTTGTGCTTAGGGTAACCCCGCAAACCTTGGAGCATGTGCGGCGATGTGACGCGATTCTCGCCAGTTACGGAATTTATCCAAGGTCCTGTTCGACTTTGGCACTAGGTTTGTTATCGTGATCGACTTCTCGCGATCGCAAGTCGGAAACACGATCGCAACTGAACTCCTCGAGAAAACAGAAAAAGAGCAAAATGTCGATCGCGACTGAGCCCACTGCTGGTAGCGTGCCCACTCCGGCACAGCCTTCGGGCGAGATGGAGAAGTTTGTATACGACGACCAAATTGTTCGCATGTTCGCTGCTGCCACGATTATCTGGGGTTTGGTGGCGACGCTTGTCGGTATGATTGTGGCTGTTATTCTGGTCGTACCGTGGCTAACGGATGGCCTGCAGTGGTTTGCCTTTGGCCGCTTACGGCCGCTGCACACCAACGCCGCCATTTTCGCTTTTGCTGGCAACGCCATTTTCGCGGCGATCTATTACAGCACGCAGCGATTGTGCAAGACACGCATGTGGAGCGACACCCTCAGCCACCTGCACTTCTGGGGCTGGCAAGCGATCATTGTGGCCGCAGCGGTTACGCTTCCCCTGGGAATCTCGCAGGGTAAAGAGTACGCAGAGCTTGAGTGGCCGATCGACATTGCCATCGCCGTGGTGTGGTTGTTCATCTTCGGTGGCAACTTCTTGATGACGCTGGTCAAACGCCGCGAGCGGCACATGTACGTGGCTCTATGGTTCTATATTGCCACAATCGTCACTGTGGCCCTGCTGCACGTCTTCAATAACTTGGTATTACCCTCCGGCTTGTTTCACGGATACTCGATCTATGCGGGTGTTCAAGACGCGTTCATGCAATGGTGGTATGGTCACAATGCGGTGGCCTTTTTTCTCACCACTCCGTTCTTGGGATTGATGTACTACTTTCTTCCGAAGGCGGCCGAGCGGCCGGTGTTTAGCTACAAGTTAAGCATCATCCACTTTTGGTCGCTGGTCTTCATTTACATTTGGGCTGGTCCTCACCACCTGCATTACACTTCGTTGCCTGAATGGGCCAGCACGCTGGGGATGTTGTTCAGTCTGATGCTGTGGATGCCCAGTTGGGGCGGGATGATCAACGGCTTGTTGACCCTCCGCGGGGCGTGGCACAAAGTGGCTTCCGATCCTATTTTGAAATTTTACGTGGTGGGTATTACGTTCTATGGCATGAGCACGTTTGAAGGCCCGATGCTGTCGATCAAGAGCATCAATGCGCTGAGCCACTATACCGACTGGACCATCGCCCACGTTCACTCGGGTGCTCTGGGTTGGAACGGCTTCATGACCTTCGGCATGTTGTACTGGTTGATGCCACGTATTTTCCAAACCAAGTTGTGGAGCGACAAGTTGATGAGCTTGCACTTCTGGATCGGTACGCTGGGGATTCTGCTGTACATCATTCCGATCTATGCAGCTGGCCTGATGCAAGGTTTGATGTGGCGTGCCATGGACGACACGGGGCACTTGATGTATCCCGAATTTATCGAAACGACTCAAAAGATCGTGCCGCTGTGGTGGTTGCGTGTCCTGGGTGGAGGCTTGTACTTCGCCGGGGTGGTCATGCTTTGCGTCAACTCACTGATGACGTGGTTGGGTCGACCTGCGACCTACGAAGAACCTGTGCACATGGCTCCGCGGCTGACCAAGGAATATGTCGATCACGCAACACCAACCACCAGCGATTTGGCTGGTGCGCCGGTTCTGGAGGTTGGCAAAAAGATCGATGTTCTGGCTAAGATGAATTGGCACCGCCAGTGGGAGCGTTTGCCGGTGAAGTTCACCGTGTTGACCACCCTCGCGGTCGTGGTCGCGACCTTGTTTGAAGTGATTCCGACGTTTTTGATCCGCAGCAATATTCCGACCATTGCCACCGTCAAGCCTTACACGCCGCTGGAATTGGCCGGCCGTCACCTGTACGTTTCGGAAGGTTGTTACAACTGCCATTCGCAGCAGATTCGCCCAATGGTGGCGGAAACCAAGCGTTATGGAGAGTACAGCAAGCCGGGTGAGTTCATCTACGATCGTCCGTTTCAGTGGGGAAGTCGCCGCATCGGCCCCGATTTGGCCCGCGAGGGTGGTCGACAAAGTAGCTTCTGGCATTGGACCCACTTTGAAAACCCAGACTTGGTTTCAGAAGGGTCGGTCATGCCCAGCTACCGACACCTGCTGACCGAAGACTTGAACTTCAAAATGATTGGTCCACTGGTGAGGACAGCGGGGATGTTGGGTGCTCCGTATAGCGATGATGAATTGCAGAATTTCGAAGCGTTGGCACGCCGCCAAAGCGAGGAAATCGCTGCCGACGTCGTCAAACAAGGTGGCCCAGCAGCCATGTTCGACAAGAAGGCCATCGCCATGATTGCTTACTTGCAGCGGTTGGGGACCGACATCACCCGCACCGAAGAAAAACCGGCAGAGCCTTCGGGTGGTGAGACAGAAGCGGCTGACAGCGAAACGGCTGACAGTCAGGAAGCGACCGAAAGCGAGCCCGATGCGACGGTAGCAGTTACGAACTAAGGTTGAGAACCAAAAATGATTAAAGACATTGTTAATGCACTCGATTATTCCGATTGCGCTGAAGCAGCCCTGGTGTTGTTTGTCATCGCCTTCGGCATCATGCTCTTCGGCGCGCTGCGTTTGAGCCGAGAAGCGACTGATAAATTTGCATCCATACCGCTTAGCGATGAAGTCAAGGATCCGCGCCATGGAAAATAACGAACTGACCGACCACGCCTACGATGGCATTCAAGAGTATGACAATCCGCTTCCCGGTTGGTGGAAATGGATGTTCGTTGGATCGATTGTGTTTAGTGTCTTCTACGCAATGTACTTTCACATCGGTGCACCCGGGCGCTCGGTCATCGCGGGGTATGAAGCAGCGCTAGCGGCTAACACACGCCTGCAATTCGGGGAACTTGGCGATCTGGAGCCCACAGCGGAAACTTTGACCACCTACGCGTTCCGCGAAGACATGAAAAACTTTCTGCGAGTTGGTGAATCGGTCTACAAAGCCAACTGCGTCTCGTGCCATGGTCGGGAAGCAGAAGGGAAGGTAGGTCCGAACTTGGTCGACAATTATTACAAGAACATTCGCAAGATCGAAGACATCGCCAAAGTAATCAACAATGGGGCGGGCAACGGCGCCATGCCAGCTTGGTCCGAACGGTTGCACCCAAACGAAGTCGTGTTGGTCTCCGCCTACATTGCTTCACTGCGTGGTACGGAACCTGCAAGTGGAGCCAAAGGGCCTGAGGGAAGCGAGATTGCTCCTTGGCCCGAGCCTCCGCCTCCCGAAGCTGAGGCTGCACCAGCTGCCAAATCTGACAAAGGCTAAGCCATGAACGACAAGGGACGTCTGCCTGTTCTTAAGTTAACTCCCGCAGAACAGGCGACACGCACACCCACCGGTCGCGAACATCCGGAGAAAGATGTCCTTCTCCCTTCACCCCAACATGTATTGAGCACCCTCGAGCAAGACGGAAGTCGTCGCTGGCTCAAGCCCAAACTTTCGAAGGGTCCCTGGTGGCGACGGCGACGCTTCTTCGCTTATGTACTGATGCTGATATTTGTCGTCGTGCCACACCTGACGATTTTTGGCAAGCCAGTCATCCGATTGGACATAGCCGCCCGCAAGTTCACGATTCTCGGGCACACGCTGTTGCCCACCGATACGTTGCTGTTGGCCTTGACGATGTTAGCAGCCTTCATTTCCATCGTGTTCATCACGGCGGTGGCGGGGCGGGCTTGGTGCGGTTGGGCATGCCCCCAAACCGTCTACATGGAATACTTGTTTCGTCCCATCGATCGCTTGTTCGAAGGGACAGCGGGCAAGGGTGGACAGGCCAAGCAACCGCTGTCGGCTCCGCGGCAAATCGGCAGGTTCCTCACGTATCTGCTGCTCAATATGTTTCTCGCCCACACCTTCCTGGCCTACTTCGTCGGCCCGGAGAAGTTGTCGCAGTGGATGCAATCCTCTCCGTTTGATCAGCCCGCGGCGTTCGCGGTCATGGCGGTCACCACCGCGTTGTTAACCTACGACTTCTACTTCTTCCGCGAGCAAACTTGCTTAATCGCTTGTCCCTATGGACGTTTTCAATCGGTTATGCTCGACCGCAATTCGTTGATCGTGGCCTACGACCCCAACCGGGGTGAACCACGCCGCAAGGGGAAGCACAAACCAGGGGATGGGGCAGGGGATTGTGTCGACTGCAATCAGTGCGTGGTGGTATGCCCCACCGGTATTGACATTCGCGATGGTCTGCAGATGGAGTGCATCAACTGCACGCAGTGCATCGATGCCTGCGATGCAGTGATGGAAAAAGTCAACTTGCCTCCCGGCTTGATTCGCTACAGCTCGCAGGACGCGCTCGACAAAAAACCGCAGCGATTCCTACGCCCCCGAACAATCATCTACCCGTTGATTCTGACCGGCATCCTCTCCGGCCTCGTGCTGGCTATCGGTTCCACCTACGGCTTCGACGCGCGCATCATTCGCGGTAAAGGGGCCCCGTTCACGCAGGCCAGTCGCGGTGTGACCTCAAATACATTCAGTTTGCGTCTGGTCAATCGCACCGATCTGCCACAAGAGTATACGTTGACAGTCCTTAGCCCCGAAACGGCCACCGTGGAAATCCTCGACGATGACGCGGTCAAACTGGATCCAGACAAAACGTCGATTGCTCCCCTAAACATACGCTTCCCTAGCGCATTGACGTATGCTACAGGAAACCACCCAATTCTATTGAAAGTGGTCGACGGCAGCGGCAACGAACGCCAAATCGACTTCCGAGTTCTAGGACCAAGACAATGACGACTCCCAACGTTTCGATTAACAACACTCTCGACGGCAAGCAGCTCGGACCATTCGAAGACCCCGAGCAATTTGCGCGCACCGAACGCCGCGCACGTCGCTTTTGGGTGTCACTCATCGTTGGCTTCTTGGGAATCCAGGTTCTGATCGGCATGGGCTCACTGTATCTCGCCCTGGGTGATCCCAGCGTGGCGATTATCCCCAATTATCATCAGTCGGCCCTGGACTGGGATGTCAAGCAACGCTCGCAGCAACTGTTGCGCGAATTGGGATGGGAAGTCAACGCGTCGGTTTCACCGGTCAGCTCGGAGCAACGCAATGTTATCATTCAGGTAATGAGTGAAGCGGGACGTCCAGTAGAGAATTTGCATGTGGAAGCCAAAGTTTTTCATCACGCGCGTGGGCAGAAAATTTTTCAAGCTCTGCTCCGCGAGGAAACGCCAGGACTCTACACGACCACGCTCGCTTTAACCCGTCCCGGCCTGTGGCAAATCGACTTGGCTATCGAAGGTGAGCATGGCATCGCCAGCCAAACCATCGAGCTCGAGGTAGAGTAGGGGCGAGGCTAAAGGCTTAAGGCTTAAGGAAATCTAAAACTTCTAAAACCATCTCCTGCCCCCTTACTCCTTACTCCTCACTCCTCACTCCTCACTCCTCACTCCTTACTCCTTACTCCTTACTCCTTACTCCTTACTCCTTACTCCTTACTCCTTACTCCTTACTCCTTACTCCTTACTCCTTACTCCTTACTCCTTACTCCTTACTCCTTACTCCTTACTCCTTACTCCTCACTCC
>JBGSHW010000185.1:0-19819 GCA_041751975.1 Pirellulaceae bacterium
TAGTGGATCTTGCTAAAGATCCTCTCTCCGGCCGATTTTTCGCAAAATTCGCGGAGGCTTGGGGATCTTTAGCAAGATCCACTACGGGATCAGGATCTTTAGCAAGATCCACTTAGGGATCAGGGGCCAGCGATTAAACCGGACACTACCACCAGATATCCGACAACGGCGGCGGGGAGCAACGAGTCGGTGACATCCCACAGGCCGCCCAAGCCCGGAAGCAACTTACCACTGTCCTTGCAATGCATTTCCCGTTTAAAAATCGATTCGAGTAAATCCCCAGCCACTCCGGCTAGGGTGAGGAGTACACCGAGTGCGATGATGCCGCGCCAGTCGATGTTTACGTTTTCAGCCCCAAAGCTCCACGGCCCGCAGATCCCAAAGTAAATCCAAGTGACGAGGATAGCGATGAGCATACCACCGATCAGTCCCTCGACGGTTTTCCCAGGACTGACGTTCGAGCACAGCTTGGTTCTTCCCAGCGCTCGTCCGGTAAAGTAGGCACCTGCGTCGGAGAACTTGGTGACCACGATCATTCCGACCAGGAGATACAGTCCCCAGGCCGAAGTACCGGTCATCCGCAGGGCCACTGCGAAGGCAAAGCAACTGCCGAAATAGACAGACACCCAGCCAGCCAAGATGGCTCGCACAAATGCTCCCGAATTCGGAGCATAGCTCGGTAAAATCCAGACGAAACATCCCACCTGCGCGATAACGGCTGCCGCCAGTGGCCAACCGAGTCGTCCGAGCAGGCAATCGTTCGGATAGGACTCGTTGAACAGCAAGGGCCATACGACGGGCAAGCTGGCCGCGAGCATGACTCCGGCACAACCGATCAAAGCGGGTGCGGCGATGGAACCGCAGGTACTGTTGCGGGTCATCCAAGCGCACTCGAAGGCGCTGCCGTAGATGAGATAGCCGCCAAGCGGCAGCATCCAAAAACCGGTGCATCCCGCCAAAGGATAGCAAGCGTCTAACGCTACAAAGACAAGCGCTCCGCTGATGATGATAAGGGCTGAAAGGAGTCGGTAACGGAGCACGGACAGGTCCTGATAAATTGATTCTGCTGCAGCCATCGTCGCTGATCGCTCCGTCGATCAGTTTAAAATCTGCTGATCGCTCCGTCGATCAATTTAAAATCTTGAGCATTAAATTTTGTTGTGGTTTGGCGATTTTTGTATGTTGTTGGATCGGCGGAGCGATCCACTACGTTAAGCACCGGTTGTGCGGCTTTGGCTACAAGCCGCCAAAGCGACGGTGGCGACCTGCATAATCGCGAATGGCTTCCGCCAAGTGTTCGCGCGAAAACTCCGGCCACAAGGTCTGTGTCACCCAGATCTCGGCGTAGCTGATTTGCCACAGCAGGAAATTGCTGATCCGCATTTCACCGCTGGTGCGAATCAGCAAATCGGGATCTTGAATTCCGGCTGTGTAGAGTCGGTTGCTGACCAACGTTTCATCGATCGCGTCGACGCTCAGGCTCCCCTCGTGCACATCTCGGCTGATCTGCCGGATCGTATCCACGATCTCGCTCCGCGAACCGTAGTTGATGGCTAGGCAGAGCAGCATGCCATCGTTGTTCCGGCAGGCTTCCAGTGTCGTGTCCATTTCAGCTTGCACTTCCAATGGCAAGCGATCGCGGTGCCCGATGATGCGGAGTCGCAAGTTATTGTCGACGAGGCTTTGTCGTTCGGCGATCAGGTATTCTCGTAGCAGTGCCATAAGGAACTCAAGTTCCTGTGCGGGGCGTTTCCAATTTTCACTGCTAAAGCAATACAGGGTCAGGACCTCAATGCCAAAATCTCGGCAGGCTTCCATGATTCTCCGTACCGATTCGACGCCGCGGAGGTGCCCCTCGATCCGCGGCAAGTCCTGTTGCTTGGCCCACCTTCCGTTCCCATCCATGATGACCGCCACGTGCTTGGGGCGTTGGTCGAGCGGTACCTCCAACTCTGATAACTCTGACGTTTCCACGCTGATTGGGCTCCGAGGGTTTGGCAGGCTCATTCAAAAACTCCCAATGCGGTGTCAGCTCGCGTTAGGCGACGACCACTCACATGTTTAGCAAGGCGGCGCGGTCCACGAAAATGGTTTGCTCGCGGTCTGGACCGACCGAGAGGATCTTTACCGGCACGCCAACCAATTCGCCAATCCGTTGCAGGTACTCATGGGCTTTGGGCGGAAGGTCGTCGAGGGTCCGCGCGCCGGTGACATCCTGATTCCAGCCTTCAAATGTTTCGAAAATTGGTTTGGCTTTGCGGAGCGTAGAGGCATCGGTGGGGAAGCGATCGATCCGCTGTCCGTCAACTTCATAAGCCACGCAAACATGGATTTGTTCAAAGTGCCCGAGCACGTCCATCATCATCAGGGCCAGTGAATCGACGCCGCCGAGTCGGGCGGTGTAGCGGACCGCCACGGCATCGAACCAGCCGCAGCGTCGCGGGCGTCCGGTGGTCGTGCCGAACTCGTTGCCGATACGTCGAATCTTCTCCCCCGTTTCATCGTGCAATTCCGTGGGGAACGGTCCGCCGCCGACGCGGGTCGAATAAGCTTTAACCACGCCGATCACTCGCTTGATCCAACAACTCGGTACACCTGATCCGCCAGGGATCCCAACCCCGGAAGAATTACTGCTTGTTACAAACGGATAGGTGCCGTGGTCGATGTCGAGCAGTGAGCCTTGAGCTCCTTCCATCAATAGACGTTTGCCAGCGTCTAGTTCGTCGAGTAAACGATGGGTGGTGTCGCCAATCAAGGGCCCCAGTTGCTCGCCCCAACCCACGGCCAAGTCAGCTACGCGTTGGGCGCACAAGTCATTGGCCAGCTCTTCGCCTCCCATGCCGCGCAAGATTTTTTGCTTGGCTTCGACGATCGAGGCGATACGTTCGGCCAGATCGGGCTGCAACAGGTCGATCGCCCTCACGGCAAAGTTGCGTCCAACTTTATCCCGGTAGCAAGGGCCGATGCCACGCAGTGTGGTACCGATGTTCTCTCCTTGAACGACCAAGGCATTCATCAGCTTGTCTTCCAATAAGTGCCACGGCATGACCAAGTGGGCTCGCTCGCTGATCATCAAATTGCGCCGCGGATCGATGCCCCGCGTCTCCAGTCCTTGCAGTTCACCGATCATGGTGGTCGGTTCAATCACGACTCCAGGGGTGATGAAGTTCATGACTTGGGGGTGCAGGATCCCGCTGGGAACGTGGTGCAACTTGTAGACTTCGCTTCCACAGACGACGGTGTGTCCCGCGTTGGCACCCCCCTGGTAGCGGACCACGCAATCATGCTCGGGGGCCAGCAGATCAACTAGTTTCCCTTTAGCTTCGTCACCCCACTGTAGACCGATCACACAAGCTGCTGGCACTGTTCACTCCTCGAGATTAGTACCTGAAAGAACGAATTTCTCAAAGGCACCGTTTGTCCGCCGATTGAGCCTACCGAACCGACCGTCTGTGAACCCCTCGCAGGGTTCCGACGTGGGGACCGATATTGGCAAACGGAGCAGTATCGGCCTGGAAACATTTACCGTCAAGTTGCGATGGGCTGGTAGGTACTGGGAACCGGCTAAGCGGCGGCGAGGATCTAGCTGAAAGATTGCCTTGGGAGAGCGTGTCCAACGTTCCCCGAATTTTTGTCTCCCGCAGGTTTTAGGGCGTTCGATTACTCTACTTTCGTGTTCTAGGGGCGTTCCCCGATGTTTCGGAGTAAATCGGCGGAAAAGCACGAGGACATCCTGGCCTGTGAAACCTCTGGAAGTGTAAACTAGAGCACACGACGATGTCGGCGGGGGGGGAATCGCCTACTCGCTGCCGGGATGCTCACCGGAGGAGCTTCGCTTCTAGGACACGTCGCTGACTCGTAATTATTAGAAATGCTGATAATGGCTCTACTTATTCTACGTGTATGCTTTATCTGCGTGGCTGCGGGGATTGCAACGCTTGTACTCAGGCTCAACATCGATGGTCCAGCCTTCCTCCCCTATTTGGTGATATTCGGAACGGTATTGTTGGCTCTCGGTGTGATCGCCATCGATATCTTCACGCCGCGAAAGCAAATTGAAGTGATCTCGGCGATCTACTTCGGCTTGCTCGTCGGCGTTTTGCTCACGTACGCATTGTGGGTCGCCCTTTCGCCACTTATTCCCGATGCCACGACGGCTGCGCCGGTTCAATTGCTGCTAGCGGCGATTTTGTGTTACGGCTGCACGAGTTTGTTGCTGCAAACGAAAGATGATTTTCGATTTGTGATTCCCTACGTAGAATTCTCGCGAGATCTGAAGGGTATGCGGCCAATCGTGCTCGATACAAGCGCCATCATTGATGGTCGTTTGGCAGAATTGACCGAGACCAACATCATCGAAAGCCAGTTGGTGATGCCGGGCTTCGTGTTGGCTGAGTTGCAGGCGATCGCCGATAGCAACGATCGCCTCCGCCGAGCGCGTGGGCGACGCGGTTTGGATATCCTCAATCGGCTGAGGACCCAGCCCAAGATTGAGTTTCAGATCTACGACCGCGACTTGCCCGAGTTTGCGGGGCAGCCAGTCGATATGAAGCTGGTGATCTTAGCCAAGCATCTAGAGGGGAAGTTGATCACGGGGGACTTCAATCTCAACAAAGTCGCCAAGGTGCACAACGTGCCGGTGATTAACTTGAATGAAGTGGCCGCCTCGTTGCGTCCGCAGTTTCTACCGGGAGAGACATTTGAAGTTCGGATCGTCAAGGCCGGTGAAGGACCTGAGCAAGGGATTGGTTATCTGGACGACGGAACCATGGTGGTCATCGAAGGTGGTCGGCACCGTATCAACGCGACCCTCAATGTGGCCGTGACCAGCACTCTTCAAACCCAAGCGGGCCGCATGTTGTTTGCCAAAGTGGACGAAACGTCCGTCCGCTCCGGTACGTAAATTGCGTTCACAGGGAACTATGAGAAGTTTCGGAAAACGCACTACGGCAAGAGCTTTTAAATGCCAAGTTTCTTTAGGGGGCAAACGGGGGTAGAACGTTGCCGCGCTTTGTTGTCTGATACAACTTGCCAACGCATCTGCGTCGTTCTGGCAACTATCATGTTAGGTTGGGTAAACCAACTACTACGCCCCCCTACCTCACCACTTTGATCAGCCAAATATGCTCCACAGCATCGATACGGAAAAACTTGGGCCCCGCGGTGAAGCGATGGCGAAAGCCGTTGGTACATGCGTGCATTGCGGATTTTGTCTTCCCGCTTGCCCGACTTATCAAGAGCTCGAGAGTGAGATGGATTCCCCACGCGGGCGAATTCTCCTAATGAAATCGGTACTCGAAGGGAACTTGCAGGTCGAGCAGGCAGCGCCGCACATCGATCGCTGTCTCGGCTGCTTGGCGTGCGTTACGCATTGCCCATCGGGAGTTGAATACGGGGATCTGATTAGTTCGTATCGCGACCACGCGCGGCACACGGGCAAACCGAGTTGGAGTCTCCGCGACTTGATGGTTCGCCTCACCCTACCTTACGCGGAACGTTTTCGCTGGGCGGTCCGACTGGGAAAGCTCGCGCGACCGTTGCAGCGTTTCGCCCCTAAATCGTTGCGACCGATGTTGGAAATGGTGCCCGATGATTTGCCGCCACGGCAGAACATCGCTGACGTAACTCCTGCGGTCGGACGTCGACGCGGACGCGTGGCCTTGTTGGCCGGTTGTGCGCAGCAGGTGCTAGCGCCGGACATCAACGCTTCTGCGGTGCGAGTGCTCAGTCGCAATGGGATCGAAGTGGTGGTACCCGCACGGCAGGGTTGTTGTGGAGCGCTGTCATGGCACACGGGTCGGGGGGACGAGGCAGCACGCTTTGCCAAGGAATTGATCGCCACGATTCCCGCCGATGTGGATTGTTTCTTGACCACCGCTGCTGGTTGCGGTTCTGCGATTCACGAATACCCACTCCTATTGGCTGGCAGCGAATCGGAAGAGGCGGCGCGGGCACTGACGGCGAAGTCGATGGATATCTCGGTCTTCTTGGATCGCTTGGAGCTTGAGCCGGTCCCACGTCTCGAGCGACCGTTGAGGGTTGCCTATCACGATGCCTGCCATTTAGCGCACGCGCAAAAGGTTCGCGCCGAACCGCGGCGACTACTTGAGCGAATCCCGGGACTTGAGGTTATTGAATTGAGCGACCCCGACACTTGTTGCGGTTCTGCCGGTACTTACAACATTGAGCAGCCGGAAATCGCACAAAACCTCGGAGAACGCAAAGCAAAAAACGTCATTGCCACAGGTGCGTCGGTGGTCGTGACCGGCAACATTGGATGTTTAGTTCAAATCGATAAACATCTGCGAAGTTTTGGCGATCGGGTAGCGGTTTTGCACACTGTGCAGGTCCTGGATCGCGCCTACCAACAGAATTTGAGCTAGTGTAGCTTACCTGTTTTTCCCAGTTAATGAAGTGCGGAGCGCTTGCCGATAGCTTGGCTACTCAGACGTAAAGTCTGTGCGTTTTATCTAGCTTACCAAGTTCCAGTAACAGGGATTTGTAACAAATATGAGTAGCTCTCAGATCAAATCAAGTGAAACTTTTGCGGTGGTTCGCGAGTTTGTGCGCGGTGAGTTGTGTCAACACAACCAGCTGGAGAAGGATGCGTTTCAGATGTCCGAGCGTCTTTTGACTCGGCAAGGCAAGCCCTGCGGCTTTTATTTTTGCATCTACGGTCCGCGCAGCGTTCGGTTGACTGCGGTGTGGGATCTGAACAAGGGAACGGTGCTGTTTTATGACTCTTTAGGTCGTCGTGCGGCCTGCCATCCGATTCCAGTTCGCAAGTCCTAATTCAACGTTTATTAATTCAGGGAGGAATTCAGCGTGTTGATACTGTCGCGCCGTGAGGTAGAGAGCGTGTGTTTAGGAGACGATGTGGTGTTAACCATCGTCGCGGTTGGCAATGACAAAGTGCGGATCGGTGTGAAGGCCCCTCCGGGAATCCGCATTTTGCGAACTGAGTTGGAGGTCGAAGTAACGATGCTCCCGTTTAAGCTTCGGGAACCTCAGTCTGCGGTGCAGCCCCTGCCACCGCTGCTGCTCCCAACGCCCAACGACCTGCCACAACCTAACGCTCATGAGTCCCTAGCGCTGGAGCCTCCAGTGGCTCGCGGAGCGGATTCAGCTCCCCTTACGGCGATGGTGCGTCGAGCGGCTGCCCACCGTCGAGCTGCGTAGTTCCGCGCCAATGACGATACGCCTCTCCCCGAGCCTCAGGGGAGAGGCGGCAAGCCAGCCGGCTCTCTACGGCGACTACTCCCAAGTGACATGGCCGTCGGTTATAACGGTCTGCTCGTGGCCTCGATCCCCTCGGCGATATTTTCTTCCGCCGGCCAATCGCGGCTCTGCAGTTAATGTTCCTATGGGAGATTCTCACGATGCTTACTTGTTGCCCAATTGCCCGCCAGTTCTTCTTCGCAGCGATCGGTGTTGCTCTGGTAGGAGGGGTGTTCTTCACGACCAACAGCCCCACTGCGACAGCCAATCCAGAAGAGGGTAAGTTGCTGCGCCACGTGGTGATGTTTCAATTCAAAGAGACATCGTCGAAAGCAGACGTCGCCAAAGTCGTCGAGGCTTTTCGCGAGCTGCCCAGCAAAATCCCGCAGATCGCTGCCTTCGAATATGGCACCGACAATAGCCCCGAAAAATTGTCCGATGGGCTAACCCATTGCTTTTTGGTGACCTTCAAAAGCGAAGCGGACCGCGAAGGCTACTTGCCGCACCCAGCACACATGGCCTTCGTCGATGTGCTCAAGCCGCATCTCGAAAAAGTAGTCGTCATCGACTATTGGGCTCAGCAATAACCGCGTTTTAAGCCGCCAGCATTCAACGGGGGCCAATGGGGTCACTCCCTTTAGCTCTTGCACTCCCTTTAGCCTTTACATGCAGCCTGCTCTTGCCGTTGCTTTCTGCTACTGCTTCGATACCTCTTCCTAAGATTACGTTATGCGCGTTGGGCTATTCATCCCCTGTTATGTCGATCAGTTCTTTCCGCAGATTGGCATGGCGACCGTTGAGTTGCTGGAGCGGTTTCCGGAAATTCAAATCGACTATCCCCCCTCGCAAACTTGCTGCGGTCAGCCTATGGCGAATACCGGCTGCTTGGACGACACCCGTCCACTCGCCGAACGTTTCGTGGATATCTTTGGAGACTATGATCACGTGGTTTGCCCCTCCGGTAGCTGTGTGTCGATGGTCCGTAATCACTATAAAAATTACTTCCATGGCGACGAGCGTTACGCAAGGCTCAAAACCCGTGTGTGGGAGTTGTGCGAATTCTTGGTGGATGTCATGCAAGTGGATTCAATGCCTCACCCGTTCCCGCATCGGGTCGGGCTGCATAGCAGTTGTCACGGCCTGCGCGAGTTGCGACTAGATAGTTGTTCTGAACGGGTTGGGAAGCAACCGAGCAAAGTGCGTCGCTTGCTGGAAATGGTTCCGGGCTTGGAGTTGGTTGAACTGCAGAGGGGTGATGAGTGTTGCGGGTTCGGTGGTACGTTTGCCGTGGCGGAAGAAGGGGTCTCAATCATGATGGGGGCAGATCGTGTCGCCGACCATGTCCATGCTGGCGCGGAGGTCATGACAGCCACGGACGCCAGTTGCCTAATGCATCTTCAAGGCATTGTCAGCCGCCGCCGACAACCGCTGGTGACCATGCACATTGCCGAGATTTTGGCCGGACATCCCAAAGCCACCTGAGTGCGAAGAACGCATGCGGAACCCGAAACGCACAAAAAATAAGCCATGCTGCTCCCCAATAGCTGCTCTTCAGCAGCCACGCTTCATTCCCGCACTACCTACTCCCTAGCTGCTCAACGACCCGGGTAGCCTCGAGATTCACTATGCGAAAACACGGTCCTTGGATTATCCATCAAACGTGCGAGGTCTACTCGGATCCATGGATTGAAGTGTCGCGCGACGAGGTGACGCGGCCAGATGGTGAGCTGGGAAGTTATGCCACCATACGCATTAAGCGCGGCGTGTGCGTCATCGCCATGGATGAAGCTCGCAACGTGCATTTAACCAAAGAATTTCATTACGCTGTTGGACGAACGACTATCGAAGGTGTCAGCGGTGGGATCGAAGACGATGAGTCGTCGCTCGTGGCGGCCGAACGTGAATTGGCTGAGGAGTTGGGTTGGCGTGCCGCCCGCTGGACGCATCTTGGTCAAATCGATCCATTCACATCCTCGGTCTGTTCAACCGTCGACCTTTACTTGGCTGAAGAACTGGTCCAGTACGCTGCAGCGCCAGAAGGAACGGAGCTGATTGAGCCGGTGTCGATGCCGCTGCCGGACGCTATCGCACTGATCGGCCACGAGATCACCCATGGCCCCAGTTGCGTTGCGCTATTGATGGTTGCCTTGCAACAACCGCGACACGCCAACGACCCATCGCAACGTGAGGATCCAGCCGATGCTTGAACCCGGACAAGACTTTATGCAACAAGGTCGCGACGAATTCCTGCGAGACGACCTCGAGCAATTGGTGCGATTGGCCATACGCGAAGACCTTGACCGCGGCTTCGACTTGACGACCATGGCAACCGTTCCCGCTGGCTTAGCTGCTGAGGCGCGCATCGTCGCTGGAACCGCAGGAGTGGCTGCCGGTGTCGAGTTGATCGCTTGGATCATCGAAACAATCGGTAGCCGAATTGCGTTAGAACAGCACTGTGTTGACGGCGAAGAGTTTCAGCCGCACTCGCCGTTGGCAACGCTGCGTGGCGCCGCACGCGATGTCTTGACCTGTGAACGCACCATTCTGAACTTCCTCGGAAGATTGTGTGGCATCGCCACTTGGACTCGCACCCACGTCCGCGCCATCGCGGGACTGGACGCCAAGCTGTACGACACGCGCAAGACCACCCCAGGCTGGCGACGACTAGAGAAATACGCCGTGCAATGTGGCGGGGGGCGCAATCATCGGAGCGGACTGTATGACGCCGTGTTGATTAAAGACAATCACTTGGCTGCCCACCAGCGCACTACCGGGAGGCTGCTAAGTCCCCGCGAAGCGATCGCTAGTGCCCGCAAGTTCCTTGCCTCGCAACCTGATTTATCTCCCCAGACCATTGTTGAGATCGAAGTCGACTCGCTGCAGCAGCTTGGCGACGCCCTCTTGGCTTCGCCTGACATTGTTTTGCTCGACAACATGTCGACCGATCAACTCCGCGAAGCAGTTGCCATGCGCGATGCAGCGGTGTCCCAGGGCGGAAGCCCAGTCCAGCTAGAAGCCTCCGGAGGTGTGACATTGCATACTCTTCGCGCCATCGCTGAGACAGGAGTCGATCGCATCAGCGTCGGAGCTCTGACTCACTCCGCCATCAATCTCGATTTAGGATTGGATTGGAAGTTTGAAGAGGAATGCTAGAGGCTAGAGGCTAGAGGCTAGAGGCTAGAGGCTAGAGGCAAAGGCAAAGGCAAAGGCATAAGGCAGAGGATTGTTTAAGTTTGAGTCTTGGTTGAGTTTCTGGGAAACCAAGTACGCAACAAAACGATCTGTTCAAACTTGAACTTGAACTTGAGCCTGAACTCGAACTCTTCAAGTCTCGAATCTCCAAGTCACACCCTTCCCTCTTCCCACCAGTTCCATGGGAAACTGTTCCGGTTGCATAGTGGTTCCATGTGGAACTGGTTATGCGATGTACGTAGCATGCATGCTTGCTTGATCATCAACGACGAGCATGCACAACATCAACATGCTTCACTCTCATCACTATCCCTTGCATCGATGATCAACATGCTTCGTGTGTTTGGCATCGACAACCGTCCTGCACTGCTGGTTGCGAATCGACGCTTAAGAGGTAGTGTGTTCTTTGCATTGAAGATAACGAAGCAAGGCAAGCTTCGTTGCGATCTCTTATTTGGGGCACTCGGTGCGTTGCGATCAGTTGCCATCGAGTGGATTGACGACGAGCCCGCTGAGTAACTTAGGATAGAAGTAAGTACTCTTGGCTGGCATCCGTTCGTTGTGCAAGCTGACTTGGCGCACGTCATCGACAGTCGCGGGCATGACGAGCGCTGCAAGCGGATAATGAAGTTGACCTTCGAGCTGTCCGTTGAGTCCTTGTACGACTTCGTCGATGAGGTGCACATAGGTTGGTTTAGGATGGGCCTTCATCCCCAGCAGGTTGTCGATGATCAAGCCATGCAGCATGGCGACTCCCAAGCTTTGCCACGCTTGGCTGTGGTCCTTGGCGACTGCAGCCATGCGCGCTGTGGTTTGTTGATTGGCTGTTACTAAAGTCCACTCTTGATCCTTGGCGGTATACAGACCAAAGGCACCTTGATCATCCAGTTCTTCGATCTGTTTCCAGACGGCCTCAGCGGCTTCAGCCCCTTTGCCAGCCGGCTCGCAGTCGCAGGCATCGCCAATCTTCGTTGTAAGTTCTGCAGCACTCAGTTCCGCCACGCCGGGGAAAAGGCGATGTGTCGGGAGGACAATCAACCCTGGATCGTCCATGCTCATGACCATGGACAGCACGAACTGGGCGGGGTGCTCCTCTGGCAAAGTACCACCTGCTGCTGCGGCCAGCTCGTCCCGGTAATTGCATGCCGTTTCGTAGCGATGGTGTCCATCGGCCACGAACATCGGTTTATCCTCGAGGAGGGTGCTAACTTTGGCGATCAGATCTTGCGAAGTAACTGGCCACATACGGTGGGTGACCCCGAGATGATCCACGGCTTCCAGTCCTGCTGTGCCCGCGACGTGGGCTTCAAGCAGGTTTTGTGCGGTGTTGGTGGGGTCGGGATAGAGTCCAAATATCTGGCTCATATTGGCTTGGCAGGCACGGGTCAGCCGCAGCCGATCGTCCTTCGCTGTGGCATGCGTTTGTTCATGTGGGTAGATATTACCTTCCCCGAATCGCACGAGTCGCACACGGGCCATCACGCCGCGACGGGTGTAGGTGCGGCCTTGATAGTCAAAGATTTGGTGATAGACGTAAATCGCCGGATCGGGTTCACGTTGTAGCACGCCATCGCGTATCCATTGACGGAAAAGAGTTGCGGCGCGGCTGTAGATCGACTCGGGGTCCGGATCATTTGCTTCCGGCCTGGTGAGTTCGAGGCGAATGAAGTTGTAGGGGGAGTTGCCATAGAGCTGTTTTTGGAGCTGTCCGTCAACCACGTCATACGGTGGTGCAACGACTTGGCTGAGAGCGCCGACTTGGGCCAAGTTATAGCGTAGTCCGCGGAATGGCTGAATCTTTGGCATGGTGTGGGCTGCGATGGAGTGGCGAAGCGGGAGCAGAGAACTCCGCTCTGTTGTAACCCAACCCTCGCTTTTTTGCAGGGGGCAGGGCGACAGCTGCGCGCGTTATCATGGATGCTTGGCAACTTGTAGCAGGGCAGCGCGGGCATCGAGACCAAAGCGCTCGACCAGCTCGTGCGACTTGATCCCTGGCGACGACTCGACACCACTGGCCGTGTCGATCCCATCGGGTTGGACTGTGGCGATGGCGGCACCGACGTTGGCGGGTCCGATACCTCCGGCCAAGATCAAGGGGAGTCCGTTGAAGACCGTTGGACGTGGGGTCAACAAGTCCCAGCGGGCGACTCTGCCGGTTCCGCCACCTTGCGCGGGTGCGTACGCATCGACCAAAAAGGCTACCAGTGGCGGAGAGCCCGCCAGGGGTTGGTGGGCGCTCCAGGCCTGAGCCAAATGTTGCTCTTGGTCGCGGCCGCTCCAGGAGATCGCTTTGATGATTCCGCGCGGCCGGTGGAGTGTTGACCAGGCGAGCTCATTCAATAGTCCTGGTGATTCCGTGCCGTGCAGTTGCAAGTAATCGAAGCCTAATTCGCTAAGCAAGTGGGTTAAGTCTTGCAGGCTCGGATTCATCACCACAGCGGCGCTGGATAGCCCAACTTCACTGGCACGCGTAAGGAGCCGCCTGGCGAGTTCGATGTTGACACACCGCGGGCTATGCGGCACGAAGTTTAGGCCCATCATCGTCACACCTGAGGCGGACAATGGGGGCACATCCTGCTCACGTGTTACGCCACAGACTTTGATGAGCGGGAGTTGAATGGAATGGCTTTGTGTCATTCCACCCAGTATATAGGATGTCTAGCGGAGATAGGCGACTCAGGGCCAAGCGGCATTCGAGAGTTTCGACTTTGTGTCAATCTTGAGTAGAAATCCGGACGATACCGAACAGCGAGACTTTACCGATCGTCTGATGCAGTTGGTAACTATTTTGCTCAAAAAGCCAGGGAGGGCTAAAGAGTGACCTCATCGAATCGTGTAGCCGAGTCCCGGCGCCTGGACTTTGCTGTCGAATCGCCTTTGCTGATGCGCCGCGCGACCTGGTGCGGAATCGTGTTTGCATTAGCCCTGCTAATCACAGTTCTTAATGTCGTTCCTCCGGTCGGCATCACCTATCGCATTGTTTCACAGGCGGTAGTTTCTGAGACGCGTCTTAATCAGCTGCAATCAGAGCAAAGAAAACCGCTTGAAGTCTCAGTGAAACAAGCAGAAGACGAGGCGAGTGGCATGAACGCCGGGACGGTCAAGCGGGTCAAGGTACTTGATCGCGTTCAAGGGGATGCAGCACAGAGTTTCAACCAGGCCGCCGACCAGCCATTGGTTTTGGTCGAAGTAGAGTCGTTGTGGCCGGAACGATGCAACCAAGAAACGTATACCGCTTGGTTCGAGCACGTTACACGAGGCGCCTCTCAGGAACTCGCCGGATCGGAACTGGCCAAGCAGTTGCGTCACGCTCGCTGGGAATTGCAAGCGGCAGAACATTACGCATCTCAGCACCAGTATCTCAAGCAGCCAAGCGAGCCTTCGGCTTTATTGACAACTACCGCGAATCCGAACAACGGTGGGCGCACGTACCAGCTGGCTAGTTCTGTAGAGATTGCAGCCACCAAGTTGGGTGACGCCGCGAAAGTGAAGGCGACGCTTCCGACGTTCGATCCTGCAGAGTCCCAATCAGCGACTGGATTCTCATCCGCACGCCATGCTGCCGACGAACAGGCTGCAGCGGTGGCACTGAACGGGGCAGTCGCTTCGGCGCGGAAGCAAGTTTCGGAAACTGAGCTTGCGTGGCAACGTCAAATTCAGCAAGCTTCCGGTGACGTCCGCTTATCGGGAGCGATTCAGTTGGTGGCAACACCTAGTACCATTCCTGCTTGGTTGGCAGCGAGTGTATTGATCGTAGGTCTCGCTGCGGGCGCATCGGCGGGCTGGTTCCAATACCGCTTGCAGTCGGGTGGTGTCTACGACCCTGAGTCGGTTGCTCGCCAACTGGAGCATGTTGGGATTCTCACGCTTGGCAAGTTGGCATTAGCCGATGTGCGGGGTGGCAATGAAGATTGGATGGAGCGCGCCAGTGCTTCTGCGAACACCACCGGTCGTCGCGTAGCTCGCAACCTTAGCGTGATCAGTGAGTTGATGGTTGGAGTTTGGTTCGTATTGATCGTGATTCGTTTAGTGGCCGATCCGCTGTGGCGGACTGTGCTATTGGAAAGCCCGCTAGCGGCGTTGAGTCGTTTGTTGGCAGGCATGCCATAGGTTGAGGGCTAAGCGGGGATCGCCGCTGAGTCTGAAAAATGAGTGTCGTTTGCGTTACTAAAGAATTCTAAGTTTTTGACCGTCAGAGCAGCCATGTACCAAGAACTTTATCAATCGTCGATTCGTCCATTCCGTGCGACACCCGACACTGCGTTCTACTTTGCCCATGACAGCATCGAGTCTGCGCGGCAGACGGCAGTGCGGGCAGTGACACGTGCCGAAGGGCCGGTGGTTGTGCTCGGCGGAGCGGGACTAGGAAAGAGCCTCCTGGCCGAGATGGTGGCAATGGACGTACGCGAGCGGCTCGATATCGTCCGTTTGCATTCCGCGCGGCTGTGCAGTCGCCGAGCCCTTTTGCAGAACATCTTGTTTGAGCTCAGCCTCCCCTATCGCGACTTGTCCGAAGGGGAATTGCGATTGTCGATACTTGATCGGTTGGAGCCAGCCGCCGGCAAGGCTCCTGATGGTGTTTTGATGATCGTCGACGAAGCGCATACCTTGCCCGCCAAGTTGCTTGATGAGCTGCGTTTGATCAGCAATTTCACCCGCAACAATCAGCCGCGTGCCCGCTTGTTGCTCTTGGGCAACATGCGGCTCGAGGATACCTTCACGGGACCATTGATGGACTCGTTCAATCAGCGTTTGGCGGCTCGCTGCTATCTGCAGCCGATGAGTCGCCGCGACACGGTCAACTTTGTTCGTCACCAATTGTCTATAGCCGGAGTGGCAGCCAACACTGTCATTACCCAAGAGGGACTTGAGGCACTGTATGCTGCCAGCGAGGGAGTGCCTCGCTTGGCCAACCAGATTATGGACCACGCGCTGATGTTGGCCATCAACAACAGCCAAAGCCCGATCTCTTCATCTTTGGTTGAAGAGGCGTGGGCCGACTTGCAACAGCTGCCAACTCCCTGGTCTTTGGGGAATGAAAAGCTCGCATCCGTCGCTGGAGGCTCTAGCAGCTCAATCGAATTTGGCAGCCTCGACGAGTTCGATTCAAACGAATTTAACTCCTCTGAGCACCATACCAATGAACTCCCATTGAACGACTTTCCTGTCCAGGGTGACGTCGTTGAAATTGCCGCAGCTGAAGCGGCAGACAACGCTTTACCTTCGATCAACTTGGCTGATTTTCTCGAGGACAACCAACACTTTACTGTCGAGGATTTTGCAGACCAATTCGCCTGTGATGCAGCAGTCCCCAACTATTTTTCAGCCTTTAGCATGCCTGTCGAAGACAACGAGTTCGAGGAAACAGTTGAGGGTACGACCGAGGGAAACGTTGATGAGGAAGTAGAGCAAGACGTTGCGGAGGAAGCACCGGTGCTCGCTCAAGACGACGAGTCAACTTCCTCCCTACGACCATTGTTTGACGCTAGTACTGCGTTTTCGCAATTGCCCGTCCAGTCGGTATCCGAGGACTATTTCGCTGGCAGACCGACTGACGCAGAACTACTTGCGTTTGAGGATGAGGTCGTGCAATACGATTCGATGGGTGTTTGGGAAAACGATCCGCCACTAGAAGTCGCCGAAGAGCTCGTCAAACCGCAAACAAGTCATGTTGCGGCGACAAAGGATGATACCATTGCCCCCCTACCGCCACCTCGAAGTCAAGAGAATCTTTTTGGAGATGATTTTGACGAAGAGATTGCGATTCCTGTCAATGCCATTCCACTGCTACCCAGCGAGCCGGTGGATGGACGTGGTGAGTTGGCGGCTGAAGTCATCGACTACTTGAATCGAATTCAAGCGTTTGCAAATGCAATCGGACAGGCCAACGGCGAAGCGCTGACGGTTGATCAAGTGATGGCTGTAGAAGCGGCCGTCACGGTTGAAACGAACGGGATTGAGCAAGCATGGCAGGTTGATACTTTGGCCGTTGACGAGCAAAACGCGCTGCAAATCGCCAGTGATATTGAAGATCTTGTTTCTCAGTTAAACTTCTCTGCCTTTTCGGTCGAGCCGTATAGCGTCGAACAGATTTCTCTCGATGCACCAGGGCCCCGTGAGATACCTAAGGATTCCGTTCGCGGTGGTGACAATGCGGAGATCTATATGCTGCACCGCGCTCAAGGAGCGGAAAGTCGTTCGATCTTCGAGCTGTCGGGGGTTGATTACGACGACGATCGCGATCTGTTGATCATTGAAGAGGACTTGCCAGTAAGTTCCAAGATGACCGATCAACTACCGACCGAGAAAGTCGAAACAAAGGTCTCTCCTTACAATCAGCTTTTCGCACGTTTGCGCAAGTAGCTTTAGTGGAAGACACGAACAACGAGAGCGAACATGTCAGTGGATCGAGATAAACAAAACGTGTTGGGGCTGGAGAAGTGGGTGGCCGCAATCAGTCAGGAAGCGCGGTCGGCAAAGTGCACGACCGTGGGCTTGATCGGTGGTAGTCGGTTGGGAATTGACCGTCGCGTTACCGATATGTTGGCGAAGAATTTGTCCCAAGGCTTGCAACTCATTCAAGCTCAAACGCGCCTGCTGGTCGTCCGGCTTACGGTTGAGGAAGCCACTTTGCCACTGCTACGGCAAACGGCGGACAAAGAAGCGTTTCCTGCGATCAGTGCCTCACCGCTGGGACGCTGGTCATTTGTGGATGTTCCCATGTTGCTCGGCAACGCAGCCCCCTGGGCACTGGAGCAGTTGCCGAAACGCTTGCCTGAGTGGAAAGAGAGCTTTGAGGTGATTCTCTTCGACCTCGGTGCAATGCATTTGGTGCCCAGTCGTGCCGTGGGGCGGCTGTGCGATGGTTGCTATGTCGTGCTGGGTCCCGACTCGTGTGCTTCTCCCGATTGGATACTGCAGCACATTGCCTGGCACGAGCGCTCGGGAGCTCAAGTGATTGGATCTTTGATAAGTAAGTTTGAGCAAGCCGCTGCCTAACTACCAGTCGAGGATCACCTGGATTGGCATGTGGTCGCTGGCAAAACGACCGGCTTCGGTTTTTGGATTGAGCGTTTGATATTGAGTGACGGTCATATCCCCGGCCAGCAAGATGTGGTCGATGCGTTGGCCAGGCACGATTTCTTTAAAGCCGTTCCAAGTGCTGTTGGGGCCGGTCGGCTCGGATGCGGTTACTGACAATGTGTCGACCAGGGCTGGAGCCGTGGCTTGCTTGTCTAGCTCCAGTAGTTCGGCAAGCGGTGCATCTCCGAGCTTGGCATTCAGGTCACCCAGCAGGATTGCAGGCAGTTCACCTCGTTGTTCGCCAATCCAGCTTCGCAGTAGTCGGGCGGCTTGGCGGCGAGCTTCGCGGCCGACGTGGTCGAAGTGTGTGTTTACGATCAGAAGCTGAGCTCCATCCGCTTGGCGACGGAGCTTGACCCAACTGGCAATCCGCGGGAGCGCTGCATCCCAACTCTTTTCCCCAACGGCAGTTGGATTCTCGCTAAGCCAGAACGTGCCTTGATCTTCGCACGTGAATTTGGCTGATTGCCAACCGATGGGAGTCATCTCCCCTTTTTGTTCTCCGTCATCGCGGCCCCGTCCGTACCATTCAAAATTGGGAGTGCCGGCTTTGATATCACTCAGTTGCTGTGCGACCACTTCTTGCAGCCCGACGATATCGCCGCTAGCGACGGTCTCGATGACTTTCTCTTTGCGGTTCGGCCAAACATCCTCGCCGTCCGAGTTGTTCATGAAGCGGATATTGTAGGAAAGCACGGCGGTCGGTTCGGCGGAGTGAACGGGGCGGACGAGTTGCGACGTTGCCAGGAATAGGGCGAGGGAGAGTAGCGTTTTCATCGTAAGACTCCGATTTGGCTGGCGGGTCAAGAAAAAAAGCCCCAGTCTTGCGAACTGAGGCTTTCGAAAGCTACCCGGCATGGACTCGAACCATGAATGGCTGAACCAAAATCAGCAGTGTTACCATTACACCACCGGGCAGTAAGTTTTGCGTTTAATAAATTTTACGTGTTGAAGCCGTGTAGCTGGGCTTGGGCTGGGTCAAGCCTAAATTAATCCTTGAAATGCTCATGCTCAGTTCTGGATTGATTCAATTGAATTGGCACAAATTGAAGGGCAATCGGAAGCCTCAGCGGAGCGAAGCTCCCAACTCGCTTTGTTTTAACGAGTGCAACGCTCTTTGAAAAGCCTTGGCAAACCAAATGTCTAAGGGCGTTGCTGAGGCTTCAAAGCGGCGTTCATGACGAAATCGATCGCTCTGTCCGTAAATTTAGCCTGAACGTCCTGAATTGACAACCGCGAACG
Organism: Pirellulaceae bacterium; assembly: GCA_041751975.1. GTDB lineage: Bacteria > Planctomycetota > Planctomycetia > Pirellulales > Pirellulaceae > Aureliella. Next base: position 18,736 of record JBGSHW010000185.1, read on the forward strand.
CCAATCTTTGCAGTTCGACCGCCAAATCCACGTCCACCGTGGCAACGCTAGGAATACTCGACAAACTGACCGGCGCGAAGTTCAGTATTCCAGAAATTCCGAGATCCGCCAGCCGGCTGGCGAGAGCAGGAGCGGCTGCGGCTGGGACTGCCAGGATAGCCATTTGAACTTGAAGGCCGGGGAGCACCGACTCGAGTTGCTCTACCCCATAGATGGGCACACCTTCGATTTCTTGCCCAATTTTGGATGAATCGGCTTCGAAGATGGCTTGGAGCACAAATCCTTGTTGGGAGAATCCGCGATAGCGGACCAGCGCGTTGCCCAGGTTTCCCAAGCCAATCAGGATGGTGTTCCATTGCCCATCGGTACCCAGCGCGCGGCGGAGGGCTCCCACCAGTCCGGCGACGTTGTATCCCACTCCACGTTTCCCGAATTCGCCAAAGAGGGCTAAATCGCGACGGATTTGCGAGTCGCTCAGTCCTAGGCGGCGCCCGAGTGCGCTGCTTTTTATGGTCTCCGTTCCTGATCGCAGAAAGTGCTGTAACTCCCGCAAGTAGAGCCCCAATCGACTGGCTGTGGCAGGAGGGATACCGCCCGACTTGACCGTCGGAATTCCGGCGGTCACTGGTGTGCTGGGATGGTTTGCGGAAGGCCCAGTTTGATCGCTCATGTCAAGCAGTATAACCGGAATATTCGTTACTGCAGCGCCAATCGGAAAGAACAGCGTTGTAAGTTTGTGTAAACGGCCGAGTTTTCCAATATCCCCCAAAACCCCTGATCCATGTTTCTTGGGTTGTCGATGAATCTGTTGCCAAGAGCAGACTCTCGGCGAAATGTCCAGCTTACTTTGTCAGTAGCCCCTAGCTAATCGCCAGACTTCGGGAGGAACGCGGCGGATGGTTAGTTGCGGCTCGTTTGTTTTGACAAGGGCGGACAGCGTCCACGGATGCCTGCTTAACACCACAGGGCGAACTGGCGCCCACCAGATGATCACCCAGTACACGTCAAAATGTTTTCCAAGGAGAACGGGAATGAGAAGGCTGTTTGTAGTACCGGTATTGGTGGCTTTGTTGGCCGCCGTATC
>JBGSHW010000186.1:0-26612 GCA_041751975.1 Pirellulaceae bacterium
GCTTCGACAGCCTGTTTGGAGTAGCGGCGGGATGTCCCGCGACCCTTGACAAGACGCCCAGCCCGACCAATCGCAACTTCAAACTACGTGGCGGAACTCGCGAACTGTTGGCGGATGTCCAAACCGCATCCTAAGAGCAGCCCAGACTCGCCGGTCGCAAATTGGTTGTCCGAGCATAGATCGCAGAACCTCTATTCCGTACCGCCATGCGCACGACGGGAGAGTGCCGCTTCGTTCAAGGTGTGCAGCTGGTAAGTTCACTACTCCGCACGTCTCTTCACTCCTCTGAGCCAATCTGACTAGTGAGTTCGGCTCATTCTGGATTCGCGGCTGCGCTCTGCTCGCAGCAAAATCGCATTCGAACTGCGAGTGTACGCTCTCGCGTCACAGCGACCCGGTGCCAGGGTTGCGGTCTGCCTTATCAAAACGGTTTGAGAGCGGCTAACTGAAGTACCCCGAACCGCTCATTGAGGTTTCATCGCTGGGGACACACCCCAAAGCCGCTCTCACCACACAGGGACGCACCCCAAAGCCACCCTTTTGGAAGCGGCATTGGGACCGGCGTTGGGGACAGTCCCTTTGAGAGACATTGGGGACAGTCCCTTTGAGAGACACACATTTCGCCTGAAAATCGGCTGCGCGCGAAACAGTTGGTCGACGCAAAGTACGGCAACAGTGATTGTGTCGCGGTGAGCGATTTTCGGGAACTGATCGGTCGCGAAGATATCGATGCGGTGTCGATCGCTGCCCCTGATCATTGGAATGCGTTCCTTGCCGTAGCCGCAGCCAAGACGGGTAAGGACATGTACTGCAAGAAGCCAATGGGGGTTTCGGTAGAGCAAAGCCAAGCTCGTTTGTGTCGATGTCAAGTCGAGCGATACCGACAAACGCATCTTCATCGTCAACGTGCCTGCCCAGTAAGAGCTTCCCCCAATTTTAGCGAATCGACCTCGGTGACTTCCGTTACCAACCATCGCACTTAGAGCAGCTTTGGCAAGTAAATCACAGTTGGAGTTACCACCACCACGGCACATGCAACTGCAGCTGCCTCTCATCCGGTCATCTACAGCCAATAAGTAGTTGCTGTAAGGGCTCGCATAAATGGGCCGTTGGTTCAAGAAATTGTGACACGGGCTGAAGCATCGGGTGCTCGACGTGGCCTTTCGACAGAGGTACGATGCAAAGCGGGCGTTCCATGGCAGCGCGGCGACGGTTTGAAGGACTCAATTGTATTGGATGTTGTTGAAGGTCCTAAAAGCAATCCGACTGCAGTTTTTGATAATAAACTTGGCGATGCTATTTTGAAGACAAAACAAATCTACCCGATTCAACGAATCGCAGATATTTGATTAGCAGTACCCATCCATGAGGTGAAACCAAATTGAAGCTTTCAAATACGCGATTGACGGACAAGCAAGTCACGGAATACGCCATGACATATAGTGATTTGTTTACTGAATGGTCATTTAGCGATAGCCTACACTTCTTTAGGGTAAGCGGGGCCGTTTTTCAGCAGGTTTGGTTCGAGAACGTAAGTTCAGGTGCTTACAGACCTGCGTCAGGACTTAGGATCCTGGTGGCTCCTGAATCCAAGATGCTGCATCAGTTCCTCGACAGTAAGAACCGTGAAATTCTTCCACGCGAGCATTCTGGGGTCTCATTACGTGTTGCGCAAGCAATGAATGAGCAATTTATTCCAGAGATTCGCAAGCCGCTTGACCCTCTTGAGGCGTGCGAATTTTGCGAAAACACAGCTGCTCACCGGATTAATGATGCACACGCGATGTCTGGTTTGTATGCATATCTAGGAAACGATGAAAAAGCATCCGAATGGCTGGATATGCTCGACAGTCTTTTGTTAACGCGAATAAACGATCTAATGGAATGGGAACGTAATCGCATGGAGTATGGAAGTCGGTTACGAGAATGCCTCAAAATGAACGGAACTAAGGATTTCTTGGACGCCACACTGTCACAAGAACTATGTCGGCTCAGTTTTTAGCATGATCGAATTCGCCTCAGCTTTTACCGGTCTGCAGCACAACCTCTTCCGCGGGTACGACTCGGCACTGGGTCAGTGGCTCAGCGAAGATCCCATCGGTTTTGGGGCGGGGGATGAGAATTTAAGAAGGTATACGGGGAATGGAGTAACCAACGCAATGGATCCGCTGGGATGGCTCGAATTCCCAATAACAATCTACCTTTACGCCGAATCCTATTGGACGTTGATCTCAACTCCGAGCAAGCTAAACGAGAGGGAAATGGTTAGGGTTCTAGATAGCGCAGCTAAGATGTTCGGTGATAAAACTGTCAAGTTCACGGTTAAAACTGTTGCAATCGATACAGAGAAGGAGAACAAACGCCCCACGGGCTTTCGACGATATTTACAAGGACTTGGCGGATGCAATAATCCACGAAGTATTGTTTCAGTCAGTTAGCGTAGAACCTATCGAGACAGGATATGTCGAATCAAAAGTAATGAAAATAGGTGGTGACTTGTCAGAGAAAGCTGCAAAAGCAATTCACACATGACTCCAGCCACCCCCAAAAGAGTCGGTGAGACAATTCATGCACGCTGTAAATCTCGTACGGCTATTTTCCTCGTGCACATGTCTATCTTCGCAGCTCTTCTCATTTCCCTTTACGTGGGATCATATGTTATCTGGTCGCGAGTCAGTCTCTGGCGATGTCAAAAATACGGTCTGGAGAATTCCTTTTGGTACCTTCCTGAAGCAACTGCTGAACAAGATGACATTGAGGTTATGATTGGTGATTTCTATTATCCGCTCAATTGGTTAGACGTAGAGATCCTAAACGGACCTGGCCACTCTGCACCGCCAACGCGAGATATAAGTAAGCTGAATCGACCCGAAGATTGGCTTGCGGCACGCGGAAACGACCGGGTGGCGCAGGTGGCAGCCGATTATGGACGAGCGGGCGAATGAAAGCTGCGGCGCCCGGCCAGCGTCCGAATGTGGAGCGTGGGGCTTGCGCCGGGTTCGGGCCTTGTGTTCGGTGTTCAGGAGCGATTGATTTTTCTGATTGCTATGGATTTGGACCTTCCCGCAGTTTGCCAACGAGTCCTACAATCGCGACTCCAGCGGCAATCGGCGTTCATCTTCGGGGACGAGACGATCGGCTTCGGGAACGCATAATCGCATGTAAGCTGATGGCACGTGAACTACACCTATGATAGCGAAGGCAACCGCACCTAGCGTACCGCTACCTGTGGGCGGACTTGGTCGACGGGCAGATGGCCGACGAGACTATCGGCGGCGATACGCTCTACTGGCTCGGCTATTATCTTGGCAAGATCCGCGACACGGCTAACTTTAGCGAATCGACTTCAGTCACTTCCGTTACAAACCATCGCACCTACAGCAGCTTTGGTATGCTAGTTTCCGAAACCAACGCCGCCGTCGACCTCATTTTCGGCTACACTGGCACGCAGCCCGACGAGGTAACCGGTCTGCTTTCATACTTTCGATCCGGAACTGGCAAAATCTAATAGCGATCAGAGTCTCCGTGCCTCACGCGTCGAGTTAATCCGGCTGTTAATCGTTTACGGTGCAGACATTAACCAGCGTCGTTCCGATGGCGCAGAATCACCGCTTGAGAGGTGCGAACGGATTGATGAGCCCACGTTGCATGACCTTATGGAGCAGTGGTTTGATGAGCGGCAAAAGCGCGGCAGCCAATGATAGCTTTGTCCCACGCGTTGCAGTTCGCTTTGATCCGTGATTCGCTGGCCTAATCAAGAAGTTCAACAAGGGGTGTTCAAGCCGCAGCGGAGGCAGCAGCGGAGGCAGCTGCGAAGGCTGCTGCGAAGGCTGCTGCGAAGGCTGCGGCCAGCGCCACAAAGCTTGGAAGAGGCGCATGAAGGTGTAGGAAGTTTGTGAAGGCCATCCCGTTCGTAGGAACGGTTGCAACGGTATTGGGATGGGTAGTCGACGGGTATTGCAATGGCCCTGTCAATGGAACGATCAACACAGGTATTGATGCTATTCTATTCGTGGATTGGGAAAGATTGTGATCGAACTGACAATTACTGGCGATTGGATACCTGACGCGGAGTCTCAGTCTCCCATTGAGCCAGGATATGATGGCACGTCGCTATATCCTGCGTGCCAACAATGGGTCGAGGATTTCGGCGGACGGTACCCTAACGAGTAGAAGATGCAACATGGAGAGTTCGATGGACTTCTGTCTAAAAGCCTTACGGGATATCTGCGGAAAAACCGATCGGGTTCTAGACCTTTCCGAGCTAGACGAGTATGAATTGACCGTCGTGCTGGTGACACGAGTCTTGGGAATTGGTGTCAATATGGGGTTAAGTGAAATGCTTGAGGAAGAGATTGACGGCGATCCTGGTTATGGAAATTCGATAAAGGCATTTGAGAGAATAGGTGCTTCTGATGTCTCTGAGATAGTATCGGAGATGCTATCGCTTGTTCATGGGGATTGCGACGGACGGATGTTGAACCGAAAAATAGAATTAGACGGACAATTCTTTGGACTCGAGATGAATTGCTTTGATCGACTAGCGAACTTCATAAAGACTAGTTAGACAGCGCCAGGTTCGTCTGCAATTGGCCTGAACACCTAGAACAAGACCTGACCCTCATGATACATGAAGCGGACATCTAAAGCTCATAGTGGGAATGCGCACCGAAAAGTAGTCCGTGCCGGGTCGGACTGCTCAATGGCAAAGAGATCATCAGTAGGGTATACCAACAGTTCAAAATGATAACTGACGATCCTTGCCTGCGTCCTGCTGACAAGGATTTTCCACCTTGAACGGTTTTGGTTTGCAAGGTGCCAAGACGTTGGGTGCACCTTACCGCTTACACCTTCTCTACTAACGCTTCCCGAGGGGCAATGGTCCGGTTGTCTCGGTGAAGTCGCTGGGCAAGACCCTTAAGTCGGTAGCACCGAGCAGTGAACGCATGGCGGTGACCAATGCGGCTTCGACATCGAGTGAAACGTTGGTCGCTCTTTGGCTCACTTCGTAGCCGCCTTGACCATAAGCGGCCCGGGTGCCGATGTAGGCTGTTCCATAGTCGCCGTAGGCGGCCAGCATTACGGTTTGTTCTAAACCAACCATGGCCTGGGCGGCCAGTTGGTATTCAACGAACAGCTCGCCGGGCATGAACAGGAGTTGCACGTCACCGAGTTTGAGTCGCGAGAGGGTCACTGGGACTTGGCGATCCGCGTTGGCCCGCTGTAAAAAGGCGAGCATTTCGGCGGCGTTGCAGCGCTCGGCGAAACCGGTTTCTTCCGCAGCCACGCGTGCGGCTAACTCGTCGTGGTGCAGATAAGCTGCTAGCGGCAATGGGGCGTTGGTGTATGCCCAGCTGACATCGGTCGCAGCGACCTGTTGCCGGCGAAGATGCTGCCAGGCCGAGCGCATGCCATCGGCCATGCGAGCCGCCAACACTTGACGATTCTCTGTTGCCCCATCGTTGAACTTGCCAGCGCCGATGTTTCCGCCCGCGCCATTGAAGTGCAAGTGGAACACGCCGGTTTCCGCTTCGCGCTGATTGCGGGCCATGCCTGGGAAATCGGGATTGGCTTGGCCGGTACGATAGTAACTTTGTGGATGAGTGGCGTAGAAGGTCAGTACTGCGAGCGGGCCCTCGGCCCCATGGAACGTCAAAGTCTTTAAAAGCGGATCGATCACGCCGGTTGGTAGTGCGCGAATCTCGGGATCTTTACAAGCGGTAAAGCGGGTGGTGTGGACCTGACCGTCTGGGCCCAGCAAGCGGCGGTTGGAGGCCACGTCGACCACCTCAGCTTGACCGATACCCAGGGAGCTGACCGGTTGCGATGTTTCTACAGCGTTTCGGGCCGCGTTGGCTGTGTGTTCGATGATGCGTTCGATAAAGGGAACATCGTAGTGCGCTGCCGCCCGGTCGCCGAGGATGCTGGCGGCCGAAAGATCGCAGCGTGGAGCATCGTGTTGATGCAAGGCATGCACTACGACTCGCGTAGGCTCCGTGCCCACCGCCGCCGCGATGGCTTCGCGAAATTTCAGATTGGCGGCATTGGCAATTCCCAGCCAGTCCACGGCACACAACACGATCGGCTTGCCGCTTCCCAGCAGCACCAGTCCGCGAGCGCTCAGCGGTTCGGAGATCTCCTTCGTCGGATCGTAGGCCAACGGGCTACCGATCGGTGGCGAAGCATCGATCGAAAACGTCCCCACCCGCAGCTCATCGCCTTGACAACGCGGTGCCAATACAAAAACAAGCAAAGCAACGGATATTAGCTTGCGAACTAGCACGGCACACTCTCCAATTGAAAGTTTCGCGACGAGGTGTTCTCGAGGGATCCAAGTTATCTTCGGATCGAACCTAAGGGTCCCGTTGGTAGTTAACTTACTCCAGCAATAGGCGCTTAACTAGGTGCTTGGTTCAACTATTTAACTATCCAAAGCCCTCAACTGCCCAACTCTGCTAAATTCGACCGCGCCAGGCGACTGTCCCTAACCCGGCGGCTTGACGCACCAACGCAAACCACTGCAGCAAGACGAATAACAGAATGGCCAGCGGATTGAGGATCACGCCTAGCGGTGCGTGTCCGAGGCGGCGGGCGATGAGCGCCCGTGGTAGGAAGCTAAGCAGTGTAGCGGCGCCGAGCAAAATTGTTGGGAGCGGCTTCCACCCGTAAAACAAAGCGTGGGCAAAAAAGAGAATAGGGGCGGTGAATCCACCAATCAACAGTACAGAAAAAGGGACGATCAAGTTAGGACTGGCGATGCCTTCGGTTGCGTTTTTTAACAAGCCACGTGTGACCTCGCGCCACCCACGGTACATGCGCACGCTGGCTATATCGCTGGCGTCGAATAGGTCGGTCATGAGCCCTGCGGCGCGAAAGGTGCGCGGAAGTTTCAGTCCATCATGGCGACTGCCGGCGATAGCTTGATGCCCTCCGCAGGCGAAGTACGCTTCCTGCTTGGCCATGAACAATTGGCCACATCCCGCACCGAATCCTGGTTTGAGGCTGGTTCGCATTTGGTCGAGTGGCAAGTAACCGAGCAGGACGACGTACATCAACGGAATCAACATCGCTTCACTCAGCGTCCCCTGCTCTTGGTTGGGAAAGCCGCTGAGCAGCGCTGTGCGGCGCTGATCGAACTGAGCCACATAACGTTCAATCGCATCGGGTTGCAAGCGCACATCCGCATCCATGAACAGCAATAAATCACCCTGTGCCAGCTGGGCCGCCTGCCAACACGCATGCTGTTTGCCATTCCAACTCGGCGGCAACTCGGGGGAACTGGCCAAGTGGATCCGTGGATCGCTTTTCGCCAAGCTTTGCACAATTGCCGCGGTTTGATCGCTGGAGTGATCATCCATCACGATGACTTCCAGTTCTCGCCAGGTGTTAGCTGCGATGGAGCCCACTGCGGCCGCAATCCCCAACTCTTCGTTCCGCGCCGGTATTAAGACGGAAACGAGGCGGGCCGTTGGTTCCCCTCGATGACGGCCAACTGGGTCATGAACATCTTGAGCATGTGCCTGGATGGCATGACCATGAGCGGCTGTGGGGATCGGAGCTTGCGGCGCGCGATCGAATAGTGCAAGGTTGCGAATGACCAAGGCTGTTGGCAAGCTGGCGAGCAGCACGAGGGCGAGGGCGAATAGCGTGAACAGCATCAACAGTCCTGTCAAATGACTTTAGGCAACCGATCAACCAATGTTAAGGGCGTGGTCAATCTGCTGCGCAACCAATGTCAGCCGTTCCAGATCTCCCCCTCCGACCTCTGCCGCGACCCAGCCATGGAAGCCGATCTCATCCAAGGCAAGCCGTACATCGGCCCACGGGAGATCATCTTCGGTGATATCTGCCCAATTGTTATTGGCCCGCGAGAATCCCTTGATGTCCAGCTTGACAACGCGGCGGCCGAGCTGACGAATCCAATCGGCCGGGTTGCCATACTTCCAGTGATTGCCGATGTCGAATTGCATGCCGACCCAGGGGGAATTGAATTGATCGACGTACTTGACAAACTTCTCGGCCGTCTGAGTATTGGGCCCATCGTGATCGTACAAGAACTTGTTCCAAACATTTTCGATTGCGATGGTCATTCCGAGTTTAGCGCACAGTGGCAAGGCTTGGCGAATGTTCTCCACCGAACGGGTCCAGACTTCTTCTTCGCTGCCATCGTCGCCGTGACCTACAACCAGCAATACGGTGTGACCACCCACGGCATGTGTTTCGGTGATGGCGGTCTTCAGATCGGCCAGTGCTTTGGCGCGGACTTTCGCATCGGGACTTGAGTGATGATCGTTCCAGTGGGTCGAACAGACTGAACCGTCTACGACCAAACCCGATTCCGCAATCGCCACCTTCGTCTGCTCGACGTCGATCCCGGGGCTATCCATTTCGATGCCATCGTAACCAGCTGCCTTGGCCAACTTAAATTTCTCGGTCAGGCTATTTGCTTTAACCATGCCAAGTTTGAGCGTCTTTAGCAACCTGCGCGGCTGGGTCGTGTGCTGGATTCTAGCGGATTGCGGGCTGTTGGCGAATGCACCTCCGAGCGCACCGCTTACAAATGTGCCTGCAACAGCGGAAGTTGCCAGGAACTGGCGTCGTGAGAATGGTGGTTGTGGCATAGTGAGTTAACTTGCAAAGGAGGGGGGATTCGAAGTGGGGTTAAAACCTGCTTGCGACGGCACTGCAGTTCGGGGCGATCGGTGCCGCCAACGCTTACGGAGGTCTGACAGCTTAACGTTTAGCTTACCCGCTTGGCAATCAGAGGCAGGCTGCCTGCGCTCCGCTTTGTCGGCTGAGCACTTGATTGACAGACGCGGCACATCACGGAAAATAGCCCATTGACCTGGGGCGGGGAGGCTGCCGGGTTCGTTATTCAACTTTTCCGGGGAATTCGCATCGTGCTCGCTTCGGCCATCATTGAAAGGAAGCGGGACTCCGAGGAGTTAACCGCCGATGAGATCCGCTTTATGATCGAGGGACTGGTCGACGGAACGGTCCCCGATTACCAGTTATCGGCCTGGGCCATGGCGGTGCTCTGCCGCGGGATGACTTCGGCCGAAACCGCCGTGCTAACGGATGTGATGTTGTCGAGCGGTAACGTGCTGGAGCGTGTGAGTGATCGCCCGCGCGTCGACAAGCACTCAACCGGTGGCTTGGGTGATAAGGTCTCGCTCGTGCTCGCTCCTCTTTTGGCATGCTTCGATGTCGATGTGCCGATGCTTAGCGGCCGTGGGCTGGGGATTACGGGTGGTACATTGGACAAGCTCGAAGCCTACCCGGGCTATCGCAGCGACTTGAATCAGCAGGAGATCAATCAGCAGCTCAAGAAAATTGGCTGTGTGATTACTGGCACAACGCCCGATATTGCACCTGCCGATCGGCGCTTGTACGCGCTCCGCGATGTCACCGGCACAGTCCCTTCGATACCCTTGATTACCGCCAGTATCATGAGCAAGAAACTCGCTGCGAGACTCGATGCACTGGTGCTGGATGTTAAGTGTGGCTCGGGTGCATTCATGTGCTCAATGCAGGAGGCCCAGGGGTTGGCCAGCAGTCTTACATCGACCGGTATGCGGACCCGTTTGCAGACGCGGGCTCTGATCAGCAATATGCACCAACCGCTGGGAGTGATGGTGGGCAATGCGTGCGAAGCCAATGAAGCGGTTGAAGTACTTTGCGGGGCTGGCCCTGCGGACGTCCGCGAGCTGACCATCCGCTTAGGCTCGGAACTGCTTATGGCCGTTGGTATCTGCCCAAGTCTTGACGCTGCCCAGCAGTTACTGGCTGCCGCGGTGGACGATGGCCGCGGGCTGGCCCGCTTCCAGCTGATGGTTGAGAGTCAGGGAGGTCGCTTCGTAGAACGCTTGCCTGTTGCCCGGTCGGTTGCTGTGCTGTCGACACAAACCGGCTGGGTCAATGCCATCGACGGACAACGGCTGGGTCGATCCATCATCGAACTTGGCGGCGGACGGCGCCAGCAAGGGGATGCGATCAACCATAAGGTTGGCGTTGCAGCACTAGTGAAACTGGGAGACCACGTTGAGGCTGGGGAACCGCTGGCCCATCTCTTGACCGATTATGCAGATGCAGAGTCTATTCGATGCCAACTGGCTGAAGCCTTTGTGATTGAAGCAGAGCGGGATGAGCCACAACCGCTGGTGTTGCTCTCCGTTTGAACCGAGCTGGTGGGGCGGGGGCGGGTAGGAATGGGGGCACCGCCATGTGAGGCCTGGGTGCGGCGGATGGTGGAACTTGTTTACGGCAGTCACTTTCCGTTCATTCGGGCTTTTTGCCAGTCTCTGAATCGCCCGGGCTGGGAGTGTCCTGGGATTCATGCACATTCACATTCAGCTGGTGCGGACTGGGAGGCAACGCGCGAACTCCTTCGGCCGTTAGGCTGTGTTCGAGCCAAGCGAGATGCTCGGGCAGCAAGCCATGTTCGAAATAGTCGGCGCCGCGATCTGCCGCGCCGACCGGCGCAGCTATTTCTTCAATCATGTATTGTTCGAGCAAACGATGATCCCGCACCGTGCCGAGCGCTTGCAAAAAGCCGCGTGGTGTTAGCTGCAACTGCATGTGTCGGTCGAGTACTACCAAGCCTGCTTTGGCCATCTGCTGGGCGAGCAAACGGGTATCTCTCTGAGTCCAGCCGCGGAGTTGGCCAATCGCTTCGATGGCAATCGGACGACTCGATTTCAAACTTACGGTTGGTTCAGGCAGTTCGCCGCTATCCTCCAAAATTTCGAAAGCAGCCCGCAACAGATGTTGAAACTCCTGCTCGCGACGCAGTTGTTGGCGGCGCACCACTTGCCACACCACGCCGCCTTCGAGGCCAAACGCGAAACTGAACGCAAACAGCGCACAGCCGCTGAGTACAATGGTGGCCCCACTTGGCAAACTCGCATAGGCCGCACTGAGGAGTGTGCCCAGAGCACAACTGACTGCACCGATCAGGGCGCTGATCAGCAGCAATTTATTAAGGTCATGTGTCCAAAACCGTGCGCTGGCAGCCGGGATCACCAACAAGGCGATGATCAGTATCAGTCCGACGGCCTGCAGCCCAACGATGGTGACCGCCACGACGAGGAAAATCAGCAGAGTATCCAGCGTGAGCACGGGCCAACCCTGGCTGCGAGCAAGTTCGGCATCGAAGCACAGAAGCTTCAATTCTTTTCCGAAACAGACAATGGCCAGTATTACTAAGCAACTGGCGCTGCCGTTGAGCCACACATCCTCACTTGTCATCGAAGCAGTTTTGCCATAGATGAATCCCTCCAGTCCGGCTGCATTACCACCGGGGACTTGTTGGACGAGTGAGACCAACGCCACCCCTGCGCCGAAGAAGACGCTCAACACGATTCCGAGCGCAGCATCTTCGCGAATTCTCGCCATGTGGCGCAGGGCCAAGACCGCCATACCCCCCAAGGAACCGCTCACTGCGGCTCCGATCAACAGCATGAACAACGATTTGTCACCACCCGCGCTGGCCGTCCACAGATAGGCCGCTGCGACACCGGGAAGCGTGGCGTGACTGATCGCATCGCCGATAAGTACTCGGCGTCGCAACAAGAGGTAGACCCCCAACAAACCGGCGCCGATGCCAAGCAAGATCGTGCCCATCAGCACGATCCGTGTATTATAATCTTGCAGCGAAACAACGCGCCACAGTCCATCGGCCAGCAATGCCGCCGGGGAGGGCAGCAGGCGAAGTAAAGGCAAAGGATCGTGCATGAGAGTATTTCGATTGATTAGCTCAGGAACGTGCCCGTAAACGCATCGCTTCGCCAACCTCGTCAAGCAGCGTCAACTTGCCACCGTAGGTCTTCTGCAAAAATGTTTCAGTGAACACTTCTTCAGTTGCTCCCGCAGCCACCAATCGCAAGTTGAGTAGCACGACGTAGTCGAAGTAAGTGGGCACGGTATGCAAATCGTGATGCACTACGACGATCGTCTTCCCTTGCGTTTGCAGCTCGCGCATGAGTGTGACGATCGCCCGTTCGGTCGAAGCGTCCACTGCCGCAAAGGGCTCGTCCATCAAATACAAGTCGGCGTGCTGTACCAACGCGCGCGCCAAAAAAGTCCGTTGCTGTTGTCCGCCAGAGAGTTGACTGATCTGGCGCTGGGCGAGGTGTTCGATCTCCATTTTCCGCAAAGCTTCCAACGCGGCAAATCGCTCTTTCGCTCCGACGCGACGAAACCACCCAAGTTGTCCGTATGTGCCCATCAACACCACATCCAAAGCGGTCGCCGGGAAATCCCAGTCGACACTTTCGCGCTGTGGAACATAGGCGACTCGCTCACGTACCTTGCGATAGGGCTGGCCGAAGACCAGCACCTCCCCCGACACACGTGGGATCATGTCGACGATGGTTTTTAAAAGTGTGCTTTTGCCGGCACCATTTGGGCCCACCAACCCCACTAGGCTTCCGGTTGGGATATCCAGCGCCACGTTCCACAAGACCGGCTTGCGATGATAGGCAACTGTAACATCGCGAATGGACAAAGGGAGCGGGTTCAACGGCGATGGCTCGGGCTGACCCATCATGGTTGCCTGCTTTCGCGAAAGCCACCCTCGGGCACTTCGGTGCAACCCAATGCTCGAGCGATCGTGCTTAGGTTGTGGTCCATCATGCCAATGTAAGTTCCTTCATAAGTTCCTGCATTCCCCATCGCATCGGAGTAGAGTTTACCTGCGATTTGTACGGTGTGACCGCGCGATTCCGCCCCCCGCAGCAGTGCTTGCACACTATCCTCCGGAACGCTACTTTCCACAAAGACCGAATTCACCTTCCGCGTCACGAGTAGATCCACCAGTTCGTTGATACGACTGAGCCCCGCCTCCGATTCGGTACTCATCCCTTGGATTGCTTGTACCTCGATACCATAAGCGCGGCCGAAGTAGCGAAAGGCATCGTGCGAGGTCACCAACAACCTTTGCTCGGGCGGCACCCCCTGCATGACGCGTATTCCGTACTGATGAAGTGCCTCGAGTTCTTGGTCGAGTCGTTGATGGGCTGCGTGGTAATCGTCCGCATGAGTTGGATCGTAAGCAACGAGCTCGGCGGAGATGCCTTTGGCCACCAGCCGCCAAAGCGCCACATTCATCCACACGTGCGGATCGGGCTCACCGTGCATCCCCTCTGAGTGGCTCTCATCAAGTTCGGCGGCAGGGAGGTATTCGGCTGCCGCATGGGTGCGTCGGGAAGTGGCCGTACGACCAAGCAAGTCTCCCATTTTGCCCTCGAGCATGAAGCCGTTGTAGAGAACGATGTCTGCCGAGCGAATCGCCAGCACATCGTCGCGGCTTGGTTTGTGAAGGTGAGGGTCGATACCCGCACCCACCAACTGCGTCACCTCCACGTGCTTACCTCCGATGGCCCGCACGATATCAGCGACCATACCAACCGTGACGGTCGCCTTAATCGGATAAGTACCGACATAATGTGTGTAGAGCTCAGTCGGTTTCGCTGACTTGCAACCGCTCCAGGGGGCGAGCAGACAGATGCAGCAGGCCAACCCAACGGCCAGACGAGCAAACAATCCATAGGTGTTCAATTGTATTCTTCCAGCTAGCTTTCTGAACATCTGGCCACTCTTGGTTCTGATTGCGATTATTTTCGAGTGAGACGATTGTTTTGTTAAGTGGGACCAACATTTCTTCGCTTGCCCGCTAGGCCCCTCACAGAGTGCGTTTGTTCCAGTCAGGGCACAAGCGTAAGGTCCTTGCTGCCAGCTGCCATTGGCAAGATTTTGGTCGTCCAAAATAAAAGTTTTGGGTTCTCAAAAAACTAATCTTACGCTTTTGTTGGCTGGTTGCAAGATGATTCTACGGCGTGACTTTCGCTCCCCATAGGCCGCAGATATACTGTGGCCTGTTCAAGCTGGCTCAACCTCCAATTGTGGTTAGGGCCGAAACCTCTCTTTCACCGCGCGATCGTAGACGATCGACTTCACACCCCCACATTTGGAGGGCCTTTTAGTGGCTTCGGGAAAATATTTGTTTACAAGCGAATCAGTGAGCATGGGGCATCCTGACAAGCTGGCGGATCGCATTTCGGACGGCATCCTCGACGCAATTTTTGAGCAAGATCCGAACAGCCGCGTGGCGTGCGAAACGTTGGTGACGACCGGATTAGCACTGATCGCAGGTGAAATCTCGACCACCGCCAATGTGAACTATGCAAAGAAAATCCGCGAAGTAATCCGCGAAGTTGGCTACACCGATGACATGATGGGTTTGTGTGCGGATACCTGCAACGTGATGGTTGCGTTGGACGAGCAGAGCCCAGACATTGCGCAGGGTGTTAACTCCGATGCAGCGGCGGGCAAAGATGTCGGTGCGGGTGACCAAGGTCTGATGTTCGGTTTTGCCTGCAACGACACACCTGAGCTGATGCCGATGCCGATTGCTTTGGCGCATCGCATCACCAATCGTTTGACACAAGCTCGATTTAGCGGCGAAGTTGATTGGTTGCGGCCTGACAGCAAGAGTCAAGTCACGATTGAGTACGACGGCTACACCCCCGTTCGCATCGACACGGTAGTTGTTTCAACGCAGCACGGACCCGATGTCGATCAAGCCACCATTCGCAAATTTGTGATTGAAAAGGTCATCAAGGCATGCCTGCCACCCGAGTTGGTTAAGGGAGACATTAAATACCACATCAACCCAACCGGCAAGTTTGTTGTCGGAGGACCGCATGGTGATTGCGGGCTAACGGGACGCAAGATCATCGTGGATACGTACGGTGGTTGGGGGCGTCACGGTGGTGGTGCATTTAGCGGCAAGGATCCAACCAAGGTGGACCGCAGCGCCGCTTACATGGCGCGTCACGTGGCCAAATGCATCGTCGCAGCCGGGGTGGCGGATCGCTGCGAGGTTCAGTTGGCGTATGCAATTGGAGTATCGGAGCCGGTGAGTGTTTATGTGGACACGCAAGGTTCCGGAAAAGTAGCCGACGAAAAAATCTGCGAAGCTGTGCAAGCGCTCTTCCCGTTATCACCGGGGGGAATCATCAAGTATTTGGATCTGCGACGTCCAATCTATCGGCAGACAGCTGCTGGCGGTCACTTCGGGCGCTCTGAACCAGAATTTACTTGGGAAAACACTGACAAGGCTACGGAACTGGCTGCTGCTTTGGGGCTGGAACCGGTCGCCGCTGCCGTCTAAGCCTTCCAGGGCAACCCCGTCGCTTTTATGTTATGGCTTGAGAGTGGGTTGTTGGGTCACGTAGAGTGCGTCCGCGAGTTCGCTCGCGGACCACACGCCCCTCTGCGGCCCAGGGCGTTCGTTCCCATGAATGTTGCGGGGTCCCGAGTATCGTGTTTGAACGCAAAGGAAAGTTACCGTGCGTCATACCAGCGATAAGCAAGAAACATCGCTTTGGATTGCTTTGGCAGCGGTCTGGTTGACCACCAGTTTGTTGGCTTGGTTGGCGGCGCTGTTTGGCATCGTCTCGGTACCGACGATCTCGGGGGACAAGCTTATCTTGCTCGCCTGTCTGTTGGGGGGGGGATCGCTCGCCTTGCGCCTGCCCATTTTGACGAGCCAGCCCAAAACAACCTGTTTTACAAATCAAATCGTGTGGCTGTTGACCTTGGCTGCGAACGTGAACTGGTTGGGCTGTTTGTGTTTGCGAGCTGAAGGGTGGTTGGATACGCTTCTGTCGGCCCTGGTTCTGTTGGCTGGTGAAGTTTGGGTGCATCGCAAGGTGGATCGTCAAGGATGCTTGCCTGATATCTGCAAGAGCTTGTCGGTCTTCCATCCGACCAAGTGGTTCTCAGCGAAGGCTGCAAATGCGACCACGAGTGCCTTCGGTCAGATTGAAGTTCAGGATGGCTACTCGGAATCGCCGTCGGAGCTTGGCCAATTCGAACGCCAGACTTTTGCAGGTCTCGATGAGGCAGGTGAACCGTATTTATCTGGAGATATCCGTGTAGCGCTCGAGCCGCTGCAGACCACTGCATCTATCGTGGTGGCCTTTTCACCCACTTTTGACGGGACACCCGTGGTGGAATTCGAGTCGGAAGTGGAAGGCTCCACCCTTGTCGCAGGTGCCGACGATCGGGAGCGGATAGCCAACGAGCCAATTTTGTCGGCGGCTGGAAGCGCGAGCGCGGGAGAGCTGGTCGTACAGTTAACCACCTGCACCCCCGCTGGCATGCGGATCGGCCTGCGTCGCTCGGCCGCTGCGGGGGCCAAGCGACAGGCTTACCTATTGCGTTGGTACGCCAGCTTGCCGCCGGAGGGAGCACCGGCCATAGGCAATGGCCAAGCGAATGCCAATGTCAACGCGTCGTTGCCCTAACGTCAGCGGTGAGAGCCGTGTGTCGCCCGTGCGGAGGCTGTCCAAAAGTTCACAAACGAGTTCGGATACTAGCTGCCATGTTTGCGTTTGTCGGTCGTTCAAGTTATCTTCGCTTAAGTGCCTGCTGTGCGGTTCGAATCGAATGTCCGTAGTAAAAAAAGAGTTGTGTATGTTTGGCGACTTAGACAGAATGTCCTCCATCATCCCCCAATTGGACTTCAAAACGATGCGCGCTCGCCTGATTCCAAAATTGTTGACACATGTAATGTCGCTGTGTGTTGTAGTGCTCACTGTGTCCAGGCTGTTGCATGCTCAGGCTGACACCGGTGCGTCGCCTACCCAGTGGGTTAGTTCACAGGGCAAGGCGATTGAAGCGGACTTTGTTCGAATGGACGCGGACACGGTGACTTTGCGGCTGAAGACAACAGGTAAAGAGGCGAGTATTCCGCTCCCATCTTTGAGCCTTGAGAGCCATTTGCAAGCGTTGAAGTTGGCCGATCCGGAAGCGTTCTCAAAACCGTTAGTGCAGGCACCTGTCAAACCGGTGATGGAGAACTTTGAGCCTAGTTTCACCCTTTCGGGAGTCGAACTGCTCAAGTCCCCTTTCCCGGTGAACGCGACGGTTGAGCAGTTCATGGATACCTTCGTTGCTGAAGTCGAGCGTGGCAATTTCTTTGTTGCTTGGCATGCGCTTCCCCCCAAAATGCAGACGGATCTAGAGACATTAATGGTGCGCGTGCTTGGGTCGATTAAGCCAGCACAATTGGTTCAAATTCGCACGCTCATGAAGTCGGTGAACACTATTGTTCAGGAGAAGAAAGAGTTCATTCTTGGACATCCGGATGTTGCCATTCAGCCGGGTGCGGTCGCATCGTTGGATGCAGAGTGGCATAAGATTGCAGCCTTTACCGCGTCGCTCACCAATGAAGCAAACTGGCAGAAGGAAAATTTCGAACTAGGAAAGGTTGTGCCGTGGGTAGCGAACCTCTCGGCGTTGTTTGCACCTTATGTGGTTGAAGGGCTCGACGCAGCAGCGGCGACTGGGGCTCCAAAATTGCTTCGTTATACGATCAAAAGCCAGACCGCTAGTGCGGCCGATGTCGAGATTACGTTTGGACAGTTTCCACCCACGGTCACGAAATTCCAAAAAGTGGGTGAGATATGGATCACCCCTTCGCAAATGAATGAAATGCGGAAGAACGTCGACTTAGCGCTCGCGCAAATTGGGCCCAGCATTGATACCACGCCCCTCTCGGCTGTCTTGTTGGGTGCCAATGCTGTGGCGGGTAGTCTCGCACGCGCCACGACTCAAGCGGAGTTTAATGAAGCTATTGATCAATTGAAGATGTTGATTCCGCAAACGCCTGGCGGGGCGGGTGGTTTCTCGGCTCCCGGTAGCGGTACTCCAGGTTTCGGAGCGCCTGCAGGCAACCGCCCCAGCGCGGGTGCACCTGGAGTCAACCCACCGAGCGGGACCGATAGCCAACGCCCTGGCCAACCTGCTACCGCAGGTTGATTGCATTGTGCAGATGGATCTTCAGCGTACGATTGTCGCCCTTAGCAGTGGTCTAGCCCCTGCTCACCGTGGGATTGTCCGCCTCAGTGGTAGCCAGACCTCACAGATTTTACGGCGGATACTGGTGCCAGCTGATGCTGTTGAAGTCGAGACTCGGGAGCCGCTGGTTGAGCAGTTCTTAGCCAGCACGCGGGCGTCCAGTGGTGTGTTTCGTTGCGAGCTCAGTTGGCCGGGACGCTCGATAGCCGCGCAAGTCTATTACTGGCCCGATGAGCGAAGCTTTACCGGCGAGCCGTCGGCGGAAATCCACCTGCTCGGCTCGCTGCCAGTGATTGAATCGCTTATGGCTCGTTTGCTCGAGCTTGGGGGAACTCCCGCCTCTCGTGGAGAATTCACCCTCCGTAGCTTCTTGGCAGGCAAACTCGATTTGACCCAAGCCGAGGCGGTACTAGGCGTCATCGAAGCCGAGTCGCCTCAGCAGCTCAGCGAGGCCCTCGAGTGGTTGGGGGGAAACCTATCGCAGCCAGTTCGCACTTTGCGCGGCGAGCTGCTTGAATTGGTTGCTCACCTCGAAGCGGGGCTCGACTTTGTCGAAGAAGACATCGAGTTCATCACCGAGGACGTTCTCGCGCAGAGCATTGCACGCCTGGCAGGGCACTTGCAGCAGATTGCCGATCGGCTGGCTTCGCGCGGCAGCGGTTCCCGAACGCGGCAAGTCGTGTTGGTCGGCATGCCCAATGCTGGCAAGAGCTCTCTGTTCAACGCGTTGTTAAGTAGGGAGCGGGCCATTGTGACCGACCAAGCGGGCACAACGCGAGATGCAATCTCAGAAACTCTACGCATCGATGGCCTTTCGCTCGAGTTGATTGACACTGCGGGCATTGAGCAGGTAGTGGGCGACACTCCACGCCATTTGGCTCAAGCGGTGGTGTCTGAGCGGCTGACTCAGGCTGACGCCATTTTATTTTGTGTTGACCTGTCGGACGCTAGCGGTACTCCTGCCGTAGATGAGGCCTTGCAGCGTTGCCGAGCTACGGGCGCACCGGTGTTGTGGGTAGGAACCAAATGCGATCTCCACGCGGAGTCCCCAAGTCGCTACGCCGAAGAGGTCGACCAGAGTATCAGTGTCTTGTGGCCCGATTCGATCAGCCTCCTCAAGCAACGGCTGGTGGCTACGCTCGCTGCCAAAGAGCGAGATTCGCAGTCAGCGACCTTGCATCGAGCGGCGGTACGTTGCAAGTCGTCGATTGACCAGGCCACCGCAGCGCTGCATCGCGCTTCGATCCTGTTGGCGGATCAAGCTGGCGAAGAACTGGTGGCGGCTGAGCTGCGGTGCAGTCTGGAAGATTTGGCGGCGGTGATTGGCGAAGTGCACACCGAGGATATTTTGGGAGAGATCTTTAGCCGCTTCTGTATCGGTAAGTGACCCAGCAACGCCCCCCCTTCAAATTTGCTCCCTAGCCGCTTAGGATCGTGTTTTGATAGTTTCAATTCAAATAACCAGTACCCTACAAGGTTGATACCGATGGCCAAGGCAAGCGCGCGACATATTCTAGTGAGCACCGAAGAAAAATGCGTCGAGCTCAAAAAGCAGATCGAAGAAGGGGCTGATTTCGCTGCGGTTGCCAAGCAACATTCCTCATGCCCATCTGGCAAGCAAGGGGGCGCATTGGGGGAGTTCGGGCGTGGACAAATGGTCAAAGAGTTTGATGAAGTTGTGTTCAACGGGGCGGTGAATAAGGTGCATGGCCCGGTCAAGACACAATTTGGCTATCACTTGCTTGAAATCACCAGTCGCAAAGATTAGTACGGCGGCGCGGTGTCCGCTGTAAAGACTTTCCAAAAGTATCTCTCCAATGGAGCAAATTAGCCATGGTTCGCACTGTCAGCACAATGTTGCCGCTTGGGACCATAGCGCCCGATTTCAGGCTTCCCGATTGCGATGGCAAAACTTGGTCGTTAGGTGACTTTCGTGACCGGCCGGGGTTACTTATTATCTTCATGTGCAACCACTGTCCGTACGTAAAGCATGTGGCCCCCGAGTTGTCGCGTTTGGCAGACGAGTACCAAGCCAAAGGGATTGCGGTGCTTGGCATCAGCAGCAACGATATCATCGCACATCCAGACGACTCACCGGAGATGATGAAACGCGAGGCGTCGGAGCAAGGTTATCGCTTTCCCTATTTGTACGACGAATCGCAACAAGTGGCGCAGGCCTATCGCGCCGCCTGCACACCAGATTTCTTTCTATTCGACAGCGCCCAGAAACTTGTTTATCGCGGCCAGCTCGATGAGACGCGTCCCAAGCAGAATCTGGCACCGCATGGCAAGGACTTGCGGGCGGCGCTCGACGCGCTGTTAGCAGGCCGACCCGTTGCTGAACCGCAGCGCCCGAGCCTCGGTTGCAACATCAAATGGAAGTCTGGGGTTGAACCCGCTTACTTCGATCCAACCGGCACTGCTCCCTAAGCAGGTCATCAGGGGGCTTGGGGTAAGGCAACGCGACAGCCTGTTGAGACAAGGTTTCTGACTTCTCTGCTGACGCTGTGTTTAAAAGTTCGAGTCGTTTACGGATTGCTGGTTTTGTGGTTTAGGAAATCGCGAAGACCGTTGAGGTCATCCGTATTGATGAGGTCCACGCCAGCCTCATGCAATACGCGCCAAGCGGCTTGGGTGTCAGGGGTTGCCCAAAAGCGTACGCGGCGTTTGCGGTGATGGATCTGTTCCACCAGTTGCTTCAATTTCCCGAGTTCAGAGTCTGGTATTTCCCCCACCCCCTGCCAACGGAAGTGGAGTCTCCAGTTGTCACTGATCAGTGGCAGCAGCTCCACCGAAGCATCGGAATCGAGATCACTCAAGCGGCCATCGATCCCCACGTAGCGCGTTGTGTCGGCGGCCACCGTTTCCACTGGGCGATCACCACTGATGATCACGCTAACGGGTCCGGGGTGTTTCACGCCGTTTTCCGAGTAGGCTAAAATCTCGCGATACTCTTGCAATAGTTGGTCAAGTGCTTGGTAGGTGGCTTCGCCGTTGGACTTCAGGTCGATGAGGAGAGTCAGCTGTTGTCCATCACCGAAGACGCTTGAGTTAAGGCGGGTGATCCGTTCCCTCAAGGGATCGAGGTAGAGTCCGCGCAACGTGCGTTCTGGCGAGAGTTCAGCTGCTGTGTGAGCGACCAGTAGCTCCCCGTCAACCAGAAACACGTCCGCTTCCACGCTGCAAAAGCCGTTGTCCAGGGCGTCCAGCAACGGACGTTCATGTAGATAGTCATTATGCGCGTGCGCTTTGACGAGCGGAGTTGGCTGCTGCGTGTGGGCGGTTGTCGTTAGCGCAAGGGCGATAAGCGAAAAGGAAATCAACGCAATGCGCGACGGGCTGTAGGATCTCGTGCTGTCGCGGTGGGACATCGTCAAACTCCTAGCGGATGGGGATTGATAGTGGCTTGGAACGAAGGCCCAAGGGTTACGCCAGTTTAACTCAAGCCATTCGCTAAGCCATGGTTCCCTTGGGAGGGTCGCATGGGCAATCAAGCTGAAGTCGTTTGCAAGCCACTCGCAAGCTCATCATTCCGCAGCGATTGACCAGGTAGTAGCGACTTGGCGGGCTTGGCCGATGATCTGCTCGTATTGCAGATGCTCGACTTCGCGGCCGACGATTTCAATTTCGTAAAAGCCACGATAGCCACCCGCTTGAAATAGGGCCACGATGGCTGAGAGGGGCACGCGTCCATGACCAAGCAGGCAGCGGTTTTGTTCTCCCATCGGCGCATTTTTGGCATCGCCCAACTGTACCAAGCGCACAAAGGGGATGATGGATTCCAGCCAAGGCAAGGCATCGAGATCTTGCGCTAGGTGATAGGAATCAAAGACAATCCCCAAATTCGGATTGCCGATGGCAGCGATCACATCCAGGCATTGCGGGATCGTGTTGAGGAATGACCAGTTGTTTCCACAACCGATATGCATCGGCTCAACGGCCAGATGCACACCGACGGCTTGTGCGGCTTCTGCGAGTACCTTGAGCGCCGAGCGGAGGATGCGGTTGGCATGGTTGGTGGTATGGCCACCGCGGCCACCAGCGATCACCACCACTGTCTTTGCTCCGATGTCTGCGGCAAGTTGGATGGTGTCGAGCGCATCGAACAGGCTTTCGCGATAGGTGCGGCCATCACTGCCGGTAAAGCCCCCGATCCACTGGAGGGATGAGATTTCTAGCCCATGCTCGCAGAGTAGCTCGGCCCCTTTCTCTTCTCCATATTCGCTAAGCTTGGGCTGCCAGATGCCAATCGCCTTAAAGCCTGCTTGATGATAATGGAGGACATCTTCCTCGAACGTCCATCGATAAGTCGATAACTCACTAACGGAGAGCTGTTGCAACATCCTTGCTACCGATAAACGAGTTGTGAAAGGACGCTCAGTACACCGTGACAAGTATTTGGGCTTTGGTGGCCGAGCGCAACGAGAAGAGCGACGGTGACACGGGGCTCTGGCCTGAGTTGTTGGCGAGTAGACCAACGTTTACAGTTGAGGACCAGCGTCATCATCGAGGAGCATTGTGCAGAATTATCGCGCGTCTGTAAAGCGAAACCCCGGCGTTGATTGTGAATAAAGTTTGACTCTTCAAGAAACCGTTGCAATTCCAGGACTTTAGGCAGTTGTTGACATGCGGTTGTTCGTTTGGCGTGCAAAAACACGGTATCGCAGTTGACGTGATAGGGGGTGCCAAGGTAATCTGACGCATCTGAGTTCTCTTTTTAGCCTGCGATCTATCGACGTGCACGCGATACCAAGAGGTAACGTCCACACGTGGTTGCATCTCATTTGGTTGCATCAATAAGGGTTTTTAGTAGCTGGGTCCAAGGGTCGTTTAGCGGCTCGATTTCCGGCTGGTTCGATGGAATGCCAGCCAATGCTGTCCCAATCGCTTTGTTACTAATTTCCCTTTGTTACTGAAAGCAAGCATTTTCTTGAGCGCCGTCCTAATTCACCCTGATGTAGACGTCGAGACGCTTGAAGCTTCGCGAACTAAGTTCGAAGATAGGCAGTTATTGATCGCTAGTCGACAATTTGCCAGCGAACATCGGCGGTCGAGTTGGTGGCACTTCGGTACCACATTTATCGCCCTGCTCGCATTCGGTTGCGTGGCTGGGGCCGCAGGATACACGTGGGTTCGCCTGCTTGGTAGCCTTTTGACGGGTCTGACCTTGGTGCGAACTTTCATCTTGTACCACGATTACCAGCACCAGTCGATTCTCAAGGGCTCTCGTTTGGCCGGATTCGTGCTAGCCATTTATGGATATTTGATGTTGACGCCGCCGAGTGTGTGGAAGAGATCCCACGATCATCATCATCGGCACAACTCAAAATTGTTTGGTGCCAGCATTGGTTCGTTCCCAATCATGACGACGACAAACTATCGGGAGGCGCCCCCGCTGGAGCGGCTGGAGTATCGCTTAGCTCGGAGTCCATTGGTGATTGCATTTGGCTACTTTGCCGTATTTATGTTTGGAATGTGCATCCGACCTTTGTTGGTTGATCCCCGCAGGCACTGGGATGCGCCGTTGTCGCTGCTGGTTCATTTTGGATTTATTTTTGCGTGCGTTTGGTATGCGAACTGGGCTACAGCCATTCTGGTGTTCATTTTACCGACCTGGATCGCCATGTCGGCTGGCGCCTATTTGTTTTATGTTCAACATAACTTTCCGTCGGCGAAGATTAGGCGATGTGGCGAGTGGACCTACACGGACGCGGCCTTGGAGTCATCCAGCTATCTGGAGATGGGGTGGTTGATGAACTGGCTGACTGGCAACATTGGCTATCATCATGTGCACCATTTGAATGCTAAAATACCGTTTTATCGTCTGCCAGAGGCGATGCGGAGTTTGCCGGCGCTGCAGTCTCCTGCCAAGACGTCGCTGCGGATGCGAGATATCGCAGATTGCTTGAAGTTAAAGCTTTGGGATACCACCCAGGACCGCTTTGTGACTTTTGCTGCGGTTCTTAAGCCTCAGTCGTCAACACAGGGCGGCGTAATTCGTTAGAATAGGGTCTGTTTAAGGATTGCTGGCGGGCTCGCAAGTCAGCGGTGGTGCGGCGCATGGCGTCTGCGGAATGCTGCTGCGATGCCAACCTCTGAGCACGCGACGATCTCTTGTTGCAGTGCCTGGGCCAAGTTCAACTGAAAGATTGCATATGTCCGTTCAAGAAAAAACGCGTTGGAAGAAGTGGGCCGATCATCTGCGGCAAGAAATGATGACAAGCCTTACGGCTCAAGTCACGAAATCGGTTGCCTCCATCACCGCCGAGACCTCGACCACAAAAGCCGAGAGCACCCTTCAGGGGGCCCGGTTTTGGAAGGCTTGTCAGCAGGGGAAGAGCCCTAACGATGTGCTGTCGGTGGCTGGTTTTGAAATCGACTTCGAGCAAGACGATGAGCGGAAAGTACGCGAAGTTACCCTGCGACTCAATCGGACTTGGATGGAGATCATGCAGCGTGTCATGGATCGTAAGCGGACGTAGTTGCCTCGATCGTGATGAACTTTCGAAGGCTTGGGTTGACGACGGGACTAGCTTTATTGCCGATCCCGTGGTATGTTTCTGAAGTAGAGTTTTACTCATTGGTCAATTCAAAATCTGACGCGCCACTCCTTTTTGCTTTTGCGATTAGCCGCGGCAACTCTCACTTGGAGTTGATTTCACGGCACCAGCAAGTTGTCTTGCTTATCTAACTGGAGAATGGTCTATGGCGCGCGGTACAATTAAGAAACTAGTTTCAGACAAAGGTTTTGGTTTCATCACGACAGAGCGTGGAGAATTGTTCTTTCATCACTCTGCAGTGCAGGGAACGCAGTTTGAGTCGTTGCGTGAGGGGCAGGAAGTCGAGTTCAGCGAAGGCCGCGGTCCTAAGGGTCCAAGAGCGGAAGAGGTTAGCTTGGTTGAAGGTGCGAACTAGCTCTAACTGAATCAGTTCAGCAACGCAGGCTGGTGGTTCGAGATGCAATCACAGTCGGAGGGACTGTTTCTTAGCGAGACTTAAACGTCTGGCTCTACGACGCACGAACTCTGGCTGACCGCCACTGTTTTTCTTTCATGGGTTTCCCGGAGGAGGCAAGATGGCGAAAGATCGCAACACGATGGCCAAGCGTCAGCGCGAAGTTGACAAGCGACGCAAAGCGGATGAAAAGCGAGATAAGCGCAATCGTCGCAAAACGGAACCCGATGATTCCAGCGAGCCAATGCTGGAACTCACCGACGGCGAGGCTAACGTGCTGGCCGTCTTTCGGAAGTACCTGATGACACCTGGTCAAATGCTGTGCCTAAGCAACACCGACCTCGATTCGATGAAGATGGTTCTCGAAAGCTTGACGACAGCCGGTCTTCTGGTACCTGAGGAGTTTAAGGGGGGATACTCGTTGACACCGAGTGGCTTCCGAGCGATGAATGAACTGGCATGAACATGATCTTAATCGCCGTATCGACAGGTTGGTGGGTTGCTGCCGCAGTGCTCGCGCTGCTCCTTGCGATCGTTTTGGTGCTGTTGATGCACTACGGATCCTTGTGGTTTCAAGCGTACATGTCCGACGCCGACATCCGCTTCTCAAGCCTTGTCGGAATGACTTTTCGTCAAGTCCCAGCACGGTTGATCGTAACAGCCAAAATCATGGCTCGTCAATCTGGCCTAAGTATTGATCGCGTGCATGGGATCTCGACGGGGCGGCTTGAGTCGCACTTTCTGGCTGGAGGGGATGTGTTGCTCGTGGTGCGTTCGATTATCGCAGCCCATCGCGCCGATATCCCACTCGACTACGATACCGCAGCTGCCATGGACTTAGCCGGTCGTGACGTCTTCGACGCCGTCCGCACCAGCGTTTTCCCGCGGATCATCGACTGCCCCGATGCGAGCAGCGGAAAATCGATGCTCAGCGCCGTGGCGCGCAATGGCGTGGAACTGCGTGTTCGTGCCCGAGTCACCGTTCGCACCAACATGCATACGCTCATCGGCGGCGCCACGGAAAAGACGATTATCGCTCGAGTCGGTCAAGGCATCGTAACCACAATCGGGTCATCCGATTCCCATATGGATGTGCTGCAGACACCCGACAAAATCTCCAAAGGGCTGCTCAAGAACGGCTTGGACGCCAATACAGCGTTCGAAATCGTCTCAATTGACATCGCTGACATTGATATTGGAGAAAACGTCGGAGCACGCTTGCAAACCGATCAAGCCCATGCCGATATGCAAGTAGCTCTGGCCGACGCCGAGGCCCGCAGAGCCGGAGCTATCGCCACCCAGCGTGAAATGGCAGCCAAGATCGTACAGAATCGAGCGTTGCTGCTATTGGCAGAATCCGAATTGCCCGCTGCGGTCGCAAGTGCGTTTGAACATGACAACGATCAATTCACCGCCACTTTTAATATCCCGATTGGCACCCTTGCGTAGAGCTTTTGCCAGAATTGGGCAGGAACCCGATTTCTCGGCTGGAAAGTAAACTGCGGTTTTTGTAACTTGGTTAGTTGCACGATTGAAATTTACTGGTAACGTACACAAATGAAGCTAACGTACACCTAGCTTTGATGACTTAAAAATCCATGGCAGTCCATAAACACTGCCGAATATCGATACGCGAGCAATTCCTCCGTTTGCGGAGGTGCTCACAGAAGTTTCAACAAGACGATTCGGTCCCGGAGTCTTGTTGATCCAGAATGAAATGACGGGACAGTTTTGGAGTTTGGTAATGGGTAAGAAACTGTATTGTGGCAACCTTAGCTACAACGTGCGATCAC
>JBGSHW010000187.1:0-36846 GCA_041751975.1 Pirellulaceae bacterium
TCTACCGCAGCCCGGACTTCGCTACGGCTGGACGATCGCCGAAGAGCGACTCCAGCGAACAACCACTCTAACAGGCTCTTCGTCCTGGCTCGGCATGGACTGGATCGCAGCCGATCCCGCAGATGTCATTAGCACGACGACCCAGCAGATCGGATCACCCGTGATGACCGATGCGGGGCCGTACTTCTATGTCGGTTCCCCTACATTGCCACGTTACACTTACAACAGACTCGTGAGGGAGATTAGCGAACGCAACTACACGTGCTGCGGCTGGAGCGAAACCAACTGGATCGGTACGGTTACCTACTACAACAAGTTCATTACGGAGCAAGGCACGCGGACGCTGCACACACATACGGTCAAAGCCGACCGGCCGATCGATATTCGTTTTCAAGGCCAGTCCGCAGGCGAGATTCTGATTGAATCCATTGGCAATGTTTTCATCGCCGGTGCTCTGATCAATCCCGGCGGCACAACGACGATATTGAGTAACTTCTACCCGCACCGCTCTGTCTTCCAAGGATCTGTTGACGGTGTGGTCGGCGGGTTGAAGATCCAAGTCGAAACGTTTTCGACAGGCAACGGATCTTCCGGAGTCGGCACCGTGGAGGCACCGTTGCAAACCAACGTCGATGAAACCGTCCCGTTTGATCTCCGCTCGGATCGAATTCCTTCGTTATCGCGAGTCAACTTGGGTGTTCGGGTGCATGTGGCCGAAGGACATTCCGCAGGTGGCGAGGTTGGTGCGGTTTATCGTTACCTGGGCGGTCGCGGTGAGCTCGTATTAAGCAGCGTCGACTACTCCGATGAATCGTCGTGGAGCAAGATTTTCTTGTTCCCCGAAGTTGATATTCACGCTCGGGGTGGAGACATTCACGTGCACGAGATCGCTGGCGACCTGCCGATCAGGGATATACGTGGAGGGCGACACGTTTCCCTAACCGCACAGGGCAGCATCATTTCCGCGCACTCTGTTTCCCGTGGCCATATCGCTGGCGGCCCCACTCATCTAGTCGCCCAAACGGGGAGCATTGGAGAGTTTGCGGGGGACTACGGCAATGAAGACCGACCACTTGAGTTGGGTAATCAAATGCTGACAGCCGTTGCGGCGCACGACGTATACATCGCAAGCGGTTCGACGGACATCACTCTCAATCGCATAACGGCTGGAGGCGAGGTTCGTATCGATATCTCGCTTGGCACTTTGATCGATGGTAACTTTAACGACGTCCGCGATGAGCGTGCCATTGAGGAAATCAGTACCAAAGTGTGGGATGATTTGCAATTGACGTCAGATCGCGGTTCGACAGCCAAACGGGACGAACGGGTCGCAACCCTGGTTAGTTCGCAAACCCAATCTTACAACGCCTACTGGAACTTTCGCGAAACGCAAGCTGATCCGACGGTCTATGATCCGACCCATCGCGTGACACTGTCCCAGGTCGAACGCGACTATTACGGCAACGACGAGGAGACGATCACCAGCATCGAAGACGATCGCACGACACAGTACCACAGCCTACATGCGACTTGGAGCTCGCTCGGAAACCAGCGCCTCGACAGTTTCGTCTATCAACCTACGGACGAAGAGCTAGCCGACATTGACACGATGAAAGTATGGACCAGAGAAGAACTGGAGAACCTCCGCAGTCTCGAATTCCTGAACGTCACCGATACCGAGTTTGTGATCGAAGAACCGAACATCATTGCTCGTACGGTCAGGTTATGGGCGGGTTCGGGCATCGGCACTTATGCTAACGGCGTTACGGTTGATCTTCACGAAATCGATGGCCAGCCGCCCATTTTGACGCTCGATCAACAAGCCCTGATCTCGGCTGCTGAGCGAGGTGACATGGTATATTTGGCTCAGCCGCCTACCGAAGTAACGGTGGCGATGCGGGAGAATACAATCTGGGC
This sequence comes from Pirellulaceae bacterium, assembly GCA_041751975.1. Lineage (GTDB taxonomy): Bacteria > Planctomycetota > Planctomycetia > Pirellulales > Pirellulaceae > Aureliella. The sequence goes on from JBGSHW010000187.1 coordinate 1,918, forward strand.
CAACGTTGATTGGGGCAGTTTCGGTTTCAACGCGGGCCAGCGCATCTTCTTGGAAGGCCCCACCCGCGACACGACAGATACAGGCTACTTCTTCAAAATCGACCAGATCGAAGGGACAGGGATGGCCCTAGACCTTAGTGACTATGAATTCGACTGGTTGTTCCACGATGGCTCAATTCTGATCGCGCCTGTGTTCCAGGGACCGGACCCTCGCGAGGCGCCGTTCTTACGCATACTGCGTCGCGAAGATATTGACGTAAACGCCAGCGAGCGCGTCATCGCTGGTTCGGTTGGCAACATCTTTCTTGGTTCCGAACAGGACCTGCCCATCGAACGCATTGGAGCCGGAAACAACGGCCAGCGTGTGCAGATCAAAGCCGCTGGCACGCTACGTGGAGTCACAGAGCAAGCGGATGCGATCCATATTGTCGGTGGTCGCATCCTATTGGAATCGGCCGACGACAGCATCGGTTCGCTCGAAAATCCACTGCGCGTCGACTTCTTCGGCGAGGGTTCCTTGATCGCCCGCGCTGAAAAGGAAGTTGCTATTACCGGACAGAGTACAGCAAATTGGTTGGGTCTTAAAACGGACTTACGTCTCAATCAGATCTTCTCTCAAACATCAACGATTCAATTAATCGCTAGCGGAGCGATCCTCGACGCCCTTGACTCTAACACCGCCAACCTACGCGCTGCCGAAATCATTCTGCGGGCCGGCACCGGCATCGGTTTGGGCGACAACCCATTGGAGATCGATCTCATCGGCGACGGAACGCTCTCCGCCACGGCGATCGACGACATTTATATCGCTGAAGTCGACCGTGAAGGGGTCGCCAGCAATTTGAACTTGAAACAGGTCGTGTCTGAAACCGGCGACGTGGCTTTGGTTGCCAACGCAATCAACCCATCAGGAATGGGTGTTGACGTCACTGCCAATGTGTTCTCCTTTACCGGTGCTTTGGCGATCACTATCTCGGGAGCGGAACCCGATAGCGAATACACCCGCTTGCACCTAGAGGGTACGGTCGATCTGTCGGGCACTGCTCTTATGCTTGGCGGAATCTTCCCTAACTTCAGGGGCACGCAACGCTTTGCGATCGTGACCGCCACGGAATTGCTGGGCGAATTCGAGGGGCTACCTCATGGCAGCGAGCTCCTCCTGCAAGGCCATCCCTACCGCATTGAGTACGACGAGCAGAGTGTTGCCTTGGTATCGAACCGCCCAGCGGCCACCATCGAAGGCGCCTTTGTCTATCACCCTCAATCCGTGTTTGCGAATTCAGGGCTTCAAGCTGGACTTCAACTAGGCAAGACGCTCGCGGTGGAAGGTGCAGCTCCACAACAATTGACTTTTGACAACTTGATCAACACGACCCGTGGAATCAACGGATTGGTGTTGGATGTCCAAGGGCTGTTCGGAGAAACGCTGTTGCCCGGGGACTTGATTGTTCAATTCAGTCCACAGGGAAACTTTGACGAGTCGGCACATCCACCGAGCGCTTGGCAGCTTGGTCCCGCCCCGAGCACAATCAATGTACTGGCGGGCGATGTTCTCGGTGGAATACCTGATCGCATCGCGATGACTTGGCCCGACAACGCGATCGAAAACCGATGGTTGCGGATTACAGTCTTGGCCAACGAAAACACCGGTTTATTGACACAACAAGTCTACTACATCGGTCACTTGCATGGCGAAGTGAATGGTGTGGTTACCGGCGGTCGCTTCCTCGTTCAGTTAGCGGACATGGGCCAAATTCGATCGCACGTTGGGACCCGAGCAACGATCGATAGTCCTTATGACCTGGACAAGAATGGTCTGCACCAAATGGCCGATGTGGGGAGGGCTCGTAGAGCCATCGGCGGCCAGCTACGAGTTATTACCATCCCCGCTTCTGGTAGCAGTAATGGAGGCAGTTGGACCGGTCAACTGTCAGCTATCGACTCTGATGGCACATCTACCCTGATATCCATGTCCGATCTGTTTGCTCCTGTCATCCTGGTCACACCGTTCACAGTGCTCGACCGTGCCGTCAGTCCTTGGACCACGCAGCTAACCCCTCAGTCGTTGCGAATGGAACAAGCAGCGTTGCCAGCGATCGTCACCCAACCAGCGTTCAAGATGGTGCCGGTGCAAGGGACTCGTACACTCCCAACCCAAGCAACCAATGCGGAGACCTTCGTGGGATCGCTGAGTCGTGTTCGAGCGGTCGATGAGTTTTTCGCCGATCTCGCAAGTCCTCGGTTGTTATCTTGGCGGTAGGGCGATTTGTCAGGTCCGTTCAGTTGTTGTTTCTATATCATCCACTATTTCCTCTTTAGTTCACCACTCTTGGAATGACATAATGATCGTCAGAAGCTTGATTTTTGGAACTGTTTTCTTATGCTGCTCGGCGATCATGAAGCCGGTGCGCGCCGACTTCGTATTTAGCATCGAGCAAACGCGTCCGGTCGGGAGCATCTGGACTGATTCGCCTAACGCGGCCACCTTCGGCGTGTACTTGCGTACCACCGCCGCGGACCAATCGTTTGTTGGTGCCGACTTTACCCTCACCCTTTCGTCACTGGACGGAGCGGGGGGGCTGTTTATCGAAGGCGCGAATCGCTTCAGTTTGAATGACGGCGGTAGCAGTGGATTCTTTGAAGCATTTAATGCTCCCGGTGAAAGCGCGGCCACCTATTTCTTGGACGTGGGCACTCCGGTGACCAGCTTAGGACCGGCCGATGCGAATTGGCTGCTGGCAGAGTTTACGCTCAGCACGCTGGGTGCCACCCCCGGGACCTATTCCATGTCGCTTAGTGGACTAAGTGCCTTGGATAGCGGCTTTAACGCTATTCCGACTTCTGCTGCTGGTTCGTTGAACTACAGTCTCACTGCGGTGCCGGAGCCGTCGACAGGGATTGGGTTTGGGATTGGAATGATCGGTTTCGTAATCCGGCGTAGAAACAGATCTTGGGCTGTAGCTTAGGGTGGGTTCCGCGAATTATCGCGCAGCCGATTGCACGACACGGGAATCGTATTGCTCGCGGCGGTCTGCGCTAGAGCAACGCGTGCGCATACCCATCACAGCGACAGTTCGATATTTCCATGCGACACGCAATTCAACTCAATCACCCGTTGCACTTCCCACCGCACCTCAATTTCTACGTACGTCAAACCTTAGTGAGCCGGGCTTGCCGGGAGCGTTCGTCGGAAATGGTTGGTGATCTGTTCGAACAGGTGCCGCGTCGTGTTCTCGCCCTCACGGATCGCATGCGAGCGATTAGGGTAAGCGAACATGGAAAAGGGCTTATTGTGTTTGATCAGCTCGTTGATCAACAACTCGCTGGTCTGATAGTGGCAATTGTCATCGCCTGTTCCATGAATCAGCAAAAGTTCGCCTTGGAGCTGATGTGCGAAGGTGATCGGTGAGCCCAATCGATAGCCTTCCAAATTCTCGACCGGCAAGCCCATGTAGCGTTCTTGATAGATGGTGTCATAGTAAAGTTGATTCGGAACGGGGGCGATAGAAACGCCAGAAGCGTAGGTTTCGGGATAACGGAACAACGCGTTGAGCGTCATTGAGCCGCCGCCACTCCAACCCCAGACGCCAACTCGGTCTGGGTCTAGGTATGGACGATCGCGAAGAACGGACTTCACTGCTGCGACTTGGTCCGCCGATGCAAGGATACCGATTTGACGATAGACACTTTTTCGCCACGGGCGACCGCGAGGAGCCGGGGTACCTCGGTTGTCAAAGCTCATGATGACGTAGCCTTCTTTGGCCAGCATATTATGCCAGAGGATGCGGTCGCCGCCCCACTGATCCAAAACGGTTTGTCCGGCGGGTTCGCCGTAGACGTGCACGAGCAGCGGATACTTTTTGGTTGGGTCGAGATTGGGTGGGAGTATGCACCATGCATCCAGTTCAACACCTTCGCCAATATCGACGCGAAAGAACTCGCTTGGGGCTAGCTGAGCTTCCTCAACGCGTGCGCTAAGTTCCGCGTTGGATTCGGCGACGATCTCGGTCGAGTGATCGCTGAGTCGCACCACTTCGGTTATGGGTGGTGAGGTGAACTGCGAAGAGGTGACGAGTGCCTTTTGGCGGTCAGGGGAGAGGACATAGCGGTGCGACCCAGACTGATTTTCGGGTGTGACGCGTTGGAACTGCGTGCCGTCAAAATGCACGCGATACAGATAGGATTGAGTGGCGTTGGAGGGCGAGGCGTTAAAATAGATCCATTGCGATTTGTCGTCGATGCCCAGCACCTCCAACACATCGAAATCTCCGCTTGTGACAGGCTTGATCGATTGCCCGTCAATGGAAACGAGATAAATGTGCCGCCATCCCGAGCGTTCGCTCAACCATGCAAATTGTGAATGATCCGACAACCAGTGGAGCGATTCGTGGACGTCGATCCAGGCATCGTCCTGTTCGGTCAGCACCACCGTGGCTTCCGCACTTACCGCATCGGCCACGTAGAGCTTGAGTCGATTTTGCAGTCGATTGAGTTGTTGGATCGCCAAACGCGTGGCGTCGACCCATTCCATCCGCGGCAAGTAATTATCCCTCGCATCGCCGGGGATCGGCAGCCAAGTAATGACTAGCTCGGCGAGATCAATCACGCCGATCCGCGCCGCAGGATTGGTGGTGCCAACCTTAGGATAGGGGATGTACTGGATGGTGGGATACAGCGTGGAGGTGTTGTCGACCAACGGAAACTGTTCGATTCCGGAGGCATCAATCTCCCAAAAGGCGATTCGCTTGCCATCAGGGCTGAAGCGAAATCCATCGCGTATCGAGAACTCTTCTTCATACGCCCAGTCGAAGGTGCCGTTGATCTTAGTGGGCGTTCCGGTGTGGGTTAACCTGGTGATTTCATCGGTGGTCGCATCCTGTAGATAGATGTCGTGTTGGTGGACATAGGCCACTGACTTGGCATCCGGTGAGAACTTCGCAAACATCATAGAGGAGGCAGGTGCATCGCCGCCGATTTTTTTGAGTTGCTTGGTGGCGAGGTCGAGTATCCAATAATCTCCCCGCGTGTTGTAGCGCCACACCCGCGTGGTGTTCGTAAAGATGAGCAGCTTGGATTTGTCTTGCGACCATTCGTACGAATCGATACCGAGCGGCTGTGCATCGGCCGCAGGCTTTAGCGTCTCGCTCGAAACCAAAACATGCTCCGTGGTGGGATCTGCCAAGTCGATGCGGACGAGCGACGCATGTCCGCTGCTTGGGTCCAGTTTGATGCGCTCAAAACCTTGGCTATCGCTTTGCCAGTTGCCGACAAAGGCTTCACCACGGAACGCTCGGTCCCTGAATATAGTGTCGAGCGAGAGAGCCGAAGTTGGACTCGGCGTGCTCTCCTCGGCCCCGCTCGTCGGAGCCAGCGCAGTGACGTGAACTAGGATGAACAACCAGTAGGTGCTAACGCGTCGCAGCGGCATATAAGTTCTTTCGATCTTTTTTCGAGCCCTATCCGGTCAATGGTTCCAAAGTGAATCCATAACTAAATCAGGAAACAACAGGATAGGCGGTAATGTGGGGTATGCGATAATGATAATGATAATTGCACAGTGATACGGGGAGCGAATCCTTCGGTGACCCCTCGGGGCATGACGGATTTTGGTTTATTCCCAACGTTGTTTGCGATGAACATAGAATTGCCGGCACGGTGCTGTGCTGGTTCGACAGTTTAGCTAGCGGGGAAAGCGTTGGTCTTGCCATTTCCATAGTAGGCCTTCATGATTTCTTAATACTTCCTTCATATTTCGCCGATTATAGACAGCGTGCGTTCGCCGACTTTCCGCTCCTGCACCCGCTCCACGTTCCGCAGGGAACGGCGATCGAATCCGCCGGGAATCCAGCCGAAGAAATTTCCCAAAAGAAGGGTTCTGGGGAAGAGCAACCCGTGGAGCTGGCTTGTGATCTCCTCAGCGAGTCGCCGAAATCGCTGGCTGATAAGTTGGAAAACCTCGGAAGACTGTATGAGAATGAGGAGCATCCCATCATGCAGGAGTGGTGGTTCCTGGGACGCTATCATGGGCAGTACTACAACGCGGACGCAGAGGCTGCCAATCAAGAGGGTTGGGAAAACCGTCGTTTTCGAATTGGTTCGCAGGCGAGATTTTTCGAGAAGATGACGTTGCACTCGCAAATGGTGAGCGGCACTGATATCGCCCCGTTTTACAACGGATTCACGGAACTGTGGTCGCAATGGGCATTCGACGAGAGTTTTGCCATCACGCTTGGACAGCAGAAACATCGATTTACACACGACCGAAACGTCTCGAGTCGCTACCTCAACACGCTTGAGCGGAGCATGTTAACAAACGCGTTTAACGCCGATTACACCCCCGCCGTCACCGCTTCGGGGGCATCGGATAAGTTCGCATACTACATTGCTGGGCATCGCCTCAAACTCATGAATGGAATTGAGTATGCCACCATGAACGGTCAAGATGTACGGACCGCCAGCATTGCTTTCTGGACGTTTTGGGGGCCGAACTCCAATGGCCCATTCCCCATGGCAAAAATGCTGGAGCCTCGTTGGTGACGCGTGCTTTATCGTCACTCCTAGGATTAGTGAGTGAAATGGACTTGCCTGAAGGGTGCATCGTTGGATGAGGCCTACTTCTCTTGGTGTTGCTTCTGCCGTTTGCTGGTTGCTGAGTTCAGGGCAATAGTCTGCCTCTTGCGCGGCATCACCTGTACCAATCTCAATTTGGTTTTCTCGCTTAAACCGTGGTTGTAGATTTAGGTCTTTCTGCGGGTGGTGCTAAAGCAGGATAGAATCAGTTGTCTGTGAGGCAGTGCCGCACCACATGGAATTAAGTGGCGTGAACCAATATCCTGCGCAGTTGGCGATTGTCGTTGAGATGCTGTTTGGGGGTTACTTTTACCTGCCAGCGCAACGAACGGACCTCTGCAACCGAGGTTGACAATGACAAACAAACGACTTGGATTGACGATGACCGGTCTCGTCATAATGGCCGTCTTGATGGCGGGAGCTGCGAGCGCGCAGTCGGACAACTCGGTGTCTGAGGAACCTGATTTGTTTGAGCAGCAGATTGCTCCCATTTTGGCTCGTCACTGTTTGGAATGTCATACAGCCACCCATCGCGAGGGTGGTTTGGATCTATCGCAGAAGCAGTCTGCAATGGCAGGTGGGGAAAGTGGTCCAGCGATCATCCCTAACAACTTGGATGACAGCTTGTTGTGGGAGCATGTTTTAGCCGACACGATGCCGCAAGATCGTCCCCCTTTGACCGCTGTTGAAAAAACGAGCTTGAAAGGCTGGATCCAGGCGGGGGCGGAATGGACGATCGATTCACTTGATCCGTTTGCTTACAGCCGCCCCAATCGCGCTGGCTACGATTGGTGGTCGTTGCAACCGGTACGGAAGCCGGATCGTCCGCAGGTGCAGTTGACTTCGTGGCCGCTGCGCGACATCGACTATTTCGTGCTCGAAAAGCTTGAGGCCGCTGGCTTACAGCCCGCAGCGGGCGCAGATCGACGCACGCTAGTCCGTCGACTTTATTTTGATTTAATCGGTTTGCCGCCCGAGCCTGAGGCAGTTGAACGCTTCATTGCGGACTCGGCCCCTGACGCTTATGAGAACCTTGTGTCGGAACTGCTCGATTCGCCCCATTACGGTGAGCGCTGGGCGCGGCATTGGCTTGACGTCATTCGTTTTGGCGAAAGCCAAGGGTTTGAGCGAAACCGGATTCGTGAGAATGCCTGGCGTTATCGCGATTGGGTGATCACGTCGCTAAATCGTGACTTAGGTTATGACGAGTTTGTGCGGCAACAGATAGCGGGTGACGTGCTCTATCCAGGTGATTTGGAGGCGCTGCTAGCCACGGGTTATCACGTTTGCGGTACCTGGGATCAAGTTGCACACCTCGAGGGATCGGCCCCCATGAAATCGGCTGCACAACAGGAGTACATGGAAGATTTGGTGGCCACCTTAGGTCAAGCCTTCATCGGTTTGACGGTGAATTGTGCTCGTTGTCATGATCATAAATTCGACCCGATTTCGCAGGCCGATTACTTTAGTACCGCCGCGCTGTTGGGAGGCGTTACGCAACAGGAAGATGAACGGCGCGACATCCAGGCATCACCTTACCGTCGCCGGCAGACGCAACTCGAAACAGATCGGACGCAACTCAGACAGCAGATCGATCGATTCCAAAGCGACGCACGCAAGAGTTTTAAGGCAACCCGCAACAAGCCAGCGGAGGCAGCGGTTGAGTCGGGTAGGCTTATATCTATCGACGGTTTGCAAGTGCAAATCGAAGTCCCGGTGGTTGGCAGATCGAAGCTCAATAACTCCTTTGGCTCCGGCATACCGCTGGAGTTGGTAGCCGGAGAGCGCGTTCCCTTCATTACTTCCAGTCCACCGCAGCAACTAGTCCAAGAGATCCAATCGACGGGCCAATTTACGATTGAGGTTTGCATGACTCCCGGCAATCTCAAGCAGGCTGGACCGGCTCGTATCGTGACCCTTTCCAAAGATTCTGGGGAAAGAAACTTTACGCTGAGCCAAGACGTTGATCGCCTTGACTTTCGTTTACGGACCACAAAAACAAACTCCAACGGTGTTCCTTCGCTGGCCACCCCCAGCGTGCTTGCAACGGAAAGAATGCACATCGTGGTCACCTGGAACGCAGAGGGGATTTTGCGGATATTTGTCAATGCCGAACAAGTTGCGGAAAAGAAGTACCAGGGAGATCTAGGCTCCTGGGATTCTAGCTTTCAACTCGCGCTGGGAAATGAGCCAAGTGGTGATCGGCCGTGGGAAGGTCAACTGCACAGGGTCGTAATTTATTCAAGTGCCTTGGAGCGCGCTCAGATCGTTCACAACTTTACTCATCCCACCGGTAGGCTGGAGCGTATTGAGCTCTGGGAGGAAGTGCTTGCGGCTCTTTCCTCCGCTGAACGGCAGAGTTATGCAGAGCTGACCGACCGGCTGGCCAGGCTAACGTTGGAGCTAGAGCAAGTTCGTTTTGATGGGGTGGCGCATGTCATTATTCCGCAGCAACCGCCGATTTACCATGTGCTTAGCCGGGGTGATGTCAATAAACCGGGTGAAGTCGTTGTGCCTCAAGGCTTGACCGCAATCGCTCGGTCGGCAGACTTGGCCGGCGACTTTGGGCTCGCGCCCGATGCACCCGAAGCGAGCCGACGCCAAGCGCTGGCATTGTGGTTATCTGACCCAAGACATCCTCTGACAGCCCGGGTTATTGTCAATCGTGTCTGGCATTACCATTTTGGTAAGGGAATCGTTGATACGCCCAGCGATTTGGGTTACGCCGGTGGCCTGCCTTCGCATCCCGAGTTACTCGACTTTTTAGCGGCTTGTTTTGTAGAGCAAGGCTGGAGCTTAAAACGTTTGCACCGCCTGATCGTTTCTTCCGCAGCCTATCGCCAAAGCTCGCAAGTGGTTAATGCGAAGGCGGAGTCGATCGATTCGGACAATCGCTTGTTATGGCGATTTAACTCGCGACAGCTTGAAGGCGAAGCGGTGCGCGATGCAGCGATTGCGGTGAGTGGCGCGCTGGTTCGGTCGGTGGGTGGACCGAGCTATCGAGATGTGGATGTCAAGCTGAATCAGAACCATGAGTTCACCGATCCAACCAATGATTTTTCACCGCCAAACTGTCGGCGGACAATTTATCGGTTGTGGGCCCGATCGGGCAACCATCCGTTGCTGCAGTCGCTTGATTGCCCCGATCCGTCGGTCATGATGCCCGATCGTCCAGGGACAATTACGCCCATTCAAGCTCTTTCGATGATGAACAATGCGTTCGTCGAAAAGTGTGCGGAGCGATTTGCGGCTCGTGTTGTAGAGGAAATCGATAGTGAGGCGGTTTCCGAATCAATTCGGCTCGCCTATCGCTTGGCGTTTGGACGTCCGCCGACGAATGCGGAGTTGAACGTGGCCACCGACTTCATACAAACGCATGGGTACCAAGTCGGGTTGGAGCAGTTGTGCCTCGTATTGCTAAACACAAACGAGTTTATCTTTGTTGATTGAGAGCCACCATGAATGATCGAAGACCGACCGAGTTTCCGAGGCGAGATTTCTTCCGTGATGCCGCCTTCGGTATCGGGGCGCTTGCCGTGGCTGATCTTCTGAATCGTGACGGCAAGCTGTTGGCCGATCCTGTCATTTCAACGCTGGCCGGCCGAACGGGTTCGCATCACGACGCTCGAGCCACACAAGTCATTCATATTTTCCTTGGCGGTGGGCTGAGCCATATCGACTCGTTTGACTACAAGCCAGAGCTTGAGCGGTACCATGACAAGGAGCTACCGGCAAGCTTTGGAAAAGCCGATGCATTCTTTGGAAAAGTTGGGCGATTGCATCGACCCCATTATGATTTTCAGCGCCGTGGTCAAAGTGGTTTATGGGTTTCCGAACTCTTTCCTCATATCGCCGAATTGGCCGACGAATTGACCGTGATCCATTCGATGGTCGCGGAAACCGCCAACCACATCCCTGGGATTTTTCAAGCCAATACAGGGTTCCGCCAAATGGGTTTCCCGTCGGTGGGGGCCTGGTTGTCCTATGGTCTTGGTAGCGAAAACGAAAACCTCCCCAGTTTTATCGTGCTGCCCGATTCACGGGGAATTCCCAATGCAGCGGGGGGAACGTTCAATTGGTCGAGCGGTTTTTTGCCTGCGGAGCATCAAGGCGTAGCATTCAACTCACGCAGCGACACGCCGATCCTTGATTTGCAACCAGCCAGTGCGTCGAGCAACAAACTTCAAAGCGAACGACTGGAACTGCTGAATAGTTTGAACCGACTGCACCAAGCGAACCAAGTCGACACCGATCCTTTGGTTGCCCGCATCCGCAGCTATGAACTTGCCGCCCGCATGCAGTCGGCCATTCCCGAAGCCATGGACCTGGCCGCTGAATCGAAGGAAACACAATCGCTGTATGGATTGGATGAGCCTGTTACGCGGGACGTAGCTCGCAATTGCATCGCAGCTCGCCGACTGGTCGAACGTGGCGTGCGCATGGTGCAGATCTGGACCGGAGATGGCGTTTCCTGGGACGCGCACGACGATATTCTTGGGAAAGGTTATAAGAGCCATAGCGGAGAAGCGCTGAGGATTGACAAGCCGGTTGCAGGGTTGATTCGCGATTTGAAGCGGTGCGGCCTGTTGGAGTCGACGCTCGTTTTGTTAACAACTGAATTTGGTCGGACACCATACGCCCAAGCCGACCAAGGGAAAATCAATCGGGGACGCGATCATCATCCGCAAGGTTTCACCAATGTCCTCATCGGCGCCGGGCTTAAGCGGGGCTTCGCTTTTGGGAAGACCGACGAGATCGGCTACTCAGCGGTTGAAAACGCGATGACCACTTACGACATGCACGCCACGATCTTGCACTTGCTCGGGATCGATCACGAGAAATTGACTTTCTACCACAACGGCATCGCGCGTCGACTGACCAATGTTCACGGTCGTGTCATCAAAGAGCTCTTGATCTGAGGGCTCATCATCGCGCAATCCTCTCGTGCCGTGGCTCTGCCTCGGCACGCACTGCCTTGAGGCTCCTGCCTCACTTGGGAATTTTCTGCCATCATCAATAGCTCGCTACACTGTCGACTGCACGGTGGTTTGGTAGCACGAATGGCAAAGCCGAAGCACGGATGAAGAGCGCTGGGGCATTCGTTGTCTCCTTCGATGCGTTGGACCTGCGGTGAACTTCAAGTCAGGCAATCAGTGTTCTCTAGCTTTTTATTGCTTTGCGATGGAAGAGTACACTGCCGAGCAAACTACCTCCGGCGTAAAACAACGGCAGCAGCGAATAGTTGCTACTCTTGGGATGGACAAAGACCATCGCAAATAAGGCTGCGGCCTTGATCAAGGTGAGCGAAAGACCCAAATAGACGATCTGCTTGGCGTGATTGGCCGTGCTGATTTGTAAGGTCGGTTGTGAGCTGGTGGAGTCGTTCATGGTTAGTTCCTGAAAAAAATAGGGAAATCTATTGTTCAAGCCCGCTACGGCGAGCCGCATGTCGTTCGTCAGTGAAATGATCACAGCCAACATGGCAACCGCCATCCATCGCGGTTTGCCAACCACCGTTCGCTGATCAAGTACTTCATATCCGTTCCGCGCGATTTGTCGACCAATCTCGCGACATACGGTTAAGGCCAGCAACGACATCGATTCGAGCATTGGAAACACCCTTCAAAGAGAGCAACGAAAATCGCTCACGGGGATACTCTCCCGTGGAACAGCCAAAGCGTGGTAGATCGCAAATCAGTTAACTCTACCGTTCGATGCATTCTGGGAGCTCATTAAGGTGGTTTAGTCTCACATTCAAGCGATTTACAGGAAAATCAAAGGCTTTGTGTTTGAATTTTGGTAGTTTCGAAGGAAGTTCGACGGCAGCGAGGAGTCGGCGGGGATGAGCGATTTTGGCAGATTTGACAGGTTTAGGTTTTGAACCTGAATTTCCGCGTCCATGAATCCCCCAAAGGTTGCAAGAAGGCGATTTTGGTCGGCACTTTGTCCACATCCGAATTTGCGCGAGCGCTCGACCTGAGCGATTCTTCGGTGCGTCGCCGAGCAAGCAACTGCAAAACTTTAGCCAATGATGTTAAAACGTAGTCGGGAATCATCGCCGGCCATGGAGCCGAACCAACGGAGGCAACAGCATGAAGAGTCTTATGGGCGCGCTCGTTTTTCTACTCGCGTGCCACCAGTCCTTTGCGGATCAACCTGCATCGCGTCCGAACTTTCTAATCATCTTTACCGATGATCATGGCTACGGTGATGTTTCGACTTACCACGCGTCCGACGTGCGGACACCCCATATCGATCGCATCGCGGCGGAAGGGATGCTGTTCACGACCATGCGGGCGAACTGCACCGTGTGCTCGCCGTCGCGGGCGGCGCTGCTGACTGGACGCTACGCCGATCGTGTCGGTGTGCCAGGCGTGATTCGCACGCATTCGGAGAACTCTTGGGGATACTTGGATCCGCACGTCCCGACAATGGCAGACGAACTGAAACAAGCCGACTATCACACCGCCATTATTGGCAAATGGCACCTGGGACTTCAGTCGCCAAACACGCCCAACGAACGGGGCTTCGATTTGTTTCATGGTTTCTTGGGGGACATGATGGATGATTACCTGACGCACCTGCGGCATGGAAACAACTACATGCGCCGCAATGCCGAGATCATCGAGCCGACAGGGCACGCGACCGACTTGTTCTCCGACTGGGCAGTCTGCTACCTGCGCGAACGCGGCGACGAGCCGGACCAGCCCTTCTTCTTGTACTTGGCCTACAACGCGCCGCATTTTCCGATCGAGCCGCCGGACGAATGGTTGGCGAAGGTCAAGCAGCGAGCGCCGCAGTTGGACGAGAAACGGGCCAAGAACGTGGCCTTTGTCGAGCACTTGGATGATCGCATCGGCCGCGTGTTGGCTGCCCTGAAACAAACGGGACTCGAGCAAAACACAGTGGTTGTCTTTACGTCCGACAACGGTGGCTCGCTACCTCACGCTCAAAACAACGACCCATGGCGGGGTGGCAAGCAGAGTCACTACGACGGTGGTTTGCGAGTGCCCTTCATGATCCGCTGGCCAGGGCACATTCAGGCTGGCTCGCGTTGCGACTACGCCGGTTTGAACTTCGATCTCTTTCCAACATGCCTTGAACTGGCTGGGCTTCAGCCAGCAGCGGACCTGGATGCGGTGAGCCTTGTTCCGCTATTGAGTGGCAACACGCTGAGTGGCAATGAGTTAAGCGGGAATGCGTTGAGTGGGAATGCGCTCGGTGCTACGCGCGATCTGTACTTTGTGCGTCGCGAAGGGGGCGCGGCCTATGGTGGGAAGAGCTATGAAGCGATTATACGCGGGGAGTGGAAACTGCTGCAAAACGATCCTTACAGTCCGCTGGAGCTGTACCATCTGAAGGAGGATCCCTACGAGCAGCGCAATGTGGCTGGCACCAACCAGCAGGTCTTCAATGAACTCGCTACGGCTCTCCGCAGCCACATCCAACGCGGTGGCACGGCAGCTTGGCAGGTAAAGCCCTGAGGCTTGCCGTGAGTGGATCGCTACGGGCTCAGGTAGTGGAAATTGCGAAACTTCCCACTGGGACCGTTGAGCGCCTCATTTTGCGGGAGAATAAAGACAAGCTCGTCGGTATGGATGTGGTGCTCGAAGTGGGGTATGTTCCTGTCGTCTCGCAAACAGTTCCCACCGGAATGGCACCACCATGAAACAGTTCTTTGCATTCTTGCTCATTATCTTTACCACGATCGCCACGATCACAGTTGCCCATGCACAGACGAAACCGGTGCAAGTGTTTATTCTCGCCGGTCAGTCGAATATGGAGGGCGCGGGGCAGATCAAGGCGAACCCGGATCGCAATGGGGGGCAGGGATCGTTGGAGTTTCTTGTCAAAGACGCGGCGACCGCAAATCGCTTCTCGCAACTCGTCGATGATGCGGGGCAGTGGCGAGTGCGAGACGATGTGTGGATCGCATACCTCGATCGACGCGGGCCACTCACCGTTGGCTACGGCTCGCGTTTGGAGACGATCGGCCCCGAGCTTGCCTTCGGCTGGGTGATGGGGGATGCGAACGACGCACCCGTGTTGCTTATTAAATGCGCATGGGGCGGTAAGAGCCTAGCCGTTGACTTTCGTCCGCCGAGCGCTGGTCTGCCCCCGTACTCGCTAGGTGAGAAAGCCGATGTTGCCATCGCGGAGGATCCGACGATCGTTGGCAAATTCTATCGCGAGACGCTATCGCTCACCAAGGCAGCACTGAGCAACCTCAAGGACATCGTTCCGGGGAGCGATGGCTCGTACCAGCTCGCCGGCTTGGGTTGGCACCAGGGATGGAATGACCGCATCAACGACAAGTTCAATGCCGAGTACGAAAGCAACATGACGCATTTCATTCATGACATTCGTCGAGAGTTGAATGCACCGGCACTACCTGTCGTTATCGCCGAAACAGGGATGAACGGCCCCGACGAGACCCATCCGCGCGCCTTGTCGTTGATGAAGGCTCAAGCTGCCGTGGCGGCGCGCGCGGAGTTTCGAGGCAATGTTGCTTGGGTCGGCACTCAGCAGTTTTGGCGCTCAGCTGAAAAATCGCCTAGCGGCCAGGGCTATCACTGGAATTCCAATGCCGAAACTTATTACCTCATCGGTAAGGCGATGGCCGAAGCGATGAAAGCGTTGAGACCTTCCCCGTAGTGGAGCTTGCTAAAGCTCCCTGCATTTTTTCGACGCTGGCATTTAGGAAGTTTAGCAACTTCCACTACGAGGGGGCGCATCGAAAATCGCAATCTATAATTCGGTCATCAGCTTATCCATTTGACGTCGCAGCGTCCAAGCTCGGTTGGTCATGCTCGTCATCTGAGGACAAACGCTCAGCGTATGGTTGACCTGATTTCGCAGGCTGGCAGACATCGTCAAGCCAGGCATCGAAGAGACGGATTGCAACGCTTGCATGTAGATACCAGCGCACTGGCCGTGATGACCGGCGTTGAAAACCGGTGCGCCCTCATTGATCGCATTGTGAAGCAGGGTCACGGCCGCACTGCGTTGATCCACGGCTGGCTTGGCCGCCTTGGCTGTTCCCGCCGCAGGTGCGTCGGATGGCAATAGAACGCGATCGATCACATGGATCACCCCGTTTGAGGCGTCGATATCGGTTTGCAGCAAGCGCGCGGTGTTGATGTTCGCTCCAGTATCCGTCGGGATAATTGCAATCGACGGACCGGCCACGGTGGGTGCGGAGGAGAGGCTTAAGGCATCTTCGCTGTAAACGCGGCCAGCGACCACGTGGTACTTCAGAATCTCAGCCAGCTTGCTTTTGTTTTCTGGTTTAAGCAAGCTCGCGACCGTTCCTTTCGGAAGAGCTGAGAATGCTTCATCGGTTGGAGCGAAGACCGTGAGTGGTCCTGCGCCGCTGAGGGTGGGGACGAGCCCGGCCGCATTGGCCGCTGCCAACAGCGTTCCGAACGAACCGGCATTGCTGGCGACGTCAACGATCGTACCACTTTCGGGCAACAGGACCGAATCGATGACATGGATGATTCCATTGCTGCACTCGATATCGGTCGTAACGACGTTCGCCGCATCCAACGTCACACCGGCGTCGCTTGCACTGATATTCACCCGCTGGCCGTTGACGGTCTTGGCGCCCTGCAATCCGACCACGGCCGAGGCCGGAACTCGTCCGGAAACGACATGGTAGGTCAAGATGCTGACCAACTGCCCTTTATTCTCGGGTTTGAGCAGTGTCTCTACCGTCCCGGCAGGCAACTTGGCGAAGGCTTCGTCGGTGGGAGCGAAAACGGTGAACGGACCTTTACCGCTCAGTGTCTCTACTAACCCAGCGGCCTTGACGGCGGCGACCAACGTATCAAACGAGCCAGCGGCGACGGCCGTCTCGACGATGGTCCCCGCTCCCGACGGGGCCGCTGCCGAGTCGCTGGTTGTTTGAGCCCACGCGGAGCATGGCAAAAGCATCATCGAGGTCATCAAAAGGCAATGGAATTGGCGGATCAACATCACGGATACTCCGGTAGGCAGGATGGTTCGAGCAGACGCTGGCGAGTCGAAAGACGACCCTCTATTGTCCGCAAGGGTCAAGTGGGCTCAAGTTCTCGGGCGCACCCGCAAGGTGGCTTATATTCTCGATCTGCCATTGGATAGTAACTATCGCAGGGGCACGACCGCTTTTCGATTGATTCGCCCTGTTGTTCAGCAGTTGCACCGGTCGGATGCCGACATGGTATGGGTCAACTTTTTGAAGGACAACCGACATCCGTTGGTGTTCACCGAGGGTCGGGCTGGGTTTCCCGCTGCGACCCACTTGGGTGACAACACCTTTTTTAGCATGATGCGGAAGTTCCGAGGGATATCGGTCAAGAGCGAGATGCACGCATTTGCACGCGATCCCCAATTGGCGGAACAACTTGGCCAAGTCGATTTGCCGGTGATGTTTAACTTGGCCTTATTGCAGTAGCTTGGATGTGCATTGTGGTGACTTTAGGATCGTCAGATAGTCGATCTCGAATTGCCGACGTTAGCAATCTCTTCCGCTGGTTGCTGTTGTCAGGAAAACCATAGGGCAGCCTCCATGCCGCTTTTCGAAGTTCCGTTAATTGAATCGCTCTGAACGTAAATAATTCGCGAATGTCCTAGTTTTCGCAATCGTCCACCGCTCCGGCGGAAGTCTTACTCGACGAAACGGCGGAATTGTTGCTCGGTTTGGGGAACTGGTGAGGCTCCCCGCGCGTTTTACTTGGTGTGGGCCTGTGCTAAGGCTCTCGTGGGTTGCTGGTAAGGTGGCACTTGCCTCAGCGATTTTTCATATTTTTCTAAATGTGAGCTAATAAACTGTTAGCGTGTGGGTCCTTAGTGTTGGAGCGGGAGATGTGACTCCTCGGTTCGCACATTGAAAGGTGCCTGTAGTGTGAGTACGTGTTGAATCCTTTACCGTCGAATTCCAGCTCGCAATCCCATCCGATAGCCATTCCGACTGGCTGTTCGGAGAAGGGGACGTTGCGCGGTTTGTTTGAAGGGGAGGAGGCGCGGCTGCTGCGTTATGCGTTCATGCTGGTGCGGCGGCGCGAGGTGGCGGAGGAGATCGTGCAAGAGGTCTTCTTGCAGTTGCATGCGAGATGGGCTGAGGTGGATTCGCCGCGGGCGTGGTTGTACCGCAGTGTCCGCAATCGAGCTTGGAAACATCTGAGAAAGAGCCGACGCGAGACGCTGGATAGCGATCAGTCGGCGGGGGTTGTCTCACTGATGATGGAAACCATGAATAACACCGACGAAGCTCCCGATGCGTTGCTTGCCAAGCTGGAAATGGTGGCGTCACTGCGCGGATTGGTGGAGGAGCTGTCGGAGAAGGACCAGCAGTTGATTCGGCTGAAGTACTTCGACGACTTGAAGTATCGAGAGATTAGCGAGCGGACGGGGATGACGATCAGCAACGTGGGGTATCGCCTGCATCACATCATGCATCAGTTGGCCGGGAAGCTGCGACCGCTGGGAGTCGACGAAGCACAATGAACGAAAATACACTTTTTGAGTTGGATGGGCTGGAGCCCGAATTGGAACTGCGGTTGACGGCATTGGTCATGGGAGAGGCCTCGGACCTGGAGCGTGATCAACTGGAGATGCTCCTGCAGGAGCGCGCTGACGCGGCGGCCTGGTATCGGCAACTGCGGCAGTTGCACGCTGGCCTAATGGAACTGGCGGCCATCGAAGCGGATGCAGTGGCAGAAGATGTCGGTTTCGAAGATGCCGGTTTCGAAGATGCCGCACAGGAAGCCGCAAGCAACGGCGGTTGGAAGTTATCGGCCGATCGCCGGCACAAGGTGCTGGCGGTCTTGGACGGGCAGTCACCCAATCCGTTGGGTGCAGAGGATGGGACGAAAGGCAACGTTGAAAAAGATAGAGTTGAAAAAGAGGTATTTGCAAACAGCACGGTTGCAAAGAACTCCGTGCAGTTGGCTGCCAAGCCGTCGTGGTCGCGGCGACTGTACGGGCGACGCAAGTTGTGGCTGGCCATGGTGGCCGCCTGCATGTTGCTGGGGGTGGGACTGTGGTCGTTGCAGCTCTCGTCAAGCAAGTCGCAAGTCGCAAGTTTTCGCCAGCGTTTTGGACGCGACTCGGCGGAACCTGCCTTAGCTCGATCCATGGTGTCAGGAATCGATGCACCGACAACGGCTCTTCCGACTCCCTATTTTCTCAACGACGATTATCTCCGCGACGAAGTGCAGTATCTCCCGCCCGCTTTGAGGCGCAGTGAACGGGGGGACAGATGGAGCGATCTGCTTAGCAGTGAAAATGATCGGGTTTTAGGCTTGGCGTTGCCTGCGATCAACGCCGAGGGAGGAGTGCTTGCACCGGAAGCGGCGGCGGCGGCGACCGACGGCAGCTTCTCCGAGGGGGAGGGCGGTATAGGCATGGGAGGCGGCATGGGGGGCTATGGCGGCCAAGATGATAGCATGGGTATGGGTGGCATGGGTGGTGAGGGGATGCAGGAGGGCCAGCGGCTAGGCGAAACGTATAGCGGTGAGATGTTTGGGGGGAGAACGCCGGGAATGGACGGCGAAGCGGCTCAAGCTGGACGCGGCTTGGAACGCCAGGAAATGGCGCAAAGTGGCAGTACGGCTCGAGGAAGCGATACCCCCTATGGTGTCTGGGGGGAAGTAGCTTTACCGGAGTTGCGTGGAGGAACGGCGATGACGTTCAACCAACCGGCTGATGCGCCCGTGGCAGACGGGTACGGGTTGGCATCCGCATCGGATGCAGACGAAACGCGGTCCCTGGCGGAGAAAGAGTTGCTACTACGGGAAGATGAGGTGCTGGGGAAATTAGATGGAAAGGTAAGTGTACCCGACGGTGGCACGATCCTGCTCGGTGGCATTAAGCGCACCGGCAACGAATCAACCGTGGAACTAAGAGCGAGCACTGAGTCTCAACGGCTGGCCCACAGCGAGCTTTTTTCAGGGGAGCAGCGAGCGAGAGAGTTGAGCGAGAGTCTAGGATCTGGGCACCCCTCCGTCGTTGAACTTCGCAAAAGGATCGAAGACACCAAGCAGCAAATTAACTCGCAGGCTCAAGCAGATCTGGGAGAAAGTGAATCCATTGATGCAGCTGCAACAGATGAGCTACGAACAGATCTTCGCACTGAAGATAAAAGTGCGATTCAGCCAGATCGTCGTTCAGGACTGAATCGCAGTGCGGAAGTTGATGGATTGAGCCTCGAGGGGTTGAACGAAACAGCAGCCGCTGGCGAGCGATTTTCAACTTTCTCGCTGCATGTGAGCGATGTGTCGTTCAAGCTTGCGTCGGCTGCCCTCAGCCGAGGTGAATGGCCCGATCCCGCCAAGATTCGCATCGAAGAGTTTGTCAATGCAATGGACTACCGCGATCCGCTGGCGACGCAGCAAGAACAAGTAGCCTGCCAGCTCGAGCAAGCGATCCATCCCTATCTGATGCAGCGCAACCTGCTGCGAATCTCACTGCGAACCGCGGCCACTGGGCGATCGCAAGAACGGCCGTTGCGATTGACGTTGCTACTCGATAACTCAGGCTCGATGGAGCGTCCCGATCGTCGCCAAACGGTCCGTCGCGCCTTCGAAGCGCTGGCTCAACAGTTGACACCCAACGACCAAGTGACCTTGATCGGCTTTGCCAACACACCGCGTCTGCTGGCGGAACGCGTTAGCGGTGACAAGCTGCCTGAGTTGGTGCAACGGGTTGAAGATCTTCCGAGCGAAGGTGGTACGAATCTCGAAGCCGCCTTGCGATTGGCGATGGAAAAAAGTGTCGAGCAAGCGCGGTTAGCAGGGAGTGCCTCGGCTGGTTTGAATCGCATCGTGTTGATGACCGATGGAGCGGTTAACTTGGGGGATGCCGATCCGCAGCGGTTGTCGGAACTGGTGACGCAGATGCGGGAAGCGGGAATCGCCTTCGATGCGACGGGCATCAGCGCCCTCGAACTGAACGACGAAGTGCTGGAGGCGTTGGCCCGGCAGGGAGATGGTCGTTACTACTTGTTGGACGCGAGCGAAGATGCTGGGGCGGGGTTCGCCGACCAGATCGCCGGTGCGCTGCGACCAGCCGCCAAGAACGTCAAGGTGCAGGTGGAGTTCAATCCGCAGCGGGTCGGGCAGTACAAGTTGCTGGGCTTTGAAAAGCATTTGCTCAATCCTGAGGACTTTCGCAACGACCAGGTCGACGCGGCCGAATTGGCGGCAGCCGAGGCGGGGGTGGCCGTGTATCACTTTGAACCCAAGCCGGATGGCCGGGGTGACGTCGGTTCCGTTTCCGTCCGCTACCAGGACTTGTCGAGTGGCTTGATGGTCGAGCGACGCTGGCCGATCCCCTATCAACCACAAACACCGCGGCTGGAACAAGCCGACCCGCGAATTCGCATCGCCAGCGTCGCGGCACTTTTTGCGGCCAAACTTCGAGGCGATGCGGTCGCCTACGGAACGGATTTGAAGGAACTAGCGGCGATACTAACCGGCTTACCGTCGAGCTACAGCAATTCGCTGCGCGTCGAACAACTGCGGAACATGATCGAAGCGGCTCGCCAGCTGCAACCGTAGCCGAGGAGCTGTTTCTAAACACGTAGTCGCGTCTCTCCGAGACGCGAATTGACTGCGTCTCACAGAGACGCAGCTGCGTAACAAACTTTTCACGAGAACTACCATGAGACCACTATTCGCAAAAGCTCTATGCCTAATCATCTGCGGCTTCGCCGGGACCACAGGGCGTGGACAGGATACTCCGTCAACCAGCGATGGGATGCCCACGATTATCGTCAGTCCCGCGCGGCCACCCGAGCCAGCCTTCTTGTACTCGGCGAGCGCTAACGCAACGATTCGCGTCGACGCCGAAGCGGTCTCACAGACGATCGAGTTGGATATCAAAGTTATTCAAGGCAAGCCCCGGACGGTACTGTTCACTCTCAACGGTCCTGGCGATGTGGTCAAAGTAACGGGTGAAGCGGTGGAATCGTGGAGCGTTCGCACCAAGGGGACGCAGCGTTACCTGGAACTGACCATCCGCCCGAAGTCGGTGGCGGATAAAGAGCCCAACCAAGAACAAGAGAATAAAGACGAAGAATCGAATAAGGACAGAGAGCGAATCACTCTACGAGCCACGGTACTGCTGCGAATTGAGATCAAGCCGTTGCCCACCGAGTTCGAGCTGGCTCATCTTGGCCCAGGGGATGCCGTTGGCTTTGATGCGCTGCTCCGCGTGGCGTTCGCGCCTGGATTGACAGGGAGCGCCGTGCAGGCGGAGGGCTTTGCGCCGCTGGCGGCAAGCAAGGGGGAAGTGCATTATCAAACGGCGACCGGCGGCCGACTGGAAGTGCGAGTTAAGAAACAAACCACTGCACCCGCTCCCGTTGAGCTGTCGGCCATGGAGGTCACAGGTCAGCTGCATCCGGACGGAAAGTCGGTCGACTTTCGCTTGACGGGCACGGCTACGGTGAGCGAGCCGGGGGTGCGACTGAGGGTACTGGCCGGCAATGCAGCGGTGAGCAGCCTGCCTGACGGCGGCGATTATCGTTTGGAGTTGGTGCAGACGAAGGAGGGGACGAGTGCTTACGAGTTGGTCTTCCCCGAAATCGGCCAGTTTCCGATCGATGTGCAGTTTGTGGCGGGGGTGATCACTGCGGAGAACAGCTGGCGATCGATCGACTTGACGCTGGCCTCCAGCGCTGTGGTCCCGATCCGACTGAGTGGCTTTGCGGCGGATATTGAGTTTCGGCGAGCGGCAGAGACCGTTGTCCCCACTGCGGCCGGAGAGGGTTGGGAAGGATTTCTGCCAGCCAGCGGACGAGTGCATTTGCAATGGAAGGATGTGTCGGTCTCGGAGGGGGACAGCAAGCTGTTCTTTACCACGCAGGCACGCGTTGAGGCTCAAGTGGGACCAGGCTTGCTGCGGCAAGAGCATCAGGTCGACTACAAGGTCTTGCAAGGGGAATTGAAGTCACTTTCGCTGCAGCTGTTCGGCCCCGGTGAGATCTTGGATGTCGAAGGGGAAAAGTTGGTGGGCTGGAAAGTTGTAGGCGATCCAGAGAGTGGACAGACGCTGGAGATCACGCTCGGACAACCCATCGTCGGCGAGGCCCAGTTTCGCATCCGCAGCCAAACGGCCATGGATGCCTTTCCCGTCCGCGTTGACGGAATGCGGCTGCAACCGCTTGGCGCCGTGCGGCACTCTGGGTTCGTGCGGATCACCAACGCCGGTTCGGTACAGGTTGAGCCGACGGGCCTGCAAGGCTTAACACAGCTTGCACCTGAGCAGTTCCCGGGGGAACCGCGAGAAGCTCGCCAAACGTTCGTCTATCGCTTCCCCGCCGCCGAGCATGCGTTCACGATGGTGGCCGATCAAGTTCAGCCGGAAGTGAACGTCACCGCACTGGTCGTGTATCAGTTGTCTGACTCCGATCGCGTGATCGCAGCCGAAGTTGAATTTGATATCCGCGAAGCGGCGATTCGCGAATGGGACGTGCAAGTGCCAGCAGACTACTCGATCGTCTCAGTGACAGGCGCGAACCTGGCCGACTATGTGGCCGCATCGGAGATCGAAGCGGGACGTCGCAATCTCAAAGTCATTTTTCAACAAGATCTACTGGGGCGACAATTGGTTAGCCTGCGGTTGGAGAAGAGCCAAGTTGCGGCGGCCGGTGAATGGGAGTTGCCACGCATCGACTTTCCACAGGCCAACGCGGTCCGCGGCGACATCGGCGTGGTGGGAACTCCCGGATATCGCATCGTGGCTGGAACGACCGCTTTGCTAACCGAAAAGCCACTCTCTTATTTTCCGCGGCCCCAACCCAATCTGCAACAGGCGTTCCGTATCCGCGAACAAAATTGGTCGGCGACGATGCAGATCGAGCAACTCGAGCGAAGCATTCAAGCGGATGTGTTCCATCTCTATTCGCTCAGCCAGGGAACGATTTACGGTAGCGCGCTGGTCAACTACTTTGTTACCAGCTCGCCTACCGCCGATCTGCAACTGACCGTACCTGCCGCATTAGGCAACGTGACGGTGGATGGCCAGGACATTCGCACTTGGCGTCGCGAGGGGGATACACTGAGTGTGAGCTTGCATCAGCCGATCATGGGTACCTACACGTTGTTGATCACCTTCGAAGAAAAGCCAAACGAAGTCGACGGCTCGTTTGCTGCCGGATTGGTTGCGCCCCTGAATGTACAGGGGGATCGAGGCTATATTGAGATCGTTAGCCCGATGCAGGTTGAACTGGAGCCGCTGTTGGTGTCGAGCCAGCTGTTGGTGTTAGATCCACTGGAGTTGCCAGCGGAGTTTCGACTGTTGAGTACCGCTCCAACGCTTGGAACATGGCAGTACACCGAACGAGAATTTGATCTAAAGCTAAAGGTCAAGTGGTTCGATCCGGGGACGACAGCGGATCAAGTCGTTGAGTACTCCGAGGCCAACAGCCGTATCTCGCCCGATGGTCAGTTGGTGACCGACGTGGTGTACTACGTCAAGTCGCGGGGACAGCGGACGTTGCGGTTGCAGTTGCCTCCCGATCCCGTACGATTGTGGGCGGTGACGGTCAACGGACAACCCGTTACGGCTCGGCAGACCGATACACAAACGCTGATTCCACTCCCCGGCAACGAAGATCCAAACGTCCCGGTCGAGGTCAGCTTGCGACTTGGAAAGCCGGCGGTGGATGAGCAGCGAGCGGAGTTGTTGTTGCCAATCGTGATGGCTCCCGTTCTGAAAACGCAGTGGAATCTTCAAGGGGATGAGAATCACATTCTATTACCACACGGGGGAACTGTTGCTCCGACGATTCCCGTGCTCTGGCCGAGCGGCTTTGATTGGCTGGCCACCCGGGGGCTGCCGCCACTGGTGACCTTGGCGGTTCTGGTCCTGGTGGGCGCTTACTGTGCGTCGAGCGGCTATCGATTCCTGTCGCTCCTATTCTTTGCAAGTGCCGTGGTGGTTTCGCTGGCGGCAAGCTGGGATGCGTTCGATCGATTGCAGCCACCGGCGCCATTGCAGTTGAGCCTGCCCGTGATAGCGGCTGACGAAGTGATAGCGCTCGAGGTGCAGAATCTGCCGACCTGGTGGGCACAACTGTCGTGGGTTGGATTTGGACTGATCGCAGGTGGTTTGGTATTGCTGGTCGTTGAGCTGCTGCTCCGCGCGGTGCTGGCCAAGCGGATCTTGCGTTTGCTGTGGTTGGGGTTGCTCTTGACAGGAATTTTGTTGCATCCGAACGGAGGGCTCGCGTTCTTCGTGGTGTTATCTTCAGTGGGCTTCTTTGGTTTGTTCGTGCCGGCGTTCAAGGCTTGGTTGGCGCATGCCAGTAGCTGGTGGAATCCCAAGCCAGCTCAATCGCTGCCGGCGGATGGTGGTACTGGTGCTAGTGCTGGTGGCGAAGGTACGCCTGTGGTCACGAGCGGAGTGTTGTTCTTGCTGATATCGACCCTTTTCGCCTCTGCCTCGACGACCACGGTGCGCGCCGATGAGTCAGTTGCTTCAGCGGTCAGTGGCGAAGCCTACCGAGCCGCCGATGCGTTGACCGAGCAGTGGCAGATCTCAAGCCGCGATGGGCGGTTGACGGCTAAGGGGACGCTGAAATTCACTGGTTTACCTGGGGATCGCTTCGTGCTGTTGCGTTCACCGGCTACATTGACCCGCTTCGAAGCGGACGGACTGCTGCTTGGCAAAGTCCAGGATGGAGATCGTGGACTGACTTATGTGGTGACTATTCCCCTGGATACGAAAGCCGTGGAGGGAGCGGAATCTGCGGAAGTAGATCGTTCGGCGGAAGTAGACGATGTGACTGAGTCCAACGAACAAACCGAAGGACTCGCGGACGCTCGCCGCACGCACACCGCGACGTTTGAATACCAGTTGGAAGCGCCCAAGCCGACTGAGGGTCTCGCCGTACTGACCGGTCGCGGGGCGTTGCATGAGTTGGAAGTCAACTACGACAAACCGGGTTGGGAGGTCCGCTGTGCCGCTGCGGTGCGGGTGGAGTCGGTCGCTGGGGATGCGACGCAGACGCGGGCAAAACTGCTGCTGGGCTCGACGACCGCCGCGGCTGAAGTCGTGCTGCAACCGCAAAGCCGCGATTTGTCGAGCGAGGAGACGGAGTTCTTTGTCGAGGGAGCTCATCTCTACACTCCTGGTCCTGGCGTGGTCGACGGTCGCCATCGCTTGCAAGTCCGTGTCGCCAAGGGACGCATGCGTGAAATGGGAATCGATATTCCCGAGGGACTAACCGTCAGCGCGGTCGATGCCTCCGTGCCAGAGGCCATCGATGCATGGCGGTTTGATGCCGACGGTCGTCGATTGTTGTTGCAACTCGGCAGCGTCCCCTCCAGCTTTACCATTCATGTCGAAACACAGCGTGGGTTGGAATCGTTGCCAGCCGACTTGATTCTCAGTCCGCTGCGAGTCAGCGATGCGAACAGCGAAGTGGGGTTGATCGCGGTAGCATTTGGTGCCGATGCCCAACCCGAGAAGGTCGAATCGTCGGCGCTGTCGCTGGTCAGCCTCAGCGATTTTGACGCCACTCTGTTGAAAAATTCACAAGCGGTCTTACAGCGAGTTTATCGCTATGGACGGGATGAGGGGAACATTGCCGTGCGCGTTGCCCCGGTGTCGCCCGAAGTGCGCGTTGCCAGCCGGCAGGTGCTGTCGATCGGCGACGAACGGATCGTGCTCGGAGTCAACTTTAGCGTCGAGATCGCTCGGACCGGCTTGTTTCAGTTGAGCTTTCCGCTACCAGTCGGATTGGAAGTTGAATCGTTGTCGGGCGAGGCCTTGCATCACTGGTTAGAGACGAGCGAAGGGGAACAACGGCAAGTCGTGTTGCACCTGAATGGCAAGACACTTGGAACGCATACATTTGCGCTGGCATTGGCCGGGGCAGCGGCGACCAATGTGAGTGATGTCAGCGACGTGAGTGATGCGAGCGAATGGTCGGTGCCACGCTTTGTGATCAATGAAGCGGATCGACAAGCTGGCGATCTGGTGGTGCGACCGATGAGCGGGATGAGAGTTCGCGCTATCTCGCGACAAAATGTATCCGAATCCGATCCGCGGGCCCTGGGTGGCGAAGGGGAGGGTGCGCTCGCCTTTCGCTTGCTGCAACAGGATTGGAGTTTGGTCTTGGGGATTGAAAAGCTCGAGCCCTGGGTAACGGGACAGGTGTTGCACGAGGTGCTGCTTCGCGAGGGACAAACCCGATCGACATTGATCGCAGACTTCAACGTCGAGAACGCTTCGATTCGCTCGATGTTCGTTGAACTGCCGATTGCGAATGGGGATGAGATCAAGACGGTGCGAGCCAGCGGCAAGAGTGTGGCTGATTTTGTGCGAACTGCAGCGGACTCAAATCGTTGGGAACTGCAGTTTAAACAACGCGTGATGGGGAGCGTCCAGTTTCAAATCGAATACGAACGCCGTGGTGAGCGGGCGAACGCTGGCGAGACACTGGCCTTGATTGAATTCCCCGACGCGCGGCAGCTGGGGTACTACTATGCCATTCGAGCCGGTGGGCGGTTGGAAATCGAGCCAGGGACACTGACGCAAGGTTGGCAGCGGGCGGAATGGAACACGGTCCCGGCCGGTCTCCGCGAGTCGAGCAACCGCAGCGCGCCGGCACTGTCGCTGCGAGCGATCGCACCGAATGAACCGCTGGCGGTCCGAGTCATCCGGCATTCGCTGGCCGACTCATTGAAGCTCCGCGTTGCCAGCGGCACGTTGACGACGCTGCTGTCACCCACCGGCGATCAGCTGACTTCCGTCGACGTGACGATGGATGTCATTCAACGCAGTAGTTTACAAGTCACGCTGCCAGCTGGGGGCGAGTTGTTTAACATCTTTGTCAACGGCGAGAGTGTGCATTCGATTCGGCAGAGCAGTGACACGAGCGCTTGGCAGTTTTATATCTTGCCGGGGATCGACGATCGAACGGCCCAGGTGCGATTCGTATATCTGTTGACGGGCGACGACTTGAATGCACTCAAGCTGACCAGTCCACAGTTGAATGTCCCACTCGAGAACGTGAAATGGGATGTGATTGCTCCCCAAGGCTTTTATCTGATCGACAACGAGGGTGACTTGGAATTGATCAGCCAGGACCGGCGGGTAAAGTATGACCGCAAGCGGTATCTGTCGAAGGTCGATGATCGACGAAAATCGCAGGCCAAGCAAGCTGAAGATCTTTTGGTTCAGGCGACGCAGTTGCTGCAAGCTGGCGAGCAGACGAAAGCTCAGCGGGCGTTGAGCAACGTGGCCAACCGCAATGCACTCGATGCCGCTTCCAATGAGGATGCTCGGGTGCAGCTCGAGAACTTGCAGACTCAGCAAGCGGTCGTGGGACTGAATACCCGCCGGCAACGTTTGTACCTTGACAATGACCTGAGCGAAACAAGCATGGCGGCTGGTCAGCAGCTGCGGCAGGCGGCGGCCATGAATCCAATTTTGCAGCAGCAGGAGGTCAACTATCGCCCGCAAGAGATGAGCCAGCTGTTGGCTGGAAACACGAGTGAAGACAATGCCATCCTCCAGCAAATCGCTGGCCGCTTGGTGCAGCACCAACGGACGACCGACCCCGCGCCGCAGGCAATCGTTATTAGCTTGCCTGAAGAGGGGACGGTGTACAGCTTCAGTCGTGGCGTGCAAGTTGCGGAGGACGCCCCGTTGGAGCTTGAACTCCAATTCCGCTCGCATTACTCGCTACGGCTCTGGCAATGGTTCGTGGTCTGCGGGTTAGTTGCCATCGTCATCCTGGGTGTTGCCGGGATGGTTCGACGTGAAGCTCCCTCGGCGATGCACCACCGGTAAATGCGACTGTGCCGACGCTGTAATTCCTGGTCATGCTACCGATGAAGCCCTGGATACAGTATCTTGCAGCCAAACCTGTTGCCGAGTTGGTGACAGTATGCGCGTGGAGCGAGTGGCTGTCGGAGGAGCGAATTGGTGTTGAATTTAGTGAGTATGTTTGGCCTGCTGGCGATGGTCGGCGTCGCGTGGACTCTGAGCTCGCGGAAGTGGCTGGTCGACTGGCGGTTGGTAGTGCTCGGAATCGGCTTGCAGTTCGCTTTGGCCGCCTTGTTCTTCAACTCACAAAGCTGGAAGTTTCCGAGGGAGTACCGCGATTTAGACACCTTGCTGGCCGCTTGCGAAGCCGGGCGGTGCGATCCGAGCTTGGTCACTCAAGCCGCCGCCGGCTCTCTCCAACTGTCGGGCCCACCATCGCTCGAACGTTCGGAGACAGCAACCGCCGCTACCTTCGGGGAACTCTACCCACGCTTCGTAGCTGGAGAACTCACAAAAGAGGAGCTACAAGTAACGTACTGGTCGAGTGGCGGCGGGGCAGTTCAGGCGCCTCGCTATCCGAACGGCATCATTTTCTATGTTGTTGAAAGCTTCTTTGCTCTGATACAAGACAGCGTTTCGGCGGGGTCAAGTTTTGTCTTTGAGACGCACGCGGATCGCGAAGCCGATCCGCCGACACATCCTCAAGCGATTCTCACGACCTTCGCCTTCGGTGTGCTTCCAACGGTCATTTTTTTCGCTGCCCTTATGAGCGTGCTGTATTATCTGGGAGTGATGCAGAAGCTGATTCGGGCAATGGCTTGGGTCATGGAGAAGACGTTGCGAACCAGTCCGGCGGAGAGTTTAGCTGCGGCGGCAAATGTCCTGGTAGGCCACACCGAGGCGCCGTTGGTCATCAAGCCCTACGTGGCGACCATGACCCGCAGCGAGCTCAACGCCCTCATGGTTGGAGGGTTTGCCACGATCAGCGGGAGCTTGATGGCGGTCTTCGCAAATCTTGGGATCAGTGCTGGGCACTTGTTGACTGCCTCGATCATCTCAGCCCCAGCCGCCTTGGTAATCGCCAAGATCATGCAGCCCGAAACGGAACGTCCGGTTGATTTGGACGAGGCTGAGAAGAGTCTCAAGGATTCGGCAACCAACATGATTGAAGCGGCAGCCAATGGAGCCGCAGAGGGAATGAAGCTGGCACTGAACATCGCGGCGATGCTCATCGCCTTTCTTGCCTTGATCACTTTGGTCGATATTCTACTGCAGCAAGTTGGCAGCTGGTTCAGTGTCGAGCTGTCGCTCAGTGGTATCTTCGGGCTCGTCTTCTATCCGCTGGCGTGGGTGATGGGGATCGCCGCCGACGATTGCCTTGTGGCTGGCGAGCTCTTGGGCAAGAAGATGGTTGTGAACGAGTTCCTGGCCTATATCGAACTCGCTGCCCTGCCGGTGCAAACAGGGGATGTCGCTGCCGTTGCGGATGCCGCGAGTTCGAGTGGCCTACTGGCGGGCAGTCCTGTGGAGCCGGCTGCGATCAGCCAACGCACGAAGACGATCTTGACTTACGCGCTTTGCGGCTTTTCCAATTTTGGGGCCATAGGCATTCAGCTGGGAGGAATTGGCCCGCTGGCTCCAGAGCGCAAGGGAGAGCTGGCTCAACTCGGCTTGCGGGCCATGTTTGGCGGCATGTTGGCGGCCTGCATGACCGCTTGCATCGCCGGAGTCTTTGACGGTTGGTTGAGCTAAGCGGAGGGTTATCCCCACACACGTGGCTCGGTGTCGGCGCTGATCGATCCAACAAGAGCAGGCTCGGACCGAAAGGGGCCTCATTTCGTAGAGCAAGGATTAAAATCACCCCGGTGTACAGGGGAGATTCGGTATCTGACCTATCATCTTGCGACATTCTTGCGGGTGCATAATTGAGCATAGATGGGCATGCGCACGGAGGAGGGTGGAGTCATATCGATCTCGACAGTCAGATCCGGTAGAGGATCTGCGTGGGGGTCGTAATCATCACGACTTTGCACGCGGTATTCATTCTGAAGATAGAAAGACTTCGCGGTAGGAATCGACTTACACGATCCGCAGGTCTCGAAGGGTCTGTTCGTAACTGGCTTCCAAGTCCAAGGAGATGGCGAGGTTTTCAGTCAGCCAGAGCGGCAACACGGGAAGCGGTTGGTTAGGACAAAACGGGTGATGCCATGCTTCCAGCCAGTACTCAGCGCCGCGCGGATGCCAACGGCAAGAGACGGCATAAGTTGCCTGTGGTGGTGCGGAGAGGGATGGGTCGCGTTCGCCGATCAAGGACAATAACTCGGCGTACAAGTTAAAATCCTTGGATGTCACAATATCGACCAGGACCACACACACGCCACTGCGCAGGAGTGCAGCGCACTTGGCAACGAACTGGCCCCGATTCTCAGGCCGGTCCTTGTTGCCAGGACTAATCAATTCGATGGCAGCCACCAACCGTCGTCCGCGCTCGACATCGTAGACACGCACCTCGTACTCGTCGAAGTCGCCCAAAGCAGTTTGAACTTCCAGCGACGGCTGCGGAGGCGCATAAACCGCAGTCGCCACGCCACCCTCTTCATAGCGGCTGGTATCCAGCGTTGAACCGTGCTCGAACGTTCCAATATCAACCTCGATTTGCGCCCCCACATGCACGTGTGGTCCAGCCGCGTAGTTGGCAGGCAGTAATCGACCAAGTTGCTGAACGATGACCATAGGCCAGCCACCGTGAACCTCCTGGTAGCTCGATAAGCGAGAAAGCGGCGGATGGAAATGATCGCGAAGTGGCATGTTTGTAAAACTCTCCTACCATATATTATAGTGCCACAGCGACCCTGAATCAATGAAGCTCATCAGTTCGCAAGACGATGCCAATGTCGCGCAATCCAACTTGATCGTTTGGCAGAGCGAATCGTGGAGCCGCATTGATTGGGACTCTCCCTCAACATTTCCGCAGTGGTTTCTTCTGCCAACCTGGCAACCACAATCGCACGGAGTGTCGATAGCGGTCATAGTCGCTTCCGAAACGCACCAGCATGTCATGTTCTTCGCTGGGACGTACGCAATAGTGCCATACCAAGATGCCAGCACAGGCGTAGGCCATCACACTTGGGCTACCCAACCACCAACCGACACTGAATCCCTGAACGATGCCGGCCAACGCCATGGGATTGCGTACATAGCGATAGGGTCCCGTCACCACCAGCTTGCTGGCCGCTGCGGTTGGAAGCGGCGTTCCTGCACCTTGCGTCGCCATCGTCCAGGCACTCCACAGTCCCAAGCTGGACGCCATCGCAAAAACCGCTAGAGTCAAACTGGCTTGGTAAGGATGGCTGAATGCTTCAAGTCCAATGCGTTGTTCCAATTCGCGGATCGCCATCGGCAGGATCCACAAAAAGACACCCCAGAACAGAACGACTTGCACACATGTCCAAGCGATCGCCGCGGGCCTTTTCAGTGTAACGGCCCGAAATGGCGCGGGCGTTTGCGCCGCGGTGCCGTAAATCGTCGCCATGGAGAGGGTCAGACCGGCCATGCAACTCATCAGTCCCGCAGCCAACCAGGCTTCGCCGGTGAGCGTGCTGACGCCAATGCAGTACAGCGTCGGATACCAAACTGCCGCTGCCAGCATCCACAGGGCCAAGCTCGCCTGCGCCGCTTTGAAACCAACAAGCAGTGCGCAGACAAAAGAGCCGCCGATCAAGACGATTCCATCGGCTAACCAGAAACTCAGCAAGGTGCTCGCCGGCCAACTCTGCGGTTGAAACCAGGCGATCGAGCTGGGCAGCCATAAGAGTAATGCCCACCAGCCAATCATCGCCACTGCCTGAAGAAGCAGATAGCCTATGATCATCGTCCGCGGGTTCATCGGTGGTGTCGTTCTGCTTGCGAGAAGGGTATCGCCTTGAGTTAAACCGCAGGCGATCCGTCCTGATCACAGGGAATCAATGGCAGAATAGTTCTAACGATCGATGGCGAACAATGATTCACTCTTAAAACACAGAGACACGGAGTTCACAGAGCAAGCCGCGGGGAAACTCTGTGTCCTCTGTGCCTCTGTGTTTCCCAACAACTCGCTACATCGCTTATCACGACAGTTCCCCAAATCAACTCGGATCGCTGCTAACCCATGAACCTCGGTAATAACCGAATTGGAAACATCCGTTTGTCCCAGCTTCCGGAATGCCAAAACTGCTGACACGCGATCTACTCACGTAGGCGGAGTGCTTCGCCGCCTTGATGCGTCAAGGCAGCCATGATCCGCTCGGCCGTTGTCTCGGAGCGGTTGAGCGTTTGCACCGAACTGTCAAGCAACGAAAACAACATCTGCTCCCGGTCTCCGAATAGGCTTTCGATTGGACTCGTTGGATCAATCGTCAGATCTTCGGGCTTGGACCAAGGTACGGCGTTTTGCTTCGGGGCAGTCACAAACGCCAGGGTGTTGCTGGTGCCATCGTGGACATCACCCACTTTAAGCAACTTTTGCTCGTCGGCACCCCACAGACTGCCCACGCTCAGTGGTTGCACTACACAGGTGTGACCTGGCTTAAGATCGGTGTATTCGAGGCTGCGATAAGGAAAAGGAATCTTTTCGACCAACTGGATGTTGTGAGGGCTGTCCCAAGGCTCGTCCAAGTGAAACTGATCGTAGAGTGCCTGCTCGTTCAGGTAAGGCAACAAGTGCACTCGCCAGCTGAGCAAAGGTGTACCGTCTTCCGCCACGCTCATCCGCGGCGGAAGCACTCGATAGGTCGATTCAAAGTTGTGCATCGCTATGGTGATCTGCTTCAGATTGTTGGATTCCTGCATGGAGGCCCTAGATCGTGAAGTGGCTTGAGTAAGCGGCAGAATCGTCGCAAGTAGCCCCTCTTGGTTCAACTCCAGGGCGAGCGTTTTATCCGCTCGCTCGATCGTTGTATTGGGTACAACCAAGTCGATGTACTGTTGCAGTACGGTCGCCGTACGTTCGGCGGCGGTTGCATCGATTGTGTTCAGCGAGCTAGCCAACAACAACTTGGGCGCAGTGGCTTGAATCGTTATCGATTCGATGTCAGCGGCAAACTGCTTGGGCGAAAAAGGGATAGGCACTTCGCCGGGTGGCACGTCGGACAACAGATTTGCCACACTCTGCCGCAGATCGTCACGTAGGCCAACGGCAAGTGTTATGGTAGCTGGTTTTTCCAATAGTGCTTTTTCCAGGTCGGGGCGGTTGGCGGCGGGACGCTGACGAAGTCGTTCGACGATTTCGGGTGGCGCAATCAATACACCATCACTGACTTGGGCTACTTGGTACGGCAAGTTGTCGGGGAGCATGCCCGTGATGGCGGACAATGTCTCAGCCACATTGGCTGAGTCGGTCGTGGGTATGAAGAGACTGACGCGGGCTTGCATGATGTCGAGGGTGGAGAGCATAACGTAGACATGCTCGACGCCGGTTTGTTTCAGCGAGCCAACCAGTCCACCTCCGATTAAGTTCACGCTGGTCTGTAGCCCCGGGGGCATCACGTCCGGGCTGAGTTCGTTGATCTTCTTAAGCGTTTGCGGGATGTCGACTTGCTGCAGATCGACGCGCGCAACCGCGACGGTTGAAGCTTCCAGGTACGGAGTGATGTCGCTGGCCCGGGCCTCGATCGAAGGGATCAGCCAGGCCAGGCTGAGGAGGAGACGCAGTGTTTTCATGTTTCGCATTCCTGAGTTATGAAAATTGATTTCTGAAGTGGATTATGCAGTCGGGAGGGCGAGGCTCCTGCCGAGCTTTTTCGGGCAACGACCTAACGTCCACAAGCAAAAAGAGTTCGGCCGCTTGCTTGTGAACGTCGCGCCCTTTGCTTGTGAACGGCGGGTGGCGGCCGGAGAAGGCTCCGTAGGAGCGTCGCCCTCCCGTGTCCGTCATCCCGTGCCCACGTCGCCCTTACGTGATCGCGTCGCCATGCTGCTTTGAACATCTTTCATAGTGATTTTTCAAGTGGAATATGCAGTCGGGAGGGCGAGGCTCCTGCCGAGCTTTTTCGGGCAGCGACCTAACGTCCACAAGCCAAACGAGTCCGGCCGCTTGCTTGTGAACGTCGCGCTCCTTGCTTGTGAACGGCGGGTGGCGGCCCACAAAGGCTCCGCAGGAGCGTCGCCCTCCCGTATCCGCGTCGCTGTGCCGTTACTCTTCAAAACTAAGGCATAACCATTTCGATATGACACTCGTTGGGTAAGCCGATCGATTTTTCAGTAATCAGCACGGCGTGCTGCGGATCGGTCCGACGGTAGGTAAATGGTTTGCCCGTTGTTGGATCGGACCAAGCTGGCAACGGATACAGGTTCTCTAGTGTTTCCGGGAGTTCACCGTTGTGTTCAGCCGCATAGGCACGGAGCGCTTCGAGCGTTATTAGAAAAGCATGTTGCCGCTGGGTTCGCTGGGCGGCAGCATCAGCAGCTTGAACGGCGGGTAGTATGAGACCTCCTAAAACCTTGGCGGGTGAATCAGGGATCACGCCACCGAGGAACTGCATACTCGCATCAACTCGATCTCCATACACCCTGCGTTCGTGGACCGGTAGCAGCATCCACTTGAAGATTTCATCTTGCAGG
>JBGSHW010000188.1:0-19490 GCA_041751975.1 Pirellulaceae bacterium
GCTCTCCCACGAGCTCGAAACTCTGGGGGCACGTACGACCTGCACAGCTGCGCCAGATGCCGTTGCAACCGGCTTCTAGCAGTGTCAACTCTAATTGCTAAATCGGTCGGTACGACAGATACTAGGGTAGGGTGAGGGGACGGGTCCAAACGATTGTAGCGGTCGTCGGGCTGCATTCGGGGTAAACTCGAATTTAACCCCTCGCCGCGCCCTGTATCGTATGGTTGTAAGCCACACTTACGCGGCCCGCGCACTTTCGGGCGCTGTCGCGACTCCTCCCGCACTCCAACCATCGCAAGCAATATGGCACGCAATATCCCCAGGAACTTTGACTCTTTCAATGACAAGTCGCCTGAGCAATTGGCTAGCATGGCGGCTATTTTGTTTGGCGTCCTCGTGCTGGTCTACCTCACGTGGAGTTCTGCTTACGTCGTCAAAGAGTACGAGCAAGCGGTGATCTTGAGGTTCGGTAAATACCACTCGACGCAGCCTAACGGCCTACGCTTCAAGATCCCCGGCATGGACGAGCGGGTCCTGGTCGATATGAGCGAGAAGAGCATGCGGCTGCCTTGGGGGCACGAAGAGCAATCTCGCTCAGCAGCCGTCTCTGGCAAACTTGAGAGCGACGACGACGCGCTGATCCTTACCGGCGACTTGTACGCGGCGGTCGTGGAATGGCACGTGGTGTGGCGGGTTACCGAACCCGAAAAATACATTTTCAGTTTTGATGAAGAACAAATCAAAGCGGCTCTAGTGGCCGTGGCCCGGGCCACCATGCACCGTATCGTCGGCGACTATTCGGCCGACGAGACGCTGACTAGCCAACGCGAAGAGATCGCCCGCGAGGCGCTTGAGGAAATGCGAACGGCAGTGGAAACCTTCAACGCGGGAATCGAGATCACGAACTTGCAGCTCCAGCGGGTGACTCC
This sequence comes from Pirellulaceae bacterium, assembly GCA_041751975.1. GTDB lineage: Bacteria > Planctomycetota > Planctomycetia > Pirellulales > Pirellulaceae > Aureliella. The sequence goes on from JBGSHW010000188.1 coordinate 930, forward strand.
ACCCGATGTCGTGAAACCGTCGTTTGATCAGGTCAATGGGGCGATTCAGAAAAAGGACCAGTTGATTAACGAAGCCACCAAAGAACGTTTTAGTATCAAACCGATGGCTTTGGCAGAGAGCGACAAGCTGATCCGCGATGCGGAAGGCTATGCCGACCGACGTTTGGCCGAGGCGGAGGGAGAGATCAGCGCTCTGTTGGCCAAGTACAAGAGCTACCAACTGGCGCCCGATGTCACGCGACAACGTATGTACCTCGAAACCATGGAAAAGGTCATGTCGACCGGTGGTCGTAAGCTCATCCTGGACGAAAACTTGAAGAATATGCTGCCGTTGCTGCAGCTGGGTTCGCCCACGCCTTAGCGATCCGTCATAGCAAGTCACCGATCGCACGTTTCGTCAAACACCATTTTTTCCAACTCAACATAAGCTCACACTCATGTCTCAGAACATTGCCCGGCTGCTGGTGAAGATCATCGCCCTGGTAGGCGTCGTTTTAATCTTGTCGCAGTTCATGGTGTATGTGGTCGATCAGCGCGAACAAGCGGTGGTACTCCGTTTGGGCAAACCGATCCAAGCCCGCACTGAACCCGGCCTGTACTTCAAGGTGCCGTTCATCGACACCGTCCGCATGCTACCAGCCACCCTTCAGTTCTGGGGCGATTCGGGTGGCGAAGTCATGCCCGATTTGCCAACCCGCGACAACAAAAAGATTGAGCTCATTCCATGGGCCGTCTGGAAGATCAATGATCCCATCGCCTTCGTGCAACGTCTGCGGTCGATAGAAAATGCCGAAAACCGTGTGGCTCAATTTGCCAAAGGTGCGATTCGCGATGCGATTACCCAGTATGACCTTGAGGATCTCGTGCGCAGCACCAATCGCGAAATGAAGATCACGCAACTGGAATTCGATGATGAAGACTTAGAACTCCTGCAACAGGCCTTGCCAGAAGCCGCGCTGGATCAGAAACCCAAGTCCAAGGGGTTGATAGGACGCGAAGCCATTTTGGAAAAGATCAACGCGGCCGCTCGAAAAAACCTTGCTTCCACCGAAGGGGAATCGCGCGGTATCGAATTGATCGAAGTCGGTATCTCGCACATCGACTTCGTCGAAGCGGTCCGCAAGACTACTTTTGATCGTTGGATCGCCGAGCGCGAGGCGATCAGCACACGGACCATTAAGCAGGGTGAACAAGCCAAGCAAGAGATCCTCAATAAAACCAATGCCGAAATCGAGAAGATCCGCGGCGACGGACAACGACTGGCCAGCGAAATCCGTGGTAAAGCCGATGCCGAAGTGATCCGCCGCTACGCTGAAGCGATCAGCGAAGTGGGGGATTTCTATACCTTCGTCCGTACGCTCGAAGCCTACGAGAAATCGATGACCGGCCAGACCGAAATCATCCTCACCACCGACAACGATTTCTTAAAGCAATTGCAACACATCGGCACACCAAAAATCACTCCACCTACCGCCGAAGTTGGTGACTACAGCGTCGGTGGTAAGGAGTAAAGGCTAAGGTTGCGGGGGGCGAAGAGCGCGATCTCATCCAATCGCCCTTCCCAATTAGAACTGTTGTCGCTGCGTCCGCCGAAGTAAAAGTTTTCGACGGGCAATCGCCCCGTATGCTCGGGCAATGAGACTTTGATTTCCGGAGTCGCCTGGTCATTGAGATAGACTTTCACGGTACCATCCGACACCTCGATCTTCACCCGATACCAACTCCAGCGATCGAGTTTGGTCGTGCCACTGACGATCGGTGAATGCCCAACTTGCACGATCAATCTTCCGGGCTCCGCCAACGTGCCACCTAATCCAACATGCAGCCCTTGTTCGGTCGTTGTCCATTCAGCGTCGCGAGAGAAGAACCAACCGGTCACCTCGCGGCCCGCAACGGGCATACCGTTCCACACGTTCATGACCACGCTAAAGTCCCTCTCCACACTGCGCAGTCGTGTCTTCAAGCGTCCGCCGGCGAAGTGAGCACAACGATTCGTTTCGGGGCTGGCTGTGTAGTTGTCGGGCCCTTCCAGGAAGAACACCACTCCCGGTTCATACTCGGCGTTGGTTATCCCCGTTATCTGATCCATGGCTCCCATGTTGGCCGTTTCATCCAAACGCCAATAGTGCTTGGGCTGGGCCTCTAGCAACTGCTGGGCGGCTGGGCCGGTCGACTGTTCAATCCCCCGTCGCGGCTGCTGGCAAACATTCTCAAGCAAGCGAAGATTGGCGGCCACGATCTTTGGCTCAGCCATTACCTCCAAACCGGCGGAGCGGGCTGCCCAGGTATTGTAGCCGCCGAGGAGATGTTGCTCAGGTGGTGGAATGTAACCATCACCGCCGTTGGCCAACTCGATCACCATGGTCTTGGTGGAGGGGCTTTGTTGTTTCAGTTTCAAACCGGTCAAGGCATAGGTTTCGTTCGGTGTGGTGGCAAGCGTGATATCACCGATGCGAATCGCCTGGAGTACCACGACCGTCTCCTGCAATTGCTCGAGCAGTACCTGCTCCTGCGCGTAGATTTCTTCTTGCGTTTGCGGCAGGCGATCCCCCATCCCCTGAACAATTTGTTGCGCCCATTGCAGCAATTGCTTATCGGGGGTCCGATAGCGAAGCGGAAGACGCATTTCATCCATCGCCAACGAGGCAACTGGGGTCGTTTCTATTTGATCGTAGATCTTCGTGGCGATCGACAACAAGCCTTGCGAGTACTCTTCGAGGGTTGCTTCCGGAGGATTCGGGAGCATGTAATCGCGACGCCAGATATCGCCGCTGCAGCCATGCGACATAATCGCGACCACCTCGGAATTGTCGGTTCCTCCACTTAAGTGCTGCTGCATCCCGTCGCAAAAAAGCCCGAAATAGTCCGAACTGATCGCCGCATCGCCGAAGTAATGCATTGAGAAGTTTGCGAGCACGGCCAAGGGGCGGCCATCCAGCCTCTCGAACGCAAGCATGCTGAGCTCGGGATCTTCGGGTCCGCTTGGCCCAATCGCATCCTCTGGATTCCGGGCCGCATGCATGTTCGCTCGCACCGTTGGGTTGCCAAAGGGATCGATGTCGATCCGATCGGGCCTACGAATCCACCGCCGCAGAGCCGTGAACTCCGGTGCCCCGCCACTGCCCCAGCCCACCCGCGCCGGGGTCAGCTTGGCTTCGGCGGCGACCAAAGCTTCAACCAACTTCTGACGCAAGAACGGTACATAGTTTGGATCGGCGGGCGTACCAAGTGCCCCCATGCTACTCGGGGCCGTATGCGCGTGGGTGGCTGAGATGAGGATGCGCTCGGGCTTCAGTTGCGTCCGCGTCGCCGCCAATTGCTTGGCCTCATCCAACAACTCACGTGGCATCATGCAGCTGTCGACCACCACTATCCCGATGCGTTCCTGTCCATCGTCCAAGACAATGGCCCGGGCATTGATGCGGGTTTTGATTTGAGTTTCCGAGCGGGCGGTCATGCCGCCGTTGACCAGCACCGGCAGTTGCTCGGGAGTGACATCCACGACGGCCGCCCCCACCCGCAATTCACCTGCGGAGGCGGGCGTTGCCGCGAACCGCGGGACGAGTAAGGCGATCAGGACCAAGCCGGCAGTCCGTGGGTAACGCATGAAAAACCTCTCTTCAAAAGTATCTTTATATTCATAACCCGTCCGAATCTTTCTCGTGCAACCTGTGGAACCTTCAGCGAATTTTGCCCCATATTTTCTCTAACACACTGAACATCCGCGGATCGTGTGCCTTCAGTTCAGCTCGTACGAACGGGTAAAAGTCGTTGACCCCAAAATACGCCTCGGTAGCTTCCGCAAAGTACTCCTTGGGGTTGCTCAAGCCATAGTGCCGCACCTGCTCGCCGGTGTGCGACAGCACCTGCTCATAGATACCCGCCGACTTGCTGGCGTCATAAGCACCGATAATCTCCGGATGGTCCCATGAGAGCACTTGGTCATGGTAGGCGTGGGCCAGTTCGTGCAGGATAACATACGGATGCTTGCCCCACATATGAGCGGCAGTTAGATCTGCTGCATGCGGAATATGCACATGCCGTTCAAGCGCCGGGTCATGTCCGTTCTCCTTTAGCCACTGGCGACTGGGATGATACTGCATGGACTCTAGGGAAGCGTTGTGCAGTTCCAGCCAGATTGGCAAACGTTGCAACTCAGCCACCCGCTCCGGCAGCACAATGTATTTGATTCTTTGCAAGTGATTGGCCAACGCTCCCACGGCCGCTTGCTTGGCTTGGGCTTGTTCTTCCTCTAGCAATTGCGGATCGAGTCGCACCGTCCAACCCTCGACCTCGATCTCCACTGGCTTGTAAAAACTTTTTTCATCTCCCCGACCGATGGTTGCACTCAGGCAAACGAGCGCGAACAGGCAGCTAGCAACGATGACCTGCGGGTATTTCGGGCAAAATGTCGTGCAGAAGATTTGGGAACGAAGCATGTTGGATCCACGGGATAGGGAAGGACAGCCCATCAACGGCCCTTAAATGGTTTGAAATCAGTAATTGGTTTGAAATCAGTAAGAAGACCCGGCGTCTAGCGCCACGCTGCGCACTATCCTACTCCGAATGCATCCCTAAGACTTCTAGAATTCGAGTTTCTCGCTCCTGCAGTAGCTTCCCCTGCTTGGAAATCAGATAACGGTACAGCAGAATCACCAGCCATAATTCCAACAACGAGAGTAGGAAAAAGATAGGGACCACAGCCGCAGTGAAATAGTATTTCACTCCCCATTCAATGCCATACAAGAGCAAACCGGGGAGGACAACGAGCGGTCCGACGAACATCGCAACCATCTGAGCGATGACCATGATCAAGTTGACTTGAACCGGTTTGCCCGTTCCATGGGTCATGGCAAATGGAAAATAAAGTGAAACGAAGTTCCCGATCAACGAGGCAGCCCAAAAGGCAATGAGCATTTGGCATCCACAGGCCAAAACATGCCACAGATTGACCGGCGCAACATAGAAAAATGCCGCTGAAAACAACAGCATGAGGACCGCACTAATCGGAAACAACGACAAATTCTTGCCAAGCAGGATCTCGCTCCGCGGTATCGGCAGCAAGACGAACGAGCGAAAACCACCTCGATCCAGGCCAAAGATATTCATCATGAGCATGATCGACATGAACATGACCAGCGGCACTCCGGCCAGCCAGACCAAGGGATAGTAATCGACAGGGATCTTCGGAATGCGATTGGCCAGGACCATGACCAAAAACATGGCCACAAGAATGAAGGGACCGATCAACATCATCTTGGTTTCGGGGGCTCGGATAAAACTGCGAAAACTGAGCATGGCGACGGTCGAGGCATGTTCGGATACCCAAGGCAGTGTCCGCTCGAGCAGACCCGTTGGGGCGACCGTTGCTGCCGTCGCGTCTGGTCTACCCGCTGCAGTTGTTACCCCGGTAGTTGTTACTCCGGCAGCTGTTACTCCGGCAGCTGGCCGAGCAGCCCCAGCCGATGCCGACACGTTCGCGCGCACGCGATTTTGCACCGCTAACTTGCCCGTATAGTGCCGCACCGTGGACACGTAGGAACGCCACAAACTGGTCGCACCCACCGCAGTCAACGCTAAAAAATATAGACTGGCTGGCCACCACGAACGCTCCAGCAACCAGTAGCTGGACATGGGCAACCAGCCCGCCGGAACCACTTGATTGACTTGCATAAGTGCCAATCGCCAACCCTCCATGCGGGACTCGCGCAATTGTTCTCGCTCCGCTTGGTGAACTTGTTCCAATTCAGCCAGGCGTTGGGTGTGATCGGCTTGGGTGATCTTCTCCGCCATGAGTTCGGCGAGCAGCGCTTCCGTTTTGGAATTGTGCTCCTCAATCAACTGCTGTTTCGCCACATCCCGCGAGGGCTGTTGAAACTGAAGTGCCAAGGTCGGTATTTGGGTCAGCGCCACGAAACCCAACGTAACAAAAGTTATGGCCGTGCGTTGTCGCCGCTTGTCGATCATCCAGGCCGACAACCAACCGCGGAATTGATAGGTGAGGGCAGTTAACGCCAGAATGGAGCTCAGCAAAACGGGGATCAGCCATAACAACCGTGGTCCATGGACAATCGCCAGTGCCAGACAGAAGCCGAGTGTGGCTGGAACAAAGCAGACGATGTTCAAGTTGAACAGTGAGGCGAGGTAGTTCATTAAGAATGCATCTCTGAGCGACATCGGCAGGTGCAGGAAGTTGTTCATCGAAAATAGCTCCATCCGCTGGATGTCAATGAGCAGCGAAGTGGCCCAGCCGACGAGCAGCACCGCAACTGCAATATCCCACACGACCATGACGACCATCGGTGACGCCTGCGGCAATAAAAAGATCCCGAGTCCGAGGGCTAGGAAAAACGAAACTGCCGCGAAACTAAGCATCGAAACAAAAAAAACGACCATCAGCACAAAATTAATCGTGCCCGCCTTCCGCCACTGGTTAATGCTCAAGCGTTGTCGTAACCAGAGAATGGCCTTCAGTTGCTCCCAATTCAAGATGGGTTTCCTCCGGGGACGCGGGCATCGTCAAGCCAACTCAGGTGCTGCGGTTCTAGGTTCTCACTGCCAACTTTTTCGAGAAAGCGTTGTTCGAGTGAACTGCCATTGCGTAGCTCTGCCAGTGACGTTTGTTCAACCAACTCTCCTTTGGCAATAATGCCCACATGCGAACAAATCCGCTCGACGATCTCGAGCACATGGGAGGTAACAAACACCGTCGAGCCCCGCGCAGAGTAACTAGCCAACATTTCACGCATAACGCGCGAGGTCACGGCGTCCACCCCTTCAAACGGTTCGTCGAGAAATAGTAAATCCGGGTTAGGCAGCAAGGCCGCTGCAAAGGCCAGTTTCTTTTTCATACCATGCGAGTATTCGAGGGTCAACTTCTTCTCGACTCCCTCCAAACTCAGTACGCTCAGCAGTTCTTCGCTCCGTTGGCGAATGGTCTCCTTGGGTAACATGAACATGCGGCCCACGAAGGTCAGATACTCACGCGCTGTTAAACTGTCGAACAGTGCCAGCCCTTCCGGAACCACTCCGATGCGGCGTTTGATCTCGATCGCTTCTTTAGGATTCCACGGGTCCATGCCCAACACCGAGACGCTTCCGTGGGTAGGAGCGAGTATGCCGGTAAGCATCTTGATGGTGGTCGACTTACCCGCACCATTGGGTCCCAGAAAACCGTACACAGCTCCGTGCTCGACGTTCAAGTGCACGCTGTTGACTGCACAATGGTCGCCAAACATCCGCGTGAGACCGATTGTTTGAATCGCAAATGACATCTTCGAGCTTCAATGGTTTTAGAGGTTGCTCAGGCGGTTGGGGCATTGAGCGGTCAACAACCTGGGATCAGCCAACTTGCCAGCCCTCCTGGCTGACTTGGAGCGTGGGAGACTGAGCAAAGTGCCGGTTGCTTTCAACAATATACCAGCTGAACCCAAACCGGAGTTGGCTGGACAATACCTGCGGAGCAAGGCTAAACGCCCTTGTTGACGTGCAAGGGGGCCGACTCTGGCATTCGAAGTTGTCGCTATTCACAAGCCGAAATGCCCTTTATAACCACAAGCATGACGCTCGTTCTTTGGACTCCTTTTGATTGGACTGGGCACTTCAGTGACTCCCCTTACGGTCTTGTTAGGCGTTATCGTGATCGGCCTGTCGCTCGGTCGCTTGTCGCTGTCTGGCATCTCATTGGGTACCTCGGCGATCTTGTTCGTGGCCCTGCTGGCTGGGCACTTGGGGCTCTCGATCCCTGATGGCATTGGCCAGTTAGGCTTGGCGATCTTTGTCTTCTGCGTGGGGATCTCGGCAGGACCTACCTTCTTTCGAGGACTTGCTTCCCGCGGGCGGACCATGGCCATACTTGGGGCTATTATCGTGGTCAGTGGTGTTGCGGTCACGTGGGCCTGCGCTCGATTGCTGCAAATCCCAGCAGAACTCGCTGGGGGCTTGATGGCTGGCGCCATGACCAGCACTCCCGCACTGGGCGCGATCACCGAAACAAGTGTGGAGGACCGAGCCAGCGTGGCGGTTGGATTTGGTGTGGCCTATCCGCTTGGCATTGTCGGCGTGGTGCTGTTCGTGCAATTGGCCCTTAAATTCCTGCAAACACCCCCCGATGGTACCGAAGCCTATGTCACGGATGTGGAGTCGGACCGCTCCGCCGCGATTCAGCGTCGCATTGTCGAAATCGCCAACCCGGGAATTGTTGGCAAGCGGCCCGGTGAATTAAGCACCCTCTCCGATTCCAATTGCCAAATCTCGCGCGTCAAGCTCGATACGCGTTGGCGTCCGACGCCGCCCGAGTACGTATTTCAGTTGGGCGAACAAGTTCTACTAGTCGGTGCGCTGGATGAAGTCATCCCAGTTGCCGAAACGTTGGGCATTTTGCGCGACGGCGATGTGGCTGTGTTGGATGCTGACCGCGAACGCAAGCTTGTGGTCGTCACGTCGAAAGAGATCTACGGCCAGAGCCTCAAGGAACTCCGTTTGCGATCGCGTTACGGCGTGACGGTGGCGCGCATTCGCCGCCATGACATCGAGTTCGTTCCTTCGTCACGCACGCGCATCGAGTTTGGCGACTTGCTGACGCTCGTAGGAGAGCCGGTGAACTTGGCCAAGCTTGAGCGGACCGTTGGCCATCGTCCACGCACGCTCAATGAAACCGACTTGCTATCTCTTGCGATCGGCTTGGGGGCCGGCATCTTGGTTGGCAATTTAGCACTTGACGTCGGTGGAATATCGATTTCACTTGGCATCGCGGGGGGACCCTTGGCCGTTGGCCTCGTGCTCGGCCACTTTCGCCGTATCGGTCCCGTAAGAGGTTCGTTTCCAGCCGCCGCACAACTGTTACTCACCGAGGGTGGGCTGGCTTTATTCTTGACCGACGCGGGGGTGGGGGCAGGCGAGAACGTTGCAGCGGTCCTGACGCAACATGGACCGCTGCTGCTCGGAGCGGCTGCAGCGATCGCGATCATTCCCATGATCGTCGGCTTTTGTGTCGCGCGGTTCGCGTTCCGGCTGTCGCTGCTCCAGGCGTTGGGGGCTACGTGCGGCGGTATGACCTCGACCCCCGGCTTGGCCGTTCTAACCGGCGCCTCCGATTCGAGCCAGCCGGTCACCAGCTACGTGGCTGCCTATCCCGTAGCTTTGGTGTTGATCACCGTGCTGGCGCCGTTACTGGTCAAGCTGTTGAACTGGAGTTTACCCTAGGTTGGGAGCGGCCATTGCTTGCCAAGCGTCTCGCGTTGGATAGCGGTGAGCTGTTGGATGCCTCCGCGCGCCAGTTTGAGCATCGCCGCCAACTCGGTATCGTCAAAGGTCGCTTCTTCACCGGTTCCTTGGATCTCAACGAAGCGGCCACTCCCGGTCATGACTACGTTCATATCCACCGCCGCAGCCGAGTCATGTTCATAGTCCAGATCGAGCACCGGCTTGCCATGCACGATCCCCACGCTGATTGCCGCGATGCTATCCAGTAGCGGATGTTCGGCTGGGGTTGTCTTCTTAAAGTCCCCGTAGAGGGCATCCGCCAAGGCCAAGAAGCCGCCGGTGATACTCGCCGTCCGCGTTCCGCCATCGGCTTGCAGCACATCGCAGTCGACCGTAATCATCCGCTCTCCCAAACGGTACAAATCAACGACGGCCCGCAGACTCCGCCCGATCAACCGCTGGATCTCCGTAGTGCGTCCGTCGACTTTGCCATCCCGATCGCGACGTTTGCGCGTGTTGGTGCTATGCGGCAACATGTTGTACTCGGCGGTCACCCACCCCTTACCGGTACCAGCCAACCAGGGCGGCACACTGGCTTCAATGCTCGCCGTACAGAGCACGACGGTTTCACCCGACTGGTACAGCACACTGCCGGGGCTGGTACGAGTAAATTTGCGTTTGATTTTGACCGGGCGGATAGTGGCTGCAGACATAGGAGTTGGATCCAGGTCGAGTGGGCGGACGGAGTTCGGGCATGCCGCCGCGACGGCACAATCCTCTGGGAAACCATAGCGGCATTTACTGCAACTGAACAGGCCCGGCAATGGTCCCAGCGTGCTGCGGAGTCAATGCCCACAGCTTGGTAGAAGCTATCGTCATTCCTCGCTGATCATCCGTATTTTCCGTGCTGGTATCGTGTTCGGAGAAACCGGAGCCGATTGGTTGCTGAGTGAAAAAACTACCAAACACTCTCGCCAACAAACACTTTAGAACTCCATGTGCTCTTTCAATCGAATCATGGATCGCATCACCCTGGATCGTTGTTTTACCCGAAGACTCCGGAAAACCAGCTCAGAAATCGAGTCCCAATTGAATGGCAACTCGGCGGAGTGAGCGCGAGAGACGCTTCTTCAGGACAACCGCGTCGACATGGAGTTGACTTTCGATCTCGTTCCATGAACGTCCTTGCTTGCGCAGTTGCAGCAACTGCCATTCGTCGTCGGTCAGGCACATCCGGACGCTGTGGGATAGTTCGGCCAGTTCCAGGTTCGATTCCGCTGGCTGACTTACCGTATTAGGAATTTCAGGTACGTCCTCCAGTGACCAGGTCCGCCGTCTCGCTCGCTTGCTGGCACTTTCGCGACGCTGGAGCATTGAAAACTTCTTTTTGGCGATCGTTAGCAAAAGCGCTCGCAATTGATCTTCACTTTGCAGCACGTAGTCACCGGCGGAGAGCCTGAGCAGGAATCCCCCGAGAACCGACTGGCAAACATCGACGGAATCTGCGGCGGCCATGAGTGCCGCGTTTTTGATGCGAAAGCGAATAGCGCGGCGAATGTAGGGCTCGTACTCGGCGACGAACGCCTCTACCGCCTGGCCTTCGCCCAACTGAAGTTGCCGGAGCCTGTCTTCAAAATTTGGATTTGCCTCTGGGCCAGACATTTCAGGGGAGCTCCGATGTGCGGATGGACAACTTGCCATTCCTATATTGCCAATTCCCAAGTGATGTGACCTAAATGGCATCTTATTTCCAGGTTTTTTAAGATTGCTCGCGAATCTCCCTCATTTACCAGGTTGCTCAGAAGCCTCACGCAGTTTGTGGGGCGCAGCTCCTGCCTGCTCCAACATTCGACTGGCCTCGGCAGTCAACAACCGAATCTCGCGTGCCTGAGTGAACCACTCCCCTGTGCAGCTTACGGGCTGCAGCAACCGCAGTTGAGCGAACTGCTGCTGAGCGAGTTCCAAGTTGCCAAGCTTCGCGTGGCACATCACTTTCATCGCCAAGGCACGTGCTAAAGCTGGAGAGTTAACTTGGGTTTGCCCGTCCTCATCGGTGGACTCGATCCACTTCAACGCGGACTCATACTCGCCGTTTCGCAGACTCGACCAAGCCAGAGCCGTGGCGAACTCGGGATTGGTCGGATCAAGGATTTGCCTTGCATAGCAGGCTGCCAACCGCGAATGCCGGAGGATCAATTCTGCATTCACCATGGGTTCAAATGACTCGGCGTATTTTTTGTCCGTGGGACGATCGGTTGAAATCTCCTCCTGGACCTTGCGGGCATTGTCTACATCGGCGAGTTGTTCGTAAGCTAGTAGCTTGATGGCTCGCGCTCGTCGCGGAAGGTAGAGATTTTGGGCGATTACTTGCTCCGCATCCTCGATCGCTAGATTCGGTTGATCTACCTCCAAATACCAAGCGGCTCGGTGCAAACGCATCTCAACGTCATTGCACGCGTCGATAAAATGCGTGGCAGCATCAATAGCCTCCGGCCATCGCTGCTGGGCTGCCAACACGTACGCTTGCCACTGGAATGGCGTTATTGCATTGGGGAGCAACTGACTGCACCGCTCGAGCAGCGCGAGCGCTCGGTCATATTCGCATCGTTCAATGTACACCATGGCTGCTTGAAACAGCGCGTGCCCGTCGACAGGATGAAGCGACGCCTCATTCAATGCTTGCTCGTCGAGATAGTCCATCCACTGCGAGTAATCCTTCAGGCCTGCCAGCTCGAGCGACAGTTCCACACCCTGTAAGCCCAAAGGCTGTCGTTCTTTAAACGCGGGCCCCTCCCACTTCAAGCCAAACTGACTCAGTTGCTCTGCAGCTTTTCGTAGATCGCGAAAATAGAGTCCATCGGCTTGCATGCACAATAGCGTTCCGTGCTGCGAATCGTAATGAAGTACGCCAGCTTCCATTTGCAGATAGGTATCGCCGTTGACAGAGGAACGCAACTGGGTTGTCACTTCTTTCGCCGTACAAATGGTTTGGGTGCCGTCACGGCTGAATCCGCTAACTACCGAGCCATCTGACCTACTATTCGTTGAGGCCACGGGTCGCCAGTCCGACGTTCCCCAGAGCTTACCCCCTGCGATAGCGTATGCACCAGCGCGATTAAACTGCATGGACTGCTTGAGGGTTGTAGGACCCAAGAGAGTCGTTTCTAGCTCTGGCAAAGTGGCTCGGTAGACTTGGCTGCCACTGTAGACCAAGATGTTGTTTCCAAGCTCGTCGATGGAACTCATCGCCCCGCTTTGCCCGTGCAGAATCTTTCTGCAAGTCGGTTCATCGGGAGTTTTAACCCAAACGCCAGCGTATTTGGTCGAATGATAACCAGCCCAAGCGCCTGCAACCACGGTCTTGCCATCGGTTGACAAAGAAAGACAGAGACCAGTTGAGGGAAGGGACACTCGTCGCGCCGAGTTGAAGACGATGCGATTCTCCTGGAAACCAAGTTGAAAGGCCGCTGAGTAGTCCGGTGTCGTTATGTAGAGATTGTTCTGCCCATCGATGCCTATCGATGCAAGTTGCATGATGCCTAGGTCCAGATTTCCAATCTCATTGCCGCTGGCGAGATCGAAAAACCACAATCGCTTCTCCGCAAAGCAAACCGCCAATCTCCCGTCATGGCTGATAGCCAGATGGTGAATCGGAGCGATGGCTTGACGGATCCATCGCTGTTGCTCATTTCCGAGTGCGATCTCGAGTGGGCCGGCATCCTTGGAGCCCAGCACGGGCGACCCCGCTAGCGCGAGGCGATGACTGCCGCGTTCAAACTGCTGAGGAAGATTAGAGAAATTCGTAAATGAGGATAGGCCTGTCGTATTGATCTCGGTACGCGTGATCGCGGAATCATGCAACGCCCAAACAAAGGACCAGTTGTGCGTTAGTAGCTGATTATTCTTGGGCCAACATACGCGTACACCACCTCCAATGCCTTCTGCAACTCCCGGCATGCTCTCGGCCGGATTGATACTTCGTAGCAAACGTACCGTCTGCTCCAACCCATCCCACTCGTAAACTTCAACGTGACGACCATCTCCATCAACAAGGAGAAACTCAGAACCATCTGGATTCCACGCTGCCCCAGTCGCACCGTTGAAGTCCGCCGGATACTTCATTTGAAATAGGACACGATGGGTGTCGAGACTGCGGATTTCTACAACGCCAGAGCCATAACATGCAATCAAGTAAAGCTCTTCACGCGGATGGAAGGCAATGTCGATCGTCGGTTTAAAGTCTCCACTGGGTACAGCGCTTTCTAACTTGCCCAATTGCAAGTCGATCAAAAGCAGCTTGTCGGTCACCGCGACGAACAGCCGCTGGCGTTTGCGATCCAGCCAGTAGCCCCCCTTGAATTCACCTGGATAGGCAACGCTCCACTCCCGCTGTATCAAACTGCCCGATAAGCGATAGCACGATACCGAATCATTGGCCACAGCTAAAAACCGTTCCTCGTCGAAAAAGGCGAGATAGGCTGGTTCAGGCAACTTGTCGTTCGCCAATACAAGATCGTTATCCCATTCGCGCACTTCAAGGCGGCCATCGGTGTAGACGATACAGGTCAGGCGACCACTTGGGGAGAAATCGGCGAATTGAATCTCGCTGGAAAATATTTTCCATTGCCGAATGCAGAGATCCGACAGCCACATCGTCTCGATGGCTTCGTCGCGATAAGGTCCAAACCACGGAACCGGTTGCTGCAGCTCCTTTCCAATCTGAATCGCTTCTCGCAGGGTGTCCTGTGCAATGAGGCGTCGCCCAGGTCGATTGCTCACCCGCTGTCCGTTGGCTTTGGCAAGCAAGCCCTCCGCTTTCTGCAGCGTGGCGCGCTTGGCCAGCTCCTCGCTTTCAAACAACGCCGCGCGCAGGCGCGCGGAATAGACCAGCGAACTGACCACAAGTCCCAGCAACATCAACAATGAGAATGAGATGAGGGAGGCGGAGAGTCGATGACGTAGAGCGAGTCGCCGCAGTTTCTGACCCAAGCGCTCCGGTCGAGCATGAATCGCCAGTCCCGATCGATAGCGGAGCAGGTCATCTCTCAACTCGGTCGCGTTTGCATAACGCGCCCCCGGATTCTTGCTCAAGCACTTGGCCACAATCGTTTCCAACGGACGCGGTGTCCTCGGATTCAATTGCCGAATTTGCAACGGATCACTATGTTGCACCTGATAGAGGACGTCCGCAATCGAGTCGCCCACGAAGGGAGGCCTAGACGTCAGGCATTGAAAGAGAATGGCTCCCAGCGAGTAGACATCCGAAGCGGGAGCCATGGATATTTTATCCCCAACTGCCTGCTCGGGCGACATATAAGCGGGCGAACCCAGGATGCTACCCGTGAGTGTCGCCGAAGTTGAAAAGTCAAGCGACTTTGCCAAGCCGAAATCGGACACCTTATATTGCGGCTGCGCGGTGTCGGATGGTGATAACAAGATATTGGCGGGCTTAAGATCGCGATGAATGATGCCGGCAGCATGCGCCACCCCCACCGAAGACGCAATGCATATCATCAAGTCCACCGCTTCCGCTGCGAACATCGGCTCCGACAATCGCTCTGCCAGCGTCCCGCCGGAACAATATTCCATCACGATGTAGGGCAAATCGTTATGGAAGCCGAAGTCATAGATTTGTACGAGGTTGGGATGATTGAGTTGCCCGATCGACTCCGCTTCATGCTGAAAACGATCGAACTCAATTGAACCTCGGCCAAACTCGCTGCGCAGGCACTTGAGGGCTACGATCCGCCGCACCTGCCGATCATAGGCTTCGTAGACGATTCCCATCGCCCCCCGTCCCACCTCACGAAAGACTTCGTAACGTCCGAAGTCGGTGGGCAAGACATCCGGCTGTGAATGCACTGGCGTTGGCCGGCTGGTGTCGAGAAAGGCATTGATTTGCCATTGCGTTGCCAATTCCCGCTGGATCTGAGGAA
Organism: Pirellulaceae bacterium; assembly: GCA_041751975.1. GTDB lineage: Bacteria > Planctomycetota > Planctomycetia > Pirellulales > Pirellulaceae > Aureliella. The sequence goes on from JBGSHW010000188.1 coordinate 16,070, forward strand.
AGCGTTGCTGGTACTCCTCAAGCGTCGGGAGTTGGCCAGCCGATTCGCGGAGGCGAGCTTCGTTGCACACCAGGTCAAGTAAATCACTGCTACTGAGTTCCGAAAGGGACAGCGAGAAACTCGCCAACAATTCTGGGATGCTGCACGCGTCACTGCTCTGCCAACGGCTTGTTTGGGTCTCGAGCAGTTTCTCGAGCGGCACGTTCATAATTGACCTCGAATAAGATTGGGCGTGTTCGTCGTTCTATCTATCAATGTATTTGAGCAATCCTAAGGCATTTGCTCAGGTGTAGCCTTGTCCCAGGTGCAGCATAACGTCCAGTCACTATGACTGCAATCTAAACGTTGGTAGCTGCCAGTCATGCTCCCGCCAGGGTGTACCAGGAGCGGTGAGCGGTGAATATTCGGGGGGCCCAACGAGGAACAATTCGGGGTAACGGCGAAAAAAATAAGTTTTTAGATCTTTTTTGGTCACAACTGAGCTTAGATGGCAATTCTAAGAATGAGGGGGGCGGAACCGCTGGACTGTAAACGGATCGGCTACCCGCTGACACTTATCCTCACCGTATTGCTCAGAGTGAAAGACATGAAGACCATCGATCGTTTTGAAGAACAAGCGTCCCCTGCTGGCCAAGTCGGTTGTTCGCAGAAGAATTTGGCAAACAATCTCCACTTGGTTGCCCCAGGGGATGCACCGCGCGAAAAGAGAACTCACCTATTTTTTGACACGGCTCGCTTGGTCTTGCTAGTGATATTCGCTCTATTTGCCTGCGTTGGTCGTCCGGCCAGCGCAGACATCGTGATATTTGATCGGTTGGACATGGGTGCGGGAGGGAACGGCGTTTCAAACGCGCGAACTCAAGATTTTACACGAATTGACTCGTATCCAACTATCTTGGAGCACGACGTGGCTTCGGGACAAGCCGCGGCCTACTCGCGTGTCAGTTACCTTCAAAACGGTAACGTCACCACGGTATTGCACGACTTTCAATTCACTCGCGAAGCTGGGCCATCGAGTTTTGCCTATGTCGACCGTTTTTGGAACTTTACACCAACAACCCCTATGAACTACGAGTTGTCTGGTTACATGCAGATAGATAGCTCACCCAACGACGCTGTTATCTTTATGATCGGACTCAGTCCACTCAATTCCATTGGACTTTTCGGCTATGGGAGCGAGTACTCTGCAAGGAATGACTATCGCGACTTCGGTTTTGAGACGGATGGAACGTTCATTGATTACACGGGGACTGGCCAGTCGACTTATTCTGGTAGTCCGGCGGGTATTCTCTCGGCGGGCACGAATTACACGGTTCAATTCATTACCGGAATTGCTGCTGAAAGCGCTGACATCATAGTGCCCGCCACGGCCCGCGGTCGTATCACTCTGACGCTCACCGTCGTCCCCGAACCCTCAACTGGGATGTTACTTGGCATACTCGGCGGCTCACTGGCCATCATCCGTCGCCGACGATCGCCGGGATGAAGATCCTGGCAAGCGACCACGTTAAGCAGTTGTACATGGATCGTTCGCTGCTTTTGCCTTGCATGTGCTTGGCTTATACCAGCAAGCCTGAAAGTGCCTTTGATCACGAGGGCGAGGTGCAGAACATCTTGCGGGCACTTTCTAACTGGACAGCGCCAGGTTCGTATCCAATTACCATAATTACTCGGTTTTCTACAATGTGAGCGGCAAGTCGCTAGCCGCCGATAAATGAATGAAAAGCAACGGGAAGAACCGGCGGCTAGTGCCTTGCCGCTCACAAACCTGACGCTGTCCGGCTAAGATCCAGGTCTTACTCCGTCGCGGTTTCATGGGGGTTAGTTGTAGAGCTTTCCGAAAGAATATAACTCCATGACAATCTCATTAAATATCAACGAAAGCAGGGAATTTCGACTTGATCTCGGTCAACTGCCCGTCACGCACTCCGTCAAAGGATCCAAGTTCACAGGGATTTTCGTCATGCTGTTTTCGGCAGTTTGGGGCGGTATCCCGACGTGGATTCTGGTCGCCAATCTTCTGCAAGGCAACATCGACGCGCTCGCCCTCTTTCTCCTTGTTTTTATGATTATCGGGACCGTCCTGTTCCTGACTGGACTGCACGAGTTGACTAGGGTTGCGATAACCTCCATAGATAAAGACCGCGTCTTGTTCGCAGCACGTTCGCTGATCCGTTCAAAGCAGTGGGTGGAGGATATCGATAGGTATGAAGGGATTTCCTACCGTGAAGAATCCCATGGAGGTACCAAAGGTTCCCGCCCTTATACACTCTACATCGTTGAGCTTTATCACACCGACAGTAACAAGAGATTGAAACTCTATCAGTCAGCCTGCGCGCAGGGGGTGCGGTCGATCTGGGAGGACTTTTGCCGCAAGCTGAATCTGCCGGCTGTGGAGAAGGATGGGAACAGTCTCATCAAACGTAACGTGGAAGACCTCGACAAGTCGATCCGTGATCTTGTGAAAGAGGGAAAGATACACATAGACTTCGATCCGTCTCAGCCGCCGCCCAGTGGCCTAAAGGCTAAGGCGAAGGGGGACGACTTCCAAGTCATTAACGCACGAGGTGACCTGACAATCATCGGCTGTGTCATTGCCGTGATGATTCCGACCGTGTTGATTCTGGTAGGATTCTTGATACCTGACAACGTACCTATGGGAATCGTGGGGATCATTCTCGGGCTGGTCGTCGCCAACTTACTGTTTTGGGATATCTTTTCAAGTTCTAGCATTACGATCGGGGAGAACACGATTCGCGTCAACCACATCCTGCCTTGGGGCGAAACTGAGGGGACGACGCTCATGACTTCCGAAATCGAAAGCGTGGTCGTGGACAAGAAAGACAACCACTTTCACAAACAGGTGTTTATCACAACCGACCGGCAGCAAGTGGCGGTCGGCGGTGGCCTCTCAGCGGAGGCGTTGGAGTGGCTCAAAAACTGCATCCTTTCGATCATCTCTGTGTAGCCCACGGAGAGTACTGGTCGGCCTTCGCTACCTGCAAGAACGGCCGAGCTATCTCGATTAATCCTCTGTCTGCATGCTAGACTGGTGGTTCAAGCCGTTGGTAGCCGGAAGCTGGTAGTCACTGTGCCAATCCCAACATTTTTCGCCGGTTGCATGAAAGATTCGCAGCGGAGCTGTGTGTTATTCGTATCAAGCCTATGATGGGCTTGCTCGAACCGCACTCTCTGAAAATCCGCTCCTCTGGTGAATCTCCATGGTGCCTGATACCCGCGAAAGCTTGATTCTACGCTTGCCGGACACGGAAGATGTGGCCGCTTGGGACGAATTCGCAGCCATCTACGAACCACTCATCTACCGACTGGCCCGCGCAAAAGGACTGCAACATGCCGACGCGCAAGAAGTCGTCCAAGAGGTTTTGCTAGCAGTCTCGCGGGCCGTCGAACGCTGGAAGCC
>JBGSHW010000189.1:0-31940 GCA_041751975.1 Pirellulaceae bacterium
AACACGATCATCAACCAGGCTGGCAGGTGATCTGGGAAGGCTGGAAAGAACTTCTACCAATGGTCATAGGTTACGACGTCGCAAAAGCAAAGTACTACAAAAAATGTGGCTAAACCTAAGGGCTAGCGCCTGGCCGCTCACAAAGCGTCGGTGTCGGTACAGGACGATTCCGACGGCCAGCGCCGTGAGCATGATGGCTGCCGAAGTCGGTTCCGGAATGACTGTGCCCGTTATCGTTACTGAACCAGCATTGAAAGTCGCCTCAATCGCATCCAACCCATTGTCAAAGAAACCGTCGAAGACCTGATCCTCATAGGGAGTGATGTAAAATGTACCAAGCGTTGTCCCGGCTTGGAAATCAATGGTGCCTACAATCAACGAAAATGGAAACGCAGGTCCAAGCCCGATATTATCAATCCCAACATCGGCAGCGAACGACGACACCGCATTTAAGTCCACTGTCAACTCAGGTGGCAGGGGAAACTCAATAAACCCAGCGACTGGAATCGACTTAGCCATGACGAAAGACATGCCGGCGTTGTCAAAAGCCACGCTAAATGAATAGGCATCCAAGCCAGCGCTTGTATCGTCGCTAAACTCCATGACTAGATTGGCCGTGAATGACTCCCCCTGTAAGACTGAAAGGGAACTCTGGATTCCGTCCATGTGCGGGTCAAAGTCGACGTGCAGCATAACACCCGCCTGTGCAAACTGAGCAGGCTGTCCCCACACTCCTGCCGAAACCAGCATAACGAGCCACAAACGAGGACAACACCAGCTGAGCATACCGCCGATGCTACGTTGTATTTGAGGTAAATTTTTCATCATCATTTCCAACTAAAAACTCTCTTGAGAAGACTTTTGCGAAGTTCGGTATTGTCGACGGCGTCGATTAAATTGTTACCATCCGAATCGAAACGGGCATCAAAGTCTGGATGGCTCGACGATTTGCCAAGCGTTCTCCTTAGCGCGTTGTTCTCAATCGCGCCGACTACCCGCAATCCGCGTATATCGCCAAAGAACGAATAGAATCTATCGGCCGCCTCAGCTCCGAATGTGCGATTTCCACCCGCCTGTCCATCGGCGTCGGCGTCAAAGGCAATGCCACTGCTGGCAGCCTCAATCAGATCGCCCTGAATCAGCAACTGATAGTTACCATCTTGCAGAGCGAACGAGCCGTTCCTGACTCCCTGGTTGAGCCCGGCATACACAAAGGTAATATCCACCCGCCAGCGACCATCCGGCAACTCGACCTGGACTACTTGAGTTGGAATGTTAGTCGGCACTAAGACGTTCGCCGTGTTGAAATCGCGGCGCTGGACAACAAACGCCCCTGCATCCAGCTGCAATTGAGTATCAAACATCAGACTCAACTTCTTGACCAACGATCGCTGCACCGTTCCATCTCCCACCACGATCGAGCCGATGAGCTCGGGTGCGTTACCGACAGCAATTGCCAGCGTCTTGGCAAAGGTATTACCGGCCGAATCTCGAACTTGGACACGAACTGAATAGTTGCTGCGTGCCTCGTAGTCAAACATCAGCGTGGCGCGCAACTCGCGACCGACGATTTCGAAAAGCCCATTGTCGGCATCACCTTCACCAACGACGAATTCGAAAGTATGGGTGTCTACTGCGTCTGGATCTACGGCAGACAGTACCCCTACTACACTGCCGGCGGGCAGGTTTTCGGCAATCGTTGTTGACGACAGCAGGATATCGGTGGGTGCTTGATTCTGGCTTCCCGCAACCTCGATGAACGCGGTGTAGTCTTGGTATCCATTGCGGACGTCGAAAACTCGCGCAACCAGGTTGTAATCACCCGCTTGAGGTATCGTAAATTGCTGCTGATTGTCGGTACTCGCAGCTTCCCAAGTGGTTGGCAGGCTCCCTAGATAGATCGAACCATCCTGCCGCAGCACGGCAAACGCGTAGCGGAAGCCAGCGGTTGTGTCTGCTACTGAAGGATCGAACGGATTCACCAAACTTAGTGTGAACGCTTCATTGGGTTCAAGCGGCCCCGTGGGTATACCCTGCAGAGTCGCAACGGGCGCAATGTTCTCGTTGATAAGCTCTTCAACGCTATCCAACTGGCCATACAGATAGTCCAGCCCCTGCACATCCAAGACGTCATGGCCACCGCGTCCAAAGAGTGTATCGCTGCCGCCTCCGTGAGTTCCCAGGAACAGGTCGTCCGCTGCAGCACCTATCAACACATTTTCGCCAAGGCCACCAACGAGCGTGTCCCCCACGACATGCGGCGTAGGATCTTCGGACACTGGCAGATCTTCGGGCTCAGGCAGATCTACGGACACTGGCAGATCTGCGGACTCAGGCAAGCGCAAACGCCAAATCAGCAACTCGTAGCGGCCAGCCCGCGACTCGAAAGCTGGCTCCTCAGAAAGTGCGACCGCGAGATAATACTCCCCAGTCGCTGGCAACCTGACATCGAACAACACCGCGTCTTTCGTTCCCTCCCACTCGTCGTCGTTGAACGCAAGCTCGTTCCAGTCCGCGTCGAACAATCGCAATTCGCCGTCAAACGCCGCGCCCCGCGCGGGACGCAGTGAGTTGGCGATCAATTCGATGTTGACATACTCGCCCGCGCGTCCCGAGAACTTGTAGAAGTCGACTTCGGTGCGCTGCACGTCCGTGGAGTACTGCAGATCACCAATCACCGCGATCGCCGAAACGTCAAACTGCTGTCCGTGGTAGGCATAAGCTTCGCCGGGTGCCAAGTTGGGAACATAGAGCGGGTGCAGACTCCCCAAGTCGACTGCGGAATCGAACGTCGAATGCGTCTCAAAGTCGCCCGCAGAATCGCCCGCATCCGTTTGCAAATCTTGCTCGCGGACGCTCCGTCCGATTTCATTGAAGGCCAGCTTGACCGATTCTCGCACTCCAAAGTAAGTCGACTCGGCCGCGTCCGCGATGGTCGTACCCAGCGAAGCGGGACTGGCCATGATGTGGTGTCGCGCTGCCAACGCCTGGAAGATTCCCTCGTAATCGGGATACATGCGGCTGAGATCCATGTCAGGATAAAAACCGCTACCGATCGGACCGAGCGCATCGGCGTGACGCAAACCGGCCGTGTGCCCCAACTCGTGCGCCGCAATCGTCCCCGTGATGGCTACGACCAGTCGCGATTTTTCGGCGTTGTAGTAGGCCGCATACGCTTCTTCGGTTAGTTGACTTGGATCGATGTTTTCAGCGGTGAAGACCAGTTCGAGGTTGTCAAGCACCATCTGCTCGATCGTCGGCATCAACGCGTTGATATTCACCTCGGAGGTGAGTCGTCGGTTGATATTGCGGAAGTCGATCTCACCCGCATCGCCGGCAACCCCACCACCGCGTCCTTGGTTGAAAGCCAGCGTGACAAAGTTGCGACCCATACGGCGAGTTAGCTCCCGAGCTTCGTCGCGGTCCTGCGTGATGATCCAATTGAACCCGGCATACGATCGCTCAACGATCGCTTGCACCAGACTGCGCTCGCCCAGTAGTTGCGGCTCACCGGGTTGCTCAGGTTCATCCAGGGTATAGAAGTAATCACCACGCTCTGCGTCATAAGCTGAATCGAAGTCCAAGTAGACCACGGCAGGGAGATCGGCCACCAGCGTGTCATTGCCGTCGCGACCATCCAAGTAATCGCTCCCCGCCGCACCGTACAGCCAGTTGTCCAGTCCGTTACCGAAGATCCTGTCATCAAAGCTCGTACCCACGACGTTGGCAATAGACAGGTCACTGGCCAGAGTCAGCGTCAACTGGCCACCTAGGTCTTGGGGGGTGGTTACGGCCAAGTCGAGTACCAGTGGGGCATCGAAACCAGCGAAGTCCAAAGTGGCAAGACCCGACTCCCCCGGTTCCAGCAGGTCGGCGATGACGATCGAGCCTAAATCCCGCCCGCGGAATGCGTAGATATCTTCGCCACCACCTCCGTCAACCCAGTCGTCTCCCCCCAATAATTCGAAGCGGTTATCGAGCGAATTGCCAACGACCGTATCGTCGAACGGCGTGCCAATGACCTCTTCTATTTCCTCAACATCCGTATTGAAACCGCTGCTGTGAAGGGTCAAGGTCAGTAATTCAGCCGCGATGATCTGTGGATAATCGCTGGATAAATCCAAGAAATCTATACCGACCGGCATACCGCTAAAGTCCAGGAGGTCGACACCTCCGCCGGTGGTTTCATAAATGATATCGCTACCCAGGGAGTCTCCAGACTCGGTACTGAAGACATAGGTATCATCTCCATCGCCGCCGTCAAGCACATCATCGCCGCCACCACCGATTAGGATATCGTCGCCCTCATTGCCAATGAGAATATCATCCCCCGGACCACCCTCCAAGCGATTTGAAAACTGGTTACCGATCAACCAGTCGTCACCCGAGGTGCCAATGATGTTTTCAAAAGCACCCACCAGTTCAATTTCCAACTCGCTCAACAGTGTTTGGATTTGTTCTACCAAGTTCAGATCGAACACCACGCCCGTGGTGAAGGCCGAGAGGTCAAGCGTATCGGAACCACGCGCTTCTTTTTCGATGTTGCCACCGGCGCTGAATTGCAATTCTCGCAAACGCAATTCAAACTTATCGCCTGCATAATCAAGGGCTACTGGATAGATGCGATACGTGTCGTCGCCGTCGTCCCCATAAAGATCTGCATCGCGCGCGAAGGCCTCTAGCACGTCATTGCCATCACCGCCCGACAAGACCACTCCGCTGCCACTCACGTACACCAGATGATCAAAGCCACTCTCTCCCAGCAGCACGACTTGATCGCCACCGCTGACTTCCAGGTAGTCGTGCCCTACGCCACCGGCAGCTAAGATATTCACCCCTCCTTCCACCTCGAGCCTGTTATCGCCAAACTCGCCCGACACGATCAGGTCGCGGCCACCGTAGACGATCAACGTATCCTCACCCATTCCCGAGCGAGCGAAGCTCTGTTGGCCCTCATGAAACTCGATGCGATCATCTCCCTCTTCGCTGAAGACCCCTAACCGCACCCCTCCATAGACGTCGATCGTATCATTTCCTCGATCGCCGAACGCGTAGTTATCGACCCCCAGCGAACGCAGTATCAGCCGGTCATCACCATCGCCGCCAGCCAGCACACTGCGACTGCCGCGCAGCAGGTGAATCTCATCGTTGCCATCGCCGCCGAGTCCAAACAGCCGCGCATTGCCACTTAGCCAAATCGTATCGTCGCCATCACCACCCACCGCCGCCACGGAACTGGAGAAGGTGTCCTGCGTGGGTTCGACCAGCGCAGCAGGCAATATCATCGTCATCGAGCTCATCGTCATCGAGCTCATCGTCATCCAGGCCGGGATTCCCGCCAACGGGTCCGCTGCCTCAAGACTTCCAGGGTGGGCCAGCCCCAATTCAGCGCGCGTCTTAGCGGTCAGCAACGGTAGAACCGCCAGCGTGTCATCGCCATCCGCTCCATCCAAGATCGCTAGCATCGTGCCCGGCTGCAGCGCGCTACTCAGGCCGACTCCCAAACTGCCGTACTGAGTGAGCGAATCATTCCCCGCACCAGAATTGACCTGAACACCGACACCTCCAAGCACTTTGGCTTCGTCGGCATCGCCATCAAGCCGAGCCCAGACGGAATCACCATCGAGGATCAACAGGTAATCCTCACCGTCGCCACCATCCACATCGATCAACTGCGGCTTGTTTTCTGGTGGCGCTCCAGCCTGGCTGCCGACCATGAACTGGTCATTACCAGTTCCACCAATCACCCGGATATCACTGCCGCCGTAGATGGCCGCGCGATCATCCCCTGCACCCAGATACAACAGCATGTTCGAACCCGACAAGACTTTGATAAAATCGTCGTCGCCGTCGTTAATGGCCACTACTTGAGTTGCTCCATCGATCAACACAACATCGTCGCCTGATCGCAGGTCGACACCGATCCGTGATCCCCCCAGCACATGGACTTCGTCCGCAACCGAACTGCCAAAGATGCCGATGTCGGAACTGTTGCCACTGATCGTGGCCGTAACACCCCGTCGATTCGGAAGGGCGGCGCCGAACACGCCACCCTCCACCCGAATGCGCTCGGCGTCCTGAAGGGTCACTTCATCGCCGTAGCCACCAAAGATCGCAATATCCTGTGAGGAATTGATCGAGATCGTAGATGTCCCCCGCCGACTACCAAAGATTTCGATATCGCTGCTGTTCGCTGCAACGGTCAACGACATGACCCGCGCGCCTCCTGGGGCCGTGCTGCCAAAGATCCCGGCAGCAACTACAGCCCCCGTAACCCCTTCCAAGCTGACGACATCGCCGTAAAGCGTTTCACCGAGGACTTCCTCGCTCGCCACGCCACCGAAGATCTGCACATCGCTGCTGTTGGAGACCGTCACACTCGCGCGACGCGAAGCACTTCCAAAGATCCCGATATCGCTACTATTGCCTGAAACCGTTATGGACAAAGGTCCGCTGGGACGCGCCGTACCAAACACTTCGGTAAAGATGTCACCACGGATCACCCCTTCCAGCCAGACCTGTTCACTTGCCTGGCCATAGATCGCAATATCCTGACTGTTGGCTACCGTTAGAGTTCCACCGGCTGCCGAACCAAAGATACCGATATCTGCCGAGTTGTTCACCGTCGCGTTCATGCGGGCCGTGTTGGGTGAACCACTACCAAAGATTCCGATGTCTTGCGAGTTGTTGACGGTGATCGCCAAGGTACCCGTATTGGGCGCTGCCGAACCAAATTCATCCAGCGTGATGATCGCCCCCGCAACACCAGCTCCCAGGCCCGTGGTTGGACCGAACTGAATCTCACCATCGCGCATGCCAAAAATGGAGATATCCTGGCTGTTAAGCACCGTTAGACGATCATTACCGGCCGCCGAGCCAAAGATGCCAATGTCACTGGAGTTGGAAACCGTGGCGTTGATTCGTGCAGAGGTCGGCGATGGCCGCGACGACCCAAAGATCTCGATGTCCTCCGAATTGCTGACCAACAATGTCAGTGGGTTGGTTGGATTGGCCGAACCGAAATCGGAAATGTGAATAGCCGCGCGGGTGGCACCCACTTGCAGTTCGCTCCCCAGTTCGACACTTCCTTCCGTCACTCCAAAGATGCTCACATCCTCACTGTTCTGCACTGTCAACCTGTTGTTCGCGCGCGAGCCAAAAATCTCGATGTCCTCTGAATTTGAGACCGTGACGGATAGACTCTGCCCCACTCGCGTCGAGCCGAAGATTCCGATGTCGCTCGAATTGCTCACGGTGAGTGACAGCGTGTTGGGGGCGGCCGAGCCGAACAGGGAACCTTCCAAGGTGGCGCGCGTCACATCGATCAACGCGATCGAGTCGTTGCCTCCACCGAAGATCGAAACATCCTGACTGTTGCTCACGCTCAGCGTCGAACCTCGCGCGCTACCAAAAATTCCGATGTCGCTCGAGTTGTTGACGACGACACTGGTAAAGCTGCTCGGACGCTGAGCGCCAAACTCGGTGGTCGTACCGACTAGGCCACCCGTGTAGGCGAAGATTTTCCCTTGAATGCGACTGGCTGTAATGCTGTTCTGGCCATCCCCGGCCGAGATCTGCACGGTCGGTAACGTGCCAGTGGAAGGTCCAGTAATTTCAAGCGTATCGTCGCCATCCCCCAAATCCAGCACGCTCAATCCTGCCCCCAGCGTCCCAATCAGCGTGTCATTGCCAGCTCCACCCAGAATCGTTCCGCTGCCACCCGACAGCACGAGCGTATCATCGCCATCGCCACCGCTGAGCGTCACGCCGCTGGCCCTAGCGATCAAGACGTCGTTGCCGGCCCCTCCCCGAATCTCTGTTCCCGCAACCCCAGCGGTAATCGTGTCGTTGAAGGGGCTGCCGATCAGCCGAGCGAACGAACCTTTTAAAGCCAACGTGCTGTTATTGGAAGTGGTCGGAAATACGATTTGCGGAACGCCGTTGGTCTCATCATCCAATTCGAGCAATTCGAGCGTCACTCCTTGTGTTACATGGTTGCTGTCAACCGCTCCGGCAATCCTCGACAGATCCACCGTGTTAAAGCCACCCTCCACGTCGTTAATCACTACTTCGCTGAAGTGAACGACATAGGTGTCATCTCCGATCCCTCCAGTCATGGTGTCATTGCCACCACCGATGAACAGGTTGTTGCCACCGCCAATTGGAACGTTGTTGATATCGACAGGGCCACCAAATAACACGTTATTACCCGGTCCAGCAATCAAAATGTCATCGCCATCGCCACCAAGCAAAACGTCATCTCCGTCGCCACCATCCAGGATCACATTTACGGTTGCAGCTGAGGCGTTCAACTGATCGCGACCATCCCCACCAAACACGACGATCGTCAAGCTGGGATACGTGTTGACACTCGCATCTACGGTAATGCGGTCGTCGCCAGCTAAGGCGAGATACACCAGCTGGCTCGCACCGGCACTAACGGCAGCTTGGGCTTGAGTGGAACCGATCGTAAACACATCGTCGCTCGCCGAGCCTTGCAGTAGATAAGACCTAACCGTCGTGCTGGTTTGATCGTCGTTGACTCGCACGGCAAGCACCGTTCCTAGCGCGCCCAATGTCGTCGGGAATTGGTTGCTCGACGATGCTGCCGTGAAGTTCACTCCATCCAAGCTCCACTGATAGGTCAACAGCGGCAGATCCTCTGCCCCGACGTCGTCGCCAATCGCTTCGAAGACAATGCTCGCGCCCACTTGCGATGCGATCGATAATCGTACTGTGGGCGCCACGTTGGCCACATTCTCGATCAACGTTTCTGTGGCGGTCAAGCCCTGGCTATCGGTCACCGTCACCCGCACTTCGTGGACACCTTGATTGGTGGGAGTGAACAGCAAGTCCGAAGGTCGTGTCGCCCGACTGGCGATCGCTGAAAATTCGCCAGCGCCAGGGCGTTTAATCTCCCAGGTGTACCGCAAGCCGATCGGCTCACCGGCATCCAAGGCAGAAGCCCGCACCACCACCGCATCCCCCTCGCGGACCGCGCCGATCGGCGACACGATCTGCAATGGATCCAGTTCAGGTGCGCGTCCCACCGCAGTAAGCAGTTCCGATAAACCTCGACCGGTGCGACCGTCGGAGAAGATCACTTCGAGCGCAATCAAATACTCTTCACCTTGCGGCGGCTGGAACTGAAACTCAGGTACTATGTCACCTGCAGTCAATGTACTACTATCCGACGCAACGACTTGCCCCCGAGCGTTAAACGCTTGCCATTGATAACTGTCCGCAGTCACCCCCGCTGGAAGATCGATGGTCGATTCAAACACATAGTTGTCTCCTTCGGTGAACGGCCCCGCCGGCGAGATGACTGCGATGGGGATAGCCGCTTGGCTGACGTAAAAGACCCGTTGCCCAACTCCGCGCCCCACACCTGTGGCTGCGTCGAAATCGTCGTCCACCGCTGTAGCGGATACGGTGTACACACCACCTCGATCGGGAGTGAAGCTGAACTGCTTATCCGTGTCCGCAAAGTCGCTGCTCCCGCTAGCAAACTCCGCGCCATTGCGGAGCACAGTCCACTGAACTTGATGATCGTCCGCCGTACCAGGGTCAGTGATAATGGCTGTCAGGTCGATTGGCTGGTTGAGCGGCGCAGCCAGACTCCCCCCTTCGATTGCGACCACCGGGCTGGCATTGGTGACTTCGATATCATGCTCTACTTCTGGCAGAGCCGCCGAACCATCGCGCAGGCTAAGCGTTAGCAGCACGCGATAGATTCCATCGTCATCGGGAATAAAATCGATGACACCTGCGGAGGTCTCAGGAGGAGAAAAGCTCTCCTGTGGACCCACCTGCACGGGATTCTTGATGACGTGCCATTGGAAGTTGAACTCTTCAGCCCGCTGCAAAATCTCTTCGGGTGCTCGAGCCCTGACCGTTTGACCTTCGCTACCGGTCGACGGGGCAATGATCTCAACTGCTTGCGGCAGTCCATTGGCAGTGAACTGGCGAGTGAGCAACGCCAGGCCGCCGTCTTGGTCGTTGACGGTTAACGTGGCAAAGTAGTTGCCGCCGGCGGTAACTTCAAAGCTGACCGTGGCTGCATCTGCCGATGGAGTTTGCTGGAAGACCAGCGGACCGTCGGGCCGCCCTTGCCGCACGACCCAAGAGTACAGCAACTGGTCCAATTGCCCCGCGTCACTGCTGTTGCTGACCAGTTCCACTACGGATGGCTGTCCCGCACCAAGCGAATCGACGCTGATCTTGAACTGCGGAACCGGGGCGACATTGAAGACGTTGATCGTGTGCGGTCCCAGTTCTTCGAACCTGCGTTCACCGAGCGCGTTGGTCAGGACCAGCGTCAGTCTGACCGTGTAGGTCCCTTCGTCATCGGGAGCGAACTGAATCCCAGCTTCTTCGCCCGTCGCGTAGCTTGCTACACCTTTATCGATCTGCCACACGTAACCGGTTACGGCAAAACCCGCGACGGTTCCCTGGATGGCAAAAGCCTTCAAACTGATCGGCGTCCCTTCAGGACTGCGCGAGGGAAGGCCGCGGATCAGAGCCAATTGAGGCTTTACGCCCGCCGCCAATTCTGAGGTGCTGATATCGCTGCTACCCTCGGTTCGGGCTCCTCGAATCGTCGCGGTCAGGAAGCGCGCCGGAGGGAGATCCCCTAGTCCAGAGGCTTCGAACTCGGCTTGGCCGTTTTCATCGGTGACGATCGCGCTACTACCCACAAACTCTTGTGCCTGCCCACTCTCATCGGCTGCGAAGAATTCGACTTCGAAGGTCGTCAGCGGCGTTGCACCTTCGACGCGTCCTAGAACAAAGCCATCCACGCGTGCCTGAGTGATCACAATGCTTCCCGGCGCGGTATCGGTAGTGATCGAAGCGAGCGAACCGTATACTAGATTCCGCCGCAGCACCGCGTTGGTTCCAACGACACGAATACCCGTATCGCCACTGCCAACGACTTCGTTGTCGTTGGCAATCGAGCCGATGCTATCGATCAACTCGATTCCATGAAACTGATTTCCCACCGCGGTTCCCGAAGGTGTTCCATCCAGACCAACACGGTTGCCAGAGATAAGCGTGTCGATGCTGGAAGCATAGACGGACACACCGATTCCATTGCCAGAGATCGTATTGGCCTCGCCGGGTCCGACGCCACCGATGAGCGTGTTGGTCGCTCCGCCCACAACGACGCCGAACGCATTGCCGATGGTTCCAAGGCCGTTTGCGGTCAGACCGATGCGGTTGCCAACAATTGAGTTATCGCTCGAAGGTGTTCCCGCTTGCGTTCCGGTGACAAAGACTCCCGTAAAGTTGCCACCGATCAAGTTCTCGCGTACTTCATTGCTCGACGAATTCAAAATCGCGATTCCGTAGTTCGAATGCGATTCGGTGAAAAGAGGTGACAGTCCGTCTGGAGTCACGCCAACGTAGTTACCAGCAATGGCATTTCCGTCTGAACCATTGCCCACAACGATTCCCTGCGACGAGTATTGTCCGATCACATTCGCCCCGGGGCCAGCTGCACCGATAAAGTTATTGTCGGAGTCGGACAGGGAGATCGCGTTCCCGAAATAGCCGAGTGGTTGGTTGGTGGCGCTCAAGCCAAAGTAGTTCGACTGCACGTAGGTGTTCGTCGACTGGCTGATGTCGATACCAGTCGTTCCCCCATTGGAACCAACAATACGATTTGGGCTGTACGCACCGTCGGGATGTTCTTTGCCGATTGTTGTGAATGATGCATTGTCAAGCTGAATTGCGACGCTTCCATTTGCGAGCGCAATTTCGCCCAAGGCATCGAGCCCTAAGTAGTTGCCCAACACGGCGTTGCCGCTGGTTTGCAAAATGTAGACCCCATAGACACCATTTCCGCTGATGATATTGCGATAAGTGGTATCCTCGTCATTTACTCCGCCAATCGTATTCGAAGAACTACCGTTTCTAATCTCCACCCCAGCGAATACGTTGGGAACCTTGGCGTTGCCAGCGACGTTCAAGCCAATCGTATTTCTGGCGATGCGATTGTCACTCGCCCCGTCGATTACCACTCCCGATCCACTATTTCCGCTAATCACATTGGCAAAGACGTTAGCCGCACCCGAATCGACAAGCACCACACCATCGCCATTCGGCAATGCAGCGTTGCCGGATGCGTCGAGTCCAATCCAGTTGCCTTCAACGATGTTACCGGATACGAAGAAACCATTGGCATCGATCTCGATGCCCGCGAGCGTGTTACCGCTGATCAGATTACCTGCGCCGGTGACGGAACCGCCGATGGTGTTATCGTCGGTTGGTTGAAGAAAGGTTCGCTCAATGTAAATCCCTCGCTGGTTGGGTCGTGGGAGAAATCCGGTTGGATCGGTGCCGATATAATTCCCTTCAATAATGACACCATTGGCCAATATATAGATGCCGGCGAAGGTAGAGTTCGCAATGACGTTTCTTTCGCTGCTTGCTGTTCCACCGATGCGCACCGCTGGGTCGTTCACGTAGGCAACTTCGATACCGACACCATTTCCACCACCGGTGGAACCATCAAGCGCGATGCCGAAATAGTTTCCAGCAATCAAAACGTCTTCGTAGTTAATTAAAATGCCGGTCGCCCAGCCGGTCATCGACAATCCTCGCACTTCACTACCGCGCACGAACCCCAAAGAAAACGCCAGGCCTATCGCGCTGTTTCCTAGTTGGTCGCGCAGCTCAACCACCGGAACACCGGAAAAATCATACTGAGTCGTTGCGTTGATGGTGGTTGCATCGGTAACATCCAGCCCCGTGCTCTCGATTAAGTAACGTCCATTGACTTGCAATGCATCGTCAATCGCAAACGCAATCAGATCATGACCAGGAGATGCGTTCGCATCATCGACTGCTTGTCGTAGCGAACCGGGACCTGAGTCGTCGGTGTTACTGACCAAGGCCCCTTTGCCGAGGAATTCCAGTTCCACATCATTGCCATCGCCACCGATGTAGCTGATACGAAATAGTTGATCCCCGTTGACTATAAATACTTGGCGTTCGCGGAGTGGGTTATCAGCAAATAGAAACTCACCATCGATAGCATCACTTTGGTCATTTTCTAGCACTAAGAATTTTTCACCGACGACCGGGCTGTAGGTCGGATCGAGCACTACATCCAGCGTACCCGCCACGGTTACATTGCCATTGACTTGCAACCGGTCATACTGCGTACACACCGTTGGCCCATCGATTTCGATTTGCAGCGTGCCCGCTGCCGCCAAGTTGTAATCGCCATCAATCTCCATACAGCCTGGAGAATTCCCAGGAGCCAGCGTACCACCGAGCTGATTCAGGTTTGTAGGTAAGGTTCCAACGCCAAACAGCGTTCCACCTTCCAGCAGATACTGGTCATAACTTGCCAGCGAGCCACCAACGCGCACCTCACCGTCGACATGTCGGATGGTGGTGGCGACTAGAGGCGTATCGGCGGCGATATCAAAAATCTCAGACGCTGACAGCGCGCGATCATAATGCCGGACCTCATCGATCACTCCGCGGAAGAAGTAAGCAGGATTGCCGGTTTCGATATCGGCGCCCAGCACATGGGGTCGATCGTCATCGTAGAATATCGATCGTGTCGTAGTGAAAGAATGCAGCAACGAACCATTGTGATACAACTGTACGAGATTCGCATCATCATCGAACGTCTCGAACGTCAGAGCCACATGGTTCAATCTGCTTACTTGACGAACAAGCGCGACACTTTGCCAATCAAAACCAAACTGATTTCCAATTCCATAGTTGATGGAGTCCCCATTGAGCCACACAGCGTACGAATTGAGGGTGCCGTTGCCGATCGTCTTACCGAATAGAACTCTGGGTCCCTGTAGCAATTGATCCAGTTTGTACCAAGCTGAGACGGTCAAGTCTGGATTGTTCAGCGCAGCAACCGCAGGAATGGTAACGTGATCGTTGACGGCGTCAAAGAAGAAGCCTTGCCCTTCGACACCTGGGTCGAATTCCTTACCGTCGATCGGTTGAGGGCGACGTTCGGCGATTATTGCTTCTGCAACGTTGTTCCCATAATTGCCGTTTGCTGCGAAATGGCTCTGTAAGCCTGCGGTGGTGATCGGCGCTAACGGAGCCAGCCCAAATTGGCTTGTCGCGTCCACATCCACCTCGCCGCGCACAATCACCTCCCCTGCCGGTCCATAAAAGACACCGTTGCGCAGTTGCAAGTGCCCTGCCGCTCCAATCTCCGACAGCTCGGCAATTGCGCTGGTGGTATTAGTCGTGTGACCGAAGACTCTCGGCATAGTCCCTGCAAGAATCAGCTCTGCTTCTAGTTTCTTTACCACAAATGAGTGAGCCGCATTCGTTCCTTGGAATAAGCGAATCGTCCCGCCGTCTACTTCGTAAGCTCCATCCCGCAACGTCACTCCAAAGCGATTGTTGCCCAGATTGGTTACATCGGTGAAGTTCACGAACGTCGTTGATCGTACATCAATCACCGCCGCATTCGCAGCTCGCAGCGTTCCCTGGTTTTCAAAACGGGTGGCTGTAATGTCAGCGCGAGCCGCAGGGCCAGAGACTTCCAACGTCCCCTGAAATAGGATCGAACCATTACCATTAAACCAAATGCGTTCGTTTGTCGCTGCCGGATCCTGACCAGCCAAGGTGATGCCAGACCCAATCACCAACGTCCCGCCGGTCGCTGGATTCGCGAAACTCGAATTGATGACATTGCCTTGATGATTGAACTCGATTCGTCCAGTACCACCTATCAACTGGCTGCCATTGCCACTCGTACGATTGGACAGAAGTAGTCCAAAGTTAGCCGTATCGCCTAAGAGCAAACGACCATCCACCGTCAAGCCGTTGACGATTGTTAAGCGCGCAGTACCACTCGCCACTTTCACAGCCGACCCGGCGGCGATCGTGACATTGTCAAACGTATAGAAACCCGATGATTGAAAATCGACACTCGAATCAACGGTCAGCGTTGAATCTCTCAGTGTGCCACTTCCTCCATACCTCCAGGTGCCCGTATCAGGATTCAGCGCCAGAGGGCCCGTGAGATTTCCAACCAACGTGACTGTGCCACCGGTTCGATTGAACGTTCCTTGTCCAGACACAGGCGACTTAATCCCCATCGCGTATTGAGTAAAATTTCCGCCCAGCGAGACCGTCGTGTCCGTCACCTGGATCAGACCTTGATTGGTCCAAGTGCGGTTCTGTGTTGCATCACCACCAATGAGAAAACTGCCGCCGCTCGTTATGACTTCTCCGTCGGTGCCATTGATGAAAGAAGTGGGACGTATATTGAGCGTTCCTAAGGTCGAACGAATCGTGCCAGTATTGGTGAACAGACTGCTAGCTCCGGTTGGTTCTATGTCGATCGATGCCGTCGCACCATCAACTTCGAGCATACCTTGTAACTCGAATGTACCATTACCCTCAAAGCGAATGCGTTCGTTTGTCGCTGCCGGATCCTGGCCAGCCAAGGTGATGCCAGACCCAATCACCAGCATCCCGCCGGTTGCGCCAGTAAAAGAGTTAAAACTCGAATTGATAACATTCCCTAGATGATTGAACTCGATCCGTCCCGTACCACCGATTGTCTGACTGCCATTTCCACTCAGAGGATTGGACAGAAGTTGTCCAAAGTTAGCCGTATCGCCCAAGAGCAAACGACCATCCACCGTCAAGCCGTTGACGATTGTTAAGCGCGCAGAACCACTGGCCACTTTCACAGCCGACCCGGCGGCGATCGTGACATTGTCAAACGTATAGAAACCCGATGATTGAAACTCAACACTCGGGTCTACAGTTATTGTGCCGTTTCTCAATTGCCCCGATCCACCAAAATTCCAAGACCCTGTCGAACCGCCCAAGGCTAAATTGCCCTCGACATTACCATTAAGATTAACCGTGCCACCGCTGCGGTTGAACGCACCTAAACTGGTCTGAGTCAAGCTACCGCCAAGGTTCAGCGTGCCGGAACTGAGAACGAGTGTGGAAGTGTTCGCCCAGTTGCTTCCAGTCAGTGTTAATGCCCCACCGGCGACTTCGAGGTTACCAGTACCGGAAAGTACTGTGCTGGCCCCACTGACGGTTAGCGTACCGCCCGTAATTCGCAGCTTCTCATCGCCGCCAACCTGGATCGTTCTAGCCGCCCGAGTTCCGCTGGCAATGGTGATCGTCTGGCTACCGGCAAGTGACGGAATGATCACGTCGTTGACGGCGGTCGGCACAGCCGCCGTGTTCGTATCGCTGCTCCAGTTCCCGGCCGTTCCCCAGTCAAACGTGCCTGCCGCTCCGGTCCAGGTGATTGTCGCAAGCAGGCGACGGCTTTCGAGCGATTCCAGTCCCAGCAGGCGACGCCGTGTGCTCGGATCGTACCGACGCACGGAAACTGATTTTTGCTTGTTGCGCTTCATCGATACCATCTCAACTTAAAGCAGTCACAAAGGACTTTGGTCGTTCAAAACTCCCGCAAATCGCTAGACCCGCGCCCCGCCACTGGACCCATCGCCATCCAGTTCGAACAGATAAATTTCGGGACTTGCAAAGCCCGCATTGAATCGGGCTACCCGACTACTTGCGAAAAATGAGAATGTGTGACCGAGAAACCAAAAAATTTTCCAAAATTTGCGGCTTTCTTCTCAAGAACAATCCGTGCGGGCGCCGAGCCCCCCGCTGGATATCGCGATGGGGGTTGCACTAAGACCTAAATATGAGGATTACCACAAGAATCCCGAGAAGTTGAGGCTTGCTCGCATGGCTTTGACTTGCAGCACAATCCACTTGCAAAAATCAACTGGATTCGGCAAACACATCAACTGCCGCCAGCAGCTCAGTTGTCAACGTTAGCAGTCGTCAACCTGGGCGCGTTGTGGAGCATGTGCGGTTCAGACGGGCGGAGAGATGCTGAACCGAATAGGGGCGACGCAAAAATCAGGCGCAGCCACTTGGGACGCGAACTTTATTCAAACAGACGCCGCCACCATGGTTTGCTCTCAGACGAAGATGAAGCAGGCGTGTGCACCGGGGGGGTGGGACGCAAGGTCTGCATGGGCTGGGTGCTGTAGACACTTCCCTTGGGCTTGGGACGGGTGGCCGCGGGCTCCTCGTCAGTGAACTCAACTTGCACAATCAAAGCACCGATCTGCAACGTCTGATGAGGCATCAAAACAGCATGGTGCACGCGAGAGCCGTCGATGTAGATTCCATTCATCGACTCAAGATCCTTAATCACCAACGCTTCTTCACCATTAAGCGAAAACTGGCAATGCTGACGACTGATCGAATCGTGCTCAAAACAAACGTCGCACTTGGGATCGCGACCCACCACCGCCGGTGGACGAAATGTCCATTGCTTGCCAACCAAACCATCTACGTGATTCTGCAATACCAGTTTGTAATACATGCTGTGTGACCTAGTGTAAGGCTTAAGGCTTAAGGCTTAAGGCTTAAGGCTTAAGGTGTAAGGTGTAAGGTGTAAGGTGTAAGGTGTAAGGTGTAAGGTGGTGCGGGAGGGCGAGGCTCCTGCCGAGCTTATTTGTGGGGCTACCGCCTAACGTCCACAAGCCAAACGCGCATTGTCCCTTGCTTGTGGACGCTTGCTTGTGGACGCTTGCTTGCGAAGGATTGCTTGTGGACGGGAGGTGGCGGCCCCGTAAAGGCTCCGCAGGAGCGGCGCCCTCCCGTGTGCGCGTCGCCCTCTCTCAGGTTTCAGGTCTCAGGTTTCAGGTCGGAAATCTCATATCTCATATCTTTAGCCTGCCCCCCTGCTCCTATCTTAAGCGTTCGAAGGGGGGCGAGCACGCATGGGCCGGCAAAAAACGGGGCGAATGTTGCTAGGATGGGTGCACCTGGGAATGATTCTCGCTTGGCACACTCGGTCACTCGTGCGTGATGCGGCAGTCGGGTAAGGCAGCCAAGAATTGCCGACCGTAGTACTTGGTGCGAATCCGTGAGTCGAGAATGACCACGATCCCGCTGTCAGTGGCGGTGCGGATCAACCGCCCAAAACCCTGACGCAACTTGATCACCGCTTCGGGAATCTGATAGTCTCGGAAAGGATTGCCGCCGGCCTGGCGAATTGCATCCAAGCGGGCTTCCAGGAGCGGATGGTCGGGCACGCTAAACGGCAACTTGGTAATGATCACATTCCTCAACGCGTCACCGGGCACGTCGACTCCTTGCCAAAAACTGTCGGTTCCAAACAAGGCACCGTGCGGATTCTGCTTGAATTGTTCGAGCAATTGCCCGCGCGGCGTCCCATCGGCTTGACTGTACAACGTCATGTTTTGTTCGGCGAACCACCGCTGCAGCTTGGAGGCGGTCGCCCGCAGCAAGCCGTAGCTGGTGAACAGCACAAAGGCATGTCCATCGGTGCGGGTCAAATAACGCTTGATCATGTCGGGCAACGCGGCTTCGTAGGCGTCGCGCTGAGCGGATGGATCGGGCAAGCTATCGACCACGATGATCTCGGCCTGTTTGCGGAAATTAAAGGGACTGCCGAGCTTGGTGGTCAAGCTGCCGGTGGCTCCGACCCGCGATTGAAAGAACTCGAAACCACCTTCGCGACCGGTCGAGACGGTGGCGCTGGCCATGATCACACTGGGGACTTGTTGGAACAGCATCTCGCGCATGCGACCGGAGATATCGATCGGGGCGGCATGCATTTCCATCCGCATATCACCGCGGCGGCTGATGGTCCGTTCGAGCCAGTAGACCGATTCATCGTCGCTTTGTTCGAGCCAAGCGCGCGTGCTGTTGGCCAGTGCTTCCAAACGTTTGGCTGCCCCCGTCAATTCTTGGCGGCGCGAGGGATCTTCGGCCAAGCCAGCCAGCTGGGTCAGTCGACCGGCCAGTTCGAGCAGGGCGGGGCTGAGCGGATTCGGAGCAATGTGTGGCTCGCGGACGCGGCGCGTGCCGCTGCCGTCGCGCCCCATCCACTCATCCAAATCGAAGATGAGTTGATCGGCCAGCAGATGCGCCTTGTTGACTTGTTCGGTCAAGCGGTCGAGCCCCATCGCGACGAACAAGCCCTTGCCCGTGTTGGGATTGTAAAGTTTATTGAGCGTGTATTGCAGTTGCCCGTAGGTGACCTTGATTCCCAAGTGCGAGCTGGCGACCGACTCGATGGTATGGCATTCGTCGAGGATGGCCGCATCGTAATCGGGGAGCAGCCCAAAGCCGTTGTCGCGGCGGAGGGCCAAGTCGGTGAAGAACAGGGCGTGGTTGACGACCAGGATTTGGGCCCCTTCCATCCGTCGCCGAGCTTGATAGTAAAAGCATTGATCGTAGGTCGGGCATTTGCGTCCCAGGCAGTTGCCGGTATCGCTGGCCACTTCATCCCAGACTGAGCCCAGCGGTCGAAAGGGGAGGCTACTGAGCGAACCGTCGGACGTTTCGGGGAGCCATTTGCGAAGTTGATCGAGTTGAGTGAACTCGGTTTCGTTGAGCATGTTGGTCGCTCGTCCGAGAGCGATGTCGTAGCGGCGGAGGCTCAGGTAATTGCTCCGTCCTTTGACCAAGACGCTGGTGAATTCCCGGGGGATGACGCTATTGAGGAGAGGCAGATCCTTTTCGATCAGTTGTTCCTGGAGGCTGATCGTATGGGTACTGACCACGATCCGCCGGCTGCGTGGTTCGCCGGGTTTGGACTTCGATTGCGGTTCGGAGTCTTTGGCACGCGCGGCGTGAGCAGCTTGAGCTTGTCGCAGTTCCCGTTCGTACCAAGCCTCGTCGTCCAGCGCGCCGCCATCGCCCGGTTGTGGATCACCCGAGTTGCCTTTAGCTGAGTTACTTCGGCCCGAGTTACTTTGGCCTGAGTTGTTTTGGCCCGTGTTGCTTTGAGAAGGGTTCGCAGTTGTTTTACGTGGGGCTTCGCATTGATCGGCGGTAGCGTGCAGGATGGCTGGGACGAGGTAGGCGAAGCTTTTACCGACGCCGGTTCCAGCTTCGGCGATCAGGTGACGGTTGGAGTGCAAAGCCTGTGAGACGGCGTCTGCCATATCGAGTTGTTGTTGTCGGTGCTCGTAATGTTTCAATCGCTGCGCGATCAGCCCATTTGGCCCCAGAATAGCGGAAACATCAAGCGACAAAAGAGCGAATCCTTAGAGCAGCGAGCTGAGATGACCGAGCCCGTCATTCTAAGGTTTTGTCGCTGCGACCGGTACGTCACCTTGGCGACGCGACGTCTCCTCCGCAGGGAATACAGGCGTTCTTGGCTGCGCCAATCCCGCCTGTATCGTTCACACTAGGCACGACGTAGATCCTAATTCTTCAGATTGCGTCGCAAGAGGATCGTTTTGTCTACATTTTGATCTTCGCCAACGCGGTATCCAACTGGCACCGATCGATCGATCACGTAGAAAGCTTTCGCCCGATCGGTGGTTCCGCTGTCGGCACCATACTCCATTCCGATCGATTGAGTGTCCGGATCGTATTCAAACAGTCCGATGGTCAGGTAAACTGCGAAAGCATTCGAGCGATCGGTCGTCAGGTTGCCCAAACGCGTGATCCGATTCAAGTCCGCAAATACATGTTTGGGAACGCCGGCTTGGAAGTTATCGGAAAACAGGGGAACGCTTGGCAGGAGGAATTGCGCGGGATCCCCTGCGGGACCACCTCGCATGAGCGTCACTTGGATCGGATTCAACCTTGAAACTGCGTCGACTAGACTCGGGCGATTTGGGGCCGTAGGAACCATTCCCGCCTCAGTTATCGGCTTGAAAACACCGGCAAACTGAGTGGGATAATTCGCGTTGAATATTGGCGAGGCCGTAGGGGGATTATAGTAAGGGCCATTCGCGGGCGTAAAGCCACGTCGGCTTAGTTGAAGTAGCCGCCAAGTTTCGATGCTAATTGGGTCAGAGAGCAAAACTCTGGCGTCGGGATGCAGCGTGTTGGACCAAAGTCCTTTTAATATATGCAGTCCAGAGTCTAAATTCGAACCTGCTGGCAGGCTTGGCGATGCCTCAGGGATGGTGTTGAGGTTAACTCGACCGGGTTCGACGTTTCTTGCAACGGTGTTGTAAGGGGCGCGCAACGTTCCAAATAACGCATCTTGTGATGCTAAAATCGAGTAGTTAGCATCACTAGGCATTACGCCCGTGAATGCAAAAGTTGCTGGCGGTTCCAGCTTGTAGGCATCATTCCATGGCGACGGAGTCTCCATCAAGTCCATCAACATCGCAAGCGGCGCATTGCGGTCAAGGTTTGGAACAGCCTGGAAGAAGTTCATCAAGTGAGCGTACGGGTAAGCGTTTGTAGTTTCGCCGTAAAAATCGGTGCCAACACTTGTCGCCGAAAACTCATGCATGAGCTGACCCGGGCTACTTAACGGCACGTAGGCGAGTTCTAACGGATTGATGAACTCACGGTTGGTCCAAAACAGAGAATCAGGACGCCAATTGCCCTCACGCCGTGCATGTCCAGGGGTGGTTACAGGATTTGGTGGGTCTTCCGGACGTCCAGGATGTCCCGGGGCTCCAAGATACTCTGGAGGTATCGCAAAGAAACCATTGATTAATGGATTACTCTCCGCCGCCAAATTAAACGTTGAATTTAAAAAACCCAATGTCGAGAAAGACATGCGAGATCCTGGAGCACCACCGTCAACAGGGGTTGGTCGGAAAGAAATTGCACGGCCTTCGTCTATTGGGATTTCAAATTGAAGAATGGGTGGGTGCGGATCTGGCACGGGTGGAACGCGAGGCTGGGAAAAAGCTGGCGGGGCAGTCAGCGCCGAATAAAAAGTTTGGCCCCGTATTCCATCCGCCGAAGCATCAAATACGAGTGTCGTAGCATCGGCAGGTTGCCCTGCCTTTTGCCGCGATCCCAGCGCCATGCGACCACCTGCGTTAGTGTTAGTCATAACGCGAAGGTCCTGATGATTCTCTTCGCCACTGAACACCGTCAAGTCAATTGGGATCCAATCGACCGTGATGTAAGGATTGAATGTCGCATCCCACGGTTTGTTCGGGTCGGCTAGTCGCTGAAGATAGGCGGTGGACCAATCCAGCATAGTTCCTGGCCTTACGACGCCGTCAGTTGAATTTTCGGGGACAAGCTCTACTTCTCCATTACCAGTGCTACCCTGAGCTGGGTTAGCGGGGAAGTCCCAAAAGCGAAAAACTCCCGTGCTGCCATTATCGAAAGGCGCCGGACTTGAAGCATAGGAATCATTTGGCAGGTCTGCAAATCCAAGCGCTCCGGTCAATGGATCTGGTTGAGTATTTAAGGCGTTGGCCGAGATATCTGGTTCTAAATAGTAGGCTTGCGCTGGTCTCTCCGACACATTGATGCCTACATCTGTCCATTCCGCCTCCGCTTCAGCGATCATGGTGACGTATGGACGCATGGTTGTTCTACGGGTTCCATCTGTTGCGTCTGTCGGGTCGAAGGTCTCGTCAGTCGCCTTAAAGATGTCAACCCAATTGTCACCAGTGCTCGTGTCTAGTTCAATACGGTGGAAATTAGGTCTGTTAAGTAAGTTGTTCGGATCTGCGGTGGCCTCAACCCGCGAGCCAAGATAAGTTGTCCTTCTGGGGCCGACTACCAAGTACTGGTTTCCGTGTAGTTGAAGCGGTGTCGCCGGTGGGTTATCGGGATTGTCATACACCTGCCCAGAAGCTTGTACACCAGGAGTAAACAACTTCTGTTCATCCAAGAGATTTGCAAAAACTACCACTCGGGCATCATCGGTGTTCATGTCTACATCTGTGAGAGCTTGATCCGAAACCGTATGGTCAAAACGAAGACCACTGGTACCAATAATGTTGTTAAGATTGTCCGCCGGCCGCATGTTGGACTTTGGTAACTGGTAAGTCAAATCGTTCCGCCAGACGCGGTCGTCATCATCCGTGACTGCGGGATCCATCGGATCGGCACGAAGTCGTTCATCCGGCGTCTTTAAGAGTGGCTCATTCGGGCGACGAGATACCGGTCCAGTCATGTAGACTCTCCATACTGGATAGCGCCGATGAAAATCGGGATCATCTTCATCATTAGTAATCGGGGGTGTCAGTCTAGACAGGTCCAGAACCACGTCCGCTCCTGCGTTGCTATACAAGCTGGTCGGGACACCCTGATTCTGATTGGACGATACAACCGTCGTGGTTCTAGGACAGTAAAGTTCCAGAAACAATGAACCTTGCGGAATCCGATATTGCTCAAGTTCCAGGACATTAGGATCCGTCGAGCGGTTGCGAACTCGCAGGTCATGGAAGGCCAACGATTCGGTAAGCAACAATTCGGGTTGCTCAAGGCCCCAGACAACGCTGTCCGGATTCCATTCAAAGTTGTTGTCGAACGGATTGGAGTCGTAAGGAAAGCGAGTCATGGTCGCATCGGAATCGCGGAAATCGACGATATTCACCGCCCATTGTGCGAGAGTTCTCGCCCGAATCGCTTGCCTATCCGAAGGATCGGTCAGGTGGTCGCGGTAGTAGTCGCGATCCATATTCGGGAAAACGTAGTTCTCCGGAACTATTAACTGCGCCAAGCAATAAAGGTGCCGAGCGAAAAGTTGTCGCGTCTCGTTGCCGCGGTACTCGGGTGGTACCGGTAATGCACCTGGAACTTCCCAACGATTGCCTAGAGCTACCGAACCAAGATAATCTTCATCCACATTGCCAACTACTTCTTTCGCATTGTTCACATACAACGATCGTTGTGTAATATTGGCGAGTTCCCATGGATCATCAATTTCACCAAGTCCAAGCACCGAAGAATCCTCCCGTCGCATCGTTGGGTCGTAGTCATCGACTCCGTTTCCAAAAGGGCGGTTTAAGTTGAGCGGTAAGCCCCTTGAAAACTCAAGTGGAAACAACTGCGTGAATTGTCGGTAGGGGATGATCGGTTCATTTTTCAGTTGGCGAATTGAATTCACCAATCCGTAAAAGCTCGTTGGCCGTTGATCGTCTAGAGGTGTTTGACTGCGCATGGTGAGCTTAGGTGCCCGCAAATGACGCGATACGGGGGTTATTTCTTGGCGCAACGTGCTGCTAGCCAAAGTTTGCTCGGATTCGCCAAACCGCTCCTGCAAGCGGTTCGGTAACGCGCGGCTATCGCTGTCAGCTACCCGATAGATCCGCTCCCATTCTGCCAACGTGAACGGACTATCATGATGCCGGGCCGTTACTAAATTTGATTCATAGGGACTTTCGTAATGGATCAAACCCTGCTGAAGGACGTCAGGAGTCGACAGGATGATGTTGCCCAGACGGTCTAATGTATGAGCAGTACGACCCGTTACAGAAACAGGTAGTCCGGGCAAAGCGCCATGGCTGAATTGTGCGCGCCGCCAACCGTTCGCCGGGTCCAAGATCAAGGGGTGTTCACGCATCCTCAGAATACTAAGCGGATCATCGCCGCTGCCACCGGGCGAAATTTCTGTGTTCTCCGTTGGATTGCGCCGATAACGGCTAATCATGGTCGCCCGATAGGCCGTTTCCGGAATGAATCCGCTCCAGTTCAAATTTGCTTTTGCAAAAAGATGTCGAAAGGAAATCTCCGCAGGTCCATAACCAACGCCTTGAGGCATGTGTTGTCCTGGCCCCGTCGAGGAGTGGATGGTGGTGACTTGGGAATAGGGAACATCACCGTAGTTGGCTTGCGCGATATTACCGGTCGCATTGATGTCCAACTTGCTGTCGAGATCTTCCACATAGTAGGCCACGAGCGCTTTCAACAACTTACCGTCTGCCGATGTTTGGAGCGGCATTCCGATATCAACCCACAAGCTATCCATCACTCCGTCGCCATCGTTGTCGACATCCCATGGACCGGTGGTCAAGAAGTTCAACCACTGCACGAACTGGGGGTAGCCAATCGACGGCCAATCGGTTGACCAGTTGTTGTCGATAGTAAAAGACAACTGGGTTACCGCTCCATTATTACTTCCTGTGAAACTCGGGTGCGAGAACGAAGAACCTGCCGGATTCAGGCGCTGCAAGTAATACGAATCCGGTGGCCCTGATGGTGTTCGAATATTGATTGAAAGTGGACGTCCCATGACCAACTGGATTCTGCGAAGCGTATCGAGAAACTCCGCCTCGGTGTAATCAAGCGGGTTTCTCCAGTTGACGATGTAGTTGATTAACGCAGCTCGATGGAAACTGGGAATAATCTCCTCAGAGCGCGTAGCTCCCGCGCGGCGATGCGACAGGAACATATTGTTGAAATCTGCGGCGTCGTACGGTTCATCCGAATCGCCGCGAATGATTGGACCACCCATGAGCGTACCTTCACCGCGGCTCTGAAGACCCGCAAAGTCCTGGATGCGAGTTTGAAGGCCAACAGGCATTGAAAGCGTCGGCGTTCCCGCAACATTATGAATTTGGGAAGTTCCGTCGTTAAATACTCCATAACCATGGCTATTCAGTGGAGTTGCGTTGAAAAACAAGCGGTAGCCTTGAGAGAGCACGTCAGCCTGCACACTCCGGTAGCACAAGTGCACGCCCTCCGTCGTGGCAACACCATTAGCACCATTAGCCAGCATAGCAGCCCATTCGCCTAACGTCATCGACGTTGACCTCAGGCTGAGCGGATCAATCTGCGCATAGGTTTGACTGAGATCCGTATCCGCCAAGTCGATGGTTATGGAGTAACTTTGCGCCAAGCGAATAAGTGCGTCACTAGTATCAAATGGCCCCTCTTGCTGCCCGATGTAACGCACCACGCGGAATGAGTTCCCTCCCAACGGGCCTTCTCCAGGTGGAAACGTGACGATCGCTCCGGTGAGCGCATCGTTTTCAGGTGGCAGCAGAGCGGGTAGCACGTATGAACCACCGGGGTCGAGTGGAATTCGGAGAAAATGACCTCCCAAAATCACTGGACGCTGCCAACTGTCCTGAGACGAGGCAACGTAGCTCATCGGAGCGGCAGCCCCATTCGGAAGATACCGATAATTCCTCACCGAAACAGTAGGCTGTTGCAGTGTTTCAAGATAGCCATACACGTCCCCCAGCAAGTCATGACCATATAGTGACGAACGCGGATCTCGGGTACCGCGGATGAGTTGCATGATGGCTTCATCGTAGAGCGGGCGTGCGCTTTTATTCCCACGGATTTCGCTGCGGGCTAGCGCTACGCTGGCAGAGCGGGAGTGTCCGGAGAAGAGTACGTAGGTGATCGCGAGCAGGCTGAAGAGAGCTAACATGCCGAGCACGACCAGTAGGATCAAACCTGGGCGGCGAGTTGTTGCATTGAGTTTCATCACGTCACGTTTCGGTTAAAGAACCGTCCTCTATCTAAGCCAACCACGCCCCACCACGATGCAACAGTTGGCACTGCTTTGTGTTTCTATTTGTGAAAGTTCACGGACGCCCCACGTTGAGATTGGTGGAGCCTTGGCAAACTTTATTTGATACTTATATTGCGCTCGACCACCGTTACCACACCACTCATCAACGTCCCCTGCACCGGATTGCCGAACTCAAAATCGGGACCTTCAAGCACTAAGTCGCGCGACCAGACAAAATTATCTTCATCCCCCACGCGCTGACTCTCTTGGCTCAGGCCGATAATGCGATACCAACGAAATTTTGCAAAGAACCTTGTGTTATCAACGGGGTCACGCAAACGATTGGTGCCAAGCATGATCCAGTCTCCAACACGCACCGTGTCGCTCGTTGAACTGGCACCGTGTGCACTGATTCGGATGCGACCACCCGTTCCATTCTGGAAATTGCCAGAGAGCGATACTACTGCTACCAGTCTTTCACCAAGCGGCCTACTTCCATCGCCTGCATCGACCACAAACTGCCGATCCCTGCGATTCATGACGACGAGCGATAACAAGTAATCACGCGGTAATTCGGCGAGAACGACGTTGGCTACTGGCTCAACAGGCGCCAACGTTGCCAGCCAGGAATATTGGCCACTCACCAAGCCTTTCGTGATGCCAGAATTGGCCGAAGCCCACAGCCGAAAGGCTGGCAGCGTCTTGTCTGTCTCGTCGGCGGAAGCGGCGATGTCATCAGGTGATACAAACACATCCTCAATCAACTTGCGCGAAACAGGATTCATCTGCCCAAGTGTCACACGCAGCATGCGCGGTTGACGCAATAAAGGGTCAGATGGATTTAATGCATCCGTTATGGGATTGTAGTTGTCGGCATAATAAGGGAACACCGCAGTCTGATAGGGAACAACACCACCGCCGTTTAACGGCCGCACGTCGGGTTCCGTAAAGAAAATCGGATCGATGCAGATCGATTGATTGATCCAAGCACTCGTCGTCGGGCCAACCCCGCCATAGCTCTTCGAATAGCGTTGAGAGGCAGTTCCATTAAACCAGACCCAGTCGTAGCCCAATTGCGACGTCGTAAAGGCATTGGGTTCATTCAAGCGAAACGTCGAAAAATTTTGAAACCAACGTTGTCCCAGGGCCTGGGCATTGTTATGAGCATTGCTGTCGCTGGCATTGCGTGCAGCCAGGGGCAGGATGGAAGCGATCCCCAAGAGCCCAACCATCACCACGAAAATGGCGAACATCACCTCCAGGATTGTGGCACCCGTGCGATGACTGGGCACCCGCTGCGCTAGCGATTTTTGATTCAAGTTGTTTTCCCGCAGGCAAAGGGTCTTCATCATTGCTCTCTCATTCCTGCGATCGCCAAAGCTCTTGCAGCTCTCACCACCTCACCGGGCGTACCACCGGCAAGATCAGCATCACTGACCTCTGCGACGGGTGCCGACTTCAGTTCACCGGTAAAGGGATTGCACGTGATCCAAATATTGGCACTATCGAGTAGGTTGGAACGCACGGGATCGGCATCGCCCTCCGGACTGCGTGTCAGCAGAGATTGTGTCAACTGTGCTAGATTCGCCGTGTTGCCGGGTACTACTTGGTCTGTCCTGCCTACCATGAGATACAGTATCTGGCTGGCAGGACTGACAGTCACAGTTGCCGGCAGAGGTGCCAGTCTGGTTTCAGTCAGGACACTCGCCAGGCGTCCTTCTCCGGAAAACATAATCGCGATGCGACTGTAACTAGCTGGCGATTGTGGCCCAATACCGCCGGGGGCGGTCGATGCTGCAGCGTTCGGAGTTAAACTAAATGGAGAAACCGCCGTCAACTCTCCGCCGCCAGCAGAACGCGGTCCAAGCCCAGAAGCTGACAGATCGATACAGGTTCCCCGCGGCAAAGTGATCGCTCCGACAAGTGACTTTGTCGGCCGTCTGAAGACTCTAAAGCCAACTTGCGGAAGATGATTTGTATTCACAGGTAACGAGTCGGGGGTCCAGCGGTTAAGGGGAGGGTTCGCGAAGGGTACAACCATTTGGACTCCGCTAATTGAAGGAGTCTGTATGGCAAACCGACCGTCGTAGCCTTCGAATTCGATTGTGTCATTGGGCTGGATAAAACCATTCGTTCCACTTGTGCCGAAGCCAGAAATTACATCAATCGAGTTGAAGACTATTCGGTCCGCATGTCCATCCCCATTAAAATCTTCCAGTCGTCCGCGTGTTCCGATTGTGTCCCCTGCGTACGCGGGGAAAACTTCCCCAATGCTTAATCGAGTCGCTGTGAAGTTTGCGGAAACTGCAGCGCCGGTACTTAAGTCACCCGTTAATCCAACACGATCAATAAACACAGCTACTGGACGCCCACTGACCAACGCCCGCACGCGCGCCGACTCCATGTACTGCTCGACCAGCCGCGCGGCTTGCGAAATCTTCTGGTCCTTCAAGAGACCTTTCACCGTGCCCAGCGAGATGGTCGCTAGGATGGTCAGGATCCCCATCACGATCAATAACTCAATAAGTGTCACACCGCATCGAAGTGCCGGTGCAGGTCCGTGTTTACGGTTTCGCATGCTTACGGCTCCAAGAGGATGTCGTGATTGGTAATGTTGTCGACAGCTAGTTCCACCGCAGCCGGCGGAATGCTACCGATTTGGTTGAAACCATCCGGCGCTGCCCTGCCGTTCGTGAAAAACGGATCGACGTAGAAATAGGCCCCCCCCTGATGATGCGTCACAGCGGATGGGAACGGCAACCCACTATCCGGCCAAAACATCGTGGCATAGGCAATCGGTGGTGTTGAGCCCTGGATGTAAAAATCGAAGGTCACACCGTATTCCTCGTCCGGCCCGGACGAGAGTATCAGTGGAACCAGAGTTTTCGGATGCCACTCCGCGGGCACATTATTGCGATAGCGCCAGTCGGTTTTGAGCGGATCCATCGCATCGTCTTCGGCGTAACGCACCAAATCGCCGGGATAGCCGGCTGGCCAGCGAATCCAACTGATTGGCCTGCCCCAAGCATCAATGAACTCCAATAGGCCGTCCCCATCGGGATCGCCTACCTCACTTGCGCGAAAGAACTCCAGTGCGGAGGAACCCGCATACTGCGACGAGGAGACCAGCAGGTATAACAATTCGCTGCTCTGAACCGCATCGTGCCAGTCCTCGTCACCCTGCGCGCTAAAACGATCGACTGCTTCTCCAGGCGGGAAGGGGTTGACTGCTGGTAGTGCGTTCAATGTCAAACCGGCCCATTGCGGATGCCCTTGGGCCCGCAGCATACCGATGGTGCTCCTCAATGAGTCATACAGCAAACCGAAGCGCGGCGGCAAAGCCCGCGGCAACCTTACTGCGGACTCAACACCTCCGTTCAGGTACGCAACAGTGAACTGCGAGGGGTGATAAAGCATGTCCGTGATGCGATCGGGCATTTCCATGCGCATCGTGTCGCGCAAGACCAACATGCGTAGCCGAGCTATTTCACGCGGCGACATCGGATAACGTGGTGGGTTCGTGCCAGGTATTGGCGTCTTCGCAAATTCCGGTAAACGCACATCGACAGGTTTGTAGCGATACTCTTCCCACTGCTGGAGGACGATATCGTTTAGCTTCTGAATCGTACCGCGGGTGCGGGCGACGCGGGCGTCGGTCTGGGCACCTAACAAGGCAAACATGATCATGCCCGTCATGATGCCAATAATCGAAATGGCAATCAACAACTCGACGAGCGTAAAGCTCGGACGCAGACGCGGCGGCTGACCGCGACTCGGCTTGGCTTTAAATAGTTGTATGTTGGTTGTTTTCATCTGGACCCTCATTCGGCGTCGACCGAAGACTCGCAAACCAATCAGGATGCGCGCCTCAGGTTGATACTAGATTCTCAAGCTGAGACATAAATGCGTGCT
Organism: Pirellulaceae bacterium; assembly: GCA_041751975.1. GTDB lineage: Bacteria > Planctomycetota > Planctomycetia > Pirellulales > Pirellulaceae > Aureliella. The sequence goes on from JBGSHW010000189.1 coordinate 30,110, forward strand.
GAGCGGGTTGTTCTAAACTTATTACGCAATCGCTATGCCAAAAGGCAGGCTTCAGGCTTCAGGCAGTGCGATTGTTGGGTGGTGGTATTTGACGAGTAATCGTCTGTGCGGTTCGCCGCCTCAGGCTTTCAGGAAAGCCTGAGGGGTGCCTTTGTGGTTCAAAAGTGTTATGGAAGGGAGTTACCGAGAATGCCTTCAGAAAAGTTGGTGGCATTGTCAAGTTGCGTGCTGGGGAGTTGCGCCTCGGAAATGTACCCGGAAGAATCGCCTCGGGCGCCCGTTGCTGCGTTCAGCCATTCCCCGGTCGGAAATATATAGAACCGATCGAGGCGACCTCCATAAGCATCGTCCAAGCCAGCTGATACAATCTGAAACGCTCGTTCGTTCATAAAGCGAATTGATTCGAGCGGATTCGATGCGGTCGTGGTGTTCATTTGGTTTGACTTGTATGGGCGTACCGCACCCGAATCTATCTGCGTTGGCGCGTACACGCTGACCCTGTACGACCGGCTATCGAAATAGACGAAGGGAGCACGCCGCGTGCCTCCTGAATAATAAACAGGCATCACATCGTTGAGAGCTCCAAACAGCGCCAGCTCGTCGTTTGACTCAGTAATTAAGCTGTTTGCTAGCTGAAGTTGGTGAATGGAAAGTTGCTGCGGCTTGAACTCAAAAAATGCATTCGAGCGATCCGCGTTGTACTGAACCACTTGAATGTTTGCCCCAGCATCTGACTTCACCTGAACTCCACTGGCATTCGTCAAAAACAAAGGTCCTCCTGGCCCCGAAAATGGGAATTGAGGATCGTTGCTGAATCCCCCCAGGAAAAACACCAGTGCCTCAGGCGGGTCCATCACACTGCCCGTGACTGCGGCGTTTGACACAGGACGACCGCTAAACATCGCTCCCAGGATGTCAATTTCAGATTGCGCAATATTTGGAAACGCCTTCCGAAGGTGATTCTGAAATGTCCGCCCGTTGGATCCATCCGGTGGGTAGTCGCCGTACTTGTTCTTGTACTGCTCAACGGCGTTGGCCAAGGCCTCGACTTCAAAGGCAATGGCAGTTTGCTGAACACTCCGCCGAGCCATGTTTACGGCGGGAATCAATAATCCCACCAACACGCCAATGATGGCGATCACGATCAGAACTTCGACCAGCGTGAATCCGGAGCGCGTTCTCGCAAATGCCCCACCTAACCGGCGAAGTCTGTTGTACTGTGCTTGTCTGCATACCTGCATGATCGGCCTCCGGGTTTCTCGCAACTCCTAAGTATCACCCCGTGACACCTAGCTCCCCGAGTTGCTGTGTGGTTGATTGGTCTAAGTGGCTCGGCATCGCGCAACGCTTGCCGAGATGATTGGTGGTTAACTGTAATTTTGCGGCGCGCGCGGGTGAGGCGCATGCCAAGTTTTTTGCTCTACGTCGTAACGTCCCACAAGCAAACTAACGTCCTCAAGCCAAGCGAGTACGGCCTCTTGCTTGTGGGCGTTGGGTTGCGGCCCGTTAAAGGCTCCGCGGGAGCGTCGCCCTCCCGTGGTCGCGTCGCGTTAACGTTTCTATGTCAAATGTTGTTGATGTAATCTTGCCAGCGGCTAGCGCCTTGCCGCTCACACTTTACCGGCGGCTAGCGCCTTGCCGCTCACACTTTACCGGCGGCTAGCGCCTTGCCGCTCACACTTTGCCAGCGGCTAGCGCTTAGGTTTAGTCGCATTTTCGAAGCTAGTGTCCGATGTGTATTGAAAAGTTTTTGGTTGGGGGATGTTAAGCATGGACGAGTTTAAGCTGCGAGGTTTGTAAGTTGGATGGGGTTTGGATATTTGTAAGGGCA
>JBGSHW010000190.1:0-7994 GCA_041751975.1 Pirellulaceae bacterium
TGAAGGCGTTGAGGTCTTCGACCGACAGGTAAGCCAACTCGGACGGGTCCCAGCTTTCGATCAAGTGCCCCACGGCAAATCGCATGTCACCGCCGCTGGCAATCATATCCAGCGGCATGTCACCACCGACGTGCTCGCGAATCTGCGCCACGATGCGCAAGATTTGGTTTTCCATGATGGCCCGCTGCTTGGCCGGTGGAGCGTCGAATTTCTCCAACTGCTCCAGCAATCGCAGCGAACCCAAGCGATAGGTGTGGGAGAAAAGGACATTGCCCGACTGAACCACCAACACTTCGGTGCTGCCACCCCCGACCTCGACCACCACCGAACGGCTGGAGGCCAGTCGCGGATCGGCCTGCAGTTGGGGTTGGATACCCATGTAGGTAATCCGATTCACCTCGGCCTCATCCAGCGGCTCGATCTCCATGCCAGTGGCGATGTACACGCGGTCGAGAAACGCCAGCCGGTTGATCGCTTCGCGGACCGCACTGGTGGCCACCACTCGCATTTGGTCGGGGCGGGTGATTCCGTATTCGAGCAGTAGTCGGCGGTAGCTCTTAAGGACCCGCACGCAGTCTTCGATGGAGGTTTTCTTGATGCGACGTTGTGTAAAGGTGTCCTTGCCCAACGTAACCGCCTGCGACAAGCTCTCCAGCGGGTGGACTTGACCGCTCTCATCGATTTCCGCAATCGCCATGCGGATGCTGGTCGCGCCGATGTCGATCACGGCAACGGGGCGATTGGGAACATCGGGAGTGACGCGGAGCGGGGCGGTGGACATGATGTCGCTCTAAAGAGGCGTTTAAACGGAGGATAACTCAACAGAGGAAGTGGTCAGCCAGCGATCGAGACTTTGCAATAATTCGTTGACCGCTTCAGCAGGAGGGACGGCGGTTCGATAATGGGCATAACAGTGGGTCACCCAGCCACGCTCGGCCGCAGCGGCGATGTTATCGGCGCGGTCATCCGTGAAGAAAATCGCCGGGCCTGCGCAGCCAGCTTGCCGCTCGCTCGCTTCGTAAATGCCACCGTGCGGTTTCATGCTCCGCACTTCGTAGCTCAAGATGGCATGGTTGAACCACTCGCCCAACATGGGCCATTGCTTCGCCTTGAGCCAATACCAATGGGCATCACAGGTGTTCGACAGGACTCCCATCGGCACTCCTGCTCGCTGGACCCGTTCGAGCGCTGCCAGGATCGGCGTATTGGGTTCAAAGATCGCGCTGATGGCTTCCATCACATCCGCCGTAGCCAGTTGAGTTCCCAGCTGCTGATTCACTTCGGCCGTGAATTCGCTGCCGGTGATTAAACCGGTCTCGAAACGCGTTTGCAGGTCGGAGTCGAAGACGGTGGCGCGGACCGTCTCCGAGGAGCACTTCGCCAACGCAGCCAGTTGCGAAACGCCGATCTCATGATCGAAGTTGACGAGGACATTACCGAGGTCAAAGTAGACAAACCGTTGATGCATGGACTATGGATTCTTATCGAGGACTTTTATGCGGATATTGCGATACCAAGCTTCGGTGGGAGGCCCGGAGTGGATTTGCAAGCCGATGATGCCGGTGCGCGCGATGTCAGACTCTTTTTCTTGATAGTCTACCGTCTGATGACCGTTCAGATAAATCTGAATCTGCTCCCCCCGAGCCACGACGCGCAGTTCATTCCAGTCATCGGTTTTGATCCAGTCCCCTAACGCATCGCGAGGGGCTTCGGCCAGCATTCGGTTGCGTCGCGATTCGTCGTACAGAGCTCCCCAAATCGGGCGATCGAAAGCAGCCCCGACATCGCACTGATAGCCCGATACCTCCGAACTGTCGCGCACGCGTGCTGAGCGGAATTGCACTCCTGCGTTGTTGCCGGTCCCTTTGAGTTTGACTTCGAAGCGGAGTTCGAAGTCGGAGTACTTTTGCTCCGTACACAGGAACTCGTTGTGCGGAATCTCTTTATCCAACCGCCCCGCTACGATGGCACCTTCCTCGACCCGAAAATAGTCCAGGTTGCCTTCCCAGCCGTCGAGCGAGCGTCCATCGAAAATTTGGGTAAAATCTTTTTCAGGTGAACTTTCAAGGGCCGACGGTTCATCGGCCCGCAGCGCTAAGCCGCTAGCCAGATTGGAAAACGCCCAACAGGTAACGCAAAAGAAGATCCGGTAGAGGACATAGTAGGAGACATGGCGTTGCAGAGAGACGATGTTTCGGTGGTTCATAGCGATGCTCAGCCCAGGACAGTGCATTTTGAGTCGTGAGCCGCCGGAATACTCAGCTCACCCTGATTAGCCATCCTACACACTCTGGCACTAGATAAGTAGACTGGTGCCTCTGCATGGGCCTTGATAGACCCCTTCCAGCCTTAAACCCCCCCCATTCGCCACGTAAAGCCCCACGACAACATGACACAAATCAATAAAATCAGCAGCCGCATCACGCAACCCAAAAGCCAAGGTGCCTCTCAGGCGATGCTCTACGCCACCGGTCTCAAACCGGAAGATATGCACAAGGCGCAGGTGGGGATCGGCAGCGTGTGGTACGAGGGCAACTCGTGCAACATGCACTTGAACAAACTTTCGGAGGCGGTCAAGGAAGGGGTCATGCGGGCAGGCATGGTGGGGATGCGGTTCAATACGATCGGCGTCAGCGACGGGATCTCGATGGGAACCGACGGTATGAGCTATTCGCTCCAGTCGCGCGATCTGATCGCCGACTCGATCGAGACCATCATGGCGGCACAGTGGTACGACGCGCTCATTGCCTTGCCTGGCTGCGACAAGAACATGCCGGGTTGCTTGATCGCCATGGGCCGCCTCAATCGTCCCGCTTTGATGGTTTATGGTGGCACCATTCGTCCAGGCAAGTGGAATGGGAAGTCGCTGGACATCGTCTCGGCCTTCCAGTGCTACGGTCAGTATTTGGCGGGTGAGATCAGTGACGAAGAGCGCGAAGAGATCGTCCGGCGTTCTTGTCCAGGGGCGGGTGCCTGCGGTGGCATGTACACCGCCAATACCATGGCCTCCGCCATCGAAGCATTGGGAATGAGTCTGCCCTACAGCGCGTCGATACCGGCTGAGGATCCAGCCAAGATCGACGAGTGCCATCGGGCCGGCGCGGCGATTTTGCATCTGCTGGAGCACGATATCAAACCCCGCGATATCATGACCCGAGCAGCCTTTGAAAATGCCTTGGTCGTAGTCATTGCGCTCGGTGGATCGACCAATGCCGTGTTGCACCTGATTGCGATGTCGCGTAGCGTCGGCCTAAACTTGACCATCGACGACGTACAAGCCGTTAGCGACCGGGTGCCGTTCATCGCCGACCTCAAGCCGAGCGGCAAGTTTGTTCAAGAGGATCTGCACTCGATCGGTGGTACGCCAGCGGCCATGAAGTACTTGCTCGAAAAGGGTTATCTCACTGGTGACTGCATGACCGTGACCGGTAAAACACTCGGCGAAAACCTCGACGCGCTTCCGTCACTCAAAGCGGGACAAACGATCATTCAGCCGGTGGAGAATCCGATCAAAGCCACCGGGCACATCCAAATCTTGCGCGGCAATTTAGCGCCCGAAGGGGCGGTGGCCAAGATTACCGGCAAGGAAGGGCTGGTGTTTAGCGGAACCGCCAAGTGCTTCGACAGCGAAGAACTTATGCTGGCCGCGCTCGAGCAAAAGAAGATTGGCAAAGGGGATGTGATCGTCATCCGCTACGAAGGGCCGCAAGGAGGACCGGGGATGCCCGAAATGTTGACTCCCACCTCGGCCATCATGGGCGCGGGCCTCGGCAAAGACGTCGCCTTGCTCACCGACGGCCGTTTTTCAGGTGGTTCCCACGGCTTTATTGTCGGGCACATTACCCCCGAAGCTCAAGTCGGCGGACCGATCGCCCTGGTGCAAGATGGTGATCAAGTAACCATCGATGCCAACACCAATCGGCTGGATATGGACGTCACCGACATCGAACTCGAGCGACGACGTGCGGCCTGGCAAGCTCCACCGCTCAAGGCTACACGCGGCACGTTGTATAAATACATCAAGAACGTCAAAAGCGCCTCCGAAGGTTGCGTCACCGACGAATAAACCTACGTTGGGGTCAGGCCTTGTGTTCGGTGTTCAGGCCGTATCGTTTTATACTAGCATTGCTTCCCTCGTGCATTGGGACGTTCAAAGCAACCCGCGTGCACGGGTTGAAGAAAGACGGCTGACGAAAGGTGGGAGTCGAAAGATGGAGGAGTGGCCTTAATTATTTTTCCTGGTCGGGATGCAGGTCCAAGGAGAATTCTTGGGGGATACCAAGTCCTTTTCGTGGCGGACACCGAACACAAGGCCTGACCCTGACCCCCTTATCGTGCGATGCGTGCGTCGAGCCAGAAGACGTGATCGCCATACTGGCCAAAATCCCCTTGCTCAACAATTAGGACCAGCAGCTGAGCACCCGTCAGATCGACGTCAACGGTGTGCTGAGCGTTGACTGGCTTCTGCTGCGGGTCTTGTGGTTGTGCCGCCGGACGGGCCAGTTTGAATTCTTGGACGGTTTCCAGTTTACCACCACGAGCGACGAGAACCTGACAGTTCACACTCCCCAGTGCAACATGCGCTTGCGGATTGACCGGCGCTAACACGACCTGCGAAAGCAACCGCGCAGCAGAGCCGTCCCAGCGATAGGCAACTTGCGAAGAGCTGTGGAGCGAGAGCCCCTTGAAGACAACTCCTTGATTGAATACCAACGGCTTGCCAGTGAGATCGGCGTCCACCCCCAGTTCCCACGCGAGCTTGGTTTCCGAAGCGTTGCGGTAGCTGGCAGGCTGGAGATCGCTGAGGAATTGCACACCCGGAACGACCCCAGCCAAGTAACTTACCGCCGAGGCAAAGCCAGCGGGCGGATCAACGCTTTTGAGCTCCAGGTTGGAAACGAGTCGTAGAGTCACAGTTCGCTCGGTTGGCACCGACACTTCATCCACCCGCAACAGCGAGCCATCGCTCAGTCCAATGGTTTGTTTGGGCGAGCTTGGCAACGGCCCGGCCAACGTGGGACTCAACGCAATCGCCGCCACACTTTCAAGCCCAATCGATGTGGCTTGGGCGCCTGCATCGAGCGTAAACTCTTCCATCGTGCTAGCTTTATTAGGCCAACGGATAACCCCCGCCACACGTTGTTTGTTCAGCAACCAGACGAGGTCCTGTCCACCTTCTGCCGCTAGCATCTGCTGCTGCAACTCCAGCCACTTGGACAAGGAAGCGGGTGGGTTGAAGACGATACCGCGCACGCTCGCTAGGTCGATGGGGGGAATGTCCAACCAATGGCTATCGATCTTTAATGTGCCCGCGTCACTGAACTGAATTTCTCCGACGAGCCAGCTGCCGTCGGTCAACCATACCGCTTGTTGATTGAGAATCCCAGGCCAAGTGCCTCGCCGCACGATCTGCGAAGTTGGAATGGGTGACTTGAGTTCTGCGAACTTCCATCCAGCCGAAGTCAGCGAAAGCAGATCGGCCTTGGGCTCGACCCTGGCTCCCAGGTGCAACTCTTGGCTCTGCGCGGTGGTGCCGCAGGCTACCAGCAGCCACAGCACAAACCGGGGCAAGCCAGGCCTCAACGATGCAACAAGAGTAGCCGTCGAGTTGGCGGTGTTAAGTGACGGAGGGCTCAACCTAAAAACTCCGTCGCGGCGCCGACTGGAACTCGCGCAAGATCGACTCGATCGGTCGCTCGGCGGGAGGATCATCGAACTGCTTCGGATCCAGTCGTCGGACGGCACCCGGATTGTTCGCCGACTTGCCCCGCTGATAGACATCGATGGTTCCGCGCGAAGGCAACTCCGCGCCGCCGGGAAGCGGGAACCAACCGACACTCTTGGGAACATAGTTGATGTCTTCAATCGGATTGGGACTCTTGCCGGTACGATCGATGGCGATCGACTGCAGATGCTCTTCGTAGACACTGATGTCATAGTAAGCGCCTGCGGGTACGGCGGTCACCAACTGCTGTCGATCCCAGACTCCGAGCGTGGAACGAATTTCAACCGTCTCGACAATAGTCGCTCCCGGGTCGCGGTCGAGGGACACCACCGCGCTGCTGTTCGGTTCAATGCGGATCGTTTCAAACGCGTTTCCCAGACGCGTATCGCCCAACAGGACGAGCAAAGCGTAGCGGTGCGAATTCACCAATTCAATTTGCGCCGGCGGAAGCCCCGTGTTGACGTGCACTTCGCGACTGACCGACCGCCAAAATGGATCGAAATTCGGAACAACCGGTGCGATGATGGGAACCCACATCTGCGGTGCTCCGAAGTTGATCGATTGCAAAACGAGTTGTCCATTGCCCAGGTGGGTCAGGCAGCGGCCGGGATAAAAAGCGTTTTCGAGTAGATAACTTTGTTGCCCGCGACCACCGTGGACTTTCCACAGTTGCCGTGCGTCTTGCGACAACGGTTGCAGCAGCAGCGAACGCCCATCGCTGGTCCCTACGGCTTGAACCCGTCCGCGATTGTACGTTTCCAGTCGTACGTAGCCTGCACCGGCGGGGGCGACCCACCAATCATTCTGCGAATCCGCTCCCGCTTGCACGGCGCGGAGCTCGCTTCCGCCGTCACGGGCGAGCAACCAAGGTGCGTTGCCTTGATCGAGTGCCACCAACTGGAGCATTTCCGCCGCCTGTTCCTCAGGCTGTCGTCTGGAAATCGAGTCGAACAGGTCGCTGCGCCGGAGGTTCGCCGGGGGACCTTCTGGGCGGTTATCGCGCATGGCGGGTGGTAGCACTTCAGACTGCGATGGTAGGAGCGGCCGCTGCACCCCCCGGTCGGGCTGAAGTGCGAGGGGGCGGATGGTCATTTGACTCGTGCGATATTCAACGGCTGTTCCCCGAACGGAACCGATCTGCATGTTGCCACTGTTGGCAAGGGGCCACCGCAAGACTTGATTGGCGGCACGATCGTAGTAACCCAGCCACGCTCCGTCGTTGGAATCAAAGCGAGGCTCGCGGCGATAGGTGCTGACACTGCCCGTGGCACTGGTGACCTGCAAACGCTCGTCCGACACAACCGCTTCAGATCGTGCGCCCAGTTGCGGGGCGGTCAGTTCGAATGCTTGTTGCCCTTTAACCAACGCGGGGCAGAGGGCCATGGCCAACAACGCGCAGAGTACAAGCGGCTTGTGCATGGGGGCAGCCTATTCCATTTATCGTTGAAAGATGGGAAGCACCGTCCGTGGCATGTTGAGGATCATACAGGCCATTGCAGTACCGTATTCTATACTATTGAAGTCAAACCAGCCTCCTTGCGGGTTGCGAAGGATGAGCAGAGTGCGTTTGAGCCCTCGGTACCACTTGTCCCAGGCCTCGCCCCGCTGTTGCCCGTAGGCTTGAACCGAATAGTAATGGGCATAGTAAAAGAACGGATTGCGTTCGAGCGAATTGTTGGCGCCCGCATTCGAGTCCAGATAGCCGATGGCGGAATCGATTTCCGCTCCGCTATAAATGCCTGCACTGTGGAGGGCGACGACGGCGGCGGCCGTGAGCGGAAAGCGGCTTTCGCCACCCGTCACGAGGTACATGAACCCGCCATCTGCATTTTGGCTGCGACGCACATAGTTCACCGCCCGATCAATCGTCTCTTTCGGAACGCCAATGCCTGCATTTCTAGCAGCTCGGAGCGCCATCATTTGGCACACCGTTACCGATAAATCGGCTTCGTCCGGTTTGGGATTGTAGCGCCATCCCCCTTGGTCATTCTGCGTGTTGACAATCAATCGCACGGCCGATGCCAGCTTGGGACGCACATCGAGAGTTCGATCGGTGCCAAACAACTCGGCCAAGAACAACGTGCCGAAGCCATGGTCGTACATCGGGCCATGACTTGTCTCACCCGTAGCAGATAGGAAACCACTGGCTTGCACCTGCGACAATACGTACTTGCCAATCCGCCGCAGCGAGTCCCCGGCTTCGCCCACCCCGGAACGAACTCCGCGACTGAGAAAGGCCAAGCCGACCAGGGCGCAAACGCCAACCCAG
>JBGSHW010000191.1:0-31620 GCA_041751975.1 Pirellulaceae bacterium
GGATCTTGCTAAAGATCCTATGTTGTTGGGATCTTTAGCAAGATCCACTACGGCAACCCGGGATCTTTAGCAAGATCCACTACGTGTGAGCTGGATCTTTAGCAAGATCCACTACGGTAGGGCGATGGTCTTGAGGTCGAAACTGTTGGTGGAACTCGCGACTAGAATCACTGCCTGCGAATCATTGAGTTTGTCGAGTTGGACGACGTTTTCGAATTGAGGGAGCGATTCGTAGGGCACACCGGCGGTATCTTCGATGCGGGTACTGATGGATTCGGCGGCTTCCATTTGGGCTTTGTCCAGCTTCAGTTTCATGACACCACGCGCCGTGTTGGCCATCAGCAAGTAATCTTGGTCACCTTGGGTGTAGATGATCATGTCCAGTGGCGTGTTGCGGTTGCCGAGTTCAGCGATGGTCTTTCCCCGAATCTTATCGCCGGTGAGTTCATCGACGGGGATGGTGACCAGTGGTGTGCAGGTGTAAGCGGCCAGCACCGTATTTTCGTAGGTGATAAAAGTGCGAACGGGGGAGCGTGTTTCCAAAGCGCCGTGAGCTCCGTGATAAACTTCGATGCTGGTCGACGATTCGGTGCCATCGAATGGATAGTTGAAGACACGGAGTTTCGAAGCAAATTCTTCGTTAGACAAGCCCGCGACGATGACCTTCCCAGCGTTAAATTGGATGTCGGTGATGGCGCTCATGCGCGGGTTTTGACCGCGGCGATCGGTACCCGACTCAGGAGCATTTTCAAAGCTGGCTTTTGCGAACGGGACATCTTCGAGCGATACCTCGGTGATATCGCTTTTGGCATCCACTTTAAAAAGGATCGGGGTTGCGTCGGGTCCACGACCGCGAGAAACCGAAAGGTAAATGTTGCCACTCTTCGGGTTCACTGCCATGTCATTGATGAGTGTCTCTTCTTGTGAGCTACCGATCATGGCCGCAATCTTCTGATTGATCCCAGCGATGTTGATTTCTGTAGCTGCGGGGGAGTTGGTGTCTTTGGTGGCGATGGCGAACACCGCAGCATTTTTAGAATCGCCGACAAGCAGCACACCGTTGGGGGTGAAGGCCAATGCGCCAGCATGCTTCAAGTCGGGTGTGCCCGGCTTGAGGCCGTCATCGGCGGCCAGTGCGGGGGTGGCGCAGAGCATGAGTGCGAGCAGAGAACGAAGCATGGGTCGTGCAAAATCAGTTCGCATGACAAACCTCCAAAAAGAGTTGCGGTTGAATCCGTCAGGGGAGATGGCTGTTCAAGGTCCGCGCATTATGGCAGATCGCCCTGCGAACCACAAATCAATCGTGGGTCGAAGTGGATGCGATGCTCCGAATAGCCGCCAGCGTTTGCTCATCCAGCGGAACGGTGGGGCCACGGCGAGTTGCGGCGTAGGCGCCACATAGATTGGCGATACTTACGATTTGTTCAGGCGACCAGCCGACGGTCATTCCCACCGCAAGGGCTGCGGCAGCGGCATCTCCGGCGCCGACGGTGTCGGAGTGCGGTTCGGCAACCAGTCTCGGTACGGTGGTGGTAATGCTCGACTCGCCATCTTGCCAACAGCAGCCCTCCGCGCCGCGTGTCCAGAAAATCGCTTTCAATTCGAAGCGGTTTTGCAATTCGGCGGCAATCTTACTGGCCGAGTCGCGGGTGTCCAACCGCAGCCATTCGGCCAGTTGCAGCAACTCCTCTTCGTTGCACTTGAGAACATCCGCCGCCTGGAGGCTGAATTCGACGACGTCGATGTTGGGGAGTGGTTTGCGGAAATTGATATCCAAGATTTTGTTGGCCGATTGGGCCACGTCCAAGAATCTTTCTAAACTCAAGCGTGAAGTAGCATGCCGTTGGACCAAGGTTCCAAAGCAGAGGGTGGCGGTTTGATGGGCCAGGTCGGCGAGCGCGTCATCCCACCGAATCGCATCCCAAGCCACATCGTCGGCGATAACGTAACTTGGTTGTCCAGCTGCTAAAGTGACTGCGACGTAGCCGGTTTGCAGCTGCGAGTCGACTTGAACGTGGGCGGTGTCGAGTCGTGTGCCGTTCAATTGGGACAGAATGACTTCACCCCGATCATCTGCACCAATTCGCGTGACGAGGGCGGCTCGGCAGTTGGCGAGTGCACCCATTTCGGCGGCGCGGAAGGCGAAGTTCAACGGTGCGCCTCCGACGACTTCACCCGAGGGGAGTACATCGACGAGTGCTTCGCCGAAGCCGACAATGAGCTGCTGGTTCATAGAATCACTGCTTTGTTTATTTGGATCGGAGTGGGACGTTTGGGTGAGTTGTGCTGAGATGCGCCTAGAGTTTGAGACTATTTGGGGGAGCCAGGCAAGCGGGGTTCTCGAACCGGCGGATTTGCCGGATAATTGCCGATTCTGCTTTGTCCAGATTCAAAAGTGGGGTTGGCAGCGCTCAGTGTCGAACGATTGTCTCAATCGTTTTTAGAGCGATTGGGGACAATCGCTCGACACTCTCAACCCTAAGGTTTAATTTAGATAAGGCACAAGCTCGGTTGTAAGCCGGAGATTGTCATTCAAAGGCGACAGTTTTCGGACCGTTCCGACACAGGTCCATTTTCGCCGAAGTTGCGCTGGCTTTGATAAAAAGCCCATGTGCAGCTTTGGTGCCATTCATTCAAACCAACGGCAGTTTAATCGCGGCCGTTCAGGAAGATACAGAGGAGTGCTCGTACGATGACTACTCAGCTATTAGCAGCTCGCGCAGGTGATGTTACTGAGGAGATGAAGTTTGTGGCGGAGCGGGAGCAAATCCCGGTCGAGACCATTTGCTCCGAAGTTGCAGCGGGCCGGATGGTTATTCCCGCCAATAAAGTTCACCTGGCTGGCGCATTGGAGCCCATGTGCATTGGTATTGCCGCCAAGTGCAAGATCAACGCTAACATCGGTAATAGTGCCGTCACAAGCAACGTCGGTGAAGAGTTGGAAAAACTGCACACGGCGGTGCACTTTGGCGCAGATACCGTGATGGATCTGTCGACCGGAAAAGATATCGACAACATTCGCCGGCAGATCATTGAAAAATCGCCGGTTCCCATTGGTACCGTGCCCATTTATCAGATGCTTGAGCAATTGGGTGGCAACATCGAAGATATGCGAGCCCAGCATTTTCTCGATATGGTCGAGCACCAGGCCAAGCAAGGCGTCGATTACATGACAGTGCATTGCGGGGTCAAGCTCGAGCACTTGCACCTGAGTACCAAGCGGGTAACGGGGATCGTCAGTCGCGGTGGATCGCTGATTGCTAAGTGGATGATGGTCCATCGCAAGCAGAATCCGCTGTACGAAGCGTTTGACGACTTGTGCGACATCATGCGGCAATACGATGTGACCTGGTCGCTTGGGGATGGCCTGCGTCCCGGATCGATCGCTGACGCATCGGATGAAGCCCAGTTTGCGGAGTTGGATGTGTTAGGAGAGTTGACCAAACGCGGCCAAGCCAACGGAACGCAGGTCATGGTCGAAGGGCCGGGGCACATCCCCATGCATCAAATTCAGATGAATATTGAACGTCAGATTGAGATCTGCAATGGCGCTCCATTCTACGTGCTCGGGCCCTTGGTAACCGATATTGCTCCAGGCTACGATCACATCACCAGCGCTATTGGCGCGGCGATGGCGGGCTGGCACGGTGCCGCCATGCTCTGCTACGTGACTCCCAAAGAGCACTTGGGGCTGCCCAATGAAGAAGATGTGAAGCAAGGGGTGATTGCTTACAAGATCTCCGCCCATGCTGCGGACGTTGCTCGCGGTCGGATTGGAGCGCAAGATCGCGACAATGCGTTATCGAAAGCCAGGTTCGAGTTCGATTGGAAGGAGCAATTCCGTTTATCGCTTGATCCCGAGACGGCTCAACGTTATCACGACGAAACGCTTCCGCAGGATACCTTCAAGAGCGCTCACTTTTGCAGTATGTGTGGTCCCAAGTATTGTTCGATGAAGATCACCGAAGATATTCGCAAGATGGCTGAGGCAGATCAGCTGGTGGAAATCTCTGTTGACTCGAAGTAGCTGGGGTTGCTCAAGCTCAGTTCCTTGCTGAGCAACCACCCCCAGTCAGCTCCGGAAAGTCACCATTGGAAGACTAACCTTCCCCGTGGGAAGGTCGCGAGGGAAACTAGCGGGTAGGGGCGTAGTTAGTCCGGAGGGCGGCATTTTCTTGCCGGTGGCGTGAGCCCTCGTTGTTATACACAAGTCAGCGACTCATTAATTTTGATTTTGGTCCGAAACTCCGCCAACAGACGCTGATGTCGTGCAGACATTCCATGCCTCGCATTACCGTGTCAGTGCCGGGTTCGTCGTCTCGCGAACGGTCGATGCAGCCGCCAAGTCGGGCGATTAGCCGGACCATCCGCCAAAGCGTCGGTGGTTTCGATGGTGGATCTTCGTCAGTCACCAGCTTGTAAACAGGCTGCCATTCATCCTCAGTAAAGACTGCTTCACAGCTTATATCGGGAAGCTCGCGGCCAATCTTCGTGGTATAAAAAGTTCGCCAAGCAACAATCATCGAAACCGCAAGTCAACGTTCAAATCGCTCGATCGTTTCAAAGCGACGCTTTTCGATCCGACTTCCCGACTTGAGCGTTCGAAAGAAGATCTCAATCATCCAACGGATGCAGTAGTAGTGGATTACTAACTCTATCTCGGCCTGCGTCGAGATAGGTAGGTTGGTAAGTAACAACCAACTCACCGGAACGTCATCTTTGGGCACATTCACTTCATGTGCGAGGATCGCATTGACTGTCGTAGGCCTCAATTTGCGATCACTGCGATAGGGCCCCCTGAGTGTAACCGTTGTTGCTCGTACTTCGACTTCACACTCGCGGGAGACGCGAGGCTGATTGCGAGCCCGTTTGTCACATGCGAGCTTTGGCTCGCGCCCACGAATGAAGAGCTGCTTTTTGTAAAGTACAGGACTTTCAAGCAGTTGCTGATGAAGATGGCTGGGTGCATCCGAGTTATCGTCGACCAGGCTTCTATCGTAACAGCTGCGGATGATCCAACCAAAATTGTCCGGTGAATCCTTGTCGCATTCGATTACTTCAAAGATGTCCGCCTCGCTGTCGGCAACGCAAATAAACTGCGTCTTGGGTTGGTCTCCCGCAATCTCTTGAGCATGCTTGTGGGTATCAAGCCATCGCAATGACTCTTTTTCTTCAATAGGCAGCTTCTTACGATCATTGGCTTTGGAAGGACCGGGTTGGCGAGTCCATATTTCAGCGCAGAGAGTACCAAGCGGCGTTCCACCTGCCGTGAAAGCAACAAGCGGGTGAAGGAATTCACCAGACCGAGATTGGCCGTCCAGTGGCCCGGCTCCCTCAACCTGTTGCTTGGGTCGCGTCAGGTCCAACTCGGTTGTGTTCTGGGCGAGCACCACGACATCCTGCTCAGCGACACGCTTGTAGGTTGCATCAATGTGAGGCTGTAGAATGTTGACAAAGTCCAATGCATTATTGTCAAACAGCCGATAGGCGGCGGTGGTTTCGTTGTGTCCTCCATTGACAGCCGCAGGGATGCTTTTGCTTGGCATCGCAGCCATTGACGACAACAATCGCGTGAGTCCCTCGTTGCGTCTCTTGTCGCCCAGATCCACCGTTTGCATCTCCCTCGCAGCCCATTCACCAAACATTGCACGC
Source organism: Pirellulaceae bacterium (assembly GCA_041751975.1). Taxonomy (GTDB): domain Bacteria; phylum Planctomycetota; class Planctomycetia; order Pirellulales; family Pirellulaceae; genus Aureliella. The sequence goes on from JBGSHW010000191.1 coordinate 5,653, forward strand.
TCCATCGCGATTTTGTCGTTCATAACATCCATGCCATGAACAACTTACACAATCGGAACGGCGGCCACATCATCACTTAGGATGTGTATAACAACGAGGGCGTGAGCCACCGGATCTTGCGCTTACTTGGTCGTTATGCCCTGCGGCGTCGTAGCAGAACGCAACTTCCAACAAGTAAAACCAGTGCCGAAGATGGTTCGGGAACTGCAACGAGTGTAACCTCGTCGATTCCAATGTAATTTGAGTTACCCGTTGTACCTGCGTCTTCCACGAAATAACGAAATGCGAATCGCCCGGATGTCCGCCCTCCAAGTCCAGCTATCGTCACGCTAAATTCGGTCCATGATTCGGGGTAATCCGTTCCATAAAATTCGTTGATGTCTTGCAATAGTATCGTAAAATCGCCGACATCCGCCGTACTGCTGCCTACGTTGGTACTGGCACCATTGGTGCTGAGACGTAACTGAAGTCGATCCGGAAAAATGGAAGCCTCACGAGTTCGCGTATAGAAAGTGAAGACGTCCCCGTCGTTGATCCAGACATTTGGCGTCAATAGCCAATTGTTTATCGCTCCGACCGCTCCAGACACCGATTCCGCACTTGCGGCAATGTAAGCAGATGGCTCACCTTGGTGCGAGCCAAAGAGTGCAGGATTTCCTTGAAACCAAGAGGATGTTCCTAGGGGTGCAGAGTTGTTTGTAATGAACCAGCCATCGTCCGATAGGGTAGAAATGTCGTCAAAGTTCTCTGAAATCGTTAGCCCAGCATGTGCTGAGGCTGGCACGAGCGCTAACGCAAACAATGCCAACCTGCAAATAAAATGTTTCATAAATGGCCTTCTGTGAAGTAATCGCCGGTGGGGGGATAGGAAAGGCGACTCTCTGACGATAGTCGCACTCGAAATCATGTCAAGCATTTAGAAGCTAGGAATTAAGCACCTAACCACAAATAATTGAACATACTACGCGTAGGCGAGTCTCCTGCGAGGCTCGTGGAAATCAACGTCCCGGAGGAGACTCTGCTGCGCGGTTTACGCAAACAAACTTTTGCTCGGTGTTCGCCTCAGCCCTATTTCAATTCCAATCGCATCGAAGCGTCCAAGTCGGCTGGATAACCAATGGTCGCTTCGACCGAGGCGGCCAGGCCTGGCACATCCCAGAAGCGGGCGGCGCCGGGGAGGAACTGCGGATCGCGAATCGACTTGACCTTGGCGAAACGGAAGTCTTGAGGATCGAGGGTCAGGGCAAGTTTAGGCAGTTCATGACCCGCTTCGCGCGCGAAATGCTCTGCACAGAACGCCCCAGCGATCGCCAGTGCGGCGGCGGCGCCCGTGCCATGGACTTCGAGCGTCGCGCCGGGATTTTGTGCTGCAAGTTGGCCAAGGCTGGCTCCCAGTTGCTGAGCTTGCTTGGCAAAGAGTGGCAAGTTGTAGGCGTAGGTGTAGGCGGCGGACAAACGTGGGTTGGCCACCAGCGGTTGCTCGGCCAACGCGAGCGGCAGCAGCAACGGCTCACCCTCGGCACCGACCTTGATCACCACACCGCTGGAACTGGCTGGGGAGGCGGTCAGTTCGACTGTGGGAACCGCGATGTGCGTGGTCAAACCCAAGGTTGATTTCCAGCCGTTGCGGAGGATCGCGTGCAACTCTTCGTTCTGCTGCTTGTCCCCCTGTAAGAGCCCGGTTAGCTGGGAGTCGACAATCTCGCTCCAGAGTTTCATCAGCTGGCGCTCGAAGGCTTCGCCGCCAGCCGGTTGCGGATGGTCGGTGTCCCACACGCTCAGCAGCTCGCGGCCGGTGACCGTGAAATCGGTTTCGAGCACCGGCTTTTCAAAACCTAGGCCAAAGTGATCGCTCATCCAGCCATACATGGCGGTGCGGGCGACGTGATTGAAGTTATGTTCAAAGTGAATCGCTGGAAACAGAGCCACTTTGGATTCGGCGCCAAAGAGGTTGTAAACCTGTTTTAACTCAGGAAAGCCATCTTCAGGCATGGTGCGGGTCCAATCGTTGGCGGCGGTGAGACCCAGCGGACGCGGGGCGATGAGGGCCGCCATCTCGACGTTGCCCGTTCCGGTGCGGAGCAAGCAACAGTTTTCGCAGGTGCAGCCACCTTGCATGCCCGTGCTGACCATCACCGCCGGAAACGCCACCTGGATGCGTTCGTCCAGTGCAGCGCCAAGGAACGACTGCGTGCCGCCACCACTGGCGCCGGTGATCCCAATGCGGCTTGGATCGACTTCGGGAAGCGTAAGCAACATGTCTACGGCGCGGTGGATGGCCAGCGATTGCAGCCCCACGATCGACTGCAAATGCGACTCGGCCAGCGGACTGAACAGCAGCCAGCCATCCTCGGCAACTTCGCTTTCCGCCGGTTGTTTGGCGAATTGATGCGCCCGAGCAAAGCTGATTTGGGTGCTGTCGCAGTAGCCAATCATATCCCAGTGATAAACGATGCAACCCATCCGTGCGAGTTGCACGCAACGGGCTTGGATATGATTCTGGGCGGCCGATTCGAAACGTTCCGCACCGATCGAAATCAGCTTGCGAATCTCGGCCGGGGATGCGTTGTAAAAACGCGCATCGCTCCAATGCCCGTGGGGGCAGAGGACGGCAGGGATTTGCTGGCCAACAACGATGTTCGCCGGACGATACAGGTTACCGGTGACATAGAAGCCAGGCAGGCTTTCAAAGATACACTTCTCGATCGTGTAGCCGTCGCATTCAACCTTGCCGTAGATCTGCGGTCGCACGGGATCGAGTTCTGGGGTTGGGTAGAGCCCCGTGGCGACTTGCAATTGCAGCTTAAGGTCTGCCGCTCGCGTTTGCCAAGCATCCAACGTGGCCGGGGGGGCAAACGGTGCGTGCGAATCCAAATCGCGCAGCGACTCCTGCGCTACCAAAACGGCACTTGGCGCGGCAGCCAAGTGGGACAGCGCCAGCGATACAAACAGGAATCGAATGCAATACGAGAGCTTCATGGGAGTCGCACCAGGTGGAGGGCTTGAACAGTATTCGTCGGGGTGGGGCGAACGTCACGCTTGCCGGATGGCCGCTGACGACTATTGGCTGATGACTATTGAATGGATAGGTCGAAATCACCTTGCATATCGCGCCACACACAGTGAATGTGGTTGGCGGGATTGCCTGCTGCGTCGGGTTGAACATTTATAAACTCAATCACGAAGGTTGGACCTTGGATGACGTAGTAGTGTCCTACGCCGCGCTTGGTAGCGCCCGACCAACCAAATTGAATCTTGTCGAAGCCCGCTTCATCGATGAGCTGCCAGCGGGCCTTTTGTACCCCCGGTTTCATCTTCTTGGTGTAGGCCATCATTAACTTTTTGAGAATCTCTTGTTGTTCGGCAGTCAGGTCGGCTGCGGCGATGCCACCCAGGACGGTCTTCGAGGGTTGTGGTTCTCCGGCGCCGCGGATCTCGGATGGAGTCTCACCGGGCAATTTGGCTTTGGAAAACTGTTCGTCGGACAAGCTTTTGACCAGTTCAAAGCCAAGGCCTTCTTCGGCGCCGAGCACTTCGAGTCCCTTGGGGAATTCATCGCCGTAGGAGTCCATTAATTTAGCCGGATTGGTAGCGAAAAACTGCGGCGTGGAATCGACGATACGATTCCCTTTGAGTGAGAAGTTCAACGACAGGTGGTGGCCTTCCATGCTAAGTCCCCAGGCTTGTTGTGGGGCCGGGGTACCAAAGACGGTGAAATAATATTTTTCGGGATTGCGTTCGTTGGTTCCTTTGTCTCCCTCGAGTTGTTTGAGAACTTTTTCGAGGCTCATGATCTTGGTGGCCTTGTTGTAACCCAGTTCGCTGAGGGCCGAGCGAAGGAGGGTCATGGCCAGTTTCTTTTGCGAGTCGTCCATCTCCATGATCGGCAAGCCTTTGCGGGTTTGCATGGGGATGAAGTGCCACTGCACCCGTTTTTCCGAGTCGTAGGGGAGGGCCGCCTTTTCGCGCTGAGTCTCATTGAGCGATGCTAAGAACTCCGTGGCGGATGCCAGCAGTTGTGGGGCTTTGTTTTGCTTCGCCTCGGCGGAAGCCGCTGGGTTCGACTTGGCAGCCGCTGGTTTTTCTTGGGCCGCGCCGGACGCATGGAGCGTGAAAAGGAAGCCAGAAGCAAGTGCAAGAGTCAGCATGCGAATCGGCATGGCGTGGTCTCCGGGAGGGTGGGTGGCAAGCATGGGAGGGCGGTTTAGCGAGGCTTCTAGGATAACAGAAAATTTGCGGAATGGCTAAGAATTCTATTTTTCGCCATTGACCTGCTATTCGGAGATTGGCTATTTCTCATCTACACAAGCAGGTCAGCGGTAAACAGCAAGACCCGAAGCCGAACTGAGTCAGGATTCAGCGAGAGTAGTGGTTCGGCGGAAGTTGTTGGATGCGACCTAAACCATTCACGGAGGAGTGGAACCCGCGCTTGTTACAAGACAGGAAGTCGATCAGTGGAAGCTCTGTCGTTGGCTATGCTTTTGCGGGAAAACATAGCTGGCCTCCCTCCTGGGTCGGAGCATTACGGCAGTTGGAAGTGATTTCTGGGTCAATCACCCCAACCGCTGCTTCGCGACAGAGCTTATATCTGCGCACCGGAGCGATTTGGCTAAGCCATTTCGCTCCGGTGCCAGCGACCAAGATGCCTTCGCAGTTCACCCAAACTGCGAAGGCTTTTTTTTGCCCCGGGCGCCGGGTGCTACTAGCTGGCCAGTGGTTTTCTGGCCGAAGGCTTGCCCATTCACACGTGGCAACCGCCCTGCCACGGCAGCGTTATCTGAACGCTGCAGCGGTCTTCACCGTGTTACTTGTTACTTAAAAAGTCACTGAACGCCAGTAACGAAAGCCTCTGAACGAAGAGTATGAGAGGATCTTTAGCAAGATCCACTACGGGGGCTTTGGCGATCAATGCGCAAAGTGTTGATTGCCCGACGAAGGGGGGAAGATGCTGAGCGTGGGAGCCAAAGGAGCTGCGTTTCGCTTGGTAACGGCCAGCTTCGCGACACGCTCGTCGGTCGTTTCTTCGCCGTTGCGATCGATCCAAGTTGAGATGCCGCAACCGCTTAACAGGATGCAGCCGCTGTCGGAATGTTCGATGGCCCAGCGGATCGCGGCGGCGCGATCGGGGATGACATGCACGCGCCCTGGGGCGCGAAAGCCTCCGAGTACATCCATGGCCAGTCGTTGTGCCGATTCGGGAGACAGGTCGGAGGCACTGAGCACCACTTTATGGGCACCTTTGTCGAGGACTTCGCCGAGCCTTTGGCGAGCGGTGCTGTTGAGGCAGCTGCCCAGATCCATTACGACCGTTGCGGGGCCAAACTGATGTTGGCGCAAGCTATGCAAGGCAACGGCTACGCGATCGGGCGTTTCACCGGCGTCGACATAGAGTGGTACGTCGACGGCTTGGGGCAGTCGTTGCATGCGTCCAGGGATCGTATCCAGGGCTTCGACCCCGGCGATCGCTTCGGGAACGGAGAGGTCCATCAGCCAACTGGTGGCTACGGCGGCTAGGGCGGCGCGGGCGATATGATCGCCAGGCATTTTAAGGGTGACAGGCATGATCAAATGGCCCGCGATGGCAAGAATTTGATTTTGCCCACCCTCGCGGCTGAGCCGTTTTCCGCGAATGTGCTGGGCGGCGTCGAGCCCATAGCTGACCGTGGTCGTCCCGGTGGTTTCCGCCCAGTTGGCGGCCTGAGCGTCGTCGGCATTGTAGAGCACCATGCCGTGCGACTTTAAATCCTCGGTGGTGCGATTCAGCAGTTTTGTGAACTCGCGAGCGTTGGGGCTCCCTCTGAATTGTCCGGGACGCATGCCGGTGAGGATGAGTAGATCAAACTGAACGCCAGCAGTGGCTCGGTTGTGAAGCATGGCTGGAGTGAGTTCGATGATGGCGGCGGCTGAGCCCGCCGCGTCGGCGCTTTCGAGCCATTTGGCCAGTTTTCGAGCCGCTGGCGGTCGGGTGGCCGTACGATCGCAGTAGGTCGAGTCGCTAGCTCCCAGCGAAGTGTAGTAAGCGACGGCACCGCTGAGGCGTTTGAGCATGGCCGCGACGAACAGAGCGGTGGTCGTTTTGCCATATGTGCCAACTATGCCGATCGTCAGCATGCGGGTTGACGGGTTGCCCGCCAAGGCTTGGCAAACATGTCCATAGGCCTCTTGTGTATTTTCGACCAAGCACTGAGGGACAGACACCGGTAATAGTCGCTCGGCGACAATCGCCACCGCACCCCGGCGAATGGCCTCTTCGACCTTGTCGTGCTCGTCGCAGGCGGCCGTGTTTTGCGGTATGAAGACATCTCCCGGTTGGCACTTGTCGGCCCGGTTCATGCAGCGGCTGACGCGGATATCTTCGGCTCCAACAAATACGGCTGCGGGCAAGAGCTCACGCAAGCCAATCGAATGTGCGCGCGAAATATTCCCATGCGGTTGAGAAGTAGACATTGGCGGCCTCCTTGCCACTTTTGCTAGTGATTGAATTTTTTTGCGAGACGGGCACAGCATCCGATGCTTGCCGCTCACACTTTATATTTAGCCCCACGGGCTCGTCGGGCGCGCGTCAACTCAGTTGAACGCAAATCAACAGTAGTCTTGGTCAGCAGTAGTCTTGGTCAACAGTAGTCTCGAGCAACGCAGTCTCTAGGAAGACCGCAGCGACTCAGTCACCGCGAGTTGTCTCGACTGTGCTAACAGCCTGTGCCTTATCGTAGATTTGGTCAAGACGAAAACTAGACTTTATTTTGCAGGGAGACGTGTGAGTCTGCTTTTTGCAGGGCTTGAAGCACAAACTAATTGGTACCCGTTGTTTAGCTAGCTAAAATGTCCGGGAGTGGGGCAGGGTGGTTGCTTATCTTCAAATCTTAATCTGCCACTGCTCCCGGTGCGGGATGGCACTCGTTAATATCAACGATCGTTCGCTGGGCCGAGTCCCCGGTTTGTCTCGCTGCGCAGAGTCGATAACTCTGCTGTGGGCCGATACTCCGCTTAGGGGGCGAACGACTCGGGACATGCAATTTACAGATGCGAATGACCAATGGCTTCCAAAGATCTCGATGTGGATGAACTCGCCGCCTACCTGCATTTGACTCCCCAGCAAGTGCGGAAGTTGGCCGACCGTGAACAATTGCCGGGACGTCGTATTGGCGGCGCTTGGCGATTTTCTGAAGCGGAGGTGCATGCGTGGCTGGAGGATAGGATCGGTGCGAGTGACATGGCTGAGCTGACGCAAGTTCAAAAAGTGGTTGATCGTTGGAGCGATCGGGAGAGTGACGAAGGGGAATTAGGGGAGTTGTTGCGGCTTGAGGCGATCGAAATCCCGCTAGCCGCCCGCACACGCACCAGCGTCGTCAGGCGGATTTGCACACTCGCCGAGCAGACGGGGATCTTGTGGGATGGGGTCAAAATGTTTGAAGCGGTGTTGGCGCGGGAAGACTTGCATCCGACCGCCTTGGACAACGGTGTTGCTTTGTTGCACCCTCGGCGGCCTCAAGCCTCTATTTTGGCCGAGCCGATGCTGGCGCTGGGGGTTTCCTCGCAGCCACTCCCGTTTGGCAACCAGAGCGGGCATTTGACCGATGTTTTCTTTCTGATTTGCTCCACGGATGACCGAGTCCACTTACAGGTGTTGGCCAAGATTTCTCGTTTGCTCTCAGGTACCGAGTTTCTGCGAGAGCTTCGCGTGTGCACGACGGCCAGGGAGGCTTATGATCTGGTCCTTAAGCACGAGATGACGCTCGATGGCGTCCAGTAACCTGCAGGCCGCAGACGCGGCAGCGATTCAAGTAGGTCACCTGCGGGGGCTCAAGGTTTTGTGGCTTGGGCCGACGTCGAATGGCTTGGGATGGCTGCACGCACGGATTTCCAGCTTTCGCTTGTCGTCGCTGGCTGTTGTCGAAGTCTCCGCTAGCACGCAGGGGGCCATTGCAGGTACAAGCGCGGAGGTCGCGGCCCAGTTGCGACCACTCGTCGAAGCAGGCGCCGAGCGGCTAATTATGGCTTGTTGCAATCGCTTGGATTATCCGCAGGAGGCGATTGAGTGGCTTAACGTGCATGCTCCCGAGTTGCCGCTAGCGCTGGCGACCGACACCTGGTGGGATGGTGCGCGTCGAACGGGGTTGGGGGGACGAACGCACTTAACGCTCCCCTGGCATCGCTGGTGGGATGGCTGGTGCGATTGGCTCGACGCGACTTCGGGTGATTGGTTTGGTCCGTGTGTACAACCAGCTACCTTGGGTATGGAACGGCGGCGGGTGGCCGCAGGAGTCGGCGGGAGGCAAGGACAGGAGGGGACGCCGAGCCGAGGGGTGGTGGTGGCCAATTGTCGGCAGACAGCTGAGGCTTGGTGCATGGTGGCTCGGCAAACAGGTGGAGAAGCCCAGTGGCGGAGTGCAGCAGGTTGGCACGAGGCAATTCAACTAGGGGCCGATTTCGAAACGCGACACTCCCCCAAACGCTATTCCGAGATTGACTGGTTGCTCTGGGATGACAGTTGCCTGACCACCGCTGGGACGGCTGATGGTTTGGCTCAATGTTTGAATTTCATTGAACAAGCGCGCAGGGCAGTTCCTCAGGCCCGGATTTTTTGCGCCTGCTCGTTGCCGCGATGGGCTGATTGGGAGCCGATGCAGCGGTTGGGTGCCAGCGAACTGCTGACCAAGCCCAACACGGGGCGTGGGCTCCAGCGATTGCTGCGGAACCTGTAATTTTTTTCGAAAGTCTGAAGGCGGGGGGGATTTCAAGGGGATGTCAGTTTCTCTTCCGCTGCGCTCGACCGGACGTAGTTAGGGGTCAATTCTCCTGCCGAGACCGCCTCGCCGGCTCGATAGGCCTGCCAGCCGAGTTGGGCCACCTCTTCTGCCCGTGGAAGCCAGGCCGAGATGTCTGCCAGCGCGTGGCTCGGTGGTAGGCTCGACGGTGTGTAGATGGCCAGCCCCGTGCCGGTGATGAGCACGGGGAGGTGTTGCCAGTTCGACCTCCTCTGGCCGTTGGGGTGGATTTGCACACTTTCTAGCGGTTGAGAGCACCACAGGGAGGCATCCACAACCTGAGATTGTGCTAAGTTCTCAAAACCTTGGCTCGAGATAATCCAGGCGGAGGCGAAGACTTGTTTGCGAAAGGCATTGATGACTGGCACGACCACACGCTCCGCATAGGGCGGCTGGTGTGGGTGCTCGGTAGCTTGGCGGTAGGCAATCGCGGCGAGGCTATCGACCCCTACAACCGGAATATCCCAAGCCATGGCAAGCATTTTGGCGGTAGCCAGACCGACGCGGAGGCTGGTGAAGGAGCCCGGTCCGTTACTAACACTTAAGAATTTAGGGCGGGTGGCGGAGTTGGCCAACAGCTGCTGCAAGGTGGAGGCTAGTGTTTGGATGCTGCTTTGGTGGCTTGGCAGTTCCAGCCGAGCCAGCGGCAAATCTGCCTCCCAGAGGGCGACGCTACCAACAATTCCTGAGCATTCAATGGCTAGATGAAGCATAAAAGACCGAAAAGGAAAAAGAGGAGGCCGTCGGAAATTAGGTGCGTAAGTTCGCTTCGGTGGGTGCAGTGCCTTTCGGCGGTCTGGGTGGCAATTTACAATACTTCGTTAAGATAAACCGATTCCAGGCAATTGGCGCAGTTTGCCAGCAGTCTGACCGTAGTGCGCTTGCAACGCTCTGATGGGTGGTTTGTTCAACCGACGGCCTGCATTCACCATCGCGTCAACTTAGAAAAGCAATCGTCGGCACTCCCTCCGGTGGAAATGCGGATTGAATGCTTGGAAGATTTCAGTCCAACCGGAGAGACCTCTGTGCGACAAGCACTGATTAGCGACATACATGGCAATTTGGAGGCGCTCACAGCGGTGATGGCCGACATCCAAGGGCAGCGCGTTGACCGCTTGGTATGCCTGGGTGACATCATAGGCTATGGGCCTAACCCGTGTCAGTGCTTGGACGCAGTCATGCACACCTGTTCGTTGACGATCCTTGGCAATCATGACCAAGCTGCGTTGTTTGATCCCGATGGCTTTAACCCTGTGGCGTTGCGTGCGATCTATTGGACTCGCGATGAATTGGATCGAGGGCCCGGGGGAGCCAGCAAGATCAACGGTCGTTGGGATTTCTTGAGTGAGCTTCCCAAGTTCCACGCCGAGGGAGACATTCTGTACGTACACGGTTCACCGCGCGATGCGACCAATGAATATGTTTTCCCGGAGACGATCTACGACCAGACGCGGATGCGTTTATTATTTGAGCGTGTGGTCCGACTGAGCTTTCAGGGGCACACGCACATGCCCGGCGTGTTCACCCTGGATGGCGAATTCATCACGCCCGAGGACTGCAATCATAAGTTTGCGTTGTGCGAAGAGAAATTGATGATCAATGTCGGCTCAGTGGGACAGCCACGCGATGAAGATCCTCGCTCATGTTACGTCATCATGGATGATCAGAAACAGGAAATTGAATTCCGCCGGATTGACTACGATATCGAGAAGACGATTAAAAAGATTTACGACATCCCCGATCTCGACAACATGCTGGGTGACCGACTGCGTGGCGGCCGGTAGTTTCTGTACTCTTGTGGAAGATCGATCGTGCGCAGGGCAATTCTAAGTGACATCCACGGCAACTTGGAAGCGCTTCAAACTGTACTAGAGGATGTAAAAGCTCAAGGCTGCGAGCAGATCATCTGTTTGGGTGATATCGTGGGATACGGTCCCGAGCCCCAAGGCTGTATCGATCTGGTGCGCACGTTTGACGCGTGCATTCTTGGAAATCATGATTTGGCTGCCCTCTTCGATCCCGAGGGTTTCAGCAATGCGGCTGAGCAAGCCATCCTCTGGACGCGGCGGCAAATGGAGTCAAGGGACTCGCCTGAGGCGTGTTACACGCGGCTTGAATTCCTAGCCCACTTACCTCGGACCCGCCGCGAAGGGCCGTTGATGTTCGTGCATGGCTCGGTACGGAATCCGATCAATGAGTATGTGTTTCCGGAGGATGTTCACAACCGTCGCAAGATGGAAAAGCTGTTTTCGATGATCCAGAAAGCTTGTTTTCAGGGGCACACGCACGTTCCCGGTATTTTCACCTCGGATATGACCTTCGTCCGCCCTGAGGAAATCGACCAACGCTACCGCTTGAGCGACGAAAAGGTGATGATCAACGTCGGTTCGGTGGGGCAACCACGCGATGGTGATTGGCGGAGTTGTTATGTGATTTTGGAAGAGCCCTGGATTACTTTCCGTCGGGTCGAATATGCGGTCGATGTTACCATCCAAAAGATTTATGATATCCCCGAGCTTGATCGCTTTCTCGGCGACCGCTTGCGTGAAGGACGTTAGCGGAGTGCTGATCGAATGGATTCGGACTATCCTCGCAGTGTGCGGATCGGTGGCAGCTTTCCTGGCCAAACTCGGAAAATTCCTTAACTGGTTGAAACTTAGTTGCATTGAAACTAAGTTTGTTCCACAATCATCTCTGGCTCTGCGTCGTTTCCTCGCAAGGCAGGCAACGTAGCACTCAGCAGCTCGATAGGCACCCATCGCTACGTTTTGTCTGTCGGATACGAATGCAGCCACCCGTCACCTCCCCCGGTCTTGGTCACATACATACGGTCGCAGTCAACCATGCAGACGATTACCTTGCGCGTACTTCAAGGTGCAGACCGCGGTCGAGTGTTCGATGGCTTGAGAACTCCCGTAACCATCGGGCGTGAGGAAGGGAACGTGGTGCAATTAAACGATGAACGCATCAGTCGTTACCACGTCAAGATCCAAGAAGACGATGGTCGCTTGGTCGTGACTGATTTGGACAGCACCAACGGCACGCGGGTGAACGGCCATTCTTGCAACCTGAAGATTCTGCGTAACGGCGACACGATCTCTGTAGGCAGAACGATTTTGCTGGTTGGCAATCGCGACTTGGCTCCGACTGGAACGGTCTCCGCCGACGATCTCAGCTCGAGCTCTGACGAAGATCCACTTGGGCACAGCACACGCATTCAAGCCCATAGTTCGTTTGGGGCGCAACACGAACCCAGCTTGCCACGTGGCCTATCACCGGGACAAGCGGCCGAACTGCGAGAGCTACTCGATCACATTCATGGCGGCATGCGGGCTGTAGTTGAGAATGCAGCCGTCGACGAAAAAGGAAGTAGCGCCACAGTCAACTATCAGGCCTGGCAAAAACTGCTCGCCACGCAGAGTCAAGTCTCCGTGTTGATTCGCTTGATCGAAGATCCGCAGAGTGCCGGTCGCCACAGCCACGATACCGGCGCCGAGTAAAGCCCTCACATCAAGAACAAGGCCTTCCAACCCAGAATGATAAAGTACTGGATCAGGTAAGCCGTAAGCGGATAACGCCCGAGCGTCTCCAGGCCAGGTACAGCCAGCTTCGGGGAGGCGTGCCCCCAGCCGACGAGCCAGCTGGCGGGCAATATAAAGAACAGTGCGTATTGCGTTGGGGGGGTGACAAACCAGGCAGCTGGCAAGATGAGTAGCCCGGTCACGGAAGCTATCCGCCAGCCGAACCGCTGCAGGATGACCCCTTGGGCTACGCAGGTAGCTACGACGCTTAGCGAATAATCGAATAGATAACGCGAGGGGTCTTGCAGGAAAAAGTAGGCTGCCACAAAGCACCAGACGAAATGTCTGCCCAACGCGAGGAACCCGATGTAGCACACGAGCAGGCTCGCCAGGATCTCTAGTTCTTCGTACACGTAATAGTAAAGGCCATTCATGGCAGCCGAAGCTGCTGCCAGTTGCACTAGACGTTTCCAGTGGGTTTGCGTCGCGGCGGAAAGGAAAAAGCCCATCAGAATGGCAAACAGGGGCATACTCAAACGCGTTAGAAAGCGGAGCGTGTCGGGCTCGATTTTGACCGAGAAAAAAACTCCCGCCACGTGATCAACGATCATCAGCAGAATGGCCAGCCCTCGCAGCGAATCGAGCGTCCGGTTGCGCTGCACTGAAGGTTTTTTCTCATTGCTGCGCAGTTTGTGGCGTGCTTTGTGCTTATTCCTCATGGCCACCGATGGCGTCTTCCGTTGCGTTTTCGTTGAGGTCAATAGCTGACGACTTGCACACTATTTCAGGTTCTGCTGTGCGCGGTATGCTCAGGGTGCTGGCACATTCACTTAAGGACGACATGAAATATGAGCGGTAACTTTGTTCATTTGCACTGCCATAGCCACTATAGCTTGCTGGATGGTGCCAGTTCGGTCAACAAGCTGATCAACAAGGCCAAATCCCACGGGATGAGCGCCTTGGCGTTGACCGATCACGGCAATCTGCATGGGGCGTTAGAGTTTTACCAGAAAGCCAAAGCGGCGGGAATCAATCCGATCATTGGTTACGAAGCCTATGTGGCGCCCAAAAGTCGTTTTTCGCGTGGGGACGCGACCAGTTCGAAAGAGGCCGCGTATCACTTGACCCTCTTGGCCCAGAATCGGGCTGGCTTTAAGAACCTCATCAAGTTGGCTTCGGCCGCCTCGCTGGAGGGCTTTTACTTCAAGCCGCGGATCGATCGCGAATTGATCAAGGCTCACAGCGAAGGGATTATCTGCTTGAGCGGTTGCGTGTCGAGTGAATTCTCGCGGGCCGTACTGAACAAGCAGGATACCTCCAAGGCGGAGAAGGACGCCATCGAAATCGCGCAGTGGTTTCATGGGGTCTTCGGCGATCGTTATTTCATTGAGGTGATGAACAACGATCTTGAAATCCAGCGACTGCAATTGCAGGGAGCAGTCGACATCGCCAGAAAAGTCGGTTTACCGGTGGTGGCCACGAGCGATGCGCACTACGCCGACAAAGAAGATGCCGAGATTCAAGATGTGTTGTTGTGCATCAACACAGGTAAATTCCGTACCGACTCCAATCGGATGAAGATGGAGGGGAATCAGTTTTACTTGCGCTCGCAGCAGGAAATGTACAACTGTTTCGTGGGTATGGAGGACGCCGTCGCACGGAGTCAAGAGATTGCCGACTCGGTTGATATCGATCTGGAACTCGGCAAACGCCACTTCCCACGTTATCCCTTGCCCAAGGAAAAGAATCCCGACGATTACTTGCGGGAAGTCTGCGAGCTGGGGCTCCGCGATCGCTATCGCGGCGATGAAGAGATGCTCCCCGGTGGAGAGCTTTCGCAGGTAGTCCGCGATCGACTCGACCGCGAACTGGGGGTGATTCAGCGGCTGGGTTTCGCCAATTACTTCCTGATCGTGTGGGACTTTGTTCGGCACGCGCGCGAGCAAGGTGTTCCCAATACGGCCCGGGGGAGTGGCGTAGGTGCACTTGTTTGTTATGCATTGTACTTGAGCCACGTCTGTCCGATCAAATACGATTTGTTGTTTGAACGTTTCTTGGATGAAAGTCGCTTGGAAGCGCCCGATATCGATATCGACTTCTGCAAGGAGCGGCGGGTCGAGATTATCCAGTACGTCCGCGATAAGTACGGTGAGCAGAACGTGGCTCAGATCGGTACCTTCGGTACCATGGCGGCTAAAGCGGCGATCAAGGATGTGGGTCGCGCACTGGGAATTCCACTGGTTCGTGTCAATCAGATCACCTCGATGGTCCCCGACGAGCTTAAGATCACGATCAAAAAGGCACTCGAAAAGAACATCGATCTCAAGGCCGTCTATGACACCGACAGTGAAGCCCGCGAGTTGCTCGATATTGCGATGAAGTTGGAGGGGAACGCCCGCAACGTGGGGACTCACGCGGCGGCGGTGGTCATCGCCGACAAACCGCTGACCGAGTACGTGCCGCTCGGCCGCGTCTCGGGCAAAACCGATATCATCACCCAGTGGTCGATGGGAGATGTCGAAGCCGCTGGTCTGCTCAAGATGGACTTTCTCGGGCTGCGCAATCTGACGATCTTGTCCAAAGCAGTGGAGATCATCAAGCAAACCACCGGCGATGATCTCGACCTATTGCGCATTCCGCTCGATGATGTCGCCTCCTTTGCTTTGCTCCAACGGGGAGAGACGAAAGGGGTCTTCCAGTTGGAAAGTGGTGGTATTCGCGACTTGCTGCAGCGGATGAAACCCGACAAGTTCAGCGACATCATCGCCACCAACGCACTCTATCGCCCAGGTCCGCTCGAAGGGGGTATGGTCGACGATTTTGTGGCGGTCAAGCACGGCCGCAAAGAAGCCGTCTATCTGCATCCAGTGTTGCGCGACATCTTGACCGAGACCAACGGAGTGATGGTCTATCAAGAGCAGGTGATGCGGATCTTGAATCGCTTGGGGGGCATCGAGTTGGCCAGTGCCTACACGTGCATCAAGGCGATCAGCAAAAAGAAAGAAGCTTTGATTGCGCAAAACGAAGCGCAATTCATGAAAGGCTCGACCGAAAAGGGCTTATCCGAGAAACAGGCACACGAGCTGTGGGAGATGATTCTCAAGTTCGCTGGTTACGGCTTCAACAAGAGTCACTCGACCGCCTACGCTTTGGTCGCCTATCAAACCGCTTACTTAAAAGCTCACTTTCCAGTCGAGTTCATGGCCGCGCTGTTGTCGGGAGACATCCCCGGGCGGAACTTCAAACACAAAGATGCGCTCGTTGAGCACCTCGAAGATTGCAAGCGAATGGAAATTGAAGTGGTGGCGCCGGACGTCAATCACTCGTTCGTCGACTTTACGGTAGCCAATACCAAAGTTTACTGGGGCTTGTCGGCCATCAAAGGTTGCGGAGGCGCGGCTGGCGAGTCGATCGTTAGGGCGCGAACTAAAGGGGGAGTCTTCAAAAGTATTTTCGATTTTTGCGAACGGGTCGATCCGAGCGAATGCAATAAATCGACCATCGAAACACTGATCAAAGCCGGCGCCTTCGATTCCCTTGGGGCGCGGCGCGTCCAACTGGCAGCAGTGATCGAAAAGGCCGTTCAGTCGGGCGCAGCAGCGCTGGCCGACCGCAGAAGTGGACAAATGAACTTCTTTGAGGAAATTGAGGAGGAGGCACCTACCAGCAGCGCCAGTATTGAGAACTTGCCCGACATCCCAGAATACCCGGAGAAGGCAAAATTGATGATGGAAAAGGAGGTGCTGGGTATGTACCTCTCGGCGCATCCCATGGAAGAATACAAGCAGCAGCTGAGCACTCTGTGTTCGCATACCACCGCCCAGCTCAAGGATGTCAAAGATCGCTCCGAAGTCATCGTGGGCGGGATGATTTCCTCCATCAAACTAGCCAACACCCGCAATCCCAAGCCCGGTGCCTCCAGCCGGTATGCCAACTTTGACCTCGAAGACATGGAAGGGGCCGCACGGTGCATCTGTTGGCCCGATGGCTACGAAAAAGTCGGGCACTTGATCCAACCCGAGTCGGTGGTCATCATGCGCGCCACCGTCGATAAACGGGATGGTCAGGAGGAAGTGAATTTGCTCGCCAACGAAATTATTCCAATCGATGAAGCCAATGAACGCTTCACCGCTGGGGTTCAAATTCGTGTCGATCAGCTGCAGCACCCCGAGGAACTGATCCCGCAACTGAACGAAGTCCTGCGCGGCTACCCAGGCAACATGGAGGTCATGCTGGTGGTGCGGTTGGAGTCGGGGGAGACGGTTCAGCTGAAAGTGAACAAATATCGCGTGGCCGTCACCCCTGAATTGAGGGGTCGATTGGACGATTTATTGGGTCACGAAAGTCATCGGTTGCTGGTAGCCCCCCCCAAGCCGAAGCAAAACGGTGGGGGGCGTCGCTTTAAGTCGGATAATTAGAATGCGTAATTATCCCATTTTGGCTCCCTTTGTTGCCTTTCCAGAGGATAGTAATTAATCTCAATAGAAATCTACTCGCACCCGTTATGTAGCCGCTGGGTGATCGTACGAACTTCTCGACCTAAGGCCAAAGACCGATGCAACGTCGCCACACGCTTTCGAACTATTTTTATTTTGTGCTGGCCCTCGCCGCGCTGGCCCTGTCCATTTCCGCGACCCCGGCGTGGGCAGACAATAACGGAGACGGCGGTGACGGCGGCGGCGACGGCGATACACCTGACCCAGGTGGCGTGCGGATCGACCCTCAAGGTGTCTTAAGAATCATGAATGCCGATCCACGGGTGACCATGGCTCGGTTGCATGCTGCCAAACAAACCTTGCCACCGCAATTGGCGCGGCCGAGCAAGCTCCGCAAAATTTCGCTCAATCGTCTGGAACAAGCGGTTGCTCAAGGTTTGGCGAAGGGAGAAAAGCCAACGGCCGAGATGGTCGCCATGGCAGGTCTCACCCGCTTGGAATACGTGTTTTTCTATCCTGAGTCGGGCGATATTGTGATTGCCGGACCGGCCGAGGGTTTTGCCCAAGACGCCGTTGGGAGAATTGTTGGAGTCGAGACCGGCAAGCCATGCATTTTGCTGGACGACGTGATCATTGCCTTGCGCGCTTTCTCACCGACAGGCGAGAAGACGAACACGATCAGCGTTTCGATCGATCCGACGAAAGAGGGCTTGGCTCGCATGCAAGACACACTTCAGAAAATCGGCGGTAGCTACCGTTCGCCAGCAGACATTCCGGTCATCGTCAACAGTCTCCGCCAAGCGCTTGGACACAACGAGGTCACGATCAAAGGAGTGCCAGCCGGGACACACTTTGCCCACGTGTTGACCGAGGCCGACTATAGGATGAAGTTGATTGGCATTGGTCTTGAGGCCCCTCCGGTACCTTTGACCAGCTATGCTCAACGGATGACCGGTAACGAAGCGAATTCTTTGGTGCGTTGGTACTTCGTCCCTGATTATGAAGCGGTAGCCAGCAGTGAAGATGGCTTGGCTCTGCGGATGGTCGGCCAAGGTGTGAAGTTGGTTGGCGAAGACGAACTGGTCAGCCGAGATGGCTCGCGGAAGGCCTCGGGGCGAGGTGCCAATGGTGCCAGTCGCGCCTATACCAATGAATTCACCAAGAAATTCGGGATGATTGCCGAAAACAACCCTGTCTTCAGCCAACTCAGGAACCTAATTGACCTGACAATTGCCGCCGCCTTCATTCAAGACCGCGACTTCTACGCCCAATCCAATTGGGATTTGGGAGTGTTTGCCAGCGAAGACGAGCTGCCGGTGGAGGTGTTCCAAGCCCCGCAACAAGTTGAAACGGCGATCAACGCGGTGATGAAGGGCTCACGCCTGGTGACTCCAATCGGTGGTGGCGTGGCCATTCAGGCACGCAAGGCATTGGCCCAAGAGAACATCAAAGCCGACGGGGATGGGAGCATTTCCCAGCAGCGGGCTTCAGTCAAGCTTGACGGTTTGGCGGACAGCCAATGGTGGTGGGACTGATCTCCGACCGACTGTCCCTCAACGAGGGACCTGCGAACAAAATAAAAAACGATGGCTAAAGCCATCGTTTTTTGCATTTTAAAATTAGGGTTTGTGAGGTCCAGCTGACGGCAAGATCGCACCACCGCAGAGCACTCTTAGCCGCCGATCAAACCACTTTTCACGGCCCACACGGCTGCCGCAGTACGGTCGGTCGAGTCAAGCTTTCGCAGGATGTTCTGCACGTGCTCTTTGACTGTTTCGACACTAATGTTCAGGGACGTTCCAATCTCGCGATTGCTGAGACCCAAAGCGATGTGCCGCAACACCTGCAACTCTCGGTTAGTCAACGGAACGTCTTTGGAGTCGGAACGATCCTTGCGCTTTTGCATCGTCGCATGCACGCGTCGCAGAATGCTGCTTTCCGACGGAAGTTCTTTTTGAGCAGCTCGCTGAATGGCTTCCAAGACGTCCACTCGCGAGGAATCCTTCAGGATGTAGTCGGTGGCACCCAAGGCAATCGCGCGGGCTACATAGGTCGGGTTGTCATAAGTCGACATCATGACAACAGCAACTTCGGGAACCTGGGTACGAATCTGCTCCAACGCTGTTAAGCCATCCTCTTGACCCAAACGCACGTCCAACAACACCACGTCGGGTTTCGTCGACTCAGTAATGGAAACGGTTTCGGTCACTGTGCCAGCAAGTCCGACGATCTCCACATCGCTACCTTCTAGCAGTGTCCCGATTCCGCTGCGCACAACTTCGTGGTCATCGGCCACAATAAGTCTAATACTCACAATCAACCACCTTTCGCGGCACTTACGGCACGAATAAAAAAGGCCCTACATTTAAACATATCACACAAAAAAGCTTCCCACCCAGCCTTCAGAAAACGCGCGTTTTGTGGGCTCCAGCCAACTCTCGCGCAAGCATCTCGGTAAAGTCGTCGGACGCTCATCTAATGGGCCTTTCTCGGGCCCCAGCCAAACGAGTTATTGCGGGCGGCCGCCTTTAGTTTAACCCATCAGGGCACAGGTTGGCACACAAATATACGTATTACGGCCATCTGCGTGGCGAAATGGCCTCATTCTGTTTGCTTTGAGCGAAAAAGCAACCTATTCATTGGATGTATAGGAAACATGATGCGTTCCCTCCACGGAACCCGCCCCTTCATTATTTGCAAACTTGCGTCGCGGCTAGGTTCTGTTCTACCCTCAGTGAGGGGCTGCCCACACGGTCGACAAATTATATGCGCAATGAAAAGCTCCTTTTGGTCGATGACGATCGTTGGCTTCTCGAATCCATGTCTCAGTGGCTGAGCGAGCAAGGCTACAGCGTAACTTCGACCCCTGGGGTCGCAGGCGCTCAGGCAATTCTGCAGCAAGAGCCGCACGATCTGTGTCTGGTCGATGTGCATCTCGACGGACCGGATGGCTTCAGTCTTTTAAAGTGGTGTCGCAAGAAGTGTCCAGATACGCCGGTGGTCATGATGACTGGCTACGGCGGTCCCGATGCGGGTGTGGATGCGGTGGCGGCGGGGGCTTTCGATCTGCTCACCAAGCCGATTATTGATCAAGAGTTGCTGACGACCTTGCGACGGGCCGTGGATCAGAAACGCATTGCTACCGAGAACCGGCTACTCAAGCACGAGCTCGATCGACGGAGCGGGATGGAATCGATTCTCAGTCATTCACCCCAAATGTTGCGAATTTTCGACATCATCGATAGCGTGGCCGACACGCGCGCCACCGTTTTGATCACCGGAGAGAACGGTACTGGCAAATCGATGATTGCACGGGCCATCCATCGCCGTAGCAGTCGCAAGGCGGGGCCGTTTGTCGAGGTCGCCTGCGGTGCGCTTCCCGACAATCTCCTGGAGAGCGAGTTGTTCGGACACACTTCGAATGCGTTCACCGGAGCCAACCAAGCCAAGGTGGGTAAATTTGAATTGGCCGACTCGGGGACTATTTTTTTAGATGAAATCGGTACCGCCAGCACGGCCATGCAGATCAAGTTGCTGCGCGTGCTGCAGGAGTTCGAGTTCGAGCCGGTTGGCGGTAACAAGACAATATCGGTAAATACGCGGTGCGTGCTGGCCACCAACGAGAACCTCGATAAAGCCGTCCAGGAAGGGCGTTTTCGACAGGACCTGTATTACCGCATCAATGTGATCCACCTGGAGTTGCCCGCCCTGCGCGAGCGAGTCGGCGACATACCGGTGTTGGTTGAGCACTTTCTGCAGAAGATACTCAAGGATGTCCCTAAGGAGTTGGATGGGTTCTCAGCCGAGGCGCTGGAGACAATGACCGCTTATGCTTGGCCCGGAAACATTCGCGAACTTGAAAATGTCGTACAGCGCGCGGTCTTGTTGTCGAAACAGCCAGTAATCGGACTCGATTTGCTGCCAGCCTCGATGTTGGGTAACGGTTCTAACGCTCGGGCCGTAGCGGCCATTGCGCCCGGGCAAACGCTGCGTGAGGCATTGGAAGGCCCCGAGCGGCAGATCATCTTGGATGTCCTCCGCGCTAATAGTTTTAGCCGTAATTTGACGGCAGAAAAGCTGGGGATCAACCGCACGACTCTGTATAAAAAAATGAAACGTCTGGGGATCGACGATCTCCAGTTCCAAGATTAGCTCTGCCTATCCCGAGCCACCCCGAGCACTTCTATGCTGCGGGGCCGCGTTAACCATCACGGCTTGCCAACCATCGCGGCAGGGTGAGCCCGCTAGGCCACTTTTTCCACTGGTCATTGGCCCCTATAATCCGGCGAAGTTTTCACTGTTGTTGAATTTCTCCTTTCCGGATTCCTGCCAAGATGAAGATCCACGAGTATCAGGGCAAAGCGCTGTTCCGCAACGCTTCGGTGCCGGTTCTAGACGGTCATGTAGCCCGCACACCTGAAGAAGCCGCCGCTGCCTATCGCCAACTTGGTGGCTCGATCGCGGTTGTTAAGGCTCAAGTGCACGCCGGTGGGCGCGGCAAGGGAACCGTCATCGAGAAGCCCCAGCAGCGCGGTGTGCAACTGGTCAAGTCGGCCGAAGAAGCTGCGGAAGTTGCTAAAAACCTGCTCGGCAACCACTTGGTCACTATCCAAACGGGTCCCGAAGGAGCAATGGTCAATCAAGTCTTCGTCGAGGCCGGTTGCGATATCGCTCGCGAACTTTACCTCGGCATTGTGCTCGATCGCGGCGCTGCCATGCCGGTCTTGATGGTCAGCAGCGAAGGTGGCGTGGAGATCGAAAAGGTGGCCGAAGAGAGCCCCGAAAAGATCTTCCGCGAGCACTTCCATCCCGCCGTCGGCCTGGAGAGTTTTCAAGTCCGAAAATTGTGCAAGAAACTGGGGATTTCCGGACCTGCCGCCCGCGCGGCCGATCACTTCATGAAGAGCTTGTGCAAGTTCTATGTCGACCTCGATTGCTCGATGGCTGAGATCAATCCCCTGGTCATTACCAAGTCGGGTGAAATGATCGCCCTGGATGCGAAAATCACCTTTGATGACAACGCCATGTTCCGTCATCCAGACCTCAAAGAGTTGCGGGACCTGAACGAGGAAGAGCCTGCCGAAGTTCGTGCGGGCAACGCAGGACTCTCTTACGTTAAACTCGACGGCAACATCGGCTGCCTGGTCAACGGCGCCGGCTTGGCCATGTCGACCATGGATATCATTAAGTACCATGGTGGTGCGCCCGCCAACTTTTTGGACGTTGGCGGTGGTGCCACCACAGCTCAAGTGGTCGAAGCCTTCAACATCATTTTGTCCGACAAGAACGTCAAAGCGGTGCTCGTAAATATCTTCGGGGGTATCGCTCGTTGTACGACTATTGCTACCGCCATCATCGAAGCTTCCAAACAGATTGGTTTGACCGTGCCCTTGGTCGTGCGACTTGAAGGGACCGAGGTCGAAGAGGGGAAAAAGATGCTGGCAGAGAGTGGTCTCGCCATGCAGACTGCCGACGACTTGACCGATGCCGCTAAGAAAGTAGTGGCAGCTGCCAAGTAAACAGGGCGTTTGCCGTACTTAGCCGGTTAGGTTATTCGCCGGTTACGTTGTCTGAATTCCAAGCACATTATTCCTCCATTTCCAAAATCGATTGAACCAATATGAGCATCCTGATCAACAAAGATACCAAAGTCATTTGCCAAGGGATCACGGGTAGCGCGGGAACGTTTCACACCAAAGGTTGCGCCGCCTACGGAACGAAAATGGTCGGCGGAGTCACACCCGGCAAAGGTGGACAAACCCTGGAAGGGCTGCCTGTCTTTGACACGGTTGAAGAAGCGGTTGCTGCCACGGGCGCCAATGCCACGATGATCTTCGTACCTCCTCCGTTTGCAGCCGACGCCATCCTGGAAGCGATCGACGCTGGGATCGGAGTCATCGCTGCGATCACCGAAGGTGTGCCGGTTCTGGATATGGTCGAGGTCTATCGCAAAGTTCGGGCCAGCGGCTCAGTGCTGATCGGACCGAACTGCCCAGGCTTGATCACTCCCGGCGAATGCAAGATTGGGATTATGCCGGGTTACATTCACAATCCTGGCAAGATCGGCATCATCAGCCGCAGTGGAACGTTGACCTATGAAGCCGTTTGGCAAACCAGTAGTCTCGGGCTCGGACAATCGACCTGCGTGGGACTTGGCGGTGACCCCATCGTCGGAACCTCGTACATCGACTTGTTAAAGCTTTACCAAGACGATGATCAAACCGAAGCGATCTTAATGATCGGTGAGATCGGTGGCGATGCGGAAGAACAAGCAGCCGCCTACATCAAAGAGTATGTGACCAAGCCAGTTGCTGCCTTCATTGCAGGTGCCACGGCTCCTCCCGGCAAGCGCATGGGACATGCCGGCGCGATCATCTCGGGCGGTAAGGGAACCGCCGCTGAGAAGCAAGCAGCCCTTGAGGCGGCTGGTATCGTGGTGGCCCCGTCGCCAGCCGACATGGGCAAGGCCATTCAAGCTGCAATCGCTGCGGCAGCCTAGTGTCGAGCGATTGTCCCAATCGCCCCAGTGTCGAGCGATTGTCCCAATCGCCCCAGTGTCGAGCGATTGTCCCAATCGCTTTAGAGTAAAGCGATTGGGAAAATCGCTTTGGAAACGATTGAGACAATCGTACGACACTAGGGCGCGAAACTACCCTCTGCGTTTGGGCATGATGCTGATCGCAACCAGGATTGCTGCAACATGCAATCCGGTTGCTAGCAGGAAAGGAGCCCCGGGAAACTCGGCTCCTTTGGCGATACTTGCCGAAAAGATCCAGGTGAAAAAGATCGGCCCGATCATTCCGGCGACTCCCGCGAGGGAACTGTTGGCCCCTTGCAACTGCCCTTGCTCGGCCGCGCTGACGCGGCGCGTCATAAGTCCTTGTAGGGCGGGCGAGAAGTAGCCGACGAGTGAGAAGACTGGGATCGCTCCCCAGAACAGGAGGCCGTTGTTGGCAAAGCCGTAAATGGCGTAGCCGATCCCGCCAAAGCTCAGGGCGATAAACAGCATCCGCCATTCCCCCAGACGCTGAGCCGTGCGGCGAACAACGAAGCCTTGCATGATGACGCTCATGATCCCTACAGCCATCAGGGTGTAGCCGACGGTCTGCGGCCCCCAGCCATAACGATGGCCCGCATAAAGCACAAACACGCTGGGGAAAACTTGGTGGGCAATTTGATACAACAACAAGACGCTCGCCAGCCCCAATAATTCGGAGTGCGAACGCAAGAGCTTGAGTGAACCGAGTGGATTTGCCTTCGACCACGAGAACTTGCTGCGATTCTCCAGCGATAGCGATTCCGGCAAGATGAAGTAACCATAGGCCGCGTTTGCCAGGGTCAAACCGGCTGCCACCCACAGCGGGATGCGTAGGCCATACTCTCCGAGTAGACCGCCGACAGCCGGGCCGATGATAAAGCCCAAGCCAAAGGCTGCACCAAACAGGCCATAGCTGGCCGCGCGTTTTTCAGGCGGTGTTACGTCGGCAATGTAGGCGGCCGCCGTGGAAAAGCTGGCTGCCGTGATGCCGGATAGAACCCGTCCGATGAATAACCAGACCAGGTTCGGCGCTAAGGCCATCAGGATATAGTCCAGCCCCAGTCCGAAGCAAGAAATCAGAATGACGCGCCGCCGCCCATACTGGTCCGAGAGGGCTCCCAACACCGGGGCGAACAGGAATTGCATGAGCGCCCAGACGGTGCCGAACAGACCGGTATAGATGGCCGCCGTGGCTGTGTCGCCACCGAGGAACTCGCTTTCGATCAGCTTGGGCAAGACCGGGATGATCACTCCCAGTGAGAGTACATCGAGCAACACGGTGACAAAGATAAACAGCAGCGTAGCCCGCTTCGGCTCTTTATACGCTGTCTTATCCGCTGGGGGATTGTCAGCTGAGTTGGGTGACTCATCGGGGGTGGGTTTCAAGGGAGGCTTTCCAAAAAAACAGTTTTTCGCCTGCCAAAGCTACGGAGACGTTAATCGCTCGAGCACCGCGGCGTACTTGCGACCGGTGTGTTCAATCACATCCGCAGGCAGAGCAGGGGGAGGGCTGGCGCGATCCCAACCGCAACGCATCAACCACTCGCGGACGTATTGTTTATCAAGTGAGGGTTGGGATTGGCCGGGGGTGTACTGGTCGGCGGGCCAAAACCGGGAGCTATCGGGGGTCAGCACCTCATCGATCAGGATCAATTCCCCTTGATGCCAGCCCCATTCGAATTTGGTATCCGCAATGATAATCCCTTTTTGCAGCGCCACCGCTCGACCTTGGCGATAAACATCTAAGCTTAATCCGCGCAGTCGGTTGGCGACTTCGCTGCCGATGTCATTGGCCATGGTTTCGAAGGAGACGTTTTCGTCGTGTCCCTCAACCGCTTTGGTGGCAGGGGTAAAAATCGGCTCGGGCAACTGATCGCACTGCTGCAGACCGGTGGGTAACCGCACCCCGCAGACCGCACCTGTTTGTTGGTACTCGCGCCAGCCCGAGCCTTCGAGGTAGCCGCGGACGACGCACTCATAGGGGACCACTTCCGCTTTTTTGGCGAGCATGCTGCGACCGGCCAACTGCTGTCGCTGTTCGTCGGTGAGCTCAAGCGTTGTCGGCAAATCGACACTTAACAAATGGTGGGCGACTTGCAGCCTTTCAAACCAAAAACGGCTGATCTGTGTCAGCACAATCCCCTTGCCGGGAATGCCGCTCGGCAGAACCCAATCAAACGCGCTAATCCGATCAGAACTAACGATCAGCAGATTTTCCCCCAGGTCATAGACGTCCCTCACCTTACCCTGACGCCTAGGGTATGGCAAACTTGTCTCGAGCAACGTGTTTCCTGAATCTAGCGTGTGTTGAAGGTCGAAGTTCATGCGTGCGGTTTAGAATGAAGAGAGTGGATGGCAGTGGTTTATGGAGATCAAAATCGGCTATGAGGGCGGTGCTTGATTGAATCCCCAGTCGTCTTGCTGTAGATTCGCAGCACTTTGCCTCAACGACCTTGGCTCGAAGATCTTGTTTTGACGATCTTGGCTTGACGACCTTGTTTTGACGACCTCACCGCGACGATCTGTCAAGAAAGTTCAGGTGCATCCCACTTTGAACATCCCGCATTGAACATTGGCCGAATGCCCGAAAGTTGCATTTGAATGGGTGAACTGCGATTTAAGTTTCCAAACGCCAGCCGTTGGGATGCGCGCGTCTGGAGTACAGCTTATATCACAGGCATCGAGGGGATACCGTGGCAGTGTTA
>JBGSHW010000192.1:0-29312 GCA_041751975.1 Pirellulaceae bacterium
CAATAGACAATCCCATCGCAGCCTCCGATTTGAAGTAACAGGCAGTTTACACCTCGATCCACGGCGTTGTCTACAAGCCGTAAGCCGCTCGCCAAGTGTGCTCGAGCCAAAAGGGGACTGTCCCCATTCAGCCAAAGAGCCGAACGGGACTGTCCCCATCTTTATCGTTCCACTGACGGGAAAAGGGACTGTCCCCACCGGAAGCTGGCGGACTTCGCCGAGGCGGGAAAAGGGACTGTCCCCCTGACGGATATTGAGGGAGTGTCCCCAATGCCTCCCGGGGTGTGAGCTTGGTATACGACGCAGGGAACTCCATTTGGTGGTGCACAGAGTGATGCGTTCTGGATTGGCAGGATAGAAAGAGTCACCAACGCTCGAAGGGCGTTAGGCGAAAGCGTTTCCAGCGGGCTGGAACGCTTGGCGAACGCTAGCAGAGCGCAGCGGCGAACGCAGAATCAGCTCATCTTTTTTGTCAGAGTGGCTTTGAGGAAGTGAGAAGCGGGTGGCGAGAAGAGCACAGGAGTGCACCTGCGCGCTCTGCAGCTTGAGCGAAGCGCCAGATTTGCAGCGCGGACGTTTGCAGCGCGCACGCAGGCGTCACGGCACGCTAGGAGCATTCCGTAGGTATTCGCGCAGCACATCCCGGGTTAGGCTTGAGGTATTCGCGCAGAAGTGTCGTGGAAGGCATACGCCGAGGCAGCGTGGGCATGGCACTACTTGCACTCGGGTAATAGCAAAATCGCTACCGAGTGCGACCCGGTCAATCAGGCTATGCCGACAGCCACGGCCTTACGAGCCGAATCGTTTGCACTGCTCTCACGAGGCCGTTTGGACATCCGCCAGCAACTCGCGAGTTGCCCCACGCATTCTGAAAGGACGATCGGTCGGGCCGGGTGTCTTGTCAAGAGTCGTCGGACTTCCCGCCGCCATACCAAACAAGCTGTCAAAGCTGGTCGCTAGTATGCACCAGATCTCTGGGCTGATGTTCAGTCGCTGCAGGATCGGTGGCGTGTCTTCCGGGGTCGCACCACGCTTACCAGGCACAATTTGACGTGCCGTCCACTCCAGCAACTCAATGTACTCGGTGCGGGTCATCATCAAGAATCCCTTCCGCGTGAGTTGATCGGACCCGCAGACATCCAGCCCCTGCTTGAGCTCAATCGGGGATAACCACTGATGCAGCGGCAGCAGGATCGGCTTTTCAATGCGGGAAGCCGGATCCGCCGGAGGAACATCAGCCTGCTCACGCGTCTTGACCTTACCGCCAGCCATAGCCGCGGAGACAGCGGAAGCAGCGACTCCAACCAATTGTCCTAGTTGCCCTGGTTGCCCTGTTTCGCTAAGTCCAGCTACTTCGTTGGTGCCACCCACTTCACCCACTCCACCAGGCACTTTCCCCGCAGCCGCCTGCTCGAGGGCTGCCGACTGAGCCTGCAGATCTTGAATCCGGCGTTGTGCCGAGGTGTAATCGCTTCCTTCGAGCGTCTCTGCCAGAGCCGCGCGAATCACGTTCAAGTCGACGTAGGCGGTGCAGGCCAAAATAGCCGCTTCATCCATCAGGCGAATCCCCTTGAAGCGACCGCGCCAGAACTTGCCCTCGTCTTCCTCTTCTTCCGCATTGGCCCGCTGGGCGATGCGCTGACACAGCAGTCGCATCCACCACGAGATGTCGCTCAACCGCAGTCGGATCGCCTGTAGCTTCTTGGGGTTGTTGACGATCATGTTGATCGCCGCCTCCGATGGCTCAACGGTAAACGGCAGCGCCGTATCGGTCGTAGCCCCATCCGGGGCGGCTAAGCCGTTCTCTGAATTCTCGGTCGTCGGTTTCTGGAGCTCTGCCTTCTTCGCCTTGGCCGCTTGCTTCCGATTGCGAACACTCTCTTTGTCCTGAGCAACGGTCGGGCACAGCGTGAGCCAACGCCTGGCCGCTTCGCGGTCGCTCCAGGTCTCTACGATGTCGGGCCGCGAGCGGAGGATTTGATGGACGTGGTTGGAGAGGATCGAGAAGGCCAGCACGTCGATGGCAAAGTAAGAGGCCAAACGCTTGAACTCGTTTTCAATCCAATCTTTGCGGTGATCGTAGTTTTTATTAGTGACCTTGTCGTAGCCCATCAACATGCAGCGTCGGACGACTTTGCAGATCGTATGCACGATCGCAACTTCCGATGGTACAAACACTTCCGACCGTTTTTTCCGCGCCATAGCCAGTCCTCCGCGATTACGCACGATTCCGAAACAGGATTTCCCTGCATGTAAAAACGAACGAGGAGGGCATGCCTTACGCAAGAAATCGGAATTTTTCCAAAGTTTTTATAGGTTCAGTAATCACCGAACTAATCAGTTGCTATCGTCCACATTGCCCAAGTCGTTCACAGCCCCACCTCACCTCAAGTCCGCAGCGCATGCTCGACAAAGCAGTTTCCATCCGCGGAGTTGTTTTCTCTTTCAGGCTGGTGCTGATATGTTCCCGGTAGAGGCAGGTTTAGCGTCGCCCCGTCTCTCGCAGGGACTGTCCCTTTTCCTCTCGAGGGACTGTCCCCATGAACGCTCGAAAGCTGGCTGAATCAGAAAGGGACTGTCCCCATCCTCAAAGCAGGCGACTGGAAGGGACTGTCCCTGGATGCCGTTTTCGAAGCGGCGGCGTATTAAATCGCAGATTCCGCAATTCGGTGCCCGCCTCGGCAATTGGGAAGTTTCCCCAGCGGTGAGCGATCAAGATGGACTCATGTCAAATGCTAGCATGGCGGCTTAAGAAGGGACTGTCACCATAGCCCACCCATAGCGCTGAAAAAAGGGGCTGTCCCCATAGAGGACCCCCACGGTGGGAAAAAGGGAGTGTCCCCGGTGGGAGTCGCGAGGCGGATGAGGGGCACATAGCCAGTGATCGGAATCGTCGGTTCGTGGGGTTGAAGAGGACTAGCTCGGTGGTTCGCTGAGTCGATTTCTGAGTGCTTTGAGAATTCGCGATTTCGCTTGGTAGACGCTCGCACGCGACAACCCGGTTGCATGAGCTACCTCACTTGCGGGGCGGCCCTCGATTTTTGTTTGCCAAAAAGCTGACCAGGTGATCGGCTCAAACTCGGAGCGAACTTCGAGCAGCAGTTGTTTGGAAACCAAGCTTTGAATGTTTGCCGTAGAGATCGTTGACTCCACCTTGTCAGCCACTTGTTGCAGCGCCAGCATGGCATTGGTACCGCCCGCGGCCACAGACAGTTCGAATACCCAGTATCAGTTGCTGTTATCTTTCGACTCCTTTTTGGAAGAGCGAATGCGGCAAATGACGCGCGATCATGTGGGAAAACAGGTGGCAATTGTCGTCAATGACCAAATTTGGGTTACGCCAATAATCAATTTAGAGTTAGTCAGTGGTGCTGCCATCACAGGGAATTTTTCACTTGATGTACTTCGCAAGATCCAGCACCATCTTCAGTTTTGGGGAACCCAACCTATGGATTCCCGAAGCGTGGGAATTCGCAACTCGCTGAAAAAATCGGTTTGGCGTTTATAAATTTTCACGATGTATTTGAAAAGTTTCCTGGAAGCCGGAATGTGCGAGAGGGCAGCCGGGACATTGCTGGCGAAACACCCTATCCCTTCAGTTGGCGCGTGGCGATCTTGCCATACATCGAACGGGTAGATCTGTTTGAGCAATATCACTTTCATGAACCGTGGGACAGCGAGCACAACCTGACCTTTCTTGACAAAATGCCCGAAGTCTATCGTAGTCCCTAGGCACCCGAGGAAACCCCGAACGGTCACACGCACTATCTCGGTTTTGCGACGGAACGCGGCGCGCTCGGCAGGGGGACTGGCCAGGCTCTAAGCGACTTCACCGACGGAACGTCCGCGACGCTGCTGATCGTCGAGTCGCGCAAGAGCGTTCCGTGGACCAAGCCCGAGGACTTGACTGATACTCAAGTCGAGCCACTCACTAGTGTCACGCTGCGGTACCTGATGGCAGATGCCAGCGTTCATGTGATGAGTCCGCTCGACTACGACAAGCTGCAGAAGCTGATTACGCGCGATGGGGGTGAGTCAATTCCGAATTAGATTGGGCAGGGAAATCGGATTTGAGACCGACTTGAGACCGAATGCGTGGCACGTTCAGACGAGAATTTCCTTGAGAACGTGGCCATGCACGTCGGTCAGACGCCGCTGGACTCCGTTGTGGTAGTAGGTTAAACGTTCGTGATCGATCCCCAAGCAATGCAAAATGGTGGCATGGAAGTCATAAACCGTAGCCACTTTTTCGATCGCCTTGTAGCCGAATTCATCAGTGGCCCCGTAGCTATACGGAGCTTTGACTCCCGCACCGGCCAGCCACGCGGTGAACCCCTCGGGGTTGTGATCCCGACCACTCGCACCCGCTTGGAAGGTAGGCATTCGCCCAAACTCAGTGCACCACACGACCAAGGTATCTTTCATCAAACCGCGTTGTTTAAGATCGCGGAGGAGAGCTGCCGTGGGCTGATCGAGCACCGGTCCGTGCAAACTGTACTGCTCATGCAGCTGCTTGTGACCATCCCAATTGCTGACCCCCTCGCCACCGGTTTGATAGGCGCCGTTAAAAAGCTGTACGAAACGCACCCCTTGCTCGACCAAACGGCGTGCAAGAATGCAGTTGCGGGCATAGGCTGCTTTGAGTTGATTGGAGGAGTCGTCCGCGCCGTACATCTGCAACGTCGCGGCCGATTCGCTGGAGAGGTCGGTTACCTCCGGAACACTCAACTGCATCCGAGCGGCCAGTTCATAACTGGAGATCCTCGCTGCCAGTTCGCTATCGCCGGGGAATGTGTCGAGATGCCGGCGATTGAGTTGCTGCATGAAGGCGCGGGTCGCATGGTCGCTGGCCGTGGTGATTCCGGGCGGCACCTCCAAATTGCGTAGCGGGCTGGTCGCGTTGAAGTCGGTACCTTGGAAAGCGGCCGGCAAAAATCCGCTCCCCCAGTTGTTAACGCTCGCTTGCGGAGTGCCACGTGGATCGGGTATCGCCACATAAGCTGGCAAATCCTGATTGTCGGTTCCCAAGGCCCAGGTGACCCAAGCCCCCGCACTCGGGAAGCCATCGAGGGTAAAACCGGTGGACATAAAGTTTTCGCCCGGTCCATGGGTATTGGTCTTGCCGGTCAATGAGTGAATGAAGCACAGCTCGTCGGCCAGCTCACCGATGTGGGGGACCAAATCCGAGATCATCTTGCCACACTCGCCGCGCGGACGGAACGCCCACGGGCTCTTGGTCAAGTTGCCTTGTTTGCCCTGAAAGGTGACCAGACCATCGGCGCCCGGCATCGGCTCACCGTGTCGTTTAATTAACTCGGGTTTGAAATCGAAGGTGTCGAGTTGGCTGCAGGCCCCCGAGCAGAAAATCATCAGCACATTTTTGGCTTTGGGAGCAAAGTGACTGGGGCGCGCTGCAAAGGGAGTTGCCGGATCCACTTGTGGCTGCGAACTCAACTGGTCCGACCCCAACAATCCATCGCGTTGCAACAGAGCGGCCAGGGCGATGCCACTTAAACCCTGCGCCGCTTGCCCCAGAAAGCTACGGCGTCCCAGGTTCATGCGCTGCGAGCATGTCGAGGACGCAGTGGTTAACGAGGCCAGGGAGCGCTGCATCACTTTGCCTAGATGATTCATCACTTTTTGCACGCCCCTTACGGTATGAAAATAAATTCGTTGGCATTAAGCATGGCTCGAGCAAATTGCCCCCAACCCTGCTGAGAGATAAACTCCAAGGCCTCCGCCACTTCGCTCGCTTCGGCCGATCTACCAAAGCAGAGTTCATAAGCCAGCCCAACGCGCGCTTCATCAGCCTCTGTTTCAGTCGCCAGTCGCTCGGCTAACAATTCAGCCTGCTGCATCACAAAGCGGCTGTTAAAGAGATTCAGGGCTTGCAAGGGAGTGGTCGAGCGCCCGCGTTTGGGGGTGACTTGGCTTCCATCGGGACAGTCAAAGATCCCGAACACCGCGTCCTTCTCTTGACGCACTTTGGTCATGTAGATCATCCGCCGCCAATCAGACGGACCAAAATCCTTTTTCGGAAAATAATGCCGCACGTTCTCCAATTCAACTTCGAACCCGCTGAAGCCAGGTCCCCCGGTGGTTAAATCGAGTTGACCGGAGGCGGCCAAAATGCAGTCGCGAATCCCCTCAGCTTCCAATCGTCGTGGCGGAAAACGCCATAGCAAACGGGACGAAGCATCGAGCGCGATCGCAGGCGTATTAGGTGCACTGTCTTGCTTCCAAGTGTGTGAATTCAAAATGAGCCGCTGCAGGTGTTTGATCGACCAACCGTGGTGGATGAACTCGTTCGCCAGCCAATCCAAAAGTTCTGGATGGGTCGGGGATGAGCCATTGGCCCCCAAGTCACTCGGCGTATCAACCAATCCACTTCCAAATTGATAGTGCCAAAGTCGATTCACCATCACGCGGGCGGTTAAGGGATGATCGGGGCGGGCTATCCACATGGCCAACGCGAGTCGCCGTTGTTGCTCAGTGGCATCTGCCGGAAGCTCCAGTTCACCGAGCACATCGATGGCCCCAGGTCCAATCGGCTCGCGGGGTGTCGTTGGATCTCCGCGATGGAGTCGAAACGTTTTATCCGGGTCGCGGAAACTGCCAGCGAAAACCCGATTGCTACTTGCCAAACCATTGCGTTTATTCTGCAGTGTGTGCATGCGCTCAATCAAGCTGTTCACCGCGGCAGCTTCTGTCGTGGACAGATTGCTGAGGTCGTATTGATCCTTCAGCTCGGCAGATGCGCTGAATGGGAGGCGATCGTCGGAACTGGCCAGCAACTGCCACTGCTCGCAATCGAGCGACGACTCGACGCGATAATTGGTCGCCAAACGATCGCCAAACACTCCCTCGCGGTCGCGTCCCCATACAATCCGCTCGATTTCAAATTCACCGGAAAGTTCGAGAGCTACCCAGCCTCCGGCCGCTGCACTGGAAATCCAGCTGTGAGCGTTTCCATGTCGGCCATCGTTGATGTGTTTTAGCTGGTGCAAGGGATGTTCAAAGTTGCCCGATGAGGTGGCGATTGCTCCGGCACTGGCTAGACCCACGTTCACATCGCCCGCGAAGACTTCAAGTTCATCGATGCAAGGCTCTGAAGCGCTGGATGCGAGGATGGTAAAGCGCACGTGTCGCGCTCGGGTCTTGGGGAATAATTCGCTGTTCGACCGTGAGTTGACCGGTGGCCGTGTACCTGACTGCCGAGCGTATTTGAGAAGATCGTCGCGCAATTGCTCGATTTCTGCGTCGACCTCGGCTAGTTGCATTTTGGCGGCCTGGCTCAACGGCAATTCCCGTTCGGCAAACTCGACTCCAGCAAAAACAGCTTGCAGGGCGTAAAAGTCTTTTTGCGAGATGGGATCGAATTTATGGTTGTGGCAGCGGGCACAACCGGTCGTTAAGCCTAGGAAGGCTGTCCCCGTCGTGTTGACCATGTCGGTCAATTCGTCTTGCCGTTGCATCAAGCCCAACAGCGCATTTTGGCCTTTGACAATATCATGCGGGCCTGCCACCAAAAACGCCGTGCCGATCGGTTCCCCCAGCGCGTCGCCCGCCAACTGTTCTGTGATGAATCGATCATAGGGTTTGTCGCTATTGAAGGCGTCGATCACCCAGTCGCGATAGTGGTAGGCGGTGGGACGCTCGCGATTGGTCTCAAAGCCGTCGGTCTCTCCAAATCGAACGACATCCAGCCAGTGCGCTGCCCAGCGTTCGCCATAGCGTGGGCTCTCCAGCACGCGTTCAACTAGATGTTCCCAGGCATCGGGTCGCGTGTCGGCGAGAAACTCGGCAACTTGGGCACGTGTGGGTGGCAATCCATGCATGACCAAATAGAGTCGCCGTATCAAGCGCTGTTGGGAGGCTTGAACTGAAAAGGAAAGATCGGCCGCATGCAACGTCTTCTCGATGAATGCGTCGATGGGATGAGCTTGACGCGAATTCGGAATCGTGGGCCGCTCAAGGGGTAGCAACGACCAGTGCTCAAGCGTGTCTTGCGACAATGCGGCCGCAGCATCACGCCACGCCGCAGTGTCATCGATCCAGGCTTTGAGGAGTTGCAGTTCAGCGACCGACAAGCCATCCGAATCCGGGGGCATGCGGAGTGCGGCGTCGGGGTGAGCCACCCGCTCAATCAAATGACTTGCCGTGCTATCACCTGGGACAATGGTCGCAGCACCGGAATCACCACCGCGGAGAGCTGACACCACGGTGTCCAGAGCAAGTTCGGATTCGCGATTCGATTCGTTGTGGCAATCGAGACAATGGGATTGGAGGATTGGAAGTATCTCGTTTTCAAAATTCACCCCCGCAGAGCGCTCCGCAATGACAGCCTCCTGTTGCGCAGCCAGCTGCGACATCGGCGTAATCAATTGGCAGAGATGGCTGGCTAGGTAGAGCACGCAGCCGCAGAGGTGGCTATTCGTAGGCATGATAGGCGGGAGTAGGAGGAGCTATAAGCGGAAATAGGGGCTCAATTAGCCTATTAGTTTACCCCAAATTATAACAGAGTCTCGGTCGCGGAACCGTCACTCTCACAAAAAGCCAGTCCGAGCGAGGTAGGAGCATGCCTCAATCATGCACCCGGGCGACGAAGCGTACGAGCTAGCCCTCAAGCGCTACGGCGGCGGTAGCTGAAAGGACGCGAATGCTGGGCGGCATCGATCCAGCCGATTACATCGTCAAGCAAAGGGGCTTGGCTGTTGCGGAGAATGCACGCACCGTCACTGGTTGTAACGATTGCTGAGACGCGCGCAAACAAGCCACGCGGATCGCGGGCTGCCAAGTCGGCGCCGCTGCGACAGTTGACAGCAACCAGTAATTGCGATTCAAATCCTCGGAGGGAAGGTACTTCACAAACCAGCCTGGCTTGCCCTTGCCAGTCGCTCAGCAGTTGGCTGGTAAGCCAGCGCGTGGCGAATTGGATGGCCAGATGCGTTGGGTCGGCCGAAAGGAAATCGCCGATTGTGAATATCCCGATCTTCTCAAACCGTTTGGCGGTTTTAGGGCCGATGGACGGTGCGTCAACCAGTGGAGAAAAGCCATCAATAAACTTCTCGGGTCGGGTTGGCTGACGTCGCGGTCGAGGATCCTCGGGAACGGAATGTTCCGCGACTGAGGGGTACTCAAGCGTTGCTTGTTTCTCGTCTCCGTGTGGCGGAGCGATCGCGATGGCAATCGAATCCAAACGACGACTGCGTTGACCATCGACTGGGACAGCTAAGCCCGTCCTGGCGCGTTGTTCCTGGATCATCTTGACCTCTGCCGGAAGATTTTCGCGGACGGTGCCAGTCGTCACAAATTCATCGTAGATTCTCGCGATGGCGCGTCGTTCGCTGGAATCGCAAAATCTCTTGAGAAGCCAAGCGAGCGGTGCGTCGATGGTGGCCAGAAAGCTAGCTAGCGTTAACGCGCTGTGGGGGAGCTCGGCGGTCGTCATATCGGCTATGCGGCAGAGTACTTGAGCCCAGCCAAAATGGACGACGCTGAACAGCTCCGCCAGAATGCCCCGTGCTTCGGCGTCGAGACCAGCGGCGGGAGACAGCGTTCCCTGTTCAAGGTTGTAGATTTCCAGCAGGCGATTGTAATGCTGATGAGCCACGTTTGCTCCGGCAATCACCGCTTTGCTTAGCCAGTCAGGACCGTGCGAAAGTTGGATGTTGGCCTGCAATTGCCCGGCGCGCATCGTCTCAAAGATCGCGTCGTACGACTTGAAAATGCTCCACTCCAGTGGACGATGAACGACGGATTCACGTTCCGTGTGGCCTGTGTGCAATGGCATCAGAGGATCGGTGAAGTAGTGACTCAGGACGCCGCAAGCAAATGCGGCTTGTTTCCATTGTCGGCGATCGAGATGCTCAATAGTCTGTTTGAGCCATTTTTCACAGGCTTGTGGAGCGCCGCCCCAATTGCCGTCCGCCACGTGCACCACGTGATTCTGGAAATCGCGGAACGTTGCGTCGGGGGCGTTTGCCCCGGCCAGATAAGCCTGGTAATGTTGCAAAAGCAGCCGCGTTAGCCGTTGACCAGGAACCGTATCGACGAGTGCCAAAGCGTCGATCGCAAAATAGTGGTGCGTGCTACGGCAATGAACAGCTCGGAGAATTTGAAGCAGGCGGGACATAGGCGGGCTCGAGCAGAATCAGGGACACGAGGGTCCCACTGCTAGTAGCAGAATGTCAGTACGGCGGCTACTCGAAATGCAAAAAAACTCCGGCTTAGCAGGCTATTCGAATCGTCCTAGGGCCAGCGTGACGTTTTGTCCACCGAAGCCAAACGAATTATTGAGCGCTACCCGGATTGGAACTTCTCGCGCCTGATTGGGGATGTAGTCCAAATCGCAGAGTGGATCGGGATTTTCTAAGTTAATCGTGGGCGGTAAGACTCCATCGCGAATGGCCATCAGACACACGATCATTTCGGTTACACCTGCTGCAGCAATCAAGTGCCCCATCATGCTCTTGGTGCTCGACACGGGAACTTGAGGGGCTCGTTCGCCGAAGACTGCCTTGCAGGCCACCGTTTCAACTTTGTCGTTTACTGTAGTGCTGGTGCCGTGGGCGTTCACGTAGCCGACGTCATCCGGTGAAACCCCAGCATCGTTGAGGGCTGCGCGCATGCAGCCAATCGCCCCGCGTCCTTCGGGATGAATGTCCGTAATGCGGTAGGCGTCGGCCGTGCTTCCGTAGCCGAGCACTTCGCCATAGATCTGAGCGCCGCGGCGACGCGCATGCTCGAGCTCTTCTAAGATCACGACCGAGGCGCCTTCGCCGAGAACGAAACCATCGCGAAGTCGATCGAAGGGTCGCGAGGCGCCTGTGGGATTTGCGTTGTTGGTAGAGAGAGCGGTGAGCAAACTAAAGCCCGTTAGGCCAAACGGGTGAATCATGCTGTGGGCTCCACCGGCAATCATCGCGTCAACATCACCCCGTCGAATCAACTCGGTAGCTTCTCCTACCGCTTGGCTGCTGGCGGCGCAGGCGGTTAGACAGTTCAGGTTTGGGCCTTGCACGTCGAACATATTCGCTACGTGAGCCGAAGGCATACTGGGCTCTTGCTCAAGTTCCAGTTCGGGATCAAGTATTTCAAAGCCCTTGCGTACGAAGGCATCGAGATCAAACGCATCGGGAAGCTGGGTGGCCACGGAGACCATTTGCGTGAAGTTGTAGAAATCCTGATTCCCTTCACCGGCGCCGAAGTAAACGCCAATCCGACTACGGTCGCGAATGGCATCCATGACGCCGGAGTGTTCCATGGCCCGTTTGGCAGCTCCGGCTGCGAACCGAGCATGCCGGCCGCGTTTCGCCCAGAGTGACACCTCCTCGCCGACGTGGGACACATCCCAGTTACGAATTTCGGCGGCAATTTTGGTGGGGTATAGGGAAGCGTCGAAGATGGAGATCATGCCAACGCCACTTTCCCCTTGCTTGAGTGCGTTCCAAACCGTTTCCACTTCTGTTCCAAGTGGATTAATCATCCCCATTCCCGTAACCACAACCCGACGACGCATACGTTGGCAACTCCAGAAAATCGTGCACCTCAAGCGATAGGTCTGAACGAAGTGCCTACCGGAGGAACAAAATGAATTTTTTCTTCAGCAATATTTTACAAGGTTCCAAGATCTTACCCGGCCCAAGAACGTATAGGTAGGCGGGTACGAGCTGCCCTTGACGGCCTTACTGCACCAATCCGCAAAGGTGCTAGAGGTGGCAAAAGCTCTCGAATGGGTTCAATTTCTGCGAATTGTCTAGATAGGACAGGGACCAGGATTTTACTAAATGGTAAACGTATGGTATTTGTTACCGGCAGTTCATCGGCGGCGTTACTTTCCTCAATTACTGTTGGGGGCTATCGAGAGTGCCAGCGGGCAATACCGGCCTTTCGTCCGATTTGCTACGTGTGAATCCTTGGAAACGTTTGGGGAGTTTGGGGCAACATGTTACTAGCCGGTATCATCCTACTGTTTGTTGTGGGCTACATCGTCATCGCGTTGGAACATCCGCTCCACATTGACAAGGCGGCTACGGCTTTGTTCATCGGCGCAGGTTGTTGGGGACTCTATATTTTAGGGCTCGATACGCTACTCCCCATCGAGCGAATTCCGGAAGCCTTTCAAGCCGAGATGGCGGGCCATGGCCATGGGGGCGAACATGAAATGGCCCTTCATTATGCGATCGAAGGTCAATTTCTCCCCTTGGTCGCTGAAATCGCCTACATTTTGTTTTTCTTGATGGGGGCGATGACCATTGTTGAGTTAGTCGATGCCTACGAAGGCTTTTCGATCATCACCAATCGGATCAAGACGCTCAATAAAGTCCGGCTACTCTGGACCGTGTGCGTGCTGACGTTTTTCTTGTCCTCCGTTTTAGATAACTTGACCACCACCATCGTGATGGTCTCCCTCATGAAAAAATTGATTGCCGATCGGGAGACGCGATTGTTCTTTTGCGGCATGATTGTCGTCGCGGCAAACTCGGGCGGAGCTTGGACGGTTATCGGTGACGTGACCACGACGATGCTGTGGATTGGCAACAAGATTTCGACAGTGGAAGTGATGAAGGCGTTGATTTTGCCAAGTTTGGCGTGTTTGGGAATTCCGCTGATGATCGTTTCGCTCATGCTTAAGGGAGACGTCCAGCGTCCCGAGAATTTGAGCGAGAAGCACGATAAAACGCTGAAGCCATGGCACTCGAACCTGTTCCTCGTGCTTGGCTTCTGTGGTTTAATTTTTGTCCCCGTTTTCAAATCGGTCACACACCTGCCGCCCTTCATGGGCATGATGTTTAGCCTGAGTGTGATTTGGATCATCTCCGAATTCATCAAACACGATTTAGACGAAGCAACCCGCTCCAGCACTAACGTGGTGGGGGTCTTGAAAAAGATAGACACCGCCAGCATTCTGTTTTTCATGGGGATCCTACTGGCTGTGGGCACCCTTCAAGCGTCCGGCGTGCTTCGCCATCTGGCTGGCTGGCTGAGCGAAAATGTGGAAAACATGCAAGTGGTCGCTCTGGTGATCGGTTTGCTCTCTGCAGTTGTTGACAACGTACCCCTGGTTGCAGCCGGGATCGGTATGTACGACTTCCCCAAAGACGACACTTTTTGGTTGTTCCTAGCCTATTGTGCTGGAACCGGCGGTAGCTGCTTGATCATCGGGTCGGCAGCTGGAGTGGCGGCTATGGGACTGGAGAAAATCGACTTTGTGTGGTATGTCAAGCGCGTATCGTTGTGGGCCCTGGTTGGCTATCTCGGCGGAGCCGGTGTGTTTGTCGTGCAAGAGAAATTCTTCCCACACAATAAGACCGCTAGCGTTGACGAGAGCATCGAAAAGGCTGTACACAGTGGTCATGTCCAGCTGCCTGCCATTGCAAGTCACTCAAGCCTGCCAAGTTAATTCCTATGCGAACTGTTGCCGCCGAAGGATTGCCCACCCAAGCTTCCGCTTCCGCTGTGGTGCTTTTGGCCCTAGAACCTGACCAGCCACATGAGCTGTTCGCGGCAGGCGGTCTGATGGGACTCCCCGACGAGGCCGTTCGTTACTTCGCGAATCTGCTCGAAGCAGGCGAACTCCCCTGCCAACTGGGTAAAACCAACTTGTTTCACCAAGTCCCCGGGATTTCGGCTAAATGCGTTGTAGTCGTCGGTGGTGGTAAACTTAAGCAGTTCGATGAAAGGGCTGCGTTTCGTGCGGCCGGTGCAGCCAGTAAGCGGTTGGCGGAGCGATCCCGCGACATCATTCACTTCGACTTCGGTCGACTCGAAAAATCGCAGTTGGAAGCAGCCGTGGCGGGAAGCCTTAACGGGGGCTATGGACAAGACCTGTTTCGCGCCGAGAAAAACTTGAAGCCAGCCAACGCGATCGCTTGGCACAATGCGACTGCCAACGGATTAGCTCGCGGCCAAATACTCGGCGACGCGATCCTGTTGACCCGCGAGTTGGTCAATCTACCACCGAACTACATGTTTCCCGAGGAATTCACGCGTCGGGCCGCCAATGTGTCGGTCTCAAGTGGCTTCGAGCTTGAGGTTTGGGATGAATTGCGTTTGCGACGCGAGGGGTGTGGTGCCCTGCTTGGCGTTTCGGCAGGTTCTACGCGCCCGCCAAGACTTTTGGTCATGCGCTACCGGGGAACAAAGAAGCAGCCACCGCTCGCCCTGGTCGGTAAAGGAGTTACCTTTGATAGTGGCGGTTTGTCGATTAAGCCCACCGATGGCATGCTAAGCATGAAGTGCGACATGGCGGGCGCAGCCACCGTGCTCGGAACAATGCAGGCCATTTCCCGCATGCAACTTGCCGCTCCCGTCGTGGGGCTGGTCGGTCTCGTCGAAAACATGATCAGTGGTTCGTGCCTTAAACTGGGGGACGTGTTAACGTCCCGCAGCGGCAAAACGATCGAAATCCATAACACCGATGCCGAAGGTCGACTGGTCTTAGCCGATGTGCTCAACGTGGCCCTCGATGAACATCCCGCACAGATCATTGACTTGGCGACCTTAACAGGCGCCTGCGTCGTGGCGTTGGGCTTGGACATCAGCGGACTAATGTCCAACAACTCAGAGCTCCAGAGCCGCGTGCAACTCGCTGCCGCCCAAGCAGGCGAGGAAGTTTGGCCACTTCCGATGAGCGAGCATTTCGCAGATCAAATTCGTAGTAAGGTCGCCGACATTAAGAATGTCGGCGAGGGGAGATGGGGGGGAGCGATCACCGCTGCCAAGTTCCTACAAGAATTTGTGGCCGATTTACCTTGGCTTCATATCGACATTGCTGGCCCCGCATTTGCCGATAGCCCCAAAGCATACATCGACGCAGGCGGAAGTGGAGTGATGGTTCGGACCCTGGTCAACTTCATCGAAACGCTCTAAGACCTCGAAGCCCCTTTAGACTTGCTGATTGCCTTCGTCCGCTTCTCGGGTTTGTTGGCTACCACCCACTTCGGGATTGAGCACAAAACTGGCTTCGAGCAATGGCTTGAGCCCAGTAATGGCGTCGTATCCCCAAATGGCAGCGACCACAAGCGAGGCAAACGTGGCAATCAGCCCCACATTGAGGTTGAAACCGTTGATTGCGATCAGTACCGAAGCGACAATCAAACCGATTCCAGCGATCGCCATTTTTAGCAGAACCATGGTTACATAGCGCTGCCGCGTGCTCTTGTGGATGGCGCTTCGCGCCGTGGTGTTCGCCAACTCACGCATAGCGGTTAAGTTCTTAGTCTCTTCAGGTGCTAGGGCACGCGGTACGTACTTTTCAGGATCAAAGGGTAACGTCCCATCACCGGTAAGTCCCAATGTGGCAGGGGAGCTATCAACGGATTTGCTATCGCCGTCCCCTGTTTTCTCACGTGTGGGTTTCCATGAACTAACCAAGGGGGCTGCGTTCGCTGCCGACGTTCCTGCGGCTGCCGAAGATGCCGTGCGTGAACTGGATTGCTGAACGTTGGACGGAAGCTCAGCTTGACCTTCTGGTACACCTCGCATCCGAGCTAGGAGCCTGCGCATGTAATCTTCAACGCTGTCCTCCTCTAACTCGGCCTTGCCAGACTCACTACCATCGGAGACCTCAGCTTCGGCAATCTCCACTCCCAATTCAAAGTCGGTCGTGTCCAACTGGCTCCCCGCCTCTACATCCACTCGCTCCTCAGCTGTGCTGGCTCCCTCGGACCACCAGACGGGCAAGCAGGTCGAATCAAAGTTCGCAGTGAGCTCTTCGTCGCTGACCGGCTGACAATACTCACCCAGCAAGGCGCTAACGGACTCCTCGCCACCGTTGCCATAACTCGGCGACGCTTCGAAACCGACTTCGTCATTGGAGATCTGACGGACTGCAGACTCCCGATCTTCGAATGGCTGAATTTCAGTCGCCTGGTCGTCCATCGCTGGAAGCACGAAAGCGGCGTCTCGACCGGTCTCATTCGACATGTCCGACGTGTTGGCATCGTTGGTCAACGTTCCATCCGGTGCAGGCTCTGAGAAAAGATCCTCGGGTATCCATTCAGCACTAAACCAATTCTCCGGATCCGCTGGAGCCACGGCTTGGCTATCAACAAAGCCCTCAAAAGCAAATTCTGATTCGCCAGCTTCAGTTAGCCGATTCCCAGAGGCAAGCCACTCCCTAGTCGAAGCTTCAACCTCTGCAGCAAGCGGCGTATTCGCCAATGGCTCACCCTCAAATTGCTCTTGCTCAAGTCGTTCTTGCTCAAGTCGTTCTTGCTCGAATCGTTCTTGCTCAAGTCGTTCTTGCTCAAGTCGTTTTTGCTCAAATCGTTCTTGCTCAAGTTGTTCTTGCTCAAGTTGTTCTTGCTCGAGATGCACTTGCTCGAGATGCACTTGCTCGACTTGCGTGTGCTCTGGCCCTTCATCGTCACGCAGTAGTTGTGCAGGCTGTTGCGGTTCAAATAGTGCATCGTTCCAGGATGTACCAACGGTCGCCTCCGTTTCGCTACGGTCCGCTTCCATGTCGGATATTGATTCGCCTTCAGCACTTCCAAAAACGAACTCCGAATCGATGCTCTCGGCTTCATAAGCGTCGTAGGCGTAGGCATCATTGGACGTTGGGACTTGGAGGCTATCGGCTTGTGGGTCACTCCAGCCTGGGGAAGCCTCATAGTCCTCTGCCGTTGTTGCAACGTTGAGTTGTGGCCAACCTACTGTAGTACCTTCATCGTTGATTTCCGAGTAGGCTGCGTAAAGATCGCGAGAGCTGTCATGAGGGTCGGGTAGCTCAGGTAACTCAGCCGCAACTTCTCGCGATTGCGTGGCCGAAACAGTGCTTTGGGGTGGCGGCCCCGTTTCAATTGCTTGGCTTTGAGCGAGTGCTTCGCGGAGGGCCGTCAACTGCATCAAAACGTCGGCTTTCCAAGCCCCAATGCCTTGCATAGACTCGGTGAAGCGGTGGTCGAAATCCTCCACATAAGCCGTGACAGCCGCTGGGAGTGTCGAATTTTCGGCATCGCTCAAGGCGTCTCGAATTCGGTCCATTTGTTGCTGGACATCCAGTTTCCAACTCTTGATCTCATCCTGGGATTCTAGCTGGCTGGCTTGAAGTCGCGATAGAGCTTCGACGATCAACGGAGAGTCTTGCATGTCCGCTTGCCGAACGTTTGCCGCTTGTAAGCTTTCGCGGATCGCACCGAGTTCCGACTGAACATGCTCTTTCCATTGGACGTTTTCTGATTGAACTGCGATTTGCCGTTCCTGGAGCGATTGCAGTGCTGTGGAAACGGTCACAATACCTGTCTGCAATTGTTCGATGGCGGCATTCTGCTGGAAGCGCACGTCGGCCTGCTCTTCGAACTGCGAGCTCGATCGTTGGATTGCTTGTTGGGTTGCGGTCCGTTCTTCGGCTACGACACGGTCGATGCTGGCGAGTTGTTCGCTTACATCGGCAATGCGTTCAGCCAGAGAATCCATGGCGCTTGATTGTCGCGCGAAGACGTCTTCAATTTGTTGTTGTAGTTCCGCGTTGGGGGGAGCAGGCTGCTCGGCCGTGGGCCCATTGTTGTTAGCGGCAGTTTGCAAACGTTGGGCAGCTCGTCGCGCCCGGCGGGATCGCTTCCGGCGGCTGGCTTCGGCTTGAAGCTCTGCGACTGGCTTAAGTGCGTTGAGCAGTTGG
Organism: Pirellulaceae bacterium; assembly: GCA_041751975.1. Lineage (GTDB taxonomy): Bacteria > Planctomycetota > Planctomycetia > Pirellulales > Pirellulaceae > Aureliella. The sequence continues at coordinate 17,624 of JBGSHW010000192.1, forward strand.
CACTCGAGCGGTTCGATAGCTGAATGAATTAGTTTAGCCATCCACGGCGCGATGGTTTCTGGTACGGCAGACGTGGGTTCCAGCAGAGTTTTTGTTTTTTCTGACAACACGTTGCGTTTGGGGCGATTTTGAAGTTCGAAGGGGCGTGCCAAGGTAAATCGTAGTCGAGCGGCCTGAGCGGATAGATCTTCGGCAGGGGCTGACCGCATGGCTGAGGCGTGCCGCGACAGCTCAAAGCGATGTCCTGCGAGCTCAAAAGTGCTGTTTTCTTCGGACAATAAGAGCTCATTGATGGGTGAACCACCGCGCGTCAGCTTGGGAGCCAAGGCGCGTACAAACGTCTGCCGGGCTCCAATCACCAGCAGCGCATGATAGGGCGCAATTCCTGGCAGTTCGCAGCGGAGGTTGCAACTAGGCGCGCTTCCCACAGTGCATTTATTCTGCTTGACAAGCCATTGCTGCACGACCTGCCCAAGGTTATTGCGCAAGACGAGTCGGGCCTGCGGTTGGGAGGGAAGTGCTGGTAATACAAGCGGAAAACCTGTTGTAACAGCGTTTTGGGTATCCGACGTCATGTCGTTCAGACTCCGTGTTTCGCTTTGTCGCATGGTGAGCGTGTGTTGGCAGAACTCGCTGGCTGCAAAGGCTGTCTGCCGTTGCAACGTTTTTCGTTGTGAGGCGGCAAAGTTGGCCGTAGGAAAAACGCAAGGATGCTTTTCCTTTGTCGGCTATCGTCAGCGCCGGTTCGCGATCTAGCTTGGAAAGTCGACAATCCTGCATGTTCATTCGTTCCAGGAAGATCTATGGTGGATGTTCGGTTTAGGAGCTGGACGTTAAGCTAATTCGGTAATTTTTGCGATTAATGCTTAAGCCACCCGTCCGTCACAATCCCAATTGTACTGTCCGTTCATGCCTTTGATTGAACTTGAACTCGATGTGCCAGATTCTGGCTTACCCGGCGCCATCGAATGCTGGCTTTTGGCCGCACGTGAACGCATCGAACGGTATTGGGATCACTTTAAGCACAAGCCGCTACCTCAGTACGTCGAATGCGACTTTGATCTCGTCTCTTTGGCGCTGAAGGAATGCGTCGCACGCGACTTGATCGACGGACGGTTGTTCGTTGAGTGGGGGTGTGGATTCGCCGTGATAACCGGCGTAGCAGCCCTGCTCGGCTTGGATGCTGTGGGTGTCGAGGCGGAGGAGTTTTTATGTGAGGAAGCCCGCAAGCTGTTTGCGTCGCAAGCGATCGATGCCGAGATTTGGCAGGGAAACTTCTTGCCTGCAGGCGCTCGCAATTTAGCCGAGGACCAAGATCCACTCGTTTCTCTGACTCATACTATTCCATCGGCTTACGCCGAGCATGACATGTCCATAGAGGACTTCGCCATCGTCTTCGCGTATCCTTGGCCGGGTGAGGAGCATTTTCTGCGATTGGTCTTCGAACGTTACGCTCGCCGCAATGCGCTGCTATTGATGTACCGCGGACCGTATCATATCGAACTGTATCGCAAGCGGTAGGTTGCAATCAGCCAGGTTCCGGAGGACATTGAATGAATTCTAAAGTCGCGTTTCTGGCGACTCAGGCCATGAGCATTCGGCTGCTGCCGCAAAGCAACCAGTTTCTCCTGGGAACCATGCCTACGAAGAAACTGGCCGCCAACGATGTGCATCACAAAGACCAGCCATCGCGTGGTACCCGCGAGATGAACTTGGCGGCCTCTGCGATATTGGTGATCCGCATGTTGGCTGCGTCCCATTCAATTTTGCTGCCCGTGCGATAAGCAACGTTGCCTAAGTGATTTGCCTCGGTTAATGGGCCTGCGTAACTGAAGGGACTGGCCGTGGGCGAACCGTTGCGGCACGCTGACAACCACTCTTCGTGCTGCCCAGGCGAATCCGGAACGAACGGTTCGGGGCGAACAAAATCGACGAACTTGTCCTCCGGCAACAAGAGGTGCCTGCCGTAGTCAGACAACAGCAGCCCCGTTTCACCGACGAACAACACGCCGCTATCCCAAGCTGGAATCAGACCATCCTTCCAGGGTTGAGGCTTGTGGGTACCTTGGTACCAAGTCAGTTTGCAGGCTGGCAGCTTGCCTCGCGGTCCATACTCGTAGACGGCCGACATCGAGGCGGGAGCAATCTCGGGATGCGCGGGTTCGCCGTAAGCCTCGACGGTCAATGGGGCGTCCAATTCAAGTGCCCAATAAGGCAGGTCGTTCCAGTGACTTCCGAGGTCGGACATGGTGCCATTGGCGAAGTCCCACCAGCGGTACCACTTGGGGCCAGGCATGTAGACCGAGTGATAAGGTCGGTAGGGTGCAGGACCGATCCATAAATCCCAGTTGAGATGTTCCGGCACTTCCATCGCTTCTTCAGGACGTTCCGTGACGAACACAATGTCTCCGTTGGCCTTGGCTTCCTCTTCCGTTTGTCGGCCCCACGCCCGTCCGACCCACACATGCGCTTCGGTAACATGACCGATGGCACCGCTTTGAATCAACTCAACCACCCGATGGTAATTGCTCTCCGCGTGGATTTGGGTTCCCATTTGCGTGGCCACCCCTGCCTCGGCCGCTGCCTGCGTAATGAGTCTGGATTCGGCGACGTTATAGGTTAGTGGCTTTTCGCAATAGACATGTTTACCCATTTTTAGTGCCGGCATGGTTGCGAAGGCGTGGGTGTGTTCCGCCGTGCTAACGACGACGCCGTCGATGTCATCGGCTTGCTGATAGAGCACGCGGAAGTCCTCGTACACCCGCGCGTCGCTGAACATCTTGTGTGCCCCTTGCAGACTCTGAGCATTGACATCGCACAGTGCTACCACTTCCACATCTTGATCCCGCGCGATGGTGCTGAGGTTCGCCCCACCTCGCCCACCAACGCCGATGAAGGCCAAGCGTAGCTTTTGCCGTCGCGTTGCGTGCAGCGGACGAGCTGCAGCGCTCATGGCAATGGTAGTGGCTGTTGCGGCTAAAAATGTCCTACGATTGCTGCGATTGAATGACATACCGGGGAATCCTTTGGGGAAGGGCTGAAGGTGGGAAGTTGTGGTGGGGCCGAAGGACTCGGCGGTATTTATTGACTTGTGGTCAAGGCTTGCGGTTACTGAGTGGTAGGCTCGACTACTTCGGGTCCAATGACTCGTTCGACGACCGCTGCACCGCAACAGTCACTCCACACATTGACACTGGTACGGCACATGTCCAAAACACGATCAACAGCCAGAATAATACCTTGATACTCGATCGGCAAGTTCACTGCTTGGAGCACGATGGCCATCATGACCAAGCCAGCGTGCGGAATACCGGCCGCTCCGACACTCGCCAACAAAGCGGTCAAGGCGATGATCACTTGATCGGAGAAGCTCATGCTGGCGCCATAGGCAAGCTGTCCGATGAACAGCACGGCCACCGCCTCGTAGAGCGCCGTGCCATCCATATTAATCGTTGATCCAAGGGGTAACACAAACGAACTGGTACGATTCGACACCTTAGCTCTGCGTTCAATGTTATTCAATGTCAGCGGTAATGTCGCATTGCTGCTGGCACTGCTAAAGGCGGTCAACAAGGCTGGCATCATGGCTTGCATGAGTTGAAATGGGCTGCGTCGGGCAAACAGCCACACCAGCAAGGGGAGCGTGACAAAGGCGTGAAAGCCAAGCGCCAGAGTTACCGCCAGCATGTACCAAGCCAATGCGGCGAAGACCGCTAAGCCCTGAGTGGCGGTGACGTAGACCATCAACAAGAATACTCCCAGCGGCGCGAGCTTGATGATCGCGGTGGTCAACTTCATCATCACACTGAAGGTGTCCTCGGCGAGCGTTTTGAACCGCGAAATTGTCGGCTCTGACGTCTGCAATACAAAAATGCAGAAGACAATCGTAAAGACGATAATCGATAAAAACGACGATTCAGCGACCGCGGCGATGGGGTTGGTCGGGATCATCCGTTCAATCTGCTGCATGAGCGTTTCGGTGATGCTGGTCGCCCCGACTTGAGCTTTAGCTACATCCAGTTTTAGGGATGAATTCAGTCCTGGATTAATCAAGTTGGTGACGGCCAAGCCGGTCATGATCGCCAACATACTGGTGACTATATAGTAGAACAACGTGACCGAAAACATCTTGCGAAAGCGGGCTGCCCCACCAAGCCCAAGCACGCCGGTGGCCAGCGAGGTGATGATTAACGGGACCGAAACCATTTGCAGCAGTCGCAGAAACAGCCCACCTATGCGTTTGCACCAACGACCAAAAATCTGTGCGTAGCTGGGTGCCATCTCGTATATCTGGCGCGCGATCGGGGAACTCTTGCTGAGGTCATCGAGCGTGAGCACGCTCCCGGCAACCTGCCCCGTCGGATCCACCGTCTGCTCGTACTCGACGTCTCCGCTCATCCAGGCGATGCGAATCAAGTCGGTCGTGTCGGTGACTTTCGCCCGCTCGACCCCCGCTGGCAATCCACTCGTCAACTCGGTCACTCGCTGGCTCAAGGTCCAGTTGATCGCGATTCCCAAAATCGCACCGGCCAGCATTCCAATGAGTATTTGCCAATGGAGTTCGAGTTTCACAAAGCTACCTTAAATTCGGGATGAACTGTGGGAACATAGATTGAGCAGGTCACTAGGTGTTAGCGGGGATAACTGCTGTGCCCTTAGGTTCCATGCGGGCTTCATTGTAACAGCAATGGGGCTGGCTTTTGGGCGGAGAATGGATTTCAATATTGTTACCCCCTCAACACCCCAACCGAATTGCTCGATCGCCTCATGAGTACCCTCCTCGTTTGCCTTGGCTCGCTTGCCGTGCTGCTGGTCGCCTACGTAACTTACGGACGTTGGCTGAGTTCTCGATTGTTTGAACTCTCCGCCGATGCGCCCGTCCCGAGTCGCGCCCTGCGCGACGACCAAGATTTTGTGCCGACCAAGAAGAGCATTGTCTTTGGCCACCACTTCACGAGTATTGCTGGCACAGGCCCGATTGTTGGCCCGGCCATCGCGGTCTTTTGGGGTTGGCTTCCAGCGCTGCTGTGGGTTGTCTTTGGCGCGATACTCATCGGCGGTGTGCATGACATGGCGGCATTGATTATCTCGATGCGCAACCGGGGACAAACGATCGGCGAAATTGCGGGACGGATGATCTCGCCGCGTGCAAAAGTTTTATTCTTATCCATTCTGGCGCTGGCCCTGTGGATCGTGCTGGCCATCTTTGGACTAGTGATCGCGAAGATCTTTGCGATGTATCCCGAAAGTGTCCTCTCGGTGTGGATTGCGATGCCCATTGCCATGGCCATTGGATTATGGGTGCACCGCGGCAAAGGTTCAATCGTGGGACCCTCCTTGATCTCGTTGGTACTGCTCTACGCTGCCGTCTACTTGGGTGTCTACTTTTTGCCACTCGACCTGGGACGCATGTTGCCCAATGCGGGACCTGAATCGTATTTCAACCCCGTTGTGGTGTGGACGCTCCTACTGCTCGTCTATTGTTTCTTTGCGTCAGTCTTACCGGTTTGGTTTCTGCTTCAGCCGAGAGATTTAGTCAACAGTCAGCAGTTGTTTGTGGCTCTCGCGTTGCTCGTTATTGGCTTGGTGGTCGCAAGCCTCAATGGCTCCGCCGATTTGTTTGCTGCGAGCGAGCCGATATCGACGACGATTCCGAAAGATGCTCCTCCAATCTTCCCGTTTCTGTTCATTACAGTAGCCTGCGGTGCGTGCAGTGGTTTTCATTGCTTGGTCAGCTCGGGAACGAGTAGCAAACAGGTAGCTTGCGAAAGCGACGTGCAGTCGGTGGGCTACGGCGCGATGCTACTGGAATCGGCCCTGGCGGTAGTGGTCATCATGGCCTGCACGGCTGGCGTGGGTATGGGGGCCTTGCGCATGGTTCCGATCGCTGGAGCGGAAGCAACCTCAGCCACCACCGCAGCTGTTGGCACTGGCGTCTCGTTAGGCAGTGCTGCGATCGGGAAATACGAGTACGTAACGGATGCGGATGGCTCGCGTCTCGTGGGTCGCTCGGCTTGGCAGCAGTACTATCGCATGGGGGTCGATGGACAAGGTTGGGAAGCACAGAACAAGCTCGATCGCAACTTGCGCGCCTTTGTCGAAGGGGGAGCCAACTTTTTGACCGCGATTGGTATTCCACTTCAGCTAGGGCTCGGCATCGTGGCTGTGTTGGTCGCCAGCTTTGCAGCCACCACGCTCGATACGGCTACTCGCTTGCAACGCTATGTGATTCAAGAATTGGGAAGCAGCCTGCATCTACCCACGCAGAATAAATATGTCGCCACCAGTTTGGCTGTCGGTGTGGCGGGGCTGATCGCTGTCTTTGCCGGATCGGCTCCAGGTGCGGGGGGCTCGCTGCTGTGGCCTTTGTTTGGAGCTACCAATCAACTGCTGGCGGGGCTGGCCATGATGGTCGCCACGTTCTATTTGTGGAGACGCAACAAGGCGATCGCCTTTATCGCCATCCCAGCCCTGCTAATGATGCTCGTTCCGGGCTGGGCGATGAGCTACAACTTGATCTACGACTGGATACCGAACGGCAAATGGCTGCTGACCAGCTTCGGGTGCGCGATTCTGTTATTGCAGATCTGGATGGTTGTCGAAGGATTGTTGATGTGGAAAAAAGCGCATGGCGTCTTGGAGCCTCAGCTCGCACCCTTGCCGCTCACATTGCAGAGAACCGAGTAAGTTACGGTAATTGGATACGAACCCGGCGCTGTCCAGTTAACATCGCGTTACGAATGAAGCCAAATGCCTGATGAAGCTGTTCCGCTAGCAACCTACCGCAGTTGTTGGCCCGGTGATTGATTGGCGGAGCGCTGACTGCCCGGTTGTTGCAGCGGTTGGCCCGCTGGCAAATTGTTTGGATTTCCATTGGCGGTCGCATTGTTAATCGCTGCCCGTTGCTCATCGGGAATCCAAGGTTCTTCCAACACATCCCAGTCGGAGCCGAGCTTGGTCGAGATAAACTCTTGCATCAACAAATCCTGCTTGACCTTGTTTAGGAGCCCGCCCATTAGATCGCGGTTGGTAAACTCAAACACTTCGCGGTGTCGTTTATCCGCAGCCCACTGTGGAAGGAAAATGAACATCGCTTTGGGCAATACATCGGTTCGATCCAGTACTACTTGCACGCGCGAGTAATTGCCTACGTCGTCAGGGCGTTTGGGCCAGGCCTCGATCCATACGTCATTGTTACCCTCGGGCGGATCCACCGTTCGAACAAAGTAACGCTGCTTGATCTCACTAGCCTTGACCCCAAACAAAAAAGGAAGCGGGCTCAGGTGGATTTGATTGCCCTGCATCTCGGGTGGCAGTTGCGTGCGAATGGCTTTCTTGAGATTGCGATCCAAATTGTGAACCCAAGCACCGTCGCAGATCCAAAAATCACCAAACGGCTCGCGTGGATTCACCTTGTACGGTTCTTTGGGGTCACCCGTTTTGCTTTCGATTTTGTCGACGCGAAAGAGTCCCTTATCCGGCTTGGCGAACTTGATGATGCCACTGGCGATACTCACCGGTTGCTCGGTGTGATCGAATTCCCAGCGTTTGAAATCGCATTGAAATTGATTGACTTGGGCAGAACGCTTTTCCCAAACGTCGAGTACCTGGTCGAGGAACTGCTGCTGCTTGTCATCCAGAGCAGGAAATGGCTGCTGCGGTACCATCGCAGCAGCTGATTGGGCTAATCCCTGATTGATGGCTGCTTCAGCCGTTACCAGTGGAACGGTGATCAGTTGATCGGGATTACCCGCACCCCGCTGGGCCTGCAGGGCCTGAGCTTGGAGCGATTGCTGTTGCTGCAATTGTTGCCGTTGCTGGGGTGTCAGTTGCTGCTGGGGAGCTTGACCGGCGGGCTGCTGCTGCGAGCGAAGGCCCGTCTGCTGAGCCAGCACGCTACTCCCACCCAAGAGCATTGACAGAGAAAGAGTGCAACTAAGTAGGAACCGTGACATGTGCATCTTCCATGACGCGAGGTTAGCTGTTTGCAAAAGTTTTTCAGTGTTGGACCAGGCGAGCGTTGGACCGCAGGCCGCGTCGGATCTTAGCAACTGCTCGCAGGCAACCCTAGAGCGATTTTCACTTTGCGGGGGTCTGATGCTGAGTTAATTCATGGCGTTGGGCGAGCTGCGCAATTTGGGCATGCTTGATCGACCACTAGCTGCGTGGTGTGAAAGCGCTGGTTCCGCAAGTCGAATTGCAAGCGTTTGCCAATCAGAGGCTCGCCAAATTGCCCGAGCAGTTTAATGGTCTCGATGGCGGCCAAACTCCCCACCGCGGCGGCGACAGCACCAAACACAGGAAAGCGTCGTTTCCAATGCGGAGGGGGCTCGGGTACCAGGCACCGCAAACAAGGAGTCTGGCCAGGCACCAATACCGACACAGCCCCTTGCAACTCATACATGGCGCATTCCACCATCGGCTTGCCATGTTTCCATGCCGCATCGTTCATTGCCAAGCGTTCTTCAAACATCGGGGCGCAATCCACCACCACATCGGCCTGCGATACCCAGCGGTCGGCGTTGGCCGGCGACATGTTTTCGCTGACCGTCTCGAACTGCAAGCTGGGCTTGTATTCCCGCAGACGTTCGGCGGCTTGTTCGACGCGCAGCACATCGCGTCGATCGTAGCGCATCAGCGTCTGGCGATTGAAGTCGCTCTCCGAGGGGCAACCGGCGTGCGCCAAGATCAAGCGACCGATGCCTGCGGAAGCTAGGTCCCACGCCACTGCCCCGCCCAAGCCACCGATGCGGGAGACGAGCACCGTGGCAGCTTTCAAACGCTGCTGACCTGCCTCTCCAAAGCCCGGTACATCCAGTTGCCATGCGTGCTGAGCGAGCTCGTCTGCGGACAGACCCGACTTCAAATCGCTTGCGGTACTCGCTGAATGATTCGCAAGTTCACTCGTAGACGCCTCGACGACTCTCTCTGTCGGCATGCTCATGGTAACTTTTCCTTCTGCCTGCTCTGGTTTACGCTCGCGGGAACAGCGCGTTAACAATAAGTTGTCCCGTAGCCTTGAAAATCAACCGCCGGACATGTGAGTCATCAATTCGATGCGATCGCCGTCGCTGAGTGTGGCAGCTGGATCGCGGAGCATGACACCCCCGCGATCGATTAAGATCCAGCGCTGTGGCTCCCCCTGTGGGTCGAGCAACAAAGGGCGCAGTTCTGCGCGAGCGGAGGATAGTTTGTGCAGCAAGTCGCGGAGCGTGGCAGCTGTTTCCAGTCGCACCGTTTCATCGGCCAGCCCCGCTGCGATTCGCAGTTGATTCCAGTAATGCACTTTTACTTCCATTCCAACTCTCGGTCTATTTTTTTGGATCGATATTGAGCTATTTCATCCTTTGATGACGACTCGCCCGGATTCTGGTTCTTTGATCAGTTGCAGGCAGAGGTCGGCTAGGGCGTCGGCATCTTCTTGATTGTGGGTCACGTGCAGCACCGTCACTCCGGTGTGGCGATTCACATCCCGCAACAGCGACTGCGTCGACTCACGGGTCTGTGCATCGAGCGCACTCAGCGGCTCATCGAGTAGCAGAAGAGAGGGTTTGAAGGAGAGTGCCCTGCCCAACGCAATCCGCTGTGCCTCGCCGCCACTCAAGCCCTTGATCCGTCGCTCGAGTAGCTTACCAATTCCCAACAGTTCGGACAGTTCCGCCACGCGACTGTCGATCTCCTTTCGCGGGAAACTCCGCAAGCGCATGGAAAACTCCAAATGCTCGCGAACGCTGAGCGTAGGAAAGAGTGCCAGGTCCTGAGGGGTGTAACCGACATTGCGATCGGCGGGAGACCATCGCGCGACGTTGGTGCCATTGATCAAGATCTGGCCGGAGCGGATGGGGCGCAGGCCGCAGATGGCTTCCAAGATCGTAGTTTTGCCGATCCCGGTCTTCCCCATGAGGACCGCATACTTGCCGGAATCAACGCGAAAGGAAAGGTCCTGCAGCCGGTACTCTCCCACGCGGATATTGACTTTGGACAATTCAATCATGCGGCGAGTCCAGCCCCGACGGCCCGCAAGATGAGCAAGACCACGATGGCCATGGCGACCATTAGTAGCGAGACCGCCACGGCCGCGTCCAATTGCCCGACACTCAGTTCCAGGAAGACAGTGGTCGAGAGGACTTCTGTTTTGAAGCGGGTGGAACCGGCGAAAACCAAAATCGGCCCGAACTCACCCAAGGCCCGCGCCCAGGCAATCGTCGTAGCGGTAATCATCCCTCGCCAGGCTTGTGGCAAGGCAATCTTCAGGAAGGCTTGACCGCGGGAGCAACCAAGTGTTCTGGCGACATCCTCGGCGCGCGGATTGATTTGATCAAAGGTGATCCGCATGGTTCGCACGGCAAACGCGCAGGAGACAGCGAACTGCGCCAACACGACGGCTGGCCAACGATAGCTCACTTGAAACCCAATGCTTTCGCTCCGCAGCCACTCGTCGAGTATCCAACCGCTCCGCCGCTGCGGCGCTGGAGTCGGAGCAGTATCGGTTTCTGGCCCGTCCATGGCAGACCCCTGGGACACCTGTGCCGATATCGTGGACTCAGCCAGTGCCGTTTGAGCCTCGCTTTCGCTGCCCCACCCCGCCGTAAATGGAAATGGTTGGTGGAACAGAATCAAGAGACTCAAGCCCAACACCAAGGGTGGCAACACGATCGGGATGTCGACGATCGTATCGATGATCTGTCTACCAGGAAACGAGTAACGCGATAGCAGGTAACCCAAGGGGGTTGCTACCCACAACGACAGGATGGCTGCCACGGTGCAACTCATCAACGACAAGCGGAAGGCGGCTTGGATCTCCGGCTTTTGCAGCGCGCTTACGAAGGCCTGAGGTGAGGTAAAGAGTAGGTCAGCCAGTAGCAGGAGTACGATGAGTACGATGAAGCACCCCGACAATCCTCCCATAATAAGAAAGAACACCACATCCCCGACCTGTTTGGTTCGTCGCTGTTTCATGGGCTTATGGGTTCATCGGCTTACGGTTCATCGGCTTACGGGCGATTTGGGCTTGAGTTGCCAGCCGAAGCCTTCAGCTGCGAAAACCTCTTGGCTCTCGGCAGAGCAAATCTTAGCGAACAGGCGATCAGCCAGTCGCGGGTATTTTGATTTGGCGGCGACGCCCCACGGTTGTGTGGCGGTGGAACAGGCGATCCCATCAATGGCGAGTGCGTCGAGTTCCTCTGCAGCCCCGGTCGCATTGCTTAAGTAAGCGACGGCCGCGTCCAGCGAGCCTGTGAGCAATTGATTGACGAGCATATCACCAGTTGGCGTTTGCACGGTAACGTTCTCCATAATCTCCGTCTGCAGGCCACTTTCCTTAAATGTCATTTGAGTGATCCAGCCCATGGCGCACTGCTTTTCATGCCCGATGCCAACACGCAGGCCAGCCCGCGTCAGATCACGCAAGGAGCGAATGTTTTTTGGATTCCCTTTGGGAACAAGGATCGCCAACTCGTTGCTCGAAACGGTCACCGGTTCTGGGAAGAGGTCACTTACCTGCGACATGAATTCAACGTCGCACGCAAAATAGGCATCGGGTTCAAGGCCCAGGGCCAACGCATACTATAGCAAGGGAATTCCTAGTACTTTTGCAAGATAGTCGAGGTTCCATCCAGCAACTCGACGTCGCATAGCGATACTGTACTTGTCTTTTTGCTGCTTGAGCATACTCAGGCTAAAGCGTTTG
>JBGSHW010000193.1:0-19856 GCA_041751975.1 Pirellulaceae bacterium
CGTCGCAGGCTCGCCCGTCGCAGGCTCGAGGCAGCGAGCGTCTTCATGCCGCGGATTGTTGACATACGTGCTGACCTCTTGCGGCGTGAAATACCCTTCTGGAGCTGGACCCAATAGGCGCTGAGCGGCGTCTGGCTCGTAGGTGATATCCAACCAGCGCGCTGCAGCTGCGTCGTCGAGCACCACCGGCATGCGTTCATGCAGATGCTTGAGATCAGCGCTGGCCGAGGTCGTGATGATGGCGCACGAAGTGATCGGCCTCCCTTTGGCCTTAACGTTGACATCCCACAGACCTGCCAAGTAGATCACGCCGCCAGCCGCCGGAGCAATCCAGTAGGGATGCTTCTTGCCGTCCTTGCCAACTTGCCATTCGTAATATCCATCGGCCAAGATTAGGCAACGCCGTTTGGCCAACGGCCCTTTGAAAGAACGCTTCTCATGCAAGCTTTCGCTGCGAGCATTGATCATCGAAGTGCCAACCGCTAAGTCCGCTCCCCAGCCAGGGACCAAGCCCCAACGAAAGTAATGAGCCCAAGTGGTTGACGGCTCAGAGCTGGACACCGAGCCGGACTCAGGCAACGAGTCAGTCTCGGGGTCGGGCGACTGCGGCCTCGTAAACTCAGGCAACAAGCCCATGGAGATCGGCACCCCCTCAGGCTGCACACCGCAGGCAACGGCCAACACCGCTTGCGTCGGAGCGATGTTGTAACGCGGCTGCCAAGCCTGCTTGGCGGTCGCGAGATCGATGAGCGGCAGCAGCAATTGCCCCCACTGATCAGGTGCTGTTTTCAAAGTGAACCGTCCACACATAGCATCACCTCAATGAAGGCCCTTTTCACTTACGACGCGTTCGTCTACCCTCTCAGCCGCAACTGGCTTTGGATGACCTGGGGAATGAATATGCCGATCATGATTCTGGAACTCACCACGACTCTTGAAACTGAATCGCAAGCTCGCGAGCTGGCGCGATTGTTGGTCGAACAACAGGTGGCTGCCTGCGTGCAAATTGCCGGGCCTATGCACAGCGTGTATCGCTGGAAAGGTGAAATCTGCGCGGCCACCGAATATCGCTTGACGATCAAAACCACCTGCGAGAGTGAACTCCCTGCCGTGGCCTGCCTGAAAAAGTATCATCCTTACGAAACTCCAGAGATGCTGATGCAGCAGGTCCGCGTTTCGGACGAATACGGTCAATGGGTTCAAGCCCAAGTTCGGTTCGCTGAGTAGTGGTCTCGTGCCGCACATTATGCGTTGTGCTCCTCATTCAGCAGGTCCCCTACATCCAGCAGTTCGAGATCGTTGGGCAATGCCGCTTTGGGTGGTTCATGTCGGTAGAAACCTGCTCGTAGTTTAAAATGTGGCTGCAACACCTGCAGATCTTCGCGCTCGAATGGACGGCTCAGCACCAACTCATCGCGTCGCAAGTAGTATTCCACCTGATGACTGGCCGCGTTGAACATCAACTCGGCGATCCAATAGATCCCGGCATCGTTGAGACCATGCCGCGCGAGTAATTCGACCTGCGCTCCGATCTCCACATCGAGCGGTGGAAGCAACAGCCACATGGTGGGGCGGACGCGGATGGTCTGCGGTCCGTAGTGCAACCAATAGTAATCACCATCCCAACGACTACGGCAAAAAATGCGTGGGCTGGGTATCAGTTGGAGAGCCAGCTCTCGATCATCGGCATGAATCCACTGCACACCGTCTTCAGGCGGACGAAGGTAGACCCCCCAGTCGGGAAGCTGAGGACGCAGCACCGGAGGTTGCTCCGGCAAGCTCGGATCGGAGTTGGTCATGGGGCCTCCTCTCAAATGGCGTGGACTCAAACCGATAGTCGTTGATCGCTCCGCCGATCATGTCTGAGTGCAAGTACGGAAAGCTAAGTTCAACTACGAAAAGCTAGGAATTCCTACCTGCAGACGATGCTTCCGGCATAGCGATCTGCGAGATGTGTTCGGATATCCTAAGTCCACTATTATAAACGAACCGACAGTCACGGGGGATCGAAACCACCGCGCGTAAATGGATTGCAACGGATGATTCGCCATACTCCCTTGAGGCCACCGCGTATTGCTCCGTGCTTGCGAATCGCCCCCACCATGTACTCGCTGCATGTCGGTTGGAAGCGGCAGCTGGGACCAATCAATGGCGAGATTCCGCGCTGATAGACCCTAACCGCCAAGATCATGCATTGTCCCGGAAGTGACCATAGCCCGCGCAGCAGTTGACGCAGCTGGATCACGGCAGCACTTTCAATAATTCCACCCGCGCCGCCTCAAATGGCCAAGCCACCCGCTCGACGACGCCATCGGCAATCAACTGATCGATATCGCTCCGCTGAGGCCAGCTGCCAAAACCGTAGTTGCCAGGGCTCCGATAACGCGCGAGCTCACTCCAGTTGATCAGCAGATGCGAGATCTGGGCTGCCCGCAGATTGGCGAGTTGCTCTTCCTTCGTCTTGCCACGCAGTCGCGGTTCAGCTGGGTTTTCATTGAAGCAAGTCGCGTACTCGATAGGCGGCACGAAGTCGAACACCCGCGCTTCACCAATCAAGAGCACTTTGTCGGTCGGAGAGTTTAAGTTCTCATTGACCCACAATACGCTGGGACTGATCCGTCCCGCCAGCTCCTCGTCACCGGCATCGTAGCGCAGTGCATCTAATGATACAAAGAAACGGTTATCACCCAATGCACCCGAAAGTGTGGTAAAGCCGCCATAAGCCACGCTGACCAAAACGAAGATGGTCGCCAGCGACTTCGATAGCCATCTAGCAATCCACGCAACCCCCAGCGCGGCAAGGCCGGCATAGATGGGAACAACGGGTAACCAAAAGCGATCGATGCGATGCGTGGCCAACCACCACACCGCGAGAATCCAAATTGCTAGTCCAATCCAACTGAAGCACCATCCAACGCGTTGATAAGGATCGGCCGACAACTGCCCAGGCGTCGCCTGCGCAGGCGTTGCCACGCGCAGCCACCCGCACAGGATCAGTCCTGCCACCGTCAAGCCTGCGGCCGCCAAGGCAAGCAAGCTGGGGCTTAGGAAGGGTGATTCCAGAAACAGCTGTCGAGTCGACGTGAGCATGGCGGCCGTTCCGTACTTCGAGCCCGCCATGCTGGGGACCGCATGCGCGGCCTGCCATTGTGCGATTCGCTCGGGATCAAGTCCACGACCGCCGAAGAGATTGGCAGCCAAGGGATAAACCGGATTGTGGGCGAGGATCGCGTTCTTCGCCAACCAGGGAAGGCACGTAACGCTCAAGCCAAGGCAGCTCGCCGCCAGCGCGTGCAATTTGAGCTGCGAGCTGAGCCGCTGCTGCCACATCCAGACAAACGTGGCGAGCGCGAGTGGGGCGATGGCAAACACCAGCCCCGGATACTTGCAGGCCGCCGTCGCCCCTGCGAACAAACTGACTAACGTGACGCAGCCAAACAAATTCTCCAGTGGCCAACGGGTACTCCAGATAACCAACATACCTAAGAGATAGGCGCCGACGACAGAGTCAACCAAACCTGCATTGGTCACGAAGGCGTTGCCAGGTGCCGAGAGCAATAACCCGGCCGCTGACCAACCGGCAAGGTTGCCGAACTGACGCGCGATAAAGCCACCCAGCAACAGGGCCGCGAGCAGCGAATACGTTCCAATGATGAACTTGCCCACCAAGCCGCCCCACCACCAGGCATCGCTGACCGGTTGACCAATCAGAGCCATGATCGCCAAGCTGTGCATCTCTGCACCCAATGGCATATTGGCGTAAATGTTGTGCGGGACGAATGCAATCTGCCCCGCAGCGGCAAACTCCTTGGGGGCCTGCAGATGGTACTCCACCACATCGAACTCATAAGGTGTGATCAAGCAACTGAGGAAATAGAGTAGTCCCAAGCCGCACACGGCGACGGGGAGCAAGCGCTGCAACCACAGGCTCCCGAGATTCGTGGCGGGGGTGGCTTCCCGCGGCAACCCAAAGAGCGGCTCGAGCCTCGACTCACTGCCAGTTGTTTCGCTGACACTCTTGCGTGCAACACTCCCTGCAGTACCGCGGGCAGCACCCCGCGCAAGCCAACGCTCCATCAGCCAACTCAGCGCGGTCAAGCCAGCCACGCCACCCAACATGGGCCAGCGAGTTTGAAAGCCACCACTCAGGCCGACAAGCAAGGTGAGGGTGGAAAGTACAGCCAGCCCTGTTAACACGGAAAGTGTCTGCACCTCGATGTTCGAAAATCGCCAACGCAAGCCAGTGAGCATCACCCAGGGATGGCCGATCAAGCGACTGAGAGCGAGCCAGGCAACTCCCGCCATGACGAGTGGGAGGCGATCGGAAATCCCCGTTTCGAGTCGCCCATGTCCACTCAAACCCGCCCAAAGTTCGTCGAACAGCAGCAACATCGACAGGTCGAGCCAACGTGGCAAGGCACTTCCATCCTCCCCCTGAAAGCCCAAGAGCGAGGGTTGGCTGAAGAAGGCAACCCAGTAGAACAAGATGCCGACCACCATGACTGCTGCCAGCAAACGTGGTTGGAATGTAGGATTATCCAGATTCTGAGGGTTCTTCGGCATGAACTTTCTGGGGGCGAGTGTGGCAAACTGCGATCTACAATTAGACTAGGGACATCCAGTGTAGGGCAATGGTCCCGCTGGTGGATGAAATCTAGATTTCGACGATAACTCCGCGTTTCAGCTCCACCATCGCAGACAAGCAGTGGCCGGACCTAAAGTTTGGGCTGCAGAACTCAGCTTCCAGCCGACAATCACTCCAGACTTCTTACAAAACGAACCCTTACAAGACGAACCCTTTCAAGACGAACCCTCACAAGGCGGATTATGAAACAACTAATGGAAGGCATTTACACCCCCAACATTACTCCGGTCAATGCACGCGGCCAAGTCGACGAGGACAAGCTGTGCGCCTACGTAGACTGGTTGATCGACCGGGGTGTGCATGGCTTGTATCCCAACGGTTCGACCGGTGAATTCACTCGCTTTACCGCCCCTGAACGCAGACGGATTATCGAAGTGCTATGCCAGCACGTAGGAACGCGGGTTCCAATCCTCGCCGGGGCGGCTGAGGCCAACGTGCGAGAAACGATCGATGCCTGCGAGACCTATGGTGCCATGGGCGTGCGAGCGGTAGCCATTGTCGCGCCGTTTTATTACAAACTCGGACAAGAAGCCGTTTATCAGTACTTCAAGGAAATCGCCGATCACGTGTCGGTCGATGTAACGCTTTACAATATCCCTCTGTTTGCTTCGCCGATTGAAGTGGCCACGGTCCGCCGACTAGCACTCGACTGCCCGCGGATCGTGGGCATCAAGGATAGTTCCGGTGACATCCCGCAGATGATGCGGATGATTGCCGCCGTACGTTCGCAGCGTCCCGATTTTTCGTTCTTGACAGGCTGGGATGCCGCCTTGGCACCTATGTTGTTGATCGGCTGCAACGGCGGCACGAACGCGACCAGCGGCGTGGTCCCCGAATTGACCAAAGCGATTTACGAAGCTTGCACGCGCGGGCAATGGGACCGAGCCATGCAGTTGCAATACCGTCTGTTGCCACTGTTCGATGCGATGCTCGGTCAGCCTGAGTTTCCGGAGGGCTTTCGCCGTGGCGCGTTGTCGCGCGGTTGGGATTTAGGAATCAGTCGCCAACCGTTGTCGCCGGAACAGGTCGAGAGCGCCAAGAAGACCCAAGCTCAACTGGCTCAGATCCTCGGTGAACTCCGCGAGTGGTTGCCTGATATTGCGCCGAACACGGACAGCCAAGCCGCTGACCAACCGACCGATGACTTCATCGAGCAGGTGGTCCGCGAGGTCATGCAGCAACTCCGTCAAGCCTAGTCAACCTCTCGTTCCCAGGCTCTGCCTGGGATTTCTCGTTCCCAGGCTCCGCCTAGGAACGCACCGATTTCTCGTTCCCAGGCTCCGCCTAGGTCTTTCTCGTTTTCTCGTTCCCAGGCTCCGCCTAGGAACGCACCGAACCGAGGCGCTGCCTCGCATCCAACTGCTGCACCATGAAAATCAGCTCCATTCCGCAACTCTATCGCAATCTCCGCCGATGGCAGGAGATCATCGCGATATTGCGGCGGTATGGCCTAGCCGACTGGCTCAGTCAGCTCAAATTCGATTTTATTCGCGACTGGATCAAGGATGACGAAGGGGTACCGCTAGCGAGTTTTTCGCGTGAGAAGCGTATTCGTTTAGCGCTTACCGATTTAGGTCCGACCTTCATCAAACTCGGGCAAGTGCTCAGTTTGCGACCCGATTTAATCGGACCCGCCTTGGCCAACGAGTTGACATCGTTGCAATCGCACGTGCCAGCGGATCCTGCCGAGAAGGTCATCGAGATTATCGAGAAGGAGTTAGGCAAGCCCATCAAAGAACTGTTTGCAGAGTTCGACGGCACGGCCATCGCCTCCGCTTCGATTGGCCAAGTGCATGCGGCGCGGCTCATGGATGGCACGGGCGTGGTCGTTAAGGTTCAGCATGCCGACATTCACAGCAAGGTCCGCGAAGATCTGGAAGTGCTCGCGGGGCTGGCCACATTGGCTGAACATATACCCGAGATTGAGGTATGGAAGCCCAAGGTGTTGGTTGAACAGTTGTCGCGCTCGTTGCGGCGTGAGCTCAATTTCTCACGCGAGCTGCAACAATTGCAACTCTTTGGACGCGAGTTAGCCAAGTTCAAGAGGGTGCATATTCCCGCTCCGTTTCCGAAGTTATCCGCGGCCCGCGTGTTGACCATGGAACGACTCAATGGGGTGGCCGTCAATCAACTTGCCGAACATCACGGAGACGCTGCCTGCAGCGAGGCGGCGCGGCAACAGTTAGCTCGTTTGGCGGCCGAGTTATACGTCGAAATGATCTTCATGCATGGGGTCTATCATGCCGACCCGCATCCCGGCAATATCCTCGTCTTAAACGGTGACGAGCTGGGGTTGCTCGACTTTGGCATGGTCGGCAGGATCGATGATCGCCTGCGCGAGACGATCGAGGAAATGTTGTTGGCGGTGGCGTCCCGCGACACGGCTTTGCTCACCAGACTGATAAAACGCGTTGGCAACACCCCACCACGGCTGGATGAAAGCATCTTGTCGATCGATGTCGCCGACTTGGTCGCCAACTACGGCTCGCAGCCTTTAGAGAGTTTCGATTTGAGTGGTGCGCTGACCGATGTGACCGACATCATGCACCGCCATCAGATATCGCTTCCACCCCAAACCTCGTTGTTGATCAAGATGCTCATCACGCTGGAGGGGACCCTGCACCAACTATCTCCCCAGTTCAGTTTGTTGGAGGTCATGCAACCGTTCTTTCGTAAGATGTGGCTTCGGCGGCTTTCGCCTCGGCGGCAATTCAAGCAAATGCGGCGGATCTACGTGGAAGTCGAGGCCATGCTCGAAACGCTGCCAGCCCAGGTGAGCAACATCATGCAACTGGTGCAGGAAGGACGACTCGATGTGCATCTGGCACATAAGGGGCTGAGCCCTTCGGTGAATCGACTCGTGTTGGGGATGTTGATTAGTTCTGTGTTCTTGGGCTCGTCCATGCTCTTGGCTTTTAAAGTTCCGCCGTTACTATTCATGCAAGGTGGCTGGTTGGGGATCGAAAAGCTGAGCTTACTTGGTTTGATCGGTTACGCCGTGAGTCTGTTGGCTGGCTGGCGGCTGATTCGGGCCATCAATCGTTCTGGACACCTTGACCATGAAAGTGATTAATGAACATGGCGGCGCAGCGCAAAGCGGTGGTACTACTCAGCGGTGGTCTCGATTCAGCGACCGTGCTGGCCTTGGCCTTGGAAGCCGGTTTTTCGGTGTATGCGATCAGCTTTCGTTACGGTCAGCGGCATCAGGCCGAGTTGGATCGTGCCCGTGGACTGGCGGCACGCAGTCAAGTAGCCGCGCATGTGATCATCGACATCAATTTGGCCCAGTTCGGCGGTTCCGCTCTGACGGCAGATATCCCAGTGCCAAAACATCAGACGGTCGAAGAGGTCGGCGATGAAATACCAGTTACTTACGTTCCAGCCCGCAACACTGTCTTTTTGTCATTGGCTTTGGCGTATGCAGAGAGCATTGGAGCGGACGACATCTTCATCGGCGTCAATGCGCTCGACTACAGTGGTTATCCGGATTGCCGACCCGAGTTCATTGCCGCCTTTGAAAGGCTAGCCAACTTGGCGACCAAGGTTGGAGTTGAAGGAGAATCGCGGCTGAAGATCCACACTCCGTTGATCGACTTGACCAAAGGCCAGATCATCGCCACCGGCTTGCGGTTGGGGGTCGATTACGCGCAGACGATCAGCTGTTATGACCCCACGGCAGAGCAACTTCCGTGTCAGCACTGCGACGCCTGCTTGCTGCGGATGCGCGGCTTTGAGCAAAATGGTTTGGTCGATCCCGCCCTAGCCTAAGCATCTCGCCATGTTTCTTGGGGGATAAAGCGATTTCGCTGAGGTGTGAGTGACTCGCAACTTACCCTCCCAGCGGGAAATAAAACATTTTTCTTGTAATACCGCAGGGAGGGTCGGCCAAACTTGCCGGTTTGTGGAATCTGCGTTAACGTCAGGTGAATTCGTTCACTCGACCGATCGACCTCAGGAATTCCGCTATGGCCGTACACGACACCCACCCGACGCAAGACCTGGAGATCAAAGATGCACAGGTCATTTTCAAAACGGTATGGGAAGAGTTGGTAGACGAAGTTGGGCGGACAAAACTTTGGTTTCCCAAAGAACTGATCTTACTTGGGGGAGCTCCCGGTTCGGGTAAGGGCACTCACACCAAGTTCGTGATGCAGGCACGGGGACTGACGTGCCAACCAATCGTCATCAGCGATTTGCTCACCTCCTCGGAAGCGCTGCGCATCAAAGACCAAGGAGGGATGGTGGGGGATAAAGAAGTCATCGCCATCCTCCTCCGCAAACTCCTCGAGGAACAATTCCGCGACGGGGCGATCCTCGATGGCTTCCCGCGGACGCGGGTGCAAGTCGAGTGCTTGAAGCTACTGGTGGATAACATCAATCGACTGCACAGCGAGTTTGCTGATACTGAGCATGCGATGCATTTTCGCCATCCGACCATTCATGCCATGGTGCTGTTCGTCACCGAGAAGACCAGCATCGAACGGCAGTTAAAGCGGGGACGCGATTTCCTCGAACACAATCGCAGCGTCGAAGACACCGGGGTTGGCAAGGTGCTCGACGTGCGGGCCACCGACTTGCAGCCCGAGACGGCTCGGCGACGTTACCGTGTCTTCAAAGAGCAGACGTGGGACGCACTCACTTCTTTGAAGGAAATCTACCACTACCACTTCGTCAACGCGGAAGGTCCCATCGCGGAGGTCGAAGCAAACATTCTGCGCGAGTTGCAGTACCAAAGCTCGTTGGAACTTCACGCCCGCACGTTTGATCGCCTCCGCCCGCTGCCACTCGCCGAAGACATCGTACTCCACGCCCGTCAACAGTTGGTTCACCGTTTGGACAGTTACGAATTGGAACAGACCGAACTGTTTATTCGGGTCGTCAACATCATCCAGAGCAAATTCATGCCGATTATCCAGCGGCATGCCTTGTCGGGACGAGCCCAGGTAAACACAGAGGATCCGTTGTTTCACAACCCGCTCGCTTTGTGGATGCTCATCGACATCTTTTCTGAACGGGGCTTTCATGCGGTGGTCGACAAGCACATTCAAGATGTACCGAGTCGTTTTGACCTCGAGTCGGGGAGCATTGAGCTGCGTGAGAAAATCATTTATCGCGTGCAGGTGAACTTCAAGGGCTCTCAAATCCGCCGCGGCTAAGCAGGTCGCCAGGTTTCTTTGGGGATAAAGCGTTATCGCTGAGGCCTGACGCGCAATTTACCCTCCCCTCAGCAATTCAAGCATTTTGCTTCAATGCCTGAGGGGCAGGTTGGCCTATCAGGGCCGGGGAGGGGTTCTGAGCGACGGAGCGATCGGCAACTTTCGCCCAAAACCGTCCCCATTCGACGTGGTCCCCCTCGGTTGATGGACCCTAACCGCTCTCTAAGACCCGACGGCCGGCTAAATCACTACCCACCCGCTACAGCCAAGAATCGCTTTCGACAGTTTCTCGCCCTGTGGGTACAATCGTACTGCAAGCCGCGCTGGCAACCGCAATTCCGTGTTCAGGTAACTTTCTGAAGCAGTCATTCGATGCAACTCCCCGTTCTCGGCGAAGCCAAAGTCGCCGACCGATATCTGACCAACCTGCCGCAAATGTGTGGGCCAACCGGAGCGGTGGCACCGCGGCCTCTGCCGATGTCTATGAAAGAGGCACTCGATCGCGGCTGGGATGAACTGGATGTCGTGATTGTGACCGGCGACGCCTACATCGATCACCCCAGTTTTGCGATGAGTATCCTCGGGCGGACGCTTGAAGGTGCGGGCTTTCGCGTCGGGATTATTTCGCAGCCCGATTGGCATTCCTGCGAGGACTGGAAGCGATTTGGTCGTCCGAAGTTGTTCTTTGGCATCAGTGCCGGCAACATGGATTCGATGATCAATCACTACACGGCCAACAAAAAAGTCCGCAATGACGACGCCTACTCCCCCGGCGGCAAGATCGGACTAAGACCGGATCGGGCCACCCTCAGCTACTGCCAGCGGGCCCGCGAGGCCTTTAAAGGAGTGCCGATTATCGCCGGCGGTGTCGAGGCCTCGCTCCGTCGCTTGGCGCATTACGATTATTGGAGCGACAAAGTCCGCAAGAGCATTCTGCTCGACAGCAAGGCAGATTTGGTCGTGTTCGGCATGGGTGAAAACGCGATTATCGAAATTTCGCAGCGATTGCAGGCGGGCGAAAGTGTCAAGGAACTCCGCGACATGCGCGGAGTGGCTTATGCCATGGGGGCTTCAGAAACGCCTCCCGACGATGCGCTCACTCTCCCCAGTTACGAAGAGGTGGTAGCGGATAAGGTTCAATTCGCCGAAGCGACGCGGATCATTCACAATGAGACCAACCCATACAACGCTAAACGTTTGATCCAGTGGCATGGCACGCAAGCGGTGGTGATCAATCCACCGCAGTTCCCAATCTCAGAGCAAGCCATGGATCGCATCTATGGATTCTCGTACACGCGGCAAGCTCACCCCAGTTACAAAGAGCCGATTCCTGCGTTCGAGATGATCAAGGATTCGGTCACAATCATGCGAGGTTGTTTTGGTGGTTGTACTTTTTGCTCCATCACGGCCCATCAAGGTCGGGCGATTCAATCGCGTAGCAAAGAGAGTATCATCGGTGAGATCGAGCGTCTTGCGAAAGACAAAAACTTTAAAGGTACGGTCAGCGACATCGGCGGTCCCACCGCCAACATGTATCAAATGAAATGCACTCAGCCCGAAGTGGAAGCGATCTGCCGCCGTCAGTCGTGCGTGCATCCCAAAATCTGCAAATTGCTCGGCGTCGATCACCAACCGGTGATTGAGTTAATGCGTGAAGCCCGCGAAGTGGACGGGGTGAAAAAGGTGCTGGTGGCCAGCGGAATCCGCATGGATTTGGCCCGGCAAAGTCCGGAATACATCAAAGAGTTAACACGGCATCACATCGGTGGGCATCTGAAGGTTGCCCCCGAACATGTCGACCCCGACGTACTCTTCAAAATGCGCAAGCCATCCAACGATGACTTCGAGTACTTCAGCGAAGTGTTCAAAGAGGAGTCCAAGGCGGCGGGCAAGAAGCAGTACTTGGTCCCCTACTTCATCGCCAGTCACCCAGGCAGCGATACCGAGGCCATGATCAACTTGGCGGTGTTCCTGAAGCAAAACGGCTACAAACCGGACCAAGTCCAAGACTTCATCCCCGCGCCACTCGATATCGCTACGTGCATGTATTACACCGGCTTGGACCCATTCACCAAGAAACCGGTTACGATTGCCACCAAGATGCGCGATCGCAAAACGCAGCGGGCGCTGATGCAGTTCTTCAAGCCCGAGAATTACTTTGAAGTCCGTGAGGCACTGCGGGCCTGCAATCGCACCGATTTGATCGGCGATGGTTGCGATGCCTTGATTCCAGCCACTCCTCCCAAAGAAGCGTTGCTGCGTCGCCGCAAAGATGCCAACACACGCTTCCGTGGCGAATATGTACACACCATTCCCAACGGTTCCGCAGAAGCCAAAGCAGGTGGCAAGAAACAGCGTCGCGATCGCCAGACAAAAGGCTATCGCCCTGGTCGCAAAGGAGCTCAGTAGTAGCCCGTTGGCGTCGCACCTTACCCGCCCTAACGGCAAATCGGTGACTTATGTACGGATGAGGCCTTAAGGACAGCGGCGCAATGCGTTTTTAGGATTTGTGTAGGCCAACTTGGTTCACCTGCTTATTTTGGAGACGGTCATGATGGTGCAACGATTTGTTTTGACTCTTCTGGTTGGGTGTCTGGCCCATGCCGGCAACTGGGGGATCGGTGGAGGAGCAAGCTGTCACGCGGACGACTGGCCGCAATGGCGCGGCGGCGACCGCGATGGCGTCTGGCACGAAACAGGTCTTGTCGATGAATTGCCCGAGGGGCAACTCCCCATCGATTGGTCGGTGGAAATCGGCGCCGGCTATACCGGCCCGACCGTAGCCGACGGACGCGTCTATGTCATGGACCGGCAAGTGGCCGAGGCACAGCTCGAACGGATCCTCTGCTTTGATTCGGTCACAGGCAAGCTGCTGTGGAAACATGAGTACGAGGCGGGCTATGAAATCGGCTACACGGCCGGACCGCGAGCCAGCGTCACGATCGACCAGGGTCGGGCTTATGCGGTGGGTGCGATGGGACACTTTCACTCCCTCGATGCTGTCACCGGGAAAGTGCTGTGGCAACATGACTTGAGCGAGAAATACGCTATTGAAATGCCGATCTGGGGAATTGCCGCCTCGCCGTTGATCTACGGTGATCTGGTGATTCTGCAAGTCGGCGGTGCTGACGGCGCCTGCATGGTGGCCTTCAACAAGCAAGATGGCACGGAGGTCTGGCGGGCTCTGGCTGAGCGAGCCAGTTACTCGTCGCCAATCGTCATGCAGCAAGCGGGGCAGGATGTGCTGGTATGCTGGACGGGTGATAGCTTGTCGGGGCTTGATCCAGCCACCGGTCAGATCCATTGGGCACATCCCATGCCTCCCTCGCGGATGCCGATCGGCATCGGTACACCGGTCGTTTCGAGCGACTTGATCTTTGTCTCAAGTTTTTACGATGGTTCGATGATGGTCCGCTTCGATCGCGATGCGCTGACCAGCGAAGTGCTGTGGCGGGCGGTGGGGCCGGACGAGCAGAAAACGAATTCCATTCATGCGATGATTGGCACCTGCATCGTCGATGATGGCCATGTCTATGGGGCGGATAGCTACGGAGAGTTTCGTTGTCTCGATGCACTGACCGGTGAACGCAAATGGGTCGATCAGACGGCAGTTCCCAAAGCCCGGTGGGCGACCATTCACATGGTACGTCAAGCCGACCGTGTATGGATGTTCAACGAACGCGGGGAACTCCTATTGGCGAAGTTCAGTCCCGAAGGTCTGACGATCAGCCATCGGTGCCAACTGCTGGAGCCCACCACCGTGCAACTCAATCAACGCGGTGGAGTCTGTTGGTCCCATCCTGCTTTTGCAGAGCAAAGTATCTTTGCTCGCAACGACAAACAACTCATTCGGGCCTCGTTGGCCAAGTAAACCGTTACCGCGTGTCAATCATTGTTATGGCATTTCAGAAACTTTGTCAGTTGTCGGAGCTACGTGACGGTCACGGAAAAGAGTTCTTGGTTGATGGGCGAATTGTCGCGGCTTTTTTGAATGCAGGGGAAGTGCGGGCCGTCGACGGCATTTGTGCGCACCAAGGTGGACCGATTAGCCAAGGTTTCTTGGACGGCAAGTGCATCACCTGCCCCTGGCACGGTTGGCAATACGATTTGAGCAACGGTCAGAACTTGTTGACCGGCAAGAAAATGCTCGACTGTTTTCCGACCGAAGTTCGGGGCGACGAGGTCTGGGTGGATGTCGCCGAGCCGACGTAGAGACGCAACCGCTTAATCGCATCCGTTAGCCAGCGAGGAACCTATGCAGCCCCACTCTACGACCGTTCACGGACTGCTGATCGAACAAACCGAGTCTGGGGAAATCCAGCGATCGGTGCAGCAGTTTTCCGAAGATGACTTGCCCGCCGGCGAGGTCACGGTCCGCGTCGACTATTCTTCGCTGAATTACAAAGATGCGCTCGCCGCACGCGGGCAACGGGGCATCGTCAAACGCTTGCCACACATCCCGGGCATCGATGCAGCGGGCGTGGTGCTCAAGAGCTCCGCCCCCAAGTTCGCTGAGGGGGATGCGGTGATCGTGAGTGGCTACGATTTGGGGCAAGGGCATTGGGGCGCCTGGTCGGATGTGATCCGTGTGCCAGCGGCTTGGTTGGTTCCTTTGCCAAGCGGGCTGAGCTTGCGAGAGGCGATGGTCTTGGGGACTGCCGGGTTCACCGCCGCGCAGTGTGTTCATGCGCTGCAGCAGAACGAGGTGACACCGGCAGCGGGTGAGGTACTGGTGACGGGAGCCACCGGTGGGGTCGGTTCGCTTGCAGTGCAGTTGCTTGTTAAGCTTGGCTATGAGGTCGTGGCGGTGACTGGCAAAACAGAAGAGCATCAGCGGTTGCTGGAGCTCGGGGTGACGCGCGTCCTGGATCGTGCTGCGCTCGTCGACGACTCGGAGCGTCCGCTTCTCTCGGCAACTTGGGCTGGCGGAGTCGATACGGTGGGTGGAAAGATGCTCACCAGCTTACTGCGTCAAACCAAGTTCGCTGGCTGCGTCGCAGCTTGTGGGCTGGTGGGGGGCGCGAAGCTGGAGATGACGATTTATCCGTTTCTCCTGCGCGGCGTCCGGTTGTGCGGAGTGGCTTCGGCCGATTGTCCCATGCCGCGACGGTTGGAGATCTGGCAGCGCTTGGCCAACGACTGGAAGATTGAGGTACCACCGGCTTGGATCCGCGAGGTCAGTCTCTGGCAGGTGGGGGACGAGGTAGACCGCATGCTGGCCGGCCAGAGTTTCGGTCGGGTGGTATTGAAGTTAAATCGCTAGCCAGCGCGTGGGCGGTACATTAGACTTCGAATCAAAATAAGTAACTTATTTTGACACGAGCCCTTAGCTTAGGAGTTGGCCGATCCGCTCCACGCTCAGCTTGAGTGAGCAGGCTGCCATTTTGAAGTTCATGTGCCCAGAAACTTCGGGCTGGATCTCCACGAACAATTCGGTTGCCTTGCGAAGTTTGCTAAACTTCTTTTTGGCGAACTTGAGATACGAGGCACCGTCGTTGGCGTCGAGCGACGGACCCAAGGCAAGCATGTAATCGTAGAGATCGCGATGCACCGATGCGAGCTCTTCGTCGTCGACCGCCTCGTCGCAATGTTTCAAAAAGGCACGCACCATCCAGACGTGAGAAATTTGGTCGTCGATGGCTCGCATCCGTTGTTCGGCGTCCAGCTCGATTTCGTTCATGGGGCACTCCCGGTCGATTATGTTAATGAGCGGTGGGCGGAAAGCTTGCCCGTCGCTATAGTAAAAACGAGTTGTCGCGAATCGTAAACATCCCCGAGCTCCCTGCAAGTTATCTTCTATGCCAGACTTGATTGCGCAAGGACCACGCCCGCAAGACCGGTGGCGTCGCGCTTTGCCTGATAAAGGGGTGGGAATTACTTTGGGAAGAACGTCCGAGCCATGGGCGGTCATCTGGGATGATCGCGTCTCCCGGCAGCATGCGGCCATGCGTTGGAACGGCACCCGGCTTGAAGTGGCGAAGCTGGAGCAAGCTCGGAACGCGATCTTTTACCAGGGAAAACAGCAGGAACGCTTCGCGGCGGCGATTGGCGAGCACTTTGTGATTGGCCAGACCACTTTTACCCTGCTCGATCAACGTGTTCACTTTTCGCAAGCCCACGCGCCGGTCTTTGCCGAGCAAACCTTTTCAGCCCACCTCTTGCGGCAAAGCAAGTATCGCGATGCGGACCGCCGCATTGAAGCGCTCAGCAAGCTCCCCGACATCATCGCAGGGGCGGCCGGGGACGAAGAATTGTGCATGCGAATTGTCAATCTTCTGCTGCAAGGAGTGCCGCAAGCCGCGTTTGTCGCGATTCTAAAATTTCATCCGGAACGCGGAGCGGATAGTGAGTTGGAGGTCCTGCACTGGGATTGTCGCTCGCTGATCGGCCACAACTTCACTCCCAGTTCCAGTCTCGTGCGGACGGCGACCGAGACCGGCGAAAGTGTTTTGCATGTGTGGAACCGTTCGGCCAACAGCAAATCCGCGTTCACGCAAAGCGAAAACGTGGACTGGGCGTTTTGCACTCCGGTCGTCTCCGATGCTTGTCCAGGCTGGGCCATTTACGTGGCCGGCGATTCGGCCGAGCCGACCGGTCCAACAGCTGGAGGAGGTCAGGAGGCCGAGGCGTTGCAGGACGATTTAAAGTTCACTGAGTTGACCGCCACCACGCTGGGAGCGCTACGCCAAGTCCGCACATTGCAGCGACGGCAAGATAGCTTGCGTAATTTCTTTGCCCCCGTGGTGCTCGAAGCGCTCGCCGGACGCGATCCCGATCAAGTGCTCGCGCCGCGCGAGATCGATGTCTCGGTACTGTTCTGCGATTTGCGTGGGTTCTCCAAAAGAAGCGAAGATGCTGGCGATCGTCTACTAGTACTGCTCCAGCGCGTCAGTGATGCCTTGGGAGTGATGACGCATCACATCCTAGCCAACGGCGGTGTCGTTGGCGACTTTCACGGCGATGCGGCGATGGGGTTCTGGGGTTGGCCGTTGGCCAGTACGCACAGCATCGAGCAGGTTTGCCACGCCGCCTTAGCCATTTGCCACGAATTTGATCATGCTTCGGCCCAGTCCGATCATGCACTGGTGGACTTCCGTGCCGGCCTGGGAATCGCTTCCGGTCCCGCGGTTGCCGGTCGCATTGGAACACGCGATCAAGTCAAGGTCACGGTGTTTGGGCCAGTGGTCAATTTGGCGTCGCGTTTGGAGGGGATGACCAAAATGTTGCAAACTTCCATCCTGGTCGATGAGCCGACGGCCGAGTGGGTTCGCGCCAACGTGAGCCCCAATGTGTTACGAATTCGCAGAGTGGCTAAGGTCTTGCCCTTCGGTATGAACACACCGCTGATCGTGAGTGAGTTGCTTCCGCCAGCCGGCCCCGATAGCTTGTTAAGTGACGAACATGTGGCTGCCTATGAAGCGGCCCTCGATCATTTTCAAGCAGGGAATTGGGGCGAGGCATTTCGCTTGCTGCATCGCGTTCCGGCGGAAGATCAGGTCAAAGACTTTTTGACCGTCACCATCGCCCAACATCGCCGTGTCGCCCCACTCAGTTGGGACGGTGTGATTGAATTGCCGAGTAAGTGAACTGTCGCAGGGACGTGGTCCTCTCAACCAGTGCTTAGTGCTCGTTCAACATTCGACCCTCTGAGCCCCTGTAGGACGCTAGCTACAGCTTGCGATGGCACGCGTCGGAAGCCGGAACCGAGGCTCCGCGGCTAATTGGGTCAACTCTCTCCTGAAGTCGGTTGCCAACCCAATCGATCACAAGCATCATTTGCCACCGCAAGCTAGATAAGCTCGAGACCTAAGCCGGTTTGAGCAGCAGCAATGGTCTGAGCTATCTAGTGCCCTTTTATGAGTGGCGGGATTTGGGAAGTTTCTTTGTATGGAAAAATAGTGCTATCGCCGTAAGCTCTTTCATCCATGTAGCTTGCGCCTTTTAGATCGATATTGACCCAGACTGCCCATCCGGTATAATCCGGCAGTTCAGTCAATCTTGGTAAGCTTGGCGGGAGCGGGGATTGCTAAAGGATATAGGAAAGGACAAGAACTGGTGGAGATAGGCGTTTGTTGCCTTCGACAGTTCAGTCCAATTCAAAAGCTAGGCAATCTGAGACTTGCAGATTGAAAAAGCATCGGCCAGGGAAGGTACTCGTGCCTCTCTGAATTCCAGATGCGACTAGCGTGGCCATCGATCAGGAAGGGTGGTGGGAGCATGTCGACAACAAAAACTGTGTTTACGACTGGCGAAGCAGCGAAAATCTGCAAGGTGAGCCAGCAAACGATCATCCGTTGTTTTGACAACGGATCGCTCAAAGGTTTTCGGGTGCCCGGCAGCCGATTCCGACGGATTCCGCGGGACCAGTTGTTCTCGTTTATGCGAGACAATGGGATTCCCACCGATGCTCTCGAAAACGGCAAAAAGAAATTGCTAATCGTCGACGACGAGCAGGATTTGGTGGATCTCATGGCCGACGCGTTTGATCGCGATGGGCGTTTCGAAATCCGTACGGCCAACAACGGCTTTGATGCCGGCATGCAGGTCAAAGAGTTTCGGCCTGACATCGTGATCTTGGACGTGATGCTCCCTGATATCAATGGCAAAGAAGTTTGCCAACGGGTGCGCAGCGATAACACCCTCGATTCAGTTCGCATCATCTGCATCTCGGGGATGATCGAGCAAGACAAGATTGGCGAATTGCGGGCAGCTGGCGCGGATGACTTTGTACAGAAGCCATTCACTGTCGATCGCCTGATCGAACGCGTCTGCGATCTACTAGAAATCGACAAGCCAGCGATTCACTAAGTGGATAACGGCCATGGATGACGCATCGGTTAAGCCTCAGTGCAGAAGCTTCTCCGATGCAACTTGCCAACGACTAACGCAGTTGCTGCTGCGTTGCATGTCGTTGGAAGACGCATCCGATGCGCCCCATTGGGCCAGCGAGGAACTCGAGGCGCTTCGTCGCTCGGACTCAATCTTTGCGGATTGGTGCGCAACGCATGTCCCATCCATTGCCAACTCACATGCGGGCGGAGTCTCGGGCGGCAACCGCATTCGTTGCACTTCGATCGCTTACGACCTGCCGCGGCAATTGGTGCGGGTTCAAAACTGGAAAAACAGGGAGTCTGCGCAGAGTGGTGCGGAATCGCAAGAAGCGGAGTGGCATTCCTTGTTGGCGGTGCACGATGCCCCCGCGCGTTCTGCAGCGATCCTTCTAGAAGTCGCCAACTTGGCCATCCGTCTTCACGGCTTCGAGTCGCAATTCACCCGCGAACTCGAATTGCGGTTGCAACAGTCTCTCTACAACTTTGCGTACGGACTCAGTCATGAGCTGAACAACCCGTTGGCCAATATTGCCACACGCGCGGGCGTATTAGCACAGGATGAAACCAGCCAGCAACGTTTGAACTTGCTGCATGCCATCGTTGACAACGCGATGCGCGGCTGCGAGATGCTCGGTGATTTAATGCTCATCGCCAGGCCTCCCAATATCGAACGGCAACCCGTTCCGATCGTCCCATTCCTCGAAGCGTTTGTGGAAAAGGGAAGGAAATGGGTCGACCCCCGCGGGGTGACGCTGGAACTGCAGCTGCAACCCTTGCCGGCACAGCCCCAAGTGCGATTCGACGCGAGTGCCATGACGGAAGCGCTCTGGGTTCTACTCCGAAACGGCGTGGAAGCCATGCCGCTGGGAGGTCGGCTCACCATTTGCAGTTCCTGTCGTATAGACTTAGTGGACGATATTCGATCCGCGGCTTGGTGGGTCATTGAAGTGGAGGATGAAGGGGCGGGCCTGTCGCCGCAAGCCCTGCGCCACTGCTTCGACCCCTATTACAGCGGACGCGAAGCGGGACGCGGTTTGGGCATCGGACTCACCAAAGCCCAACGCTTGGTAGCCTTGCATCAAGGTCGCTTAACTCTCGCCAACCGAACCGATCGCCTGGGATGTCGAGCCATCGTCGAACTACCCATCGCTGAGCCCATTCCACCCGAGTGCCCGTAGTGGAGCTTGCTAAAGATCCTCTTTTCCTGGGATCTTTAGCAAGCTC
>JBGSHW010000194.1:0-41842 GCA_041751975.1 Pirellulaceae bacterium
TGGCGGTCACCAAAATCGAAAACACGATCATCAACCAGGCTGGCAGGTGATCTGGGAAGGCTGGAAAGAACTTCTACCAATGGTCATAGGTTACGACGTCGCAAAAGCAAAGTACTACAAAAAATGTGGCTAAACCTAAGGTCTAGCGCCCGGATGATCGCTTTGTGTTGTCAACCATGCTGCCCGACAAGGTGCGAATGCGACGAATCATTCCGTCAAGTCCACTGCGGCGCTGCGTCGAAAGGAATTGATCCAAGCCGATTTGCCGGAAAAACGGCTCGATATCAAAGTTCAGAATCGCTTCGGCCGGCTGCCCCGAAAACAGCTTTTGTAAAACCGCGATCAATCCGCGGACGATTTGCGCATTAGAGTCGGCTACGAACTCAAACAGCTCCGGCTGCTCCGGTTTGGGGCGGCCCACCAAATACACTTCGCTCATGCAGCCCGGCACGGCGATGCTGATGGCTTTGAGTGGTTCGAAGCGATCGGGAAGCTCTTGCCCGAGTTCCATCAGCAACTCGGTCTTGCTTTCGCGATCATCGAACATCAAGAATTCCTCGGCCAGGAGGGCTGCAGCTGCAGCGGGCGATTCGGCAAACGGCTCCGCGAATTGAATCGCATCGCTCACTCCCGCATGCTTCTCGGCGTTCAACTGACTTTGCTGCCGGCGCCGTTCGATCAACCCGCTTAGTACCTCAACGGTGCGGTCGATCTCATCCAGTGTGTTGTACATCGCCAGCGAAATACGACTGGTCCCCGACACCTGCAACTCATCCATCAGCGGCATGCAACAATGATGACCGGTGCGGATCGCAATCCCTTGTTGGCTCAACGCCAAGGCGATATCGAGTGGCGCGATCGAAGGGTGTTCCAGCACAAAGCTGATGACGGCCGCTTTATCTTTATCGGGCCCCAAAATTCGTAGCCCATCGATGGCAGTTAAGCGCTGAGTCGCATGCTTCAGCAGTTCGTCTTCCCAGGCAACGATCTCGTCGAAGCCGATCGACTGCACGTAGTCAATCGCCGCTCCCAGGCCAATGGCCCCAGCAATGTCAGGCGTACCCGCTTCAAATTTGTTGGGCAGCGGGGCATACGTGGTGCCATTGAAGGCAACCGTTTCGATCATGTCGCCGCCACCTTGATAGGGTGGCATCGCATCGAGCAATTCGCGGCGGCCCCAAAGGACTCCCACACCCGTTGGTCCGTACAGTTTGTGGGCGCTAAAAACATAGAAGTCGCAGTCGAGCTGTTGCACGTCGGTAGGACCGTGGGCGATCCTCTGCGCTCCGTCGATCAAGACCTTCGCACCGACCGCTTTGGCCAATTTCACGATCTGCGCTACGTCATGCACGGTACCGAGTGCGTTGGACACATGCTGCACGCTTACCAGCGCCGTGCGTTCATTGAGTATTTCGCGGAGTTGCGCGAGATCGAGCTCTCCGTTTTGGGTGGAATGCAACACGCGCAGGCGAGCACCGGTCCGTTGGCAGCACATTTGCCACGGCACGATATTCGAATGATGCTCAAGTCCGGTAAGAATCACTTCGTCACCGGCGGACAGGTTCTGTGTCCCCCAGGAGCTTGCCACGAGGTTGATGGCTTCGGTCGTGCCCCGCACAAAGATGCATTCGGCTGGCTCGCGGGCCCCGATAAATTCGGCCACTTTGCCCCGCGCCGCCTCGTAACCCTCGGTCGCGCGTTGGCTCAGTTCATAGACGCCCCGATGAATGTTGGCATTATCACAGGTGTAGTAATGGACGAGTGCGTCGATGACAGCTTGCGGTTTCTGTGTCGTCGCGCCGTTGTCGAAGTAGATCAGCGGGTGTCCACTCATCTGCGTCTGCAAGATGGGGAAATCAGGGCGGATACGAGCCGCTAGCGTGTGGGCCATGAGGTAAATATCGGTTAGCGAGTTGCCGTTGGGCAGTTGCGGAGGCAGGACTGCGATTCGCAGCCAGCGGTGAAAAAATTTAAGACGCTGGTCAAATTGGAATGCCGATTGTGGCGGCTTTGGCGAATCAGGCAAGTACGGCATGCACGAGGCTCGCCCCCGCCGCGACGCGTCCCAGTTGCTGGCCGTCGGGCGTATCGATCGCTTCGGCGGGATCGATCCCGAGCAGATGATAGAGGGTCGCCACGAGGTCAGCGGGAGTGACCGGACCATCCACGATGGACTCGCCGACTCGGTCCGACTTGCCATGAATCAGCCCCTCGCGGACCCCGGCACCCGCCACCAGCACACTATAGGCGCGAGCCCAGTGATCGCGGCCCCCTTGTGTGTTGATCTTTGGTGTCCGACCGAACTCGCCCATGACCACGACCAGCGTCTCACGGATCAGGCCCGAGGATTGCAAGTCATCGAGCAGCGCGGCCACCGCTTGGTCAAGCGAAGGGATCAGCCCCACCGGCACTTGGGCACCTTTGTAACCGGCATGCAAGCGCTCGTGCAGCTGGTCATGTGTGTCCCAACCCTGATTGTTGACCGTCACCATCGGCACACCTGCTTCGAGCAGTCGGCGTGCCAGCAAACAGTTTTGGCCAATGGGTTTATGGCCATACCGGTCGCGGGTAGCGGGCGTTTCAAGACTCAGGTCAAAGGCCGCTTGGGCCGCAGGGGCATTGAGAAGATCGATCGCCTCGCGGAGCGGCGCCGCCAGCGTCGGGTCGAGCAGTAGTCGCCGCCGCTCCAACCGCGCCGCATCGAGCTCACCAGCTGGCCGCCAAATGCGGTCCGATAGCTTGGGATCGTTGGCGTCGGCGTTGAGCGACCAGGGGAGTGAAGTGGCACCCAGTTGACCGGTCAACTGCGCGCCGCCACCGAGGTTGAAATTGGGGACCGCCACGTGCGCCGGCCAGGGGAGTTGACGAGCGAGGATGGCCGACACCGGCAGGCTAAACGCAGCAGCTGCCGCGCGACCACCAGGAATGTGGCCGCTGAGCGCGTACTGTGTCGCCAGGTTGTGTTCGCCCACCGGAGAAGTCATCGACCGGATGATACTGAAGCGATTGGAACGTTCTGCCAGTCGCGGCAAGCCTTCGCCAAAGACTTCGCCCGCTTGTCGGGTGCCGATGACCCCCAGCGGTCCGCGCACTTCCGCAGCCGCTAGCGGCTTGGGATCGAATGTTTCCAGGTGGCTTGGGCCACCGTCGAGCCACACCATGACGCAGCGTTTAGCGATCCCAAACGTTGCTCCTCGCGAACCGGCCAGCAAACGGGCGGGTTTGAAGCCGAAGCTGGCCAGCGTTCCGAGGAGCAAGCTGTCGCGTCGCGAAATCAAATACATAACACAGTGCTTTCCAGGCTATGATTTCGGTTTCTTCTTCGAGTCCCGTTTGAGCTGTTCAGTGAGTTCATCGACCTGTGCCTCCAGCGCCCGCGCTCGATGTTCAAGCTCTGCGTTGCCTCCTAGAGCGTGCGCCAGCTCTTGCTTGAGGTTGCCTAGTCGAGCTTCGGAGTCAGCGTGCGTAGCTTTGAACTTAGCCATAGCGGCTTCGAGTTTGCTGGCCATGGCATCGCGTTCCTCGGCGACCATTCCGAATTTCTCTCGCGTTTGACGCAGTTCCTGCAGTTCCGCCTGCATGCGTTCTCGCATTTCGTGCTGTTCCCGCAGCTCGCCTTGTTCGTTGCGTTCGCCTTGTTCGTTGCGTTCGCGTTGCTCTTGCTGTTCACGTTGTTGATTCTGTTCATGCGTTATGGCGAGTTCTCGGCGGAGATGCTCGGTCTCTTGCTGCATTCGTTCCAACTCTTGTCGGGTACTTCTCAATTCCATTTCCGCTTCCATAACTCGCAGTTGCGACTTCAGCTCGATGTTCTCCCTCATCAGCTCCAACATGTGCTGGACCGTGCTCGACTTCAGCAGTCGATCGAGCCCTTCAACCTGGCGTTCGAGCGCTTCCTGCAGAGGTTCAGGACCAGCGAACCCCATCATTCCCGGACCACCAGGCATACCGGGACCACCAGGCATTCCGGGACCACCAGGCATTGGCTGGCCGTCATGCATTGGAGGACGACCTGGCTCGTGGGCACCTGGTCCGGCATTGGCCCCACGCGGTTCGCGGTCGGGTCTCTGTGGCTGTTCTGGGCCCTGTGAATCTTGGTCGCCATGTCCGGTCTCCGGACGGCGATGCGGAGGACCTTCGCGGCGTTGATTCCCAGAAGTACCGAAGCCGCCTAGCCTGCGCGGCGGCTCCGTTTCCCGATTTGCAGCTTCGCGGGGGTTCTCTTTTCGCTGAATTTGAGTTTCAGGGATTAGCAATTCCTGAGTCACTGACGCTTCCGTGGGTGACACCTCGAGTGCTGGAGTCTCTGCGACTTTGGCTTCGGCCGGGAGTTGTGTTGCTGCAACGGGGGTTTCGGGTGTCGTAGCGACAAGCACCACGTGGCTTCCGACTGGGGCGGACTCGATACCGCCAATTACGAGCACCGGTTGCGCGTGTCCGGGTTGGGCGGGTGGCAGCTGAATGGGGATGCTTGGCTGTTGTGCGAGTAATGGCATGCTGGGAACGGCGGCCAATCCTATCGAGGTGATCCCGATCGTTAACGACTGAACCAATCGCCGGCGCAGTTGGTGTTGTCGTCCTATCGGCGTGGACAGGGCATGCTGGGGACGTCGCGCAAATTTAAGATGATGCATTTAACTGTTTCTCCTGTGTGGGATCCTGAAACGGGGCCGCCTTTGCCCTGGATGCGAGTGGGGGTCGAATCCAGCGAACCTCAATTTTAACATCCTCCGATTGTAACACACACCGCATTTCGCATGGTCATTACCTGCTCTAATCACTAGAATCACTCCCGACGACGGGGACCGAGCCCCCACGCACCCCGCGCGTTGCGAACTCCCCCCAGCCAGCTCCCTCAAGCATTCCGGGGATGGTTGGGGAGCGAGACGTGTGACGCTTCGACCGTGCCGCGATCAGCATCAAAAAACTTACAGGATTGGCAGATGAGTGAAGTTAGGAAAGTTCCGTTGCGGAGTGAGATCACGGTGGGGGATTGCTGGGATCTATCGAGCCTTTATGCCCGCGATAGCGATTGGGAAGCAGATTTCACGAAGTTCGAAAAGCAGATCGAAGGCTTTAACGACTTCAAAGGCCGCTTGGCCGAGGGCCCGCAAGTGCTGGCGGACTGTTTGCAATTCGATCTTTCCATCGATCGCTTGGCTGAACGCTTGGGGACCTATGCGTTTTTAAAGACCACAGAAGATCAAGCCAATCAGACCTACCAAGCGTTGGTGGCCCGCTATCAGAATGTGGCGGTCAAAGCGGGGCAGTTGGCGAGTTACATTCGCCCCGAGATTCTGGCGATGCCCGCTGAAAAAATGGAAGCTTACTTGGTCGCCGATGAACTCCGCGACCTCTCGCTGGTGCTTGAGCGGATCGTCCGCTATCGCCAGCACACTCTCTCGAACTCCGAAGAACGCTTGTTGGCCATGCAAGGTGAAATGGCTCAAACAGCCAGCAAGGCCTTTCGGCAGTTAAACGACGCCGATTTGAAGTTCGGCAACATTGTCAACGAAAAAGGGGAGGCGGTTGAGCTCTCGAACTCGAGCCTCAGCCAGTTCCTGATATCGCCCGATCGCCATGTACGTATGAGTGCCTTCCACCAATACTACGACCAATTCGAAGCGCACGAGAATACGCTGGCCGCGACCTTGGCGGGAAGTATCCATGGCGATGTCTACTATGCCAAAGCCCGCAATTACAGTTCGAGTCTCGAAGCAGCCCTCTTTCCCGACAATGTACCCCAGTCGGTCTACGAAAACTTAGTCCATTCCGTCCACAGTCAATTGCCGCAGGTCCATCGTTACCTGGACCTCCGCCGCCGCAAAATGGGACTCGGCGATCTGCACCATTACGATACGTACGTCCCCATTCTCTCGGACCTCGAACAGGAACGCGACTGGGACTCTGCCGTAGCTGCCATCATGGATTCGCTCAAGCCGCTGGGAGCTGAATATTGCAACACGTTGCGCCAGGGTCTCAGTGGCCGTTGGTGCGATCGCTATCCGAACAAAGGCAAGCAGAGTGGTGCGTTCAGTTGCGGTTCGTATGACGCGGACCCCTTCATTTTGATGAACTACAAGCCCGCTGTGCTCAACGATTTGTTCACCTTGACGCACGAGGCAGGGCACTCGATGCACAGCTATTACTCGTCGAAAAACCAACCCTTTCAATACTACAACTACACGATCTTCGTGGCCGAAGTGGCAAGTACCTTCAATGAGCAACTGTTGACTCATCATTTGCTCAAGACCAGCACCGATGATCGTTTCAAGGCTTACTTGCTCAATCACGAAGTCGATAGCATCCGGGCGACGGTCGTACGGCAGACGATGTTCGCGGAGTTTGAGAAGATCACGCATGAGATGGCCGAGGCGGGCGAACCGTTGACGGTCGAGACATTCAAAGGGGCTTATCGCAAGCTGCTCGATGCCTATTTCGGTCCTGGGTTTGTCATCGACGACCAATTGTCGCTTGAGTGCTTCCGCATCCCGCACTTCTACCGCGCGTTCTACGTGTACAAGTATGCGACGGGACTGTCCGCCGCAGTCGCTCTGTCCCGCCGCGTGCTCGAAGGGGGGGCCAGTGAGCGAGCTGATTATCTGCGTTTCCTCAGCAGCGGTTGCTCCAAAGATCCCTTGGAATTGCTCCGCGACGCAGGGGTCGACATGGCCAGCCCCGAGCCGGTGGAAACGACCCTCAAGCATTTTGGGGACTTGGTCCAACAACTCGATCAACTCACCTAAGGTATACTGATCGTCACAGGCGGGGGCAGAGCCGAAGCGGACCGTTTGAACTTTGAAAATTAGTCACGTCGTATAAGGTAAAGAGCTATGTCGCGCGATACGTTGTTCATGTTGAAACATGAGTTTCAGGATGGTCCCGGTTTGCCTTACTTTTGCCCGCACTGTGCAGAAGTAGCTGGCGTGCTCGGTTACTTCCCGAAACTTAAGTATGGGCTGGACATCCGCTACGTCGATTTTGCGAGACCCAGGCAGGAGATCGTTGATCTACTTGGCGAGGCCCACCAAAATTGCCCGGTGCTGATCTTGGCTGAAAAACCAGGGCTCGATGCGCTGGAAATGATGAGCGGCCAAGCCAACGGTAAGTTTTTCATTTCAGGGCCTCGCGAGATCGCGCATTACTGGTCGCACATCCACGGGCTCTCGCGCCCGCATTAGCTTGCGGTGCTCGAGGACTGTTTCGGAAACTGCGAGGCAAGCACGCGTCCAAGCGTTTTTCGGCGCTGCGCCGCGGCGAAACCCGGTCGCGGCGCTGGTGGTGAAAGCCGCTCGTCCCTACTAGTTCCGGACCGTCTTGGCTACAATTGACGGCATCGCATGCACGCCCGTCCGTTGGCTGCGCAGCACTACCCCGTTTTCGTATTCATTGGCCCGACGATTGTTAAGCCGCTTTAAATTAACCAACCCCATCCAGTGCTCATTCCACCCTCCGCTGTCCATCCCGGCGCTCGCCTTCGCGGCGGTATGGGTAGTGGTATTGGTAGGTTGGGTCAAGCCGACGGCGAGTGCCGCGGCGCAAGTTGCAAGTGAGCAAGTTGCAAGTGAGCAAGCTGCAAGTGAGCAAGCTGCTCCTGAAGCCACACCGAGTGAAGTCGCTGCGACCAACGAAACGGTTGTTGCACAACCTACCGAGGCACAACCTACGGCCGCACAAGCGACGGTTGGAGAGGGGGTGGGCCCCGACAGTGCGGTTGCGCAGCGGACCAAGTGGCTTAACCTGCGAACCTACATTCTCTTGGGGGTGGTCCTGGTTACTTTGGCCATCGCTTCTTTGGTCGGGCAGTACTTGCGAAGGCGGCCCACCGAAGCGGTCAACCCAGCTTTGGTGCTGCGTTTTCGCCAGCGTTTGAATTCGTGGTGGCTCATGTGTGCCATCCTGGTGTTTGGTTTGTTATTGCAACCGGCTGGCACGGTGGCCTTATTCGGAGTGATCTCCTTTTGGGCGCTCCGCGAGTTCATCACGATGGCTCCCACACGCCGCGGCGATCACCGCGCCCTGTTCTGGGCCTTTATCGTCTTCACCCCGCTGCAATACATTTTGATTGGTATCGAGCGGTCCGGCTTCCGCTGGCAAAGCGGTCGTCCGATCGACTTTTACGAACTCTACAGCATCATGATTCCCGTGTATGCCTCCTTGTTCGTACCGGCCCGAATCGCCATGTCGGGCGATCATAAACGCTTTCTTGAGCGGACGGCGCAGATTACCTTTGGACTGTTGATTTGCGTCTATTCACTAAGCTACGCACCGGCCCTGATCAACTTGCAATTGGCCGACAGCAGTGGTCGACCTTGGGCGGGGAGCTCGGCTGGGTTGCTCTTTTTCTTTATTTTGATGTCGCAGCTTTCGGATATCTTGCAGTGGTCGTGGGGACAAGTGGTAGGCCGACGCATGATTGCCGAGGAGGTCAGCACCAGTCGCACCTGGGAGGGCTTTGCCGGAGGGACCCTCTCGACCGGTTTGATTGGCGCAGCTCTATTCTGGGTCACCCCTTTCACTTTTTGGGAAGCCGCCTGCATGTCGATGGTCATCGGTGTAATGGGGATGTTTGGGGGGATGACGTTGAGTGCCATCAAGCGCGACCGCGGGGTGAACGACTATGGCACTTTGGTGATGGGGCATGCTGGCGTGCTCGATCGCATCGACACCCTCTGTTTTGCCGCCCCAGTGTTTTATCACCTGACTCGACTCTTTTTTTCTATTCCACCTGCGTAACTTGGGCTACTGTGTTAGTTTGGTTACAAGTGCGTTGTCACAGCTTGATTTTAGGGTAGTGGATCTTGCCAAAGATCCTCCGGTGTTTGGGGATTTCGTAAAATCCATACATGCGACCCTAATTTTTAGCTATGACAAAGCACTAGCCACAGCCACCGCTTCCCCCCATCGTTATCACCTTTGTAACTTGACGAGATAGACCATGTCCACCACTTTTGGCAACCTCAACCCAACGCAGCGAGTTTTGATGGGCCCTGGTCCGAGTGACGTCTCGGCACGCGTCTTGAAGGCGCTGGCGGCTCCCACGATTGGTCACTTGGATCCAGAGTATTTGCAGATCATGGATCAGACGCGGCAGATGTTGCGTCAAGTCTTCCAAACGAACAACGAGATGACGATGGCCATCTCCGGGACGGGAAGCGCGGGAATGGAGGCGTGCGTTTGCAATTTGATCGAGCCCGGGGATGAGATGATCGTGTGCGTCAACGGCGTCTTTGGGGGACGGATGAAGGATGTGGCTGAACGCTATGGTGCGAAAGTGCATGCCATCGAGGCTGAGTGGGGGCGGGGCATCGATCCCGAACAAGTTGCAAAGGCCCTGAAGGCAGTTCCCGGCGCCAAAGCCTTTGGAATCGTGCATGCCGAAACGAGTACCGGCGAACATCAACCGCTCGAAGAGATCGCCGAGCTGGTGCACAGCCATGGCGCGTTGTTTGTCGTGGATGCGGTGACCAGCTTGGGTGGCATTGACGTACCCATCGATCGCTTACAAATCGATGCCTGTTACAGCGGGACGCAGAAGTGCTTGAGTTGCCCACCGGGTTTGGCTCCGGTCACTTTTTCGACGCGGGCCATGGATGCGGTGAGTGCGCGTCGCACCAAAGTTACCAGTTGGTATCTCGACGTGACCATGCTTCGCAACTACTGGGGGAGCGACCGAGTCTACCACCACACCGCACCGATCAACATGACTTATGCGCTCCGCGAGGCGCTGCAGATGGTGCTCGAAGAGGGCTTGGCGGTCCGCATCGCTCGGCACGAAGCCAATCACCGTGCACTGCGCGGCGGCTTGGAGGCGATGGGCTTGAACTTCATCCCCCAGCATTCGCTGACCACGCTCAATGCGGTCCATGTTCCTGAGGGAGTGGACGATGCGGCGGTCCGTCGGCGATTGCTCAACGATTTCAATATCGAGATCGGCGCAGGGCTGGGACCCTTCAAAGGGAAGGCGTGGCGTATCGGTTTGATGGGCTCGAGTAGTTCCAAGCAAAATGTACTTTTGATTCTGGCCGCGATCGGAACGATCTTGCACGATAGTGGTTTCCTCAGCGATCCCGGTTGCGGATTGGCTGCGGCCAGTGCTGTCAGCGGCACACCATCCTTACACGCCACCGGAGCTTAACATGGCGATTGCCTCAGCGGAGCTTCTGCAGGGCC
Organism: Pirellulaceae bacterium; assembly: GCA_041751975.1. Taxonomy (GTDB): domain Bacteria; phylum Planctomycetota; class Planctomycetia; order Pirellulales; family Pirellulaceae; genus Aureliella. The sequence goes on from JBGSHW010000194.1 coordinate 10,174, forward strand.
TGCATCAGTTGCTGCCGGCCGATCGTTTCGAAGAGAGCGCCTGCGCGCTGGCTGCCTTTCAAAGCGATGGGCTGACGGTCTTTGCGGTGCAGCCCAAGGCGATTGTCGTGCCGCGGACAGTAGACGAAGTCGTCACTGTCGTGCGGTGGTGCCACCAGCACGAAATTCCATTTGTGGCGCGGGGCAGCGGGACGAGTCTCTCGGGAGGTTCGCTGCCACACGAAGATGGAATCGTCATCGCCTTAAATCGACTCAATCGGATCTTGCATCTCGATTTCGAGAATCGCTATGCGATCGTTGAGCCGGGGGTGATCAATTCCAAGTTGACCGCGGCGGTCGAACAAGCAGGGCTGTATTACGCCCCCGACCCGAGCAGCCAGCAAGTCTGCACGCTCGGTGGGAACGTGGCCTTTAACTCCGGCGGTGCACATTGCTTGAAGTATGGCATGACCAGCAATCACATCCTGGGGATGAAAGTTGTCTTGGCCGATGGGACCTTGATCGAAGTCGGTGGGCTGACCAGCGAGCAAGTGGGGCCCGATCTGCTGGGGCTGATGGTGGGTAGCGAGGGCTTGCTCGGCATCGCCATTGAAATCACGGTCAAGCTGTCGCCTAAGCCCGAGAGCTTTCACACGGTGCTGGCCGGCTACGAAAACCTTCAAGATGCTGGCGCCGCAGTGGCCACCATCATCGCCAGTGGCCTTTTACCAGCCGCCATAGAGATCATGGATCGACTGAGTATGCAAGCCGCCACGGCCGCCGTGGGTGCCCAATACCCGCGCGACGTCGAAGCTGTGTTGATCGTCGAGCTCGACGGTAGCCAAGATGCCGTGGCCGCCGAACGGATCTTGCTCGATCGGCTGTTGTCGGAAAGTGGTGCGACCGAGGTGCAGGTGGCCGCCAATGCGGTCGAACGAGCAAAAATTTGGAAGGGACGCAAGAGTGTTTTTTCGGCCGTGGGACGTCTCAGCCCCGACTTCATTGTGCAAGATGGAGTGGTCCCGCGAAGCAAACTCGGTTTTGCTCTGAAGCAAATCGAAGAGTTAAGCCAAGCGGCAGGGATCTCGGTGGCCAACGTCTTTCATGCGGGCGATGGCAACCTGCATCCGTTGATTATGTTCGATGGACGTAAAGCGGGGGAGCTGCATCGGGCTGAGGAGCTGGCCGCGCGGATCGTTCAAATGTGCGTGGAGCTCGGCGGTTCAATCACCGGTGAGCACGGCGTGGGAATGGAGAAGCGGCAGTTTCTTCCGAACATGTTCTCCGCCGCGTCGATCGAATGCATGCACCGCATTCGACGTGCCTGTGACCCTCACGAAATCGCCAACCGCGGAAAGATGTTTCCTTCAGCAGAAGCGCCCGCACTGAGCATGGTGGGCTTGCACCCGCTGGAGCAACAAGGGATCGCCAGCCGGATGTAAGCTCGCCCTCTACCGGTGCGTGCTGGAGGGGATGGCTAGGGAACCGCTGATGTCGTGCCGGTCCGATAGGATTTCGATCTGACCGGTCTCTACATCGTACAAAGCGGCAGCGACACCCACTTTTCCTTCAGCCACCAAACACCGAATGATCGGACTTAGCTCTTCGACCTGCTTCGCAGAGCGCAACACATGGCGCCGCGCGACTTGGTCTACCATCTGTTGTTTTTCAGTTTCGGGTAGGTGCGCGTAGGTCCGCAAGAAATCTGGTTCGACGGAGACAGCGATCTCCGACAGCACGGGCTCGAGATTGTTGCAGCCGCTCAACTCGTCAAAGTGCCCAATAGCCAGCGCGCGTTCGATGGTCGTCTTAACTAAACGGCTACCGGTATGTCCCATTACGAGAATGAGCTTAACGCCATCGATGCACGCGAACTCCAAACCACCAACGGCGCGCGGGCCGGGGACGTTGCCGGGTATCCGCACCACGTAAGCATCCCCCATTCCTAAATCAAAGATCAACTCGATCGGCGTTCGAGAGTCGATTCCGGTAAAAATCGCCGCCATCGCCCGGGGTGTGTCCCCGTTGGCATCGGCCTGCCGTCTGAGATCGCGGTCGAGGGGATGCCCTTCGACATAACGGCGATTGCCTTCGATGAGCACGTCGAGTACTTGCGCTGGCGTCAATTGCTCGCGCAGTTCTTGAGGTGCAAAGTCCACCGTTTCGACCGAATCCTGCAACAGATATTTGTCGCGGAAGCCCAGCAAGCCAACTTGCACGTTGTACACTGGAGCTGTGACGTTTTTGAACTCTCGAATCAAGCTGAGGATATCGGGATCGATGTAGTCCGTGCGCCGCGCATCGATCAAAACACGGGTCCCCTGAGGAGCCTCGCGCAGCGCACTTTCCAAGGCAGCTCGGTTCAAGAAACTCACTTGATTGGCGAGTTCAATGTGCAGCACTTCACCCCCTAAGTGCTGTTCACGAATACGGCGGATGGGACGCCGCAAGTTGCTGTTAAGGATAAAGATCACACTGATTGCCAGTCCAATCAAGATTCCGATCAACAGGTCGGTGAAGACGATCGCGACCAAGGTCACCATAAATGGAATGAACTGGTACTTGCCCTCGGACCACATCTGCTTAAACAATTTAGGGCTCGCCAACTTGTATCCGGTGAGCAACAGGATTGCTGCGAGGCAGGAGAGAGGAATCGTGTTGAGGTAGGTGGGCAAGGCTACGACGCAGATGAGCAGCAGAGCGCCATGGAAAATGGCAGAGATCTTTGACTCGGCACCCGCGTTGATGTTGACCGAGCCGCGAATCACCACGGAGGTCATGGGGATGCCACCGATCAAGCCGGCTGCGACGTTGCCAATTCCTTGTGCCCACAGTTCACGGCTCGGCGGTGACAGCCGTTGCTTTCTGTCAAGCTTGTCGACGGCGTCCAAGTTGAGGAGCGTCTCCAGCGAGGCCACAACGGCAATGGTAATACCCGCGATGTATACGGCAGGATTGAGTATTTGCGAAAAGTCGGGGAATTTCAGGAAGCCGAGGAATTCATTGACGCTGTTTGCCACCGGCACTTGCACCAAGTGACTTGACTCGATATCCCAAGGTGGCCCGAAGCGGGAAAAGAGTTGCCCCAGTCCAATGCCTAGAAAGACCACGATCAAGGGGGCCGGGACCAGCGATTTCTTCAGTGGCTTAAACTTGTCCCAGAGAATGAGCAACCCGAGTGAGAGGATGCCGATGACGATAGCGCCCTGATGAATTTCACCTTCGAAAAGCTTTAACAACTCGCTGAACGTGTTTTCATGGTCGGGCTGAACGAACGACATCTCACCTTGCGGATCTTTGTCGTGGCCGAGCAGGTGCGGAATCTGTTTAAGAATCAAGATGACGCCGATAGCCGCCAGCAGTCCTTTAATGACGCTGGAAGGGAAAAAGGCGGAGAGCGCGCCAGCCTTGACGATGCCCAATGCGATTTGCAACACACCGCCAATGACGACCGCCAGCAAGAACGCCTCAAACGAGCCCAGATTAGCAATTTGGCCAGCCACGATGGCGGTTAAGCCAGCAGCTGGGCCGGTAACGCTGGTATGAGAACCACTCAAGATCCCAACCACCACTCCACCGATGATTCCGGCGATGAGACCGGAGAACAACGGAGCGCCGGAGGCTAGAGCAATGCCCAAGCAAAGCGGCAGGGCTACGAGAAATACAATCAGTCCGGAGAGGAGGTCTCGCAGTATCGATTGCGTGGTAAAGCGTGTGGTGTCAGTCGTCATGCTCGAAGCTTGTGAAAGTTGGGAAGGAAGGGGCCGGGAGAAAGGAAATGTTCTCAGTTAGGCAGTGCCCCGCATGCTGAGCAATGGCAGCGGATTGGCGGAAAGGGCCTCGTCTCCAAGCTTTTCGAAATCGGTGGTCACGGGATCGTATTGGCTTATTGAGCCCGTGCCGATATCGAAGTACCAGCCGTAGGTGCGGATCTTGCCAGTCGAAAGCCGCGCGGCGATACAGGGATGCGTGCTCAGATTGTTCAATTGCACCAGCACATTTTGTTCAGCGGCCACAAGTGCGAGTTCATCACCGGTTAGCCCCGGATACTTTTGCTGCATGATCCGCCGGGTCGCTTCGGCGTGCTCGCACCAGGCTTTGACGCTGGGCAAAGCGTCGATTCCCTGGCGTGAGATCAAGGCGCTCATGGCGCCGCACTGAGAATGTCCGCAGATGATGATGTTGGGGATTTCCAGGACTTCGACGGCATACTCGATCGTAGCGGCTTCGCCTCCAATGACCGAACCGTAGGGAGGGACTATGTTGCCAGCATTGCGTAGCAGGAACAGGTCGCCCGGCTCGGTCTGTGTAATCAGATTCGGATTCACCCGCGAGTCAGAGCAGGTGATGAATAACGCACGCGGCTTCTGTTTTTTGGAAGCCATTTTCTCGAAGAAATCCTTGTTTTTTGGATATTCATCGTGCAGAAATTTCGCGGCCCCCGCCAAGATACGTTCCATGGTTTTTCACTATATTAAGAATTTGATGGTTTTTTTGAACCGTTCGTTGTCAAACGGAGTCACGTTCACAAGACTAATGTGGGTTCACGGACAAATAATCAGAATTTGGATTCGACAAGTAAACCGGACTGGTAATCCGGACTGGTAATCCGGGCAAGTAAACCCGGGCAAGTAAACCCGGCAAATCATGAACGACTGCGCCCGCGAGCTGCAATCGACCGCTTAGATCAGCCTGACCATGCACAAAGCCTCAAATGGACCCTTGAGACTTGGCCAACCTAAGACTTCGCTAACCTAAGACTTCGCTAACCTGAGAATTCGCAAAAATCGCGGGGTGAGAGAGTCTGCCGTAGAGTTCATGAACTCTCTAGCACTCGGTCCTGCTCAATCGCCCGTCTAGCGACCTGCCAAATGCGACCTGCCAAATGCGACCTGCCAACGGATCGCGAAACCGTTAGCAAAAGAAAGGGGGGGGCAGAATTCTAGCAACGCAAATGGGCGCCGCAGCCATTGCGGTAGCGATACTCGAATACAACCAACCAACCGCTATGGACTTGTGTCGCCCGTTGAGATCGCAAGCGTTGCAAGTGATAAGAAGTAGCCCTTAGTCGAGACAGCCGTTTTAACCTGCGTTCCCCATTCACCGCCGCCGAGCAGACCTCTTCAGACAGCTCTTGCGGACTCTGACCATCCCCATGCGACTCACGGGAACTCGGGACCTCTTCGACAGGCATCTCTGCCAAACCGCTGGAGGTCAGCAGCCATTGCGCATTGGCTGTGCGGACCGCAGTCGCCTGCAAGGAAGCCAAAGCCACTCGCAGACTGCCATCCATCGATATCGCGACACCAACCAGCAACAGCAACGAACGCAGGCAGAACCTGAGCGGTGAAGTTGACCGTTGGGGAAGGTGACGAAACATAAGTGACCAAACGATCTGCTGTCGCGGGGATGTTTTTGGGCAGGCAACGTAGTTTAACTCTCGCGGACCGCTCCAACAACGGTCAAAGCACAATTCGTGCCGAACCGCTGATCCCCTGCCATGCAAAACTCACCCCTGCCTCTCAAAAATTCCAACAGCTCACGCGTCTGACTAGCGTTTGATCCGGCCATCGGCCAAATGGATCACCGCATCGCAATCGGCCGCAATCGACTCATCATGCGTGACCATGACGATCGTCAGGTTCTGCTCTTCGTTCAGTTGCTTCAATAGCGACAAGATCTGGCGACCAGTCGTACGATCGAGATTGCCAGTTGGTTCGTCCGCCAACAGCAGTTTGGGTTGCGCGATCAGTGCCCGAGCGATGGCGCAGCGTTGCATTTCTCCGCCGGACAGTTCACTCGGGCGGTGATGCAGACGATGTTCAATGCCCACGCTCCTGAGCAGCTCGGTAGCTCGCTGCTTGATCGCCTGCCGATTGCGCAAGTAGCCCCAGAATCCTTGCTGAATCATCATCGGCAACAGGACGTTTTGCAGTGCGGTCACTTCTGGCAGGAGGTGATAGAATTGGAAGATCATCCCCAGTTGCGAATTGCGGAAGCGATCCCGCTTGCGGCGCGGCAGGTTATCGATGCGGCTACCATCAAAGTAGATCTCGCCCGAGTCGGGAGCGTCGAGTGTTCCGAGCAGATGCAGAAGCGTACTCTTGCCAGATCCGCTCTGCCCGAGGATGGCCGTCATCTTCCCCTCCACGGCCGAGAAATCGCAGCCATCGAGCACCGTCACCTGGTGCTGGTTCTTGCGATAGATTTTCACCAGTTGCCGAGCTTCTAACACGTAAGGTGATGCGATCCGCAATTGAATCGAAGCTTGATCAAATTGCGGCGACGTTGTTCCAGGGTTTCCGTCGAACTCTCGCGCTGCTTCCATGCTGGCGATTGTGTCCGCGCTGGATGTCGCCGAATCGATGCGGCGACGGGGTTGTGTCCGCAAGCTGTTTTCCACAGTGCTACTCATATCGAAGTGCCTTAACGGGGTGCATGCGGGCCGCACGGATCGATGGTAAAACGCTGGCCATAACGGCGATCAATACCGCCCCAATAATGACCCACACGATCATCATCGGATGAACAATGGTGGGAATCGTATCGAAGTAATAGACGGTCGGATCAAAGACTTCTTGACCGGTGATCATCTCCAAGACGTCAGCGATCGAGTTGATGTAGGCGACAAAGACGAGTCCCGCCACCGCTCCTACACTCGCACCCAATAGACCGAGTAACACGCCATAGCCGAGGAAGATCGATGCCACGCCGGTACCGCTGGCCCCTAGCGATTTTAACACTCCAATGTCCTTGGTCTTCTCGACAACAATCATGAAGAAGGTCGCCAAAATACCAAAGCCAGCCACGGCGATGATCAGGAACAACAAGATGTTCAAGATGGTGGTCTCCATCTGCACCGCCGCCAACAGGGCTCCTTGCAAATCGCGCCAGGTATTGACGTTGATCATCTCAATCGGAAACTGGGCGGATAGCGCATCTCGAACGGCGTTCAGATCGGCTCCCGGTTGCAGGCGAAGCTGAATGGAACTGACCGCATTGTCCATACCGCGATACTTTTGCAGCTTCTCGAGTGGCACGAAGGCGAAGGTCGCATCGTATTCGCTCATCTTACTTTCGTAAAAGTCGACGACGGTGAAACTCTCGTTGATGGCCCGCGGAGTGCTTCCGGCCGATGGAAACGTGATGCGCACATCATCGCCTGGTTGAACAAAAAAGTAATCGTTGACTTCACCTACGGCATCGCGGAAACGGGTGCTACCGATGCTGATCCCCAGAACAATGCCATCGTGCTGGCTGAACTCGGCGTCAAAAATGTTGGCTTCGTCTTCCACAGAGGAGGCCACTGCATCGAGACTGGGGCCATACGATGAGCCGCTGCGAGTGCTTTCCGTTCCGCTGTTGGTTTGTCCCGTCGAAGGGTAGGAACTGTTTCCGGATGAGTGCGGCGATTCGGGAAAGGCCAAGCCATGGTCGGGCAACGGGTCGTTGCTGGCGTACTCTGCGGCAACTTCGTCAGCGCTGTCTTCCTGTCCAACCCGATCGATCTGATCCTTGAGGAACTCATTGCGTTGCTTTTCGAGTTCAAACTGCTTTTGTAGCTCGACGACCCGCTTTTGAGAGGCTGCGACACGCCGACGGTACTCCCAACCCGCCTCCGGGAACTTGACGCGGTCGGGTGCATAACCCTCTTCGCGCAAAGCGAATGAAATGGCTTGTTGGTTCTCGGGATGCAACAGATATTTGCTGAAGTCGCTGACGGTGGCGTACGTTTCCGAATCGATACCGATCAAGTTGATTTGGCGATTGATCGTCTCGCCGCGATGGGAGATCGAGACCATGGCCGGCACATGAACGACCGTGGTCATACCCGCCAGATCATCCCCGACGACTTGACGAATCCGCTTCTGGATAGCGACATGATTCTGCATTCCATTGGAATTGTTGCTTTCGACGATTACGTCCGAAAGAATTCCATGCATGCGTTCCTGCATTTCCGTGGTGAAGCCGTGCATCACCGCGTTGACGATAATGAGTGTGGCGACACCCAACGTCACACTCACCACGGAGGCGAGTGCGATGTAACGCGTACGCAAATACTGCCAGCACAAAAGCCATCGATACATTCAGCCATCCTTAGCTGCTAAGATCCGGTGCGCAACGCAAGATGAAACGGGTTGCACCACAAATGACGGCCGCAGTTTAACTAGATCCCCGCTGCAGGCAAACGGCAATTTGCACCACAATCCAGCCCCAGTTTGCTAGCATTCGCATTACTCAAGGCGTCCGTGAACCTCAGGCGCTAGCCGTGGGCTCTTTTATCCTCTGACTCCAAAACAAAGACTCCTGACACCTTTGTTTGCTCTGACACCTTTGTTTGCTCCCGGTGCTTTTGATGCTCGGCGGCGGCTGCGAACCGTGCACGGTAATTTGCAGTTGCTTCCACGACGGCTGGTTGATCGGCGCCGAAACTCTTCAGTTGAATCCACTCGCTGCCAATATCTTCCCGATCGTAAGTGATCTGCAGGCGGTCGTCGTCGTACAGCGTGAAGCTTGCGACATCCCGAAAAAAGAGTGGCTGCGACCATTGGTCGAAAACTATTTTCTCATAATCGATTACCAATAAGCCCTCCGAGCCGTTGAAACGAACCTCTGGGAAAGCTTTTTCGACGATGGCCCGCTCATGTTCGTTCTCGGGCAGGAACCGATACGGCAACGTTCTTTCGTGAAAATCGCGGAACCGGGCCTCGAATATATCCCACTGCTGACGCTCCAGTTCGGCAGCGATGCGGTCGGCGCGAAATTCCCGATCGCGACTCAGCTTACCAATCGACAGTTCGAACAAGCCGCGAAAGCATAGCATGAAGTAAAAAATGGGAAGTGAGATGCTACTTTTATAAAGACCTTGCAGGTAGTTATTGTAGCGCATCAATAGCGGAGCCGTTTTCTTGGAGTACAGCGTGTCGTTGCCACTGAAGTGCGCCATTTCGTGAGCCAGCACTGCGTCCGCCTCAACTCCTTGAAATTGCTGAAGTAGCGCCAAGCTGACATCCAGTGTACGACCGTTGTACAGTTTATCGCCCATGAAAACGGGCTGCTCGGTGACAAAGAAATTGTCGTCGATAAGCGAATCATCCAACGGAACGTCGCATAGTAGAAGACGACCTGGTCGTCGATCAGTGAGGAGAACCCGTCCTCCGTAATTAAGGTCGAAATCGGGTTGTCGTTAAAGTATTGGATCGCCTCAGACTGCTCCTGCTTGCCCAGTTTTGGGTCTGCCCGAATATCACTCAGGATCGACTCCCGTATGTCGGCGTCGAAGCGATCTTGGGCGTCAAAGAAAAAGGCGAGCGAGACAGCGGGGATCAAAAAGATCGATAACGCGGGCAAGATAAAAGTCTTGGTGAACCCCAACTTCGAGAATTGCTCTTCCGACTCATTCATGAAACCCTCCAGTTTGCCTGGTAAATCGTCTCTATTTCGGAAAGAACCAGAACCTCGCCACAAACCACATTGTTCGGATCTTAGGTTGCCGTAAGGCACTTGTCCATAGTTACCGCTGACACCTTTGTTTTACAGATACCGTCCCGTTAGCGACTGATTATTGGCGGCTATGTCTTGGGGTGTGCCAGCGGCTACGACATAACCACCCTGCTCGGCGGGACCGGGACCGAGGTCGATGATGTGGTCGGCGGCGGCCATCAGGTGCACATTGTGCTCGACGACAATCAGTGAATTACCAGCCTCCAACAAGGCATCAAAGCAATCGAGCAACTGCACGATGTCGTGACTGTGCAAGCCGGTCGTCGGTTCATCGAGGATAAACAAAGTCCGTTTCTTGCTCGCGCTGGCCAAAAAGGCGGCGAGCTTTAAGCGCTGAGCCTCGCCTGAGCTCAAGGTGTTGGCGGCTTGCCCAAGCTGCAAGTAGTCGAGCCCTACGTCGCTGAGTACTTTCAGTTTTTGTTGCACCTTGGCCGAGCCGCGAAAAAACGACTGCGCTTCGCGGACCGTCATGCTCAACACTTCGGCGATGTTCCGATCGCGATGCCGTACCTGGAGAATCTCGCTGCGATAACGGGTCCCATGACAATCGGGACAACTCATGAAAATATCAGCCAAGAACTGCATGTCGATTTGCAGAGCGCCATCCCCCTCGCAGTTCGGACAGCGACCGAGTTCGCTGTTGAAACTAAAATGCCCAGCCGTGTAGTTGCGAGTTTTGGCGTCGATCGTGTTCGCGAAAACAGATCGGATCTCATCAAAAGCCTTTACAAAGGTGACCGGATTGCTCCGGGGAGAACGGCTGACGGGCGTTTGATCTACTAAGATGCACTCATCGATCTGTCCCATTCCTAGGATACTGTCGAACGGCAATGTCGGGCTGCTATTTGGGCTCAGTCGATTGTTCAGTGCACCGTACAGCGTATCCTGTACCAGCGAGCTCTTGCCGCTGCCGCTGACCCCCGTCACCAAGCACAACACCCCCAGCGGGAACTCGACGTCGATTCCCTTGAGGTTATTTCCCGCGCAACCCTGCAGTGTGATGACCCCCGAGGGAGTGCGACGTTGGGCTGGGACCGGGACGATCCGTTTGCCACTCAAGTAAGCTCCGGTCAGGCTTCCGCTGGCTGCCAACCCACTCCGCGGACCGGAGTAGACGATTTCACCTCCACCGGAGCCGGCTGCAGGGCCGACTTCGATCAACCAGTCGGCTCGATCCAACAACGCTTCTTCGTGTTCAATCATCAACACCGTGTTGCCTCGTTCGGTCAACTTGCCGATAGCCCCAGCCAATTGTTGCACATCATGCGGGTGCAGCCCCACGGAGGGTTCATCCAAGACGTACAGCATATTGACCAAGCTCGAGCCCAGCGCGGCGGTAAGGGCCGTTCGCTGGGCCTCGCCACCGCTGAGCGTCCGCAGCGTGCGATCGAGCGTTAAATAGCCGAGTCCCACTGCTTGCAGGTACCCCAATCGCGATAACACTTGCGTGAGCGGAATTTTGGCGATTGTTGATTCTCGCTCGGAGAGTTCCAGTTGATTCAGCTGCTCGGCCAACGCGTCAATTTGCAGCTGGCACATTTGAGCCATGTTCTTCCCTGCCAAACGGTAGGAAAGTGCCAGCGGATTGAGACGTGCACCGCTGCAGCGGTCGCATTGGTTGTACGATCGCCAGCGGGACAAGAAGACCCGCACATGCATCTTGTACTTCTTCCGCTCCAACCAACCGAAGAAGCCCACCAGCCCCTCAAAGCCAGCTTGCGGATCGCCATCGCGAATCACCGCCACTTGTTTTTTCGTGAGCTTATTGAAGGGGACATCCGGTGGGATCGCCAAGCTGTCCGCCACGTCGATGAGCGCATCCAGGTTATGACTGTAAGCCGGTGTCCGCCAAGGAGCTATCGCTCCGTCGCGCAGCGTCTTGCGCGGATCGGGGACGATGAGCGACATGTCCAGATCGATGGTATCGCCAAAGCCCTCGCACTTTCCGCAGGCGCCGAGCGGGCTGTTGAAACTGAACAGCCTTGGTTCCGCTACCGGATAGGTAATGTCGCAAACAGAACAATGCAGTTGCCGAGAGAGCTTGAGACGGTGCCACGACTGGCCATCGATCATGGCTACGCGTGTCGTGAGCGACTGCGGTGTCGCGGGGGACTGCGTAGCGAATTGAGTTGCTGCCTGTTTAGCTGAAAGTCTTGCTGGCTGTGTTGCGGCGGCTTCCGTTGAGCTGCTGTTAGGGCTGAGCGGGAGAGGAGCTTGGTCGAAGAGCAACACGATTTCACCCAGGCCGCTATCGAAGGCGGTTTCCAAGCTTTCGGCCGTGCGGGTTGAGGCATCGCCACCGCGCAGGCGATCGACGATGACTAACACGCTCCCTTGTGCAGGCAGCCGGTCGGCTAGCTTATCGCGCTCGTCTTGCCCCAGATTGAGCAATGTCTCACCCGACACCAAACGCACGAAACCGGCGGCTTGCAACTCAGCCAGCACGCTTGCCCGTTCACCCACGTCATCCCAGCGGGTCTCGAAACCGACCATCAACTTGGTCGACTTGGCAAGCCCTTCGATTAACTTGCCGACACTTTGCGGGCTGTACGCGATGACTTTCTGTCCGCATTGGTGGCACCACAGTTGGGCGATTTTGGCAAAAAGTAGGCGGAGGTAGTCGAGAGTCTCACTGGCCGTACCGACGGTGCTGCGATTGCCACGAGGAGCCCCAGCCCGTGCGACGGCCAGAGCGGGCGGCAGGCCGTCGATCCGATCGTAATCGGGCTTGTCAAGTCGCTCGAGAAATTGACGCGTGTAGGCCGAGAAGCTTTCGATGTAACGCCGTTGCCCTTCGGCATAGAGCGTGTCGAGAGCCAGCGAGGTTTTGCCAGAGCCAGAGACACCGCAGACGGCCACCAACTGCCCGCGCGGAATGTCCACGTTCACACTTTTCAAATTGTGAACGCGGGCACCGCGGACTTCAATCATCTTGGTTGGGACGCGAGTTGCAGGGGACAAGGTCTTGCTTCCCTGCGGGGCTTTCCCTATTTTAGACTTCTTTGGAATCAATCCAACTCATTAGCTTGCGTAAACGGCGGCCAACTTGCTCGAGTTCATGATCGCGCTCGCGGCGACGCGTGGCCTTGAATGATGCCGCACCAGCTCGGTTCTCTAGAATCCAGTCGCGGGCAAATTCGCCGTTCTGGATTTCCTTGAGGATCTGCTTCATGACCGCCTTGGTCTCGGCGGTGATAATGCGTGGACCACGCGTGTAGTCGCCGTACTCGGCCGTATTGGACACGCTGTAACGCATGTAATTCAGGCCACCTTGGTAGAACAAGTCGACGATCAGCTTCAGTTCGTGCATGCACTCGAAGTAGGCCATCTCGGGCTGGTAACCCGCTTCGACCAACGTTTCAAAGCCAGCCTTGACCAGGGCACTCACACCGCCGCACAGGACAACTTGCTCGCCGAACAAGTCGGTTTCGGTTTCCTCGGCGAACGAGGTGTGGATGACACCACCACGGGTCGCGCCGATCCCTTTGGCATAGGCCAAACCGATTTGGAAGGTCGCATCGGAGGTCCCTTCGCCCACAGCGATCAACCCGGGGACACCACCACCCTTGACGTACTCGCTCCGCACCAAGTGACCAGGGCCTTTCGGGGCGACCAGCAGTGCCTCCACTCCCTTCGGCGGCTCGACTTGTCCGAAGTGAATGTTGAAACCGTGCGAGCACATCAACACGTCGCCCGGCTTGAGGTTCGGTCTGATGTCTTGCTTGAAGATATCCCCTTGGACTTCATCGGGAAGCAAGATGTTGATGACATCGGCCGCCTTCACTGCCGCTTCGACCGGCATCGGTTTGAACTTGTGACTGACCGCTAAATCGTAGTTCGGGCTTCCCTCGCGTTGACCGATGATCACGTTGCAGCCGCTATCGCGCAAGTTTTGTGCTTGCGCGTGCCCTTGCGAACCATAACCGAGAATCGCAATCGTCTTGCTTTTGAGGTGGGACAGATCGGCATCGTTGTCGTAGAAAATTTTTGCTGTCATGAGTAACTTTCAAATCAAAGTGGGTGCGTGAAGTTGTTGTTGCTGTTGTCGAGTGGATGGTCATCGCGGCGGGCAATGATGTTGGATCGGCGTCGGCGAGTTGTTCGATTGGAGGTGAGCAACGGTCGTCGCGGAGGATTGGAGCAGCGGTTGCGAAGTTGGGTCAGTAGCGGTGGTGAAGCTGGGTGGTTGTGAAGTTCGAGTGTAGGCCGGCTAATTAAAACGGGGCCACGTGGCTGATCGAGGGCAAGCAGGCGGGAAATCGGAGCGGCTATTCAGCCATTCGTCTAGAATTGCAATTCGGGATCTTCGACGGCTGAGCTAATCCGCAATGGCCACGCGCGGAGCCAAGTCGTCACTGGCCTGAGTGGAACCAGTCGCCCCCCCTCGCACAAGTGCGATGCGGCCGGTTCGCACGAGTTGTTGAATTCCATAGGGCCGCATGCTTTTGATAAAAGCTTCGACTTTGCTTTCGCGGCCGGAGATTTCGATCATGAGATCGTCGGGGCCAACGTCTACAATTTTTCCGCGAAAAATTTCAACCAATTCGCGAATCTCACTTCGCTCGTCTCCTCCGCTGGCTTTGACTCGGATCAACATCATATCACGCTCGACATGATCCTGAGCACTGATGTCTTCAACAGTGACCACGGTTACCAGCTTTTCAAGTTGCTTGCGAACTTGATCCAGCACGCGATCGTCCCCGACCACGACAAACGTCATGCGGGACAACTCGGGGTTTTCCGTTTCCCCCACCGCCAGCGAATCGATGTTGTAACCACGCGAGGCGAGCATGCCGGAGACGTGCGAGAGTACTCCCGGAACGTTTTGTACGAGAGCAGATAAAACGTGACGCATGGTTTGGCAACTTCCTGAGCTGGCTGCCCGAGCGAACGGCAGCGGGTCAACTTAAACAAAGTGGTAAAGGCGGGCCTTTGGTTCCAACCGGCCGACATTTCTAATGCAGAGATGATACTTTCCAGCTTGCAATCGCTCAAGGATGCAGGACACTCGCTTTTCGCCCCATGTGCATTCCCCAAAATGCGACAAGAGGGTACTGACGATGTCGGTGAGTGCTTTTGGGTTTGCGTCTGGGGTTCACAACTCCCCCCGAAACCCATAAATCCTTCGCAGCTAGGCGAAAGAAGGGCGACAATAAGTGGAGTGGAATTTGCTACAATCTGTAGTCTGCACTAGCGGTTTTCTGTGATGCTCAAGGAAAATTCTTAATTATGGCGACTACCAACCCGCCCGCCGAAAAGAAACAGTTCCAGTTCCTGGGGACTCTCGTTGCAGTTTTGGCCGTGGTGGCGGTGCTGCAGTGGACATCGAATCGCGGCTTTATTTTTCCCGCGACCGAATCTGCCTTGCCCGAATCGACCATCCCGTGGCGGGAGGACTACGCCACAGCACTTGACGAATCCAAAGCCAGTGGCAAACCCGTGTTAGTTGTGTTCAGTGCAAGTTGGTGCCCTCCGTGCAAGGAGATGAAGCTCAGGGTCTGGCCAGACGTCGACGTGGCCGCGGCAGTCGAGGCCGATTTTGTACCTATTTATGTGGATGTGGATGTCAAGCAGTATGGGCCCGTTGTCGAGCGCTACAAAGTTCGCAGTATCCCCTCAATTTTGATCTTGGATGGAGAGGGGCAAGTCCTGCGACAAGCGGGTCCGATGTCTCGCAACAAGACGCTTAAGTTTTTAGAAGCCGGGCGCACGTAATCGTCTGGGTTGTTGGAAATCAGTGCTGTGGGCCTCGTCCGCTGTGAGAACGTGGGACATTTCCACGAGGCGGTTGGACGGAATGAGAGCGCCACACTACAACTGTCTGGTATTTCACCCCCGCACCCTACCCGCTCACAACGCACAACTATGGCTGGATTGTTTTTTTGCTTGGACGGAGTGGACGGCGGTGGCAAGTCGACGCAAGTCCGCATGCTGTGCGATTGGCTACAGGCGCGCGGCCAGCAGACACTCAGTCTGCGCGATCCCGGAGCGACGCGTTTGGGGGAAGCACTGCGCGAGATATTGCTCCACCGCGAAGAAATCCCGTTAAGCATGACGGCGGAGATGCTACTTTACATGGCCAGCCGCGCGCAATTGGTGCGAGAAGTCATTCGACCAGCCCTGGAAATGGGGACCATTGTGATCTGCGATCGTTTCCTGCTGGCCAATGTCGTCTATCAAGGTTCGGCGGGAGGAATCGACGTGGACTCGATCTGGCAAGTCGGCGAGGTGGCAACCGGTGGGTTGACCCCTGATCTGACGTTTGTGCTTGACTTGGATGTCACGGCGGCGCTCAGTCGAATCGACCGAGGATTCGATCGTTTGGAAAGTCGTGGCGCTGAATACCTGCAAAAAGTGCGTGAGGGATTCGTGCAGCAGTCGGAACGCTTGGGGGACCGGGTGAAGCTCATCGACGCCAGTCAGCCCGTTGAGGCGGTGCATGCTTCGATCGTCGCTCAGCTGGCGAAGTTCGAATTCTGAGCGTGACGCTCAACCCCAGTCGCCATGAGTTGCACCCAGGCTTTGATTCGCTCTGCACAGAGGCTCGCGGTTCGCTCCCCGTTGCAAACCGCCCCACGGACGGCCAAGGCAGCGGGTCGGAGCGCTACGAGTGATGGCACGTCGGTGGCACACAAGCTACCGGCCAACACCACCCGGGCGCCGGTTTGCTCAGCTCGTTGAATGAAATCCCCAAGTTGCTCCAACGTCAGCCAGTCGAGCAAGCGACGGCCGTCCTTGACATAGGTATCGACAAGTATAAACGGAGCGGTGGTGCAGCGGGCGAGCTCCAGTACGGCGGCGGCCGCAGGGGCTCCGCAGCGCTCGCCATCGGCATATAGGACGGGGACTAATTTCGTCGGCAATAGTGCTTGAGCCAGGGCGGAGAACTCCGATTCCCAATTGGCACGACTTGCCGTGTGCGCCAGCCCTATTTTCGCGACCGGGTAGACCTCGGCTAGACCCCAGCCTACCAGCTGCCGCGGCTCAACTGCGTCGGCTGTTACATGGAGGTCCACCAACTCCCCCAGAGCAATGCTCTTTTGCTGCACGTCGCGGAGCACCTCTCCGACGGACCGGGCAACGGCGAGAGAGGGGGCTCCCAGCGAACCGGCGGCAGGCTGCTTAAGGTCGATCCAGCCGACCGACAACTCCCTCGCGAGCTTCGCTTCGGCGGGGTCTTGCACGCTGACGAGAAGTCTAGAAGCTAGTTCGCTCGGACTGACCTGCGGTCCCCAAACTGACTGTGGCTGATACTGCTGCATGCTCGCGAGTCGCTTAGGGGGTGGGGCACTTCAGCGGCGAGATTTCGCCAACAACGGATCGAATAGCCTCAAGCCAACTTGGCAATTACGCCTGCCGAGAGTTTAATGCTATCCTCACAAAAGTCCTTTTCAGGGGGCTCTCATCGCCGAGTGCTCTGAATGGGGGGGTTTCCATGGTACCTTTACAAGATCGTCCGGTTCGCGAGTGGATTATACGGTTGTAAACACGAACGAGCAGCTCCCCGAGCTGATTGAGCAGCTCACCGCCGCGAGCATTGTAGGGATGGACACGGAGTTTGTCGCCGAGGATTGTTACCGCCCCGATCTGTGTTTGTTGCAAATCTCGACTCGCGATACCGTGTTCATTGTGGATCCCAAAGGAATCGACGATTTAGCGGCTGTCTGGGAGTTGCTCGTTGATCCGCAGCGAACCGTGGTTGTGCATGCTGGCCGCGAGGAAATCC
Source organism: Pirellulaceae bacterium (assembly GCA_041751975.1). Lineage (GTDB taxonomy): Bacteria > Planctomycetota > Planctomycetia > Pirellulales > Pirellulaceae > Aureliella. The sequence goes on from JBGSHW010000194.1 coordinate 27,383, forward strand.
TGTTTGCGTTTCGAGCCACTGGTCGCACGATTGCCAAGCTGTTTGATGTGCAGGTGGCGGTCGGTCTACTCGGCGGCGATTTTCCCGCGTCGTACGGCAAACTGCTTCAGCGGGTGCTGGGTGAAAACGTTCCCAAAGGTGAGACGCGGACCGATTGGCGGAAGCGACCGCTGACCCGCGCGCAGCTCGACTACGCCGCCTTGGACGTGCTTCACTTGCCCCAAGTCTTTGACGCACTCACGCAACAACTGCTGGATCAGGGGCGACTGAATTGGTTAGAGGACGAGTTGGTGCGTAAGCAAGCCAACTTGATCGTCTACGAGGAACAAGAGGGTTGGTACCGGATGTCGGGAGTACAGTCGCTGCATGGCAAGCAGTACGGCATCGTCCGTGAACTGTGGCGTTGGCGTGACGAGCGTGCCCGCAGCAAAGACATGCCAGCTCGCCGCGTGTTGCGCGACGATCTGATTGTGGAGCTGGCACGTCGCAGTTCGGCCGATCCCAAGAAAATTGCGCATATCCGAGGCTTACACCACGTCGGCTTTCAGCGATTCATTCCTGAGATCGCTGAATGTGTGACGCGTGGGATGAATGTGCCCATCCCTCCAACCCCCTGGAGTGGTCACTCCAAGCGGGCTCGGCCACCGGCGCTTTTGCAGCAGTTCCTAACCGCAGCCATGGCTTACCTGTGCCGCAACAACAACATCGCCCCATCAATCGTAGGTACTTCCGACGACGTTGGTAAACTCGCCTCTTACTGGCTTAGTGGCGAGACCTTGCCCGAAACGGATGAAGACTTCCCGAACCTGCTGAAAGGTTGGCGGGCGGAATTCGTGGGCGATCCGCTTTATCATATCTACGCTGGAAAGCGGGCCTTGCGAGTGCAAGATCCGCGCGATGAAATGCCACTGGCCCTATGCGACGTGGAACCCGAATAGTCATTGTTTTCCGCCAGCTCAGCCACTTTGCGATGCCAACATTTCTACATCTGCCAACTTGCTCCACAGGAGTCACTAACCATGCCGACAGGATTTGGAATCATTGGCTGTGGCATGATCGCCAAGTTTCACGCGCGGGCTATCGCCGAGATCAAGAATGCCAAGCTCGTCGCCTGTTTCAACCGCACTGCCCCTAAGGCCGAGCAACTGGCCGCGGAATTTGGTGGGGAAGCAACCACCGATTTGGAGCAGATGTTGGCCCGCCCGGACATCGACGTGGTCACGATTTGCTCACCGAGTGGGGCTCACATGGAACCGTGCGTGGCGGCCGCTAAGGCTGGCAAGCACGTGATCGTGGAAAAACCGCTCGACGTTACCATCGAGCGCTGCGATGCCATGATCTCCGCGTGCGAACATGCGGGGGTCAAGCTGGCCACGATCTTTCCATCCCGTTTTCATCAATCGAGCCAATTGCTCAAGCAGGCTGTCGAAGCTGGGCGGTTCGGCAAGCTGGCCCTCGGCGATGCCTATGTCAAATGGTTTCGCACACAACAGTACTACGACAGTGGCGCTTGGCGCGGTACCTGGGAATTTGACGGTGGCGGGGCGTTGATGAATCAAGCCATCCACAGCGTCGATCTGCTGCTATGGCTGATGGGACCCGCCGTGGAAGTGATGGGGCACACCGCCATGTTGGCCCACGAACGGATCGAAGTCGAAGATGTGGCCACCGCGACCGTCCGCTTTGCCAACGGTGCGCTGGGGGTCATCGAGGCAACGACGGCCGGCTACCCCGGCTCGCTCAAGAAAATCGAGCTAACCGGCTCCACCGGGACGGCGATTCTCGAAGAAGAAGACATTATCAAGTGGGAGTTTGCTGAAGCGGACCCCAACGACGAAACCCTCCGCCGTGAGATGCTAGGACGGACGAAAACAGGTGGTGGCGCAGCGGACCCCGCCGCTATCGGGCATCACGCCCATGCCGCACTTTTCCGTGACATGCTCGAAGCCATTCGCGACAATCGACCACCGGCCATCGATGGCGTCGAAGGACGCCGCAGTGTGGAATTGATCCTGGCCATCTACGAGAGCGCCAAGAGCGGCAAAAAAGTAACTCTGGCTGGCTAAGCAGTTCGCCCCTGGTGTTTTCGGGGATAACAGTTGTGCCCCTCCCCGGCCCTGATAGGCCGACCTGTTTAGCTGTTTCGTATTTGTTGGCGCGCTAAGCAATTCTGCTTTGGGTGAGCTTCAGTTCCGCATTCCCGTTCACTGCATAGCTATTAGTGAAGCACCCAGCAGGCGGGCATGATTTTGTCTTTGAATGATTCTGTCACGTGGAGACCGAAGAAGACTGAGTGTAGGTGGTCAGCGGCACGCTGAGTCATAAAAAAATCGGTTGGATTTTACCCCAACCGATCTGCGTGTTGTTAACTTGCTTCGAAGCTCGTTGCTAGGCACTAGGCTTTGAATGCGCCGAGCTTGCTGAGCATAGCGTCGATGGCGGGCTTCAAAACAGCCTCAACGCCTGGGATTGCCAAGATTTTGTCAATGATCGGCTTCAATTCTCCAAGCGAGGATTGGAAGATGCCAGCCACGGCGCTCTTGGCGCCCTCGGGCAGCTTGCCGAACATCTCCGTCATGCCCCCCAGCGAGTCGGTGAGTGCACCGAGTTTAGGTAGGGCACTGGTGGCCGAGTCGACATCGGTCACTCCTTGCAGCGTGCTGGTCGCATTGCCAAACATCTCAGTGACCTGCTTGAGCATATCCGATCCACCTTCGACCGAAGCGAGGGCTTCGGTGGCCTTGCCCATTAAATCGGACAAGCCAGCGCCGGCGCCTGAAGCTGCATCTGCAGCGGCATCGGTTATATCACCAGCGGCCGAAGCAGCGCCGTTGGCTGCGTCGTTGGCTAACTTGGTTGCATCTTCCGGTGCACAACCGGCAGACATGGAAAGAACAAAAGCAGACAAAGCGATTGCGGTAAAACGGTGAACCATTTTCTGGAAATCCTCAAATTTGGGCGGTTTGCAGTCCTCGGCGTAACGCTACCCGAGCCATACCTTTGGTTGTAAACCAATCAGAAATTTCATCAACGGGTAATTTATAAAAAAAGCGTGCGTTGGAACGCACGCTCAGTTTCTTAACCGTAGCCTCATATCTGAACTGAATTGGTTAAGTTCTACTTGCTGATGTCATAGCACAAAATCGTGTCCCCCTCGCGGAGGAGCAGTTTGCCATTGGCGATGACCGGATGTGCCCAACTCGGCTTATCCCCTTCACCGGAACCTGGGGTGGTGAAGGTGCTGATTGCTTGGAACTTGTTCGGATTGGCTTTGGCCAGCGATACTGCTCCATTGGCGAAGCGAATAAACAACTTGCCGTCGCCAGCGATCACCGACGTCGAACCTGTACCCTCGCCACGCTCGCGCCACTCAATGTTGCCCGTCTTCAAGTCGGCGCATTGAACGATATTGTCGTCTTCTCTGCCAAAGTAGAGCTTGTCGCCCACGAGCACGACGCCACCATGTTTGTTCGACAGCGCTTTGTTGAGTCCATACACTTCTTTGATCGAGACTTCGCCATCCCGTCCCGGCACTTGCTGCAGTAAGGCAGCCCCCGAGTTGTAGCCGGCCACGGAGTAAACAAGGTCCCCCTTGACGATCGCCGTGGGGATGAAAGCAGTTGGAGCGGTAACGAAATAAGACCACAGCAGCTCGCCCGTCTTGGCGGCAATTCCCATCGGACCCACAGCGGTATTTTGCACGTAAACTTTTTGTCCACCGACTTGGCTGATCACGATCGACGCGTGCCCGGCACCTTCGTCATCGGGGCGTTCGCATTTCCACACCAATTCTCCCGTGGCTTTATCCAGTGCTACCACGGTCGCCGTCTTGCCACCTGGCGTGCATACCAGCAGCTCGCCATCGATCAACGGTGACTCGCTGTATCCCCAGCCATCTTTCTTGTTTCCATTGAAATCACTCTTCAGGTCCTTTTCCCAAACGACCGAGCCGTCGGATGTATTGCAGCAGAACAGCTTGCCAAACGGGGTGACAACGTACACGCGGTTGCCATCGACCGTCGGGGTCCCGCGCGATCCCTGCCACGACTCGGGACCCTCATTCCAGGCTGCTCCCGTCTTTGTCTTCCACAACTGCTTGCCTGTTTTTTCAGCGAAGCAGGTCAAGTATTCGTCTTTGTCCTCTGCGGTGGACGGGCGGTCGCCCAACGTAAAGATGCGGCCATCTGCGACAACCGGGCTGGCATAGCCGCGTCCAGCACCTGTGCCACTCCACACCAACTTCGGACCATCAGCGGGCCACTTATCGAGCAGATTTTTTTCCGAAGATACCGATGTGCGATCCTCACCGCGAAACGTTGGCCAATCCTCACCGATCGCATTCGCTGCCGAACTGAGCAACAACGCGCTCCCCAATCCGAGACTCACTAGTACTTTGGTCACCCTAACGTCTCCCGTAATTTTTGATTTCATATCCAAAAACATTTAAACTGGCATGCGGCCAAGTACGCTTATTGTCCGCTATGCTTTGCGATTGGACCAGCAGTCGACGCCGAAAAAAACTCGAACGGTTGGCCTACCTGCCCGTTTGCATATTAAGCACGTTTCTATTAAAAAACATTGATTTTCGGCGACAGATCGCTATTTGGGAGCGAGCCGGGGTGCACTGGGTACGGCATGTACCGGGAGCTAAACGGGGCAGCTAGGCAGGTGGTCATGGGTACTTCGGGGAAACCAAAATAGGAACGTCGATTGGGAGCAGGGGAATGAAAGCTGAGCGGACTATTGCATCCGTTTCTTGCCAAGCCTGTCCTACTTTCTTTGTTCATCGGAACGTTCAATACAACCCAAGCATACGAGCGGAAGAAAGAGGGCTGACGAAAGATGGGAGTCGAAAGAGGTGACCGTCTTACCAACGGACAGCGTCAGGAACCAAGGATCTCTGGTTACTTCGGCAACTTCGGTCCCGGCCGTTTGCAGCTTGGAACGTCAACGTCAACCTAAATCCACGACTCCGGTCACACGGGCTGAGCCCAGTGGCACCCGCATTATATCCCGAAAAATTCATAGACACCTGCTTAGATAGCCGCCCGCATGCGGGTGACCAACTCGTTATCGCGATCTTCCGAACCTCGCAAGTTAAACACGCTCAACGCCAGGAACTGATTTCTCAAGCCGGGGCTGACTTGGTAATAGTCTTCGAGCACCGCCGCGCTAAACTTGTAGTCATGCGCGTCGCGTCCCTTAAGAAACACTAAGCGTCGCGCCTCGTTCATGATCGCTTCGGCACTACCACCCGCTTGCATGTAGTGATAGAGCGATTGGGCTGCCTGTTGACGGTCCCGCGAAACCTCGCTGAAGATCTGGTCGATGTGTGCCTGAGCATCTGGCGATTGAGTAGCTGGTTGTTGAGTATTGCCGGCTGCCTCTCCACCCGCGAAAGCTTCAATGTTCGTGCTGGCCAGCGCGCCCCGCCCCTCGGCCGACTTACGAAACAGCGGCAAGAAAGAACAAGCCTGGAGCAACAGCATCCGTCGCGAGTCCTCTTCGCCGCTGGTTTGAAAAGCATACCGCAGCGCGTTGGCGGTGGTCACTGCATGCAGACCAATGATGCCAGGCTGCCGCATCAACAATTCGCCAGCCGCCACCAGCACCGCGTCCCAAACTCCTTGGGCAGAGACTTGTTGATTGAGCGCCTCGATGGCAACGCGCGAAGCATCTTCCGCTGAGGCTTCACGCAGTGCCGTGATCAGCTCGAGCGACGCGGCTTTATTCTCACCGCCATCGAGCCAACTTGCCGGTATCTGCTCAATCCGCTCCTGATTTATCCGCCAGGGTCGATCGGGCTCCAAGTCGCTGCGGGCGGGATTGTCCTCGCCGCTATGATTCAGCAGGGCAAAGGCCAGCGAACGCATCACCGGCTCGGCATGTTCCCAGCCGATGCAGTCCAGTGTGCGGAAGCTGTTGGCCACGTAAATCGCCTTGTGTCCGATCGAGCGATAGTCGCGAGCCCCGTAGCGACAAAATAATTCAAACAACTCGTTGCGCCCGGAGGTGCGCACGAGCCCCGCTACGGCTGCATCCGCTTGCTCAACATTCCAGTTGTCCATGGCTTGGACGAAAGCATCGCGCGCATGGCTCGGCGGAGGGATCTGACTCTCGTTGACCGGTTCCATCCGCCAGCCCGTTTGCCGCGATTCTTCCGCTTGCGTGGCTTTGAAGTAGTCGAGGGCCCACAAGATCGGTAGCCAGCGATCTTGGTCGGGAGAGGCCAAGCTGGCTAGGTGAGCAGAGTTAACCACCAAGACCGAATGAAACTTAAAACCGACCGCTGGCCGTGGCTGGACATTGCGGACCCCTGCCAACAGCAAGCCACCGAGCACCTCTCGATACGACAGACCACTTTTGATCCGCGCTGCGATCGTCTCGATGATCTCAGCCTGCGGCGTCTCCTCGATCAGCCTGACCGTCGGCTCAATGCCCGAGTCGAGCGGAACGAGCTGCGTAGTATTGGCGACTTCTTGAGCCGATACTGCCGGGAGCCCTTGCAAAAAACAGCCCGTGCCCAGCGCGCTCCCCGCCAAGCCAGCCCGCGTAAGGAATTGTCTGCGATCGGTTGCCATTGCGTTCCGCCTTCGAAATTAAAGTTGCCGCAGCGGGTGAACGTTGGGATCACCGCTTCAACACTGATTATATCGGGCTGCTGGATTGTATAGGGCCTAAGTGTTCCCGGCTTAGGCCACGATGTCGTGCACGACGCGTGCCGGTCGACCTGCAGCAATGGCTTGCAGCCGCGCGTTGTGGGGATAAAGCATCTGCTCGTGATCCAAGCCGAACAGGTGCATCAACGTCGCTTGGAAATCGTTGGGGGTGACCACATTCTCCACCGCTCGATGGCCAAATTCATCGGTCTTGCCATAAGCCAAACCGCCTCGAACACCACCGCCAGCTAACCAAATACTGAAGCCTTGACCATTGTGATCGCGTCCGGCAGCCTCGGGGCTCCCTTGTTGTTGGGTCACGGGCAGTCGCCCGATCTCGCCACCCCAGTGGACCAGCGTCGTGTCGAGCATACCACGTTGCTTCAGGTCGCTCACCAGGGCCGCCGCCGGTTGATCGGTCTTGCGACAAATCGCCGGCAAGGCGCTCGCGATGCTCGAGTGGTTATCCCAGGGCTGGCCGCTATGAAACAACTGCACGAACCGCACGCCTCGTTCGACCAGGCGACGGGCAATTAGGCAGCGAGTTCCATACTCCCGCGTTTCGTCGCGATCGAGTCCATACATGCGGTGCGTGGCGGCTGTCTCTTGCGAAATGTCGAGCGCTTCGCTGGCAGCGGTCTGCATGCGCGCGGCAAGCTCGTAGCTGGCGATCCGCGCCTCCAGCTCTGCTTCCTGCGGGTGGGCCGCCAAATGACGTTGATTGAGCTCCTGCAATAAATCAAGATTCTGACGCTGCGGTTTGCCGTGCAGGTGGGGCGGTGGTTGCAAATTAAAGATCCTCGGCTCGCGTGGTCGCAAAACCGTCCCTTGAAACATGGCTGGCATAAAACCATTGGACCAGTTGGTCACGCCATCGACCGGTAAGCCACCCGGATCGGTCAGCACCATGTAGGCAGGCAAATCCTGCGATTCACAACCCAAGCCGTACACCAACCAAGAACCTAGCGTGGGTCTCCCGAGCACTCCGGGTATACCACCGTGGAAGTAGCGAATCGAAACCTCATGGCCGTTGGCCCCGGTGTGCATACTGCGGATCAGGCAGATATCATCGACCACTTGGGAGGTGTGAGGTAGCAACTCCGATAGTTCCGTACCGCACTTTCCGCGAGGTGCAAAACGGAAGGGACTTCCGAGCAGCTTTTTGCTCGCTTCGTTCACAAAGCTAAATTGAATGTCACCGCTGTAGTCGGTTCCGCTGTGTCTCGTCAACTCCGGCTTGGGGTCGGTCAAATCCATGTGCGACGGACCACCATGTTGGAACAAGGAGATCATGGCTCGTGCCTGCGGCGCGTGGTGTGGATGCCTTGGGTGCAAGTTGTTGTGCGGTTGCGTGGCGATGGTTGGCGGTTTGGCGGACAATCCATCTTGGGCGAGCAACCAGGCCAAGGCGACGGAGCCGACGCCAGCTCCCTGCGATAGGAACTCGCGTCGCCACATCGGTTGCGGTCCCACTTGGGTGCGTTCAGTCGACATACAGGAACTCATTGGTGTTAAAAAGCATATGACAGACATTTACCAGCGCTTGCTGCTCGGGTGAACGCCCTGAAAGCAACCCAGCGGCATCCGCGCGGAGTTCCTGCAACTGGGCGTCCGCAAACCGCAGGGTCAGCTGCAGTTCACTTGCCGTCGGCCGACGACAGAGGGCCAGTTCCCAGGCGCGGGTGACCTGCGCCACCCATTCGGCAGTACTCAAGGCCGGACCGCGAAACTCGGCGGCAGCGTCAAACGGTAAGTCCCGACCGTCACTGGCGGTCAACGTCAGCGCGATGGGCCAACTGAATGAATCCGAGGTCTCGTGGTCGATACAATCCAGTACGAAATCAAGTGTTTCGCCCGCTTGGACTTCGATCCCACCGCAGTGCGTTTCCACTTCGCCTTGCTTGATCCGCCATTGTTGAATTATACCCAGTCGCGAAGAGACTAGGCTGCCTTGCACGCCATCCCCATGCTCGCTCGCATGCCCCAGCTTGCTCCGCAGCTGCACGACGCCACTTTCCGGAGCCGTCCAGCGGCGGATTGCAGCAAATCGCGGATTGCCCGGGTGACCTCCGTTGGCGGTCAGCAGACTCCAACCGGTTGTTTCTGCCGGCACGCTAGCAGCACCTTGCCAACTGCTTCCCGTGCTGTAAGCGAACGGTGCCCAATCGACGACTCGCTGATGTTCCGGATCGATATGGCCGGTGCCATATGACCACGGCGACGGTGTAGGTGACGGTAGCTCTGGGAGTCCCTCCAGCAAGTCTATAGGGATTACGGTCGCTTCGCGCCGCGCACGCTCTGCCAGATGCCCTGCCTGCTCCAAGCAGAACTCGCCATTGAGCAGAATCAACGACTGCGTAGCCACGGTCGACACCGGCCGGAACTCGCAGTTAATATCCATCACCGGTGCATCGAACGCTTGCAGCATGGCTACGGGTTGCGTCCGTTTCGCGCGAATGTAGAGACTGCGACGCGTTTGTGTGCCGTCCACGATGATCTGTCCGGTTTCGTCTTCGGAGATGGCGACCGGCGGACCAAAGGCATCGCCCTGCAACCGTCCGACGGCAAACAGCATTCGATCGCGAATGATCTCGGCATCCAGTCGTTGCAGCGGCTTGCGCCATAGCCAGCGATTGTCCCGATCGATGGCCCCCTTGGTTGCATCGAAGCTGGATTGCTGACGCCAGGCGGTTGAAAGCATGAGCGTGCGATGCAACTGCTTTAAACTCCAACCGTTGGCAACAAAATCGGCGGCCAGCCAGTCGAGTAGCTCGGGATGGGTCGGTTGGCTCCCCAACTTCCCGAATTCGCCCGGCGAAGCAACGATCCCTTGGCCAAAATGATGGAGCCAAACACGATTGGCGATGACCCGCGGCGTCAACGGGTTGGCACCACTCGTCAACCACTTCGCAAGCGCCAGACGTCGACCGCTGGTCGGCAACGCCGGATCATCGATTGCAAAGGAAACATGCGCACCTTCAGGTTGCACTACGGTGAGCGACCCAGGTGCAACATCGTGTTTTGGTTGTTGGTGCTCGCCGCGATGAAATAGCTTGGCTTGGGGCGCATGTCCGATTGGCTCCGTCAATACTCTTACAAACTCTTCCGGTGTTTTTTGGCTGCGGACAGTTGCCATCCGTTCGTCATACTGTTTCAATTCCTCAGCCGCTTTGGGCAAGTACTGGTAGAGCACCCCGGGGGAGATATTGACGCTGGGGTGGCTTGCCAGCAGGGCTTGTTGGGGCTCTGTCCGCTGGCCAGCTTCCGTTTCATAAGCAGTTCGCAGCTCGGCCCGCAGCGGCTCCGTAAACTTTTCGAGTTCTTGGTTGAGCGCTTGCAGCATGTACTCCGCCTGCTTGGCCTCTCTTTCCTTAGCGATCTCCTGCACTTGCACTTCAATCTCGGCCGCTCGCTGTCGGTCGGCAGCCGTGTAGAGCGATACCATCCGAGCGCCAGGAACTTGCCAGTTCTGCCAGTCGAGCGCCGGCTCGAATACTGATCGAATCGCGGTGAAGTCGCGCTGAGAAATTGGATCGTAGCGATGGTCGTGACATTGTGCGCAATGCAAGCTCGAGCCAAGCAACGCGGTGCCGACGATCTTAAGCGAATCGTTGATAACTTTGTTGCGCGCCTCGGGACTATTGTCGCCACTACCGGTCCCATCGGCCGCCGTGCGCATGAATCCAGTGGCCGTTAAGAGCTCGATCTGTTCAGCCGTCCAATCCCCCTGTTGCGGTCCGGCCAGTTCATCGCCAGCTATTTGTTCGTGGATAAAGCGATCGAACGGTTTGTCCGCATTGAGGGAATGAATCACGTAATCGCGGTACTTCCAAGCCCAAGGGCGATCCGCATCCGCCTCGGTATACCCGTCGGAGTCAGCATAGCCCGCCACATCCAACCAGTGTCTCGCCCAACGCTCCCCATAGTGTGGTGACTCGAGCAACTGATCGATCAGCTTGGCGAACCACTCTTCCCCTTCGACCGACACCCAATGCTCTATTTCCTCGGCCTTGGGGGGTAACCCAAGCAGCACGAAGTAAGCTCGCAGAATCAAAGTTTCACGCGGCGCATCCGGCGAAAAGGTCAGTCCTGGCGGCATCGCGGCTTGCAGCCACCGGTCGACGGGCGTTCGCAAACGCTCAGGATCGATGCCTGCACATTCTGGAATTGGCGGCGGTGCAAGCGGTTGATAAGCCCAGTAGCTGCGATCTTCGACACTTAACGGCACACCCGGTCCAATCGACTCAGGCTCGGCACGTAAGGTGGGGGCACCTCCAGCGATCCATTGCTCGAGTACAGCAATTTGTTCTTGCGGGACGCGATGCTCGCCCGGTGGCATCTCCCCAGTACGGACAAGCTCCAACAAGTGACTTTCAGCTGGCTGGCCGGGCGCAATGGCTGGTCCCGAATCCCCCCCCCGCAACATAAAACGAACTAATCGCAGATCGAGCCCGCCTTCCACCTCTTCGCTGGCACCGTGGCAATCCAAACAATGTTCGCGCAGGATCGGTCGAATATGGGTTTCGAAATTGAATCCATCGGAATGAGGAGGTTCTGCGAAGCCGAAACGTGAATGGTCAGCGTTGAAAAAGGCCAGTAGCATCAGCAACTGCGCAGCGGGGAAGGGCAGGTGGAAGGGGCGCTTCGACAGCAACATTGCGGCGTCCAAAGCAAGAGGTGGGATGAAGGTGGGATGAGCAGGCAGGGGGGACGTTCGTTTGACCGGACCTGAACAACTTCATCTTAGCTGACTTCAGCGCCCCAAACAACCTACGGCTTCTCTCCCTTTACCACTCCGGCCTGTTATCGGTTACCCGGGGTGAATCGCATTGCAGAGTCCTTGGGGCAGCGGGCTTTGGAGGCTAGGCCAACTTAGACCAAGTGAACCGCTTGGCTAGCAATCTCCAGGAGAATCTTGCTGGCTAACGTTTTCTTCGGCCGGAGCTTGCTTAACAGTACGTCCCGCTTTTTGCAGGCACTGCCGTAGCAAGTATTCAATTTGACCATTGATGCTGCGCATTTCGTCGTCAGCCCAACGCCGTATTTCGGCCAATACCTGTGGATCGATTCGCAATAAAAAGGAGTCGCGCTTAGTCAAGTGACGCGCCTTGTGTTGGAGCTGCAGGGGTGGCCAGCGCTGGAACTCCTCTCCAGCGCTGGACGCATGTCAACAAGTGGCATTAATAAAGCGAGCCAGCGTTAACGACCGGCTGCGTGTGCCGATCGCTGCACAAGACGACTAACAAGTTGGAGACCATGGCCGCTCGCCTTTCATCATCTAACTCGACGATCTTTCGCTCCGATAGGTGATCGAGCGCCATTTGCACCATCCCCACCGCTCCTTCCACGATCTTCGACCTGGCGGCCACCACAGCATGGGCTTGTTGCCGCTGAAGCATGGCCGCTGCGATTTCAGGCGCATAGGCTAAGTGACTGATACGGGCCTCGATGACACGCACCCCGGCCTTTTCCAAGCGCTCTTGAATGTCGATTTCCAATTGATCGGATATCTCTTGCGTGCTGCCACGCAACGAGATCTCGTGGTCTTCACTGTCGTATGGATGACGTGAGGCTAGATTGCGGAGAGCCGCTTCGCTTTGCACCGACACGAAATCCTCGTAGTCGTCGACTTCAAAACTTGCTTCCGCCGTGTTAACCACTTTCCAGACCACCACTGCGGAAATCTCGATCGGATTGCCGTCGCGATCGTTGACCTTCGACGGTCGACTGGCCGAACGGGTTTTGTGGGTGACGACTTGTCCCGCCACCTTCTGCTCTGGGGTGGTGGTGACGCCGGTCTCAAAGTTGCGAATCCGCAGCGAAATCTTGGTCTTGGTGTAGAACGGATTGACCCAGAAAAAGCCGGAATCGAGCACGCTTCCTTTGTATTCACCGAACAGCAACAGCACGCGTGCCTGATTGGGTGCAATGGCCATGAAGCCAATCATCCCCAAGAGGCTCGCTGACAGTACGACCGCCCCTCCGATGCAGATGACGCCAGTCAGGATCGGTCCAAGCCGTTCCGCATTGGCGACACCGGAGAAGAACATGATTACGGCGAGTAGCGTCGTTGCTATAAAGAGCACCAGCGGTCCCCAGCCCGATATGGGTTTAATCGGTTTTTCCAGATGATGAACGGCAGTTTCAGGGTGATCCATCAAAGTTCCTTTCGACAAAAACAGGGAGAATCTCCCGGGCTAATATGATACCAAAGTGATATCACAATGATATAGGCTTAGCCCGCGCCCTGACAGGGCGCGGGGGCAGCAAAAAACTTTCGCGAGCTTCCCGGGACTTATGGGGGGGCTTCCGACAGCGTTGGCGGAAATGCTCCCGTAGAGGGCTTCTGTAGAGAGTCGTCGTTCGCTCCGCCGAACGAAACGGCTGTTGCCGTAGCGTTTGCGGAGCAAATGACGACAGTCTTTGCCCGTTGATTGATAAACTCACAACCTCTGCGAGACTCGATGACTGAGGTTTTTGTTGTTTTTGCGAGTCTGGGACAGCCTCGCCTACGTGGCAATGGTCGAGCGTCTATTGACCTTCCGCTCCGACGGTAGCGGCCTCGGTCGCTTTAAGGGCCGGAGGAACTTCTTCGGCCGCGTCAGCAACTTCCGCAGCCGCTTCCACCGCGGTCTCGGTTGGCTCCTTCTTCACGCGGCCCTGCAGCGGCTTGCGGGGCAGCATGCCGTCCCGCATCGCTGTGTGATAGACGAAGGAGGCCATGATGATCGACGCCTGCTTCACGTCCTCTTCCTGAATGCGATCGAACACATCCATGCTCGAGTGATGCGTGCGGGTATCGTATTCGACTTCGTCCTGGATGAACTGAAAGCCAGGTATGCCGATCGAGTCAAACGATTGATGGTCAGTGCCACCCGTGTTGCCGGAAGTGACGGTTGAGGCTCCCATCTCTTCGAACGGGTCGAGCCACGTACGGAAGAGTGTCCGCAGCTGCTCGTTACCTTGCAAATAGATCCCGCGGATCCTTCCAGTGCCATTATCTAGATTGAAATAGGCGGAGACCTTCTCTTGCTCTGGTTTCAGCATGTAGGTCGGCTGCGGCCGGCCACGACGAGCATCCTCTTCGGTGTTCTCTGCAGGAGTTTCCATGACCATCTCGCCGAAGTGCTCTTTAACGTAGGCCCGCGAGCCGAGCAGCCCTTGCTCTTCACCCGTCCATAGGGCAATGCGAATTGTCCGCCGCGGTTGGACACCAATCGACTTGAGGATCCGCAAGGCTTCGAGCGCCACGCCGCAGCCGACGGCGTTGTCGGTTGCACCGGTGCCAGCTTGCCATGAATCGAAGTGACCGCCCAGCATCACGATTTCATCTTTGAGATCGGTGCCGGGGAGTTCCGCGATGATATTGAATGAGTTCAAATCGTCGTCGTAGAAGCGGGACACGATATCGATCTCGACCACTGGCTCGGCTCCTTTTTGTAGCATGCGTACCAAGCGGTTGTAATGTTCGGCTGCCAATACAGCTTGTGGAATCACGCTGGTGGCCTCGGCCGCCCATGGCCGCGGACCGCGACTGAATGGGTTCCCTTGAGCGCCGCGGTCGTCACTAACGCGGGGCATGGTGACGGAAGCCACGAAGACGTTTCCGCCATCGCCGCGACCCGGCTCTAGAATTACGGCCGCACCTTCGTTGTAGGCCAACTCCCACTTGTCGGCTTGCAGTTGCGCGGCACGGCTTAAGGCGTAACGGTCAATCTCCAGCAACTCATCGTACGGCACGGCGTTTTGAACCGGGTCAAAATCACTGACGTTGGCCATCAAAAACCGCAGCGTGTTGCGA
>JBGSHW010000195.1:0-2725 GCA_041751975.1 Pirellulaceae bacterium
GATCCCTCTTGGAGTCCAGGCTCGCGTATCGGTCTGAAAGATCAAAGAAACCCAACTGCGCCATCCCTGCATTCCCCGTGCCGAACTATCCTCTCAATAATACATCAGCGCCATGGTGCAGGCAATTTTTAGAGGTGCCCGATAGCCAAAACCGCCTGCCTGAATTCAGTCAAAAAGTTGCATTCCACGATGAGATCCACCAACTTCAAGCTGCGACCTGATCAGGTGGCGACAACGTTTGCGCATATCTTCGATCGAGGCCACTCGAACCACAAACTGCACCGATCGAGGTCTCCGAGGCGCTCTACCGACCCAATCACCCGCCTTCGATGAATAGAATGGGCTCAAAGAAAGAAAGTTGGTTGGATGAAAAATTTCAGATGTCTGTTAGTTATCGTGTTTATACCAATTAGTATTGGCTGTGGGTTTTCACCTGCTTATCAAAAAGAAAGTGACGCTAAAAAATTTCTTGAGCAGATCTATTTTTCTGAACCTACAGGAGAATTAGAGTTCCTGTTCTTGAGTGCAATTGAGGGAAAAATTCAAAATCAAGGAAGTTCAAAATACCTTGTATCTTATACTGTAATAGTCTCAGGTTATGCAATATCATCAACGCGGGTTAATATAAATGGAAGAGTTAACTTCACCGTTACAGATGTGTCAAGCAACACCATAGTATTTGATGGCTCAGTTTCAAATTTTGTGGGCTACTTCCCAACTGAATCGAACAGTTTTATTGCCAGAGATGATGCGTTTAAACGACTAATGAATATATTGGCCGATTCTGTGCGAATCCGCCTGATCCTCTTAGGAAATAACATTGCATTTTAAAAGAACTAGTCAAGGAATGGTCTCTGTTGCACAAACCTAGGTGTCACATCCCGGAAGGTGATATGGCTGTTTCTTGAACAGTTCCGGCTTGAGTTTGTGCCAGTCCTTCATCGCCTGCAAGGGCGTCTTGCTGCCCAGGGCTGACTGGGGAAGCTGCTGGTTGTAGAGTGCCACATAGCGGTGCAGCGTGGTTTCAAGATCCTCGCCGAAATGGAGGTGGTGGGATTGCAGCACCTCCTCGATGCGGCCGTTGAAACGCTCGACCATGCCGTTGGTTGGCGGGTGCTGGGGCGGGGCCAAACGGTGCTCGATGCCCAGTTCGGTGCAGAGTTGATCGAACGCGTGCTTGCCGGTAGGGTTGCGTTTGCAAAGGCCGAAAAGACGGTCGGTGAACTCCTTGCCGTTATTCGGTGAGCACGGTGCGGATCTGCATCGGGCACCCTGATGGACGAAAGCGAAGCCGACGTGTTGGCCTACATCGCATTCCCGGCCCAGCATCGCACCAAGCTTCACAGCACCAACCCATTGGAACGCTTCAACAAGGAAGTGAAGTGCCGCGCTGATGTGGTCGGTATCTTCCCCAACGAGGAGTCGACCATGCCCCTGATCGGGGCCGTCCACTTCGAGCAGAATGACGATTAGCAGTGCCAACATCGCTACATGATGGTCGAAGCCTTCAGCCAGATCGACACCACCCAGATCGACCCACTTCCAAGCATTACCACACAGGCCGCCTGACCAATGATCCAGAATGGCCATTCCGAAAATTACACCAACTTAACGGACGCTACCCCGCAGGCCTTGAGGTAGCGCATCTTGGCCTCGATCCGGCTACGGGCGTGGTAGCCGGTCCATCGCTTTCAAAACGCCCAGCCATAGTGCCGGGTGGCTCGCAGGGTTTTGTTCCGGACCCGAGTTGCTGGGCAGTCCTCTTTCCACGGCAGCTCGTTTTTGCGGATGAGAATGATCGCGGTGGCTTGTCGGTTGATGATCGCCGTATGACAGCGGCGGGTGGCCACGCAGAGCGTTGATCGCCTGCGTCCTTTGCGGGATCAGAAGCTCTCGGACTCGAAAGACCATCGCTGCCCCCTGCGTCTTTTCGCTCTTCACGGGCACGAAACACCTTGTCGGGCGTTGTGCTGCCTCGCAGAATGCCTCGGCGTAAGCAGCATCATTCTTTTGGCGTTTGACGAAGGGCTTGACGTAGGCAGGCGGGATGAGCCGCACTTCGTAGTCCAGCTTGCCGATCTCGCGGCCCCAGAAATGCGCGCCGCCATAGGTATCTATCGCCACAACACAAGGTCGCAACTGGCTGAAGAAGGCCAGCACTTGATCCCGCCGCAGCTTCTTGCGCAACCCCGCCCGACCCGAGGCATCAGCGCTGTCCATCTGGAACACATTCTTCGCCAGGTCGAGCCCGACCGTGGTAATCTCCGAAATAACCGTTCTCCTTTGTGGATCTTCGCAGACCCACGTTGGCACATCGATGCCGTCGGCGGGCGGTCACATCATCAGAGCCTTGCCGCGCGCGAATAGGGTGAAGAGCTGGGCGCGGTTCTTGGCCAGTCCCCCGGTAGCGGGTCTTCACATGGCCGAACTGGCGCTTGATGACGCGGGACAGGTGCTTGACCCTGGCCGGCACCATGGCAATGATGCAGTTGGCCCGTTCGTCGAGCGGATGCAGCGGATTGCCCTTTGGGTGTCAAAGGATCGGGGAGTAGCTCAGTCCCAACGCCGCTGAAGAACTGACTGCAGGGCACCTCGATTTTTGACCATTTTTGCTGGCAGGTAGCGCTGGCATCGGCTTGAGCCGCGCGTTCCGCCAGCCGCTGCCCTCTCGGCACGCCTGTAGGTCGCGGTCATGGGCTGCTGAAGTGCGGTTTTACGGCCTCGC
>JBGSHW010000196.1:0-20262 GCA_041751975.1 Pirellulaceae bacterium
ATTGAACATTGGCCGAATGCCCGAAAGTTGCATTTGAATGGGTGAACTGCGATTTAAGTTTCCAAACGCCAGCCGTTGGGATGCGCGCGTCTGGAGTACAGCTTATATCACAGGCATCGAGGGGATACCGTGGCAGTGTTATCATCGCCTCGACGGGGACCAGTTTAGCATCGGTCGCGATATTGACGAGTCAGGGAAGCTCAATATCGTCTGGCCCACTCAGGTAGCTGGTAACGTTAGCCTCTCGACAACCAGCTTGCGAGTCGTCGAAGCACCTTATTCGCTGGCGGTTGAGATAGCCCGTGGGACCCTCAGTCGCTTGAAGAACCAGACCTCGGAGTGGCAGCGATTGGGGCTCAAGCTGCCCGAGGGCTTCTTTCCGCTAGCCGAGGAGGCGCTCAGCCACTTCCTGCACGCGCTCACCTCGGGTGGCGATATCGACAAGGAAACGGTCTGCGCGCAGCAGGCGATCGAGCTGGCCGTCGACGCTTCGGTGCAGCTCTGCAATGCATTCACCCTCCAAGCGCTTGAGGCGCGACGTCAGAGTGAGGGACGTTTATCGACTTTGTTCGGTGCCACCTTGCAACCGCGTTTGCAACTTGAAAGCGTCGGCGAGGCCTTGGCAACCGCTTTCAATATGGTGGGGGTAGCGGCTGATTTGGGGGCGGTTGAGCTGTCGTCGGGCAAACGGGACTTTGCACCTTTTGATCACCAAGTGCAGTGGGCCAGCGAGGCCCAAAAGAAGATCTGTGTTGGCCCGCTGGTTAACTTTCGTCGCGGTTGCCTGCCGCACTGGATGGTGCTGCTCGACGAAGGTTTTGAGCGTTTCTTAGATGCGGCTTGCACCCACGCGCGGCACGTCGTCGAGCGTTATCGTGGCAAAGCCCATTTGTGGAATTGTGCGGCAGGCCTAAACGCTCCCACCGAGATGCGCTGGAGTGACGAAGAGGTCCTGCGGATGGCGGTGTCAATCATCGAAACGGTCCGTCGCGCCGATGAACGCACGCCGGTGTTGTTGACAATCGATCAACCCTGGAGCGAGTACCTCCGCGACGATGCCAACGGTATCTCGCCGCTGCATTTTGCAGATGCTTTGATTCGCGCCGATTTGGGACTGAGCGGAATCACGCTCGAGTTGAACTTTGATTTGTGGCCCGGCGGCACTTTTCCTCGCGATCCGCTCGAGATCAACCGACTCATCGATCGTTGGGCCATGCTCGGGTTGCCGTTGATGGTGGTGCTGACCAGTCCCACCGAACCGCCCCTCGGCCAGTCCAACAATCGCATCACCGACTGGACGACCTCCAGCGACGCGCGCGGCATCATTTACCCGGAGAGCATTTTGAAGCTACTGCTCTCGAAGCCATCGGTCCATGCGGTTCTGTGGAATAGCTTAAGCGATCAGATTCCGCATGCCGCAGCCACCAGTGGACTGTGGGATGCCCAAGGCAAAGCCAAGCCACTGCTAGCCAAGATGGCACAACTCCGCAAAACCTATTTGCATTGAGCTAACCTAGCTGTACAGCGCCAGGTTTGTGAGCGGCAAGGCGCTAGCCGCCGGTTCTTAGCTTTGTTCTCCACAACTTTACCGGCGGCTAGCGCCTCGCCGTTCACAAAGTGAGTGCCATTAGGCTAGCGGCCCGCCGCTCACATTGCAGAAAACCAAGTAGGATATGGTAATCGGATACGAACCTGGCGATTCACGCTATCCGTGTCGGTGAACTCAAGCACATACAGCGTCGTTTTCCGCGCGGAACCGTGGCTGCCCACAGCGGAGGGATTAGCTGGGGCCAACCACTTTGATGATGGCTGAGTCGGAGCGGAGCGTGCGCTCGGCGATGCTCATGATGTCGTCGGCGGTGACTGCTGCGTAACGACTCAAGACCACATCCAGGGGTTCGTAGCTGCGGCGGTTGAACCAAGCCTGCCCCAAAGCGAACAAACGATTGCTCGGACGCTCATCGGAGAGAATCAGACTGCTGGTGATTTTATTCCGCGCCAACTGGATCTCTTTCTCAGTGACACCTTCGCGCAACGTCTGCTCAATCACACGCCGTTGAATGGCTTCATTTTCTTCGGCATCCTCAGGCGCACAACAAAGATAGCCGAGCAGGCAACCACAATCCTCAAGCATTTGTGGCCAGATGGCAGCTGTCTCGGCGCGACCGGTATCAATCAACTCCCAAAACAAGCGACTGCCTGAATCATCCGCCAGGATCGAACATAACAAACGCAAGGCGTAACGCTCGGGGTGATTGCAGTCCACACCCGGCCAAACCTGTACGGCGTAATGTTGATGCGTCGACTCACGCTCGATCAGCTCCTCGCCAAAATAAAACTTGGGCTTCACATGCGGACGGCTGATCGTCTTGTGTTTGGGCCACTCGCGACAGGCCTCTTCCACATAGTCAATCAATTGCGAGGCGTTGATGTTTCCACTGGCAATGAGGAACATATTGTCTTTGGTGTAACGTTGCCGATGGTACTCACGCATTTGAGCGACGGTCATGTCGGCCACGCTCTCGGTGGTACCGAGCACACGCGTGGCCAATGCATGGTCGCCAAAAAACAGTTCGCTGGCGCGTTCGAAGGCTCCATACGGTGGTTGGTCGTCGTACATGGCAATTTCTTCGAGAATCACTTGCTTCTCGGTTTCAAAATCTTCTTCCCGGAGCAGCGGCTGCATGATATCGGTCAAAAGATCTACCGCTTGTGCCTGGCACTCGGGAAGCACTGAGGCATAGAAGACCGTCGAGTCTTCGGCAGTGAACGCGTTGGACTGCGCTCCCAAATGGTCGAGCTCGCGGTTGACATCCTCGCCCGAGCGCCGCGCCGTGCCTTTGAAAACCATGTGCTCGAGAAAGTGACTAACCCCGGCGACCTCGGATAGTTCATCCCGCGCGCCGGTCGCTACAAACCAACCGAACGAGGCGGTGAAGGCGGCGGGATCATGCAAGATGACGATCTCGGGACCATCTTCACTCTTGTGCGTCAACAATTCCACTTGGCAACTCCAGCGGTTGAGATCCAACGGTCACTAACGAAAAATTTTTGGGTAAGTTGCATTGAAAGTGGTCCAACAAACTCTCACACGATAAGGCATCAACCTTGGCACAAACTTCATCGCGGTCGGGAACACGGCTGAGATAAAACCAATCGCTGGCAATCTGACTGCTCCGCGCGGCGGAAGATTCCTGCTCAAAAACCAACGAACTCTTGATGCGATTCTTAAGCCGATTGAGTTCGTCGAGCGACACACCTTGCCCGAGCGACTGCACCGTCTCGATTAGCACGTGCAGTGTTTCTTCGGCGCGATTCGTCGTGGTACCGGCATAACACAGCACGCTCCCTTTTCCAGCTAGCGAGAAACAGTTGGCAAACACGGAATAAACCAAACCCCGTTTTTCGCGAACTTCGGAAAACAGCCGCGAACTCATCCCATCGCTGAGCACGCCAACCAAGGCCCGAGCTTCATAGTATTCGGGGCTTTCATACGAGGCACTGTCATAAGCCAGGGCCAAGTGGGTTTGGTTGGACGCGTGATCGACATGCAAGCTGCCGTACGTCGAGCGGAGTGGCGGTAGTAGCCGAGCCGGTTCGCCGCCCCAGTCTCCCAGTTCGCGGTCCAGCAGTTCGCACACTTCGTCCCAACAGAAGTTGCCAGCCACGGCCAGGATCGAACCTGTAGGCTTGTAGTTGACACCAAAGAACTCTTGCACGTCCCCAATATCGATCGCCGCCAGCCCCTCTTCGGAACCTTGAGAAATGCGGCCAAACGGCTGCGAGTAGCGAAACCTCTTGAGCTCACTAAAGCAACGATGCGAGGGTTCGTCGTCCAACGCGCGCAGATCTTGCATCCCCAGCGCACGAGCGTCTTCCAACTGCCCAGCGGGGAGATGTGGCCGACGTATCAAGTCGGAGTAGAGCTTCAGCGCGTGGCCAAGGACCTCGGTCGGCATCGCGCAGCTGAATGAGCTGTGCGTGGTCGTGATGGCACTGGAGCGTTCGATACCGTGGTAATCAAGCTCTTCGAGGAACTGCCGACTATCGAGTTGCCCGCAGCCGCGCTGCACCATTTCGCTGGTCATGCCTGCCAGGCCGTCGTGTCCCTCAGGTTCGTAGCAGGTGCCGGCAGGAAGTAAGAACGAAAAGGCGGACGAGCGGAGCCACGGCATGTGTTCGCCCAGCAACACCAAGCCGTTGTCGAACTGCCGATGGAGCAGTTTTTGATTCATGTGCATCGCCCCTCGGGGTCTGAAAAGTTGAGAGCTGGGTGAGGAACGATTGGCAAATGCGTGTGACTCAAATGGAACTCACTTTGTGAGCTTTGTTTTGGCAATTGGGAGGCGCAGCGTCGATCCGTCGCTGTAAAGATCTTCCATTGTCAATCAACTAGTGAAAAATGCAGTCGCCCCAACGTGGGAGCAACGTAAGCTAAACCGCTAGTCCCCTTTGGAACTGCTGGAAGAACCGCCGGACGATTTGCCCGAAGAGCTGTCGCTCGAGCTTTTCTTGTCACTTTTCTCGGCCGGTTTGTCTGCGGCAGCAGCCTTCTTATACGATTCGCTGCGATAGTCGGTCTGATAAAAACCAGAGCCTTTGAAGACCACCGCGCCTCCGGTACCGAGCAGTCGCCGCAGCTTTTTCTTGCCGCACTCCGGACACTTGGTCAACTTCTCGTCATTGATTCCTTGGTAGATTTCGAACAGGTGTTCACAAGCATCGCACTGATAATCGTAAGTTGGCATACAGCCGGTACTCCGAAAGTAACTGGGTAGGAGGAAGTGAACTTCTGGCGGGAATAAAGCAACGAGTTGGAACCGAGTTTGGGTCTCAGCTGGCGGCTGGCCCGGTGCTTACAATAACGCTGCTCGGTCGTACCACGCGATCATGGAGCACATAGCCCACGGCCACTTCCTGTGCGACCAAGCCCGCCGCATGCTCGGCACTCGGCATTTGCGCGATCGCTTCGTGCACATTCGGATTAAACTCGCTACCGACGGCAGTCACCGGCTTGCAGCCATATTTGGCCAGGATGTTCTGGAGCAGGTTTCCGACCATCTCCACACCGGATAGCAGTGCATTGGTGTTGGATGTGTCGTGCCGAGCCGCATCGGCAGCTCGATTTAGGTTATCAACCACATCGAGCAGATCGCGCAGCAGCGGGAGGTTCGAATATTTGAGCTGCTGATCGGCTTCGCGCTGCATGCGTTTGCGAAAGTTCTCCAGTTCCGCATGCGCGAGGAGTACTTTGCGCTCGGCTTCTTGGACCCGCTCATCATTGCTTGGCGGGGGCTGTTGACCCGTTTTCTTGTAGAAATTCTCAAAATCTACGGTCTCGTCCAATTTCGAGTCGGGGCCGACTTCGCTGGCGAGTTCATCGAGGCCATCGTGTGGATTGGGTGTGTCGCTCATGTTCAATTCTACTCCTTGGTCGGTTGGCCATGTTCGTGGCTATTCGGGTCATCGTTTCGGAAGTAGTGCAAGACACGTTCCAGAAACGATTTACGGTGCGGTGTGACGTGTTCGTCTTCCAATTCCGCCAGCTGTCGTAAGAGTTCTTCTTGTTGGGCGTTGACCTTCTTCGGGATCTCAACATACGTTTGGACCAACAAGTCGCCGCGCATACCACTGCGTGGGTCGGGCATCCCTTGGCCGCGAAGTTGGAACACTTCGCCGCTCTGCGTACCGCGCGGAATGTCGATCTCCCTTTTGCCGTTGAGGGTGGGGATCTCAATCGCGGTTCCCAGTACGGCTTGCGAGTAGCTAAGCGGAACTTGAACGATCAAGTCGCTCCCCTCGCGTTTGAAGATCTTGTGCGGCCGGACGCGGATGAAGCAATAGGCATCGCCGCGTGGTCCGCCATCTGGACTCGGTTGCCCCTCTTCGGCCAAGCGGACGCGCATGCCGTCGTCGACACCTCCGGGGATTTGTACTTCGAGCAAAATTTCCTTGGGAATGGCCCCCGAGCCGTCGCAGTCGTTGCAGGGGGCCGTAATAACCTTGCCTTTGCCTCGGCACTGCGGGCAGGTGGTTTGAACGCGGAGGATACCAGTAGCTTGGACGACTTGTCCGTGGCCTCGGCAGCGCCCGCAGACTTGTGGCTCGGAGCCTGGTTTGGCGCCGCTCCCTTGGCATGTTTTGCAGCGATCGTGCCGCGTGAGCGAAACCTTTTTCAGGCACCCGGCAGCGGCTTCCTCGAGATCGAGCGTGACGTCGCAGCGGATATCAGCACCTCGGCGAACGCGGGTGCGTTGCGAGCGTCCACCAAAGAAGTCTTCGAAAATGGTGCCGCCGAAGATATCGCCGAAGGCTTCAAAAATATCCCCAACATCTTGGAACCCGCCCGCTTGGCCATCGACCCCGGCATGTCCATACTTGTCGTAACGGGCTCGCTTTTGTTCGTCGCTGATGACCTCGTAGGCTTCCGCGCATTCTTTGAACTTAGCAATCGCTTCTTCGTCGTCACGATTGCTGTCGGGGTGGTACTTGATGGCCATGCGTCGATAGGCCTTGGATATCTCCGTAGCTGTAGCGGTGCGGCTGACACCGAGGACCTCGTAATAGTCGCGTTTTGTGGCTGCCATTCCTGAGAGCTTTTAAAGCGGCGGTAGAGTGGCGGGACGCAATCTGCCAACCTTGAGTGTTTGGAAAAAAGGCCACCCTCTTGCGAGAGCGGCCTTCATGGAAAGCTTCGAATTACTTCGGCGAGTTAACTACGAGACCGAACCTTCGGCCCGCTGCTTCGCCTTGTCATCTTTATCAAAGGTCGTCACTAACGCTTCGGTAGTCAGCAACAATCCAGCAATACTTCCAGCATTGGCTAAAGCCGTTCTGGTAACCTTGACCGGATCGATAATGCCTGACTTGAGCATGTCAACGTACTGACCCTTATTGGCGTCATAACCGGTTGCCAGCGGCTTTTGACGAACTTCGTCGGCGACCACGGAACCGTCAATGCCGGCGTTGTCGGCGATCTGACGCAGCGGTGCAGACAGCGAGCGCAATACGATTTGGGCTCCGATCTTCTCGTCCCCCTTGCATTGCTTCATCGCATTTTCAACCGCTTCCGTGCAGCGGATCAGGGCTACACCGCCGCCAGGAACGATCCCTTCTTCCATGGCCGCACGGGTCGCATGCAGGGCGTCCTCGACGCGAGCCTTCTTCTGCTTCATGTCGGCTTCCGTCTCAGCACCGACGCTGATGACAGCCACACCGCCAGCCAGCTTGGCCAGGCGCTCTTGCAGCTTTTCGCGATCGTACTCGGAGTCGGTTTGCTCGATCTGGGCACGAATCTGGGCGACGCGTTGGTCGATGGCCTTGCGGTCTCCACCCCCTTCAACGATGGTCGTGTTCCCCTTCTCCACCACCAACTTTTTGGCGCGGCCTAGTTGCTCGAGCGTGATTTTCTCGAGTTGGATGCCGAGATCTTCGCTGATGAACTGACCACCGGTCAAGGTCGCAATGTCACCCATCATGGCCTTGCGGCGATCGCCGAAGCCAGGTGCCTTAACGGCACAGACGTTGAGGGTCCCACGCAGCTTGTTGACGACGAGCAAGGTCAGTGCCTCGGCGTCGACATCTTCGGCGATGATCAACAGCGGGCGCCCGCTTTGTGCTGCCTTTTCAAGCACAGGCACCAAGTCGCGAATGTTGCTGATCTTCTTTTCGTACAGCAAGACCAAAGCATCGGTGAACGTGCAGGTCATGTTGCCTGGATCGGTGATGAAGTAAGGCGAGATAAAGCCCTTATCGAACTGCATCCCGTCGACGTATTCAACGGTTGTTTGGGCTGTCTTGGCCTCTTCAACCGTGATCACCCCATCCTTGCCAACCCGCTCGAGGGCTTCGGCCAACAGGTCGCCGATGACCATGTCGCTGTTAGCGCTGATCGCCCCCACGTGAGCCACTTGCTGACGATCACTCACCGGCTTGCCAATCTCGTGCAGTCGAACAACGGCAGCCTCTACCGCCTTCTCAATACCGCGACGAATGGCGGCTGGATTGCTGCCCGCGACGATGTTGCGGAGCCCTTCCTTGAAGATGGCTCGTGCCAAGATGGTGGCCGTGGTGGTGCCGTCGCCAGCCAGGTCGCTGGTCTTTTGAGCGACTTCTACCACGAGCTTGGCGCCCATGTTCTCGAAGCGATCTTCCAATTCGATTTCTTTGGCGACCGTCACACCATCTTTGGTAACGGTTGGTCCACCAAAACTCTTATCAATAATCACGTTGCGGCCGGTTGGGCCCATGGTCACTGCCACGGCATTCGCCAGCTTCTCGACGCCCTGCAGCATGCGCGAGCGTGCGTGATCTTCAAACATTAGCTGCTTAGCCACGCTATGGATCCTTATTTGTAGATGTGTCTGTTGTAACGGGGGTGCTCGCCATGGCAGTGGCTGCGGCATGTGCCGACAGCGTATTAAGCCTACTTCATGGCTAGCGACTGGGATGGACGGCTAAATGGCCAGCGCCAACTAGGCGAGGATCTTGGCCAAGATGTCGCTTTCGCGGAGGATCTTGACTTCTTCGCCATCAACTTCCAATTCGTTTCCGCCGTACTTGCCGTAAATGACGACGTCGCCGACTGCAACGGACAAGGCACCCCGATTACCACTGTCGAGCAAACGCCCTGGACCAACCGCTAAGACGGTGCCGCGCTGAGGCTTTTCCTTGGCAGAGTCAGGTAGGACGATACCGCCAGCTGTGGTCTCTTCGGCTTCTTCTGGCTTAACAACGATACGGTCATCGAGTGGACGAATTTTTAGCTTGGCCATGTTTGCGGATTCCTGTCTATTTGAGATTGAATGTTTCAGTGATTGTGCAGCCTTTGATGACTGCGTCCCTTCGCCGGAGCGAAGGGGGCTTTATTCGTACAAGGGTTGCTTTGAGTATCTGGATGACAGCTGGTGGCTTACATCATTCCGCCCATGCCACCCATTCCGCCCATGCCACCCATCGGGTCCATGCCACCCATGCCACCCATGCCGTGGTCGTGATGATCTTGGCCACCCTCTTCCTCTTCCTTTGGAATGTCGGTGATGAGCGATTCGGTGGTCAAAAGCAGCGAGGCGACACTGGCTGCGTTTTGAAGTGCCGTGCGGACGACTTTGGCAGGGTCGATGATACCGGCGGCCACCATGTCGGTGTACGTGTCGGTATTGGCATCGTAGCCTTCCGTCTTGGTCTTCTGCTGGCGAACGCGATTGACGACGACAGCACCGTCGATGCCAGCGTTGTTGGCAATGGCTCGCAGCGGATAGTCCAACACATTGATGATGATGTTAGCGCCGAGCCGCTCGTCACCTTCGAGTTGCATTTTGCGGAGGGCTGGTTCGCAGCGGATAAGGGCCACACCACCGCCGGGGACGATCCCTTCGTGCAAGGCGGCTTGGGTCGCAGCCTTGGCATCGTCGAGCAATGCCTTGCGTTCTTTCATTTCGGTTTCGGTGGCAGCCCCTACGGAGATTTGAGCTACGCCTCCAGCTAACTTAGCCAGCCGCTCTTGCAGCTTTTCGCGGTCATAATCGCTGTCGGTGTGTTCGATTTCGCGGCGGATCTGATCGGCCCGGCCGACGATGGCATCTTTTTTGCCAGCGCCACCGACGATGATTGTTTGCTCGCTGGTGATGCGTACTTTCTTGGCCCGGCCGAGGTCCGACAGCTTAACGCTCTCCAGGTCGATTCCCAGATCCTTGAAAATTGCTTGGCCACCGGTGAGTGCGGCTAGGTCGCCCATGATGGCCTTACGGCGGTCGCCATAGCCTGGAGCTTTGACGGCACAAACGCTCAGGATGCCGCGCATCTTGTTGACCACGAGGGTAGCCAGGGCTTCGCCGTCGATGTCTTCAGCGATGATCAGCAGCGGCTTCTTGGCCTTGCTGGTGGCTTCGAGCAGTGGGATTAACTTTTTGTTCGAGCTAATTTTTTCTTCGAACAATAGGATGTGGCAGTCATCGAGTTCGACAGCCACTTCATCGGGATTGGTTACAAAGTGAGGCGACAGGAAGCCGCGGTCAAACTGCATACCCTCGACGACTTCGACCGTTGTCTCGCTGCTGCGTCCTTCTTCTACGGTGATCACCCCATCTTTACCAACCTTCAGGAAGGCGTCGGCCAGCACGTCACCGATCGTTGGATCATTGTTACCGGCAATCGTGGCAACTTGCTTGATTTCCTTCTTGCTCTTCTCGTCGATCTTGATCGACATCTTGGTGAGCGTGTCGGAGACGGTTTCAACTGCTTTCGCGATACCGCGTGAGAGCGCCATTGGATCCGCTCCGGCGGCAATCATCTTCAGCCCTTCGCGGAAGATGGCTTCGGCGAGAACGGTCGCGGTGGTTGTGCCGTCTCCAGCGACATCGTTGGTCTTGCTGGCCGCTTCCTTGACCAGCTGAGCTCCCAGGTTTTCGAAGGGGTCGTCCAGTTCAATGTCTTCGGCAACCGTCACGCCGTCTTTGGTGACTTTGGGTGAACCCCAGCCTTTGTCCAGTACGGCGTTGCGACCACGTGGCCCAAGTGTGCTGCGCACAGCTCGAGCCAGCTTCGAGACGCCTGCGAGCAGCGGCTGCCGCGCGTCATCATTGAAAACCATCTGTTTTGCCACGTTCAATATCCTCCGGTGTGGATTGAGAATTCTATCGACAAGAGAATTCGAGTAATCGGTTGTTTCTATTTGCCTAGGGGCTAGGTCGTTGGAGCCGTCGTTGGAGCTATTGCGGGGTCGTTTCGGACCAGTCTCGGGACTGCCAGCCAAGGACCTCAGTCAGTGCACTCGTTTTCACGTGCTTCGGCCTCGTATGGGTTGGCTGGAGCGAAGCGGAGTTCTTGGACCTCGAAGGTCGAAATCTGCAGCGTCCCTGAAGAAAACAATTTCCACCGAAACGCTAGGAGATGCGAGCCACAGGCAAAAACGAGTAAACTGTCAGAGGGTAAGCCACTCTGGCAGTTTAGACACGTGCGACGCCTTCTATGCAAAGAGCGTGCCACGGGTGGATTGGCCTAGGGCTACCGATCCACCTGGGACGTGCGGTAACGTGTGGCAGCCCTAGTAAAGAAGGGTGTAGGCAATCGAGCGAACGATTTTTTGGGATCGCATTGGACCGGTAAAGTCGCATTCGGCGGGTTAGGTGTCAAATTGACAGATGCTTTGCTTATTCATTGCGAGGTATCGAGGTTTTTCTCGCGAGGGGGGAGTTTTTTGGAAGATTCGCAGAGGCAGAATCCTTACGCACCGCCGATCGGCGACGTAGGGCTGCGACCGCCAGAAGCGGACTTGGCCGACTCTTCGCCAACGGAAAAGCGACGCAGTTGGCTTGGCTCGCTCATGGTTTGGGGCCTGGTCTGTTCGGTGAGCGCCATACCGAGCTTTGTTTGGGGACTCGGTACGGTTGCCTCGATGCAAGCTCTTGCCATGTTGCTGGGGGTGCTAATCTTCATCGTCGGCTATGTCTTCGCCGACCAGTTAACTCAGCAATCGAGTTGGCGTCGCAACAAGTCATTGCGTTTGGCTCTGAGGATTGGCTACATAACACGCTTAGTCATCTCCATTATTTTTCCCGTGGGTGGGACGCTCGACATGTTTTGCGGCCTGCTCTCGATATCCATCATCGACTCTGTTTGGGGATTAACGATTGGGGGGGGGAGCAGGCTTGGGGCGGGGATGGGCAGTTTTGGCCAGGTTTTGGCAACCACACTCGTTCAAGGAGTGGTCTTAAACGTAGTTTTGTCGGCTTTTGTGCTGCTCGTTTTTGGCATTACCTTGGTAGCGAAACGAGGTGCGAAGTGAGAATTGTTGAAGAACTGGCTTGTCATGTTAGTTTAATCGCCCCTTTACTTGGCTAGGCTTAAAAGGGTCTTAATTCGCAAGTTACTACCGCAGGCGTTATAACTACCTGCGGTTGGCCTAGCCAAGATCGGCACGCAGGGCCAGAATTACAGACTGCAATTGTGCCGAACTCCCGCCCTATGCGAGACTGATTACGTGGATCGACGATTCTTAACGTGGCTAATGCTCACCACTGCGATGTTCTTCCTCTGGATGAGCCTGCGCCAACCGGAGCCTCCCAAGGTCGACCCGAATGCTGGGAAAGTGGTGGTCCCCAACGCCGATCCCTTGTTGCGGGACGAACCCGGTCCACCGGTTCAGGCTGAGATTGGTGGCGCACCAGGTGCCGACGGCGCCGTTGATCCGGCCCTGGTTGATCCGGCCCTGGTCGACACGGACCAGCCGGCTCGGCCCAATCACCCCAGTCAAGTCGTGACATTGGGTTCAATGGATCCAACCCAGGGCTACAACATGTTGGTCACCCTGACCACGCGCGGCGCGGGGGTCGAACGGACTGAGTTGGTCGGGCGAAAAAAGAATGGCGGTTTCGTCTACCGCGCGCTGGAACACGAAGGGGGTTATGCGGGTTACTTGGGTGTAATCGAAGCGTCCAGTGGCTTGCGGATCCGCAGCCTTCCCGATGGCTCGCCAGCAGCTCTGGCGGTTTCGCCGACCGCTCCAGGTGGGCTGCAAGTAGATGATGTTTTGCTCGAATTTGCCGGTCGTTCGCTCGATTCCCTCGCGGCGCTCGAAACCGCACTCAAGGAAAGCAAGCCGGGACAACAGGTCGAAGTCCGAGTGGAGCGGCAGGCCAACGGTCAAGCTCAGACGCTGGTCTACACTATAACGCTCACCGAAGCACCGCTCGATATCGTGCGTATGCGTCCGTTTGAGTCCGAGGTGGTCGAAGGCAACTTGGCGCGGCCCAGCCTGCGCACCAGCCTAGCTTCGCTCGAAGGGACCCGTATCCCCACCGGACTGCAGTCACTGCCAGCGCTCCGGGAGACACTCGAAATCGACTGGGAAGTGCTGCCACTCGAGGTGGATGGAGGACAAGGGGTTGAGTTCCGCTTGCCGCTCGACAGCTTTTTGGTCAACAGCGGTCGACCACCGAAGCTGGATTTGGTCAAGCGTTATCGGTTGCTCCCCGCCGGCGGACGCTCGGACGGTTTTATCCTCGACATGGAAACGGTCGTCGTCAATCGCAATGACAAAGAGGTAACAGTTTCCCTTCGGCAAGAGGGTTTGGCTGGGCTAACGCTCGAGGGCTGGTGGTATTCGGTCAAAATCAGCCCCTCGTTTTTCAGCGGAGCTGGAAGTCGCGACGTGGCTTATGCCAACGACATTCCAGATAGCCACGCGATCAAAACCTCCCGCGAGATCCATACCAGGGCTCTGAAAAATCCCTCGCAACCCGATCTGGTTGTGCTGTCGGAGAACGAGCCGATTGAGACTCGCAATCTGAAGTACCTGGGACTCGATGCGCAATACTTCAACGCCTCCATTTTGCCTCATCCCGAGCAACCTCAGTCGCTTGGGAATTTAAGGCAAGCAGCCGCCTCTGCGTTGGCCAACGTCAACGAGGTTCCGAAGTCGAAGAGTCAGGGGACCAATGCTTCGTTCTGGTTTGATACGCAAGACCAAGTCATCCCGGCCGGCGGGGATCTCAGTCAACGCTACCATGTATTTATCGGTCCCAAGGACAACACGATCCTCGCCGCACACGGGCTAGACGAAGCGATTGAGTACGGCTGGTTTCCGCTGGTCGCTAAACCGCTCGGCTACATCCTTCACTTTTTCTATCAGATTTCCGGCAACTATGGCTTGGCGATCGTGATGCTCACGGTCTGTGTCCGCGGTGCGATGTTCCCGCTGGGACGCAAGGCGGCCATGAACGCCCAACGGATGAGCGAGTTGCAGCCGGAGTTGGCGAAGATCAATGAAAAATACAAGGACAACATGGAAAAGCGTGCCAAGGCGATGCAGGAGCTGTACGCCAAGCACAACTTCAAGCCGCTGGCGGGCTGCCTTCCGATGTTCATTCAGTTACCGATCTTTATCGGACTTTATCGCTGCTTGAGCGTCGATATCTCGCTGCGGCAGGCGGCTCTTATTCCCGGTCTGTCGTGGTGCTCCAACTTGGCTGGGCCCGACCAGCTGCTGGATTGGAGCAGCTGGATGCCCGACTTCCTGGCAGGGCGTGGCACGGGTTGGTTGGGCCCCTACTTCAATATTTTGCCCATGGTCACCGTCGGTCTGTTCCTGCTTCAGCAGAAGATCTTGATGCCCAAGGCGACCGATGAGCAGACGCGGATGACGCAAAACATGATGCAAATCATGACTGTGTTCATGGGTGTTCTGTTCTTCAAGGTCCCCAGTGGTCTGTGTATTTATTTTATCACCTCTAGCCTCTGGTCTTTGGTGGAGCGGAAGTTGATCAAGCGTATCACTCCAGCTAAGCCGCTAATCAGCGATGGTGGGAGTGATGGCAACGATGGTGGCTCCGACGACATGGAGCCCTCCAAGCCGAAGGGTGGGGCAGGGCGGAGGAATCGCGAGCCGGTCGTGCAGAAGCCCAAGACCCGTTTTCAAGAAATGGTGCAGATGCTGGAGAAGCCGGCGGTCAAATCGTCGACCCAGCGTGGTACGCGCAAAGATAAACGCCGCCGCCCCAATGCATAATTGCCGATCCTGCGCTGCGGGGTCAGTGGATTGTATTGAACGTTCCGATGAACAAGGCAGGGTCGGCAACCAGTTAGGACGCAGCAAACCTCGGCGCCAGTTGCGCATTCAGCGTCATTGCTTTGCGAAAGTAGGTCTCGACAGTCCGCGCGAGGCTCACATCCGCTTCGATCAAGCCCTAGACTACTTACCTGGCGAGCCGCCTGCGAGGGAAGGGGAGCTTTAGCAAGCTCCACTAAGGGGGATCAATTGATTAGTCTTTTTGAATTGTTGAAGATCGGCATTGGTCCGAGCAGCTCGCATACGGTAGGCCCGATGATCGCCGCTCTGCGTTTCGTCAAGGAGCTGCAGGAAAAGCATCGGCCGACGACGGTCGCCGAGTTGCGGGTCGATCTCTTCGGCTCACTGGCGCTCACCGGCATCGGGCATCGAACCGATCGCGCGGTCATCGCCGGGTTGTGCGGTGAACATCCTCGCACGGTTGCTCCCGAAGCGCTGGACAAACTGTTTGAAGAAGTCGAGCGTTCAAAATCGCTAAGCTGGCTTGGGCAATACCCGCTGCCGTTTCACCTCGCCAGCGATCTGGTTTTTCATCGCGACGAATTCTTGCCGGAGCATCCCAACGGCTTGCGGTGCACTGCTTGTGACGGCGATGGAAAAACATTGGTTACCTCCACGTATTTTTCCGTGGGAGGTGGCTTTGTCGTTGACGAACACCAGTTGGCGGCCAAGGGGGACCACAATTCAGGTGCACCGCAATTGCCTTATCCTTTTGCTTCGGCCGATGAATTGCTCGGTATTTGCGAGGCTCGCGGGTTGTCGATCGCGGACGTTGTTTACGCGAATGAGCTGACCTACCAGCCCGCGGAAGCGATCGCAGGGCAGCTGGACGAGATTTGGGGGGTGATGCGCAGTTGCATTGATGCTGGCTGCGTGCATGCTGGCATTTTGCCTGGAGGCTTAAACATTCCGCGCCGCGCTCCCGGCATCTTTCAGCGGCTGAAAACGACTCCCAACATCGACGCTCAGGGGTGTCTGGTGGATCCGATGCAACGCATGGACTGGGTCACGCTCTATGCCCTGGCGGTCAACGAAGAAAACGCTGCCGGAGGGCGAGTGGTAACGGCGCCGACCAATGGGGCTGCTGGGGTTATCCCGGCGGTGCTCGCTTATTACGTCGACTTCATGGCGGCCAAGACTGCCGCAGCGCAACGTCAATCGATCCACACATTCTTGATGACCGCATCGGCCATTGGCATGTTGTACAAGCGTAACGCTTCGTTGTCCGCCGCGGAGATGGGTTGTCAGGGGGAGGTTGGTGTGGCGTGTTCGATGGCCGCTGGTGGGTTGGCTTCCGTCATGGGAGGCACGCCGGCTCAAATCGAGAACGCAGCCGAGATCGGCATGGAGCACAACTTGGGGTTGACCTGCGATCCCGTGGCGGGCTTGGTGCAGGTGCCTTGTATTGAACGCAACGCGATGGGGGCCATCAAGGCCATCAATGCGGCGCGTTTGGCGGTACTGTTTGGCGACGGCAAGCATCGTGTTTCATTGGACAAAGTCATCGAGACGATGCGTCAGACAGGGATCGACATGCAAAGCAAGTACAAAGAAACCAGCCTGGGAGGGCTGGCGTTGAATGTCGTTAATTGCTGATTGACCGTAGTAGAGCTTGCTAAAGCTCCTGAAAAACAGGGGATCTTTAGCAAGCTCCACTACGGAGAAATCGAGCGACTGCGGGGAGGGCTAGGCGGCGTTGTTACAGGGCCGAGTGGGTTTCCCAGAGTTCGCTGTCGCTCGGCTTGCGCATCACGCCCGAGACAATCATGACGCCGAGCGTTGACGTGTGGATGAGCCAGCAGCCGTCGTTGGCCATCATGGTTCGGACCGTTAAGCCAGCTACGGCGAGCAACACCACGAAGTAAATTGCTTGCGCGGCCCAGGCTAGGTGTGCTGCGCGGGTCGTGTGGAGGCAGGTGATGGCCCACATTGCGAGTAGCGGGGCCGCCATGGCTGAGCACATGGCCGCCGTTTCGATCAATCGCTCCATCTTCGATTCCTTCCGAAATGGGCTGTGTGTGGGTCGCGAGATACCAGGGTATAGCAGTTTTTTGGTGGGCGAGTCACCTCAGACTTTAGTCTTTTTCTTCGGAATTTTAAAAAAGAGAAACGATAGCAGGGGGTACCTGCTACCGTCTTAAGTCCTAT
The DNA here is from genome assembly GCA_041751975.1 of Pirellulaceae bacterium. GTDB lineage: Bacteria > Planctomycetota > Planctomycetia > Pirellulales > Pirellulaceae > Aureliella. The sequence continues at coordinate 16,715 of JBGSHW010000196.1, forward strand.
TCGCTAAGTCTTTTTTCGGGAGGGGTCTTCGTTCTTGAAGGTTAGAAAACGTAGTTTTTATCGTAAAACGCCGAACTGAGCCTGGGTTTTCGCTGGGGAGGCCCGTGAGCATCCCCAGCGGATTTCTCTCATGCAACTACTTGATCAGCTCTTCGATGACGGCATCGAGTTCGGTCCAGTGGACGCCCGTTTTGACCACTTTTCCACTCTTGTCCACTACAAAGTTAGCGGGGAGTGTCAGGACGCCGTAGCCGACAGCTAGAGTGCTCTCAAGGCCCCCTTCGTCGTGCAGATGGGCCCAAGGAAAGGGGTTTTGTTTGAGGAATGCAAGTCCTTGGGTGGACTGGTTGTCGAGGTTGATGCCGACGATTCGGAGTTTGCTTTTGGCGTATTTTGCCTGCAATTCTTTAAGTGCCCGCATCTCGGCTTTGCAGCCTTCGCACCAACTGGCCCAGCAGTGGTAAATGATTGGGCCGCCCAGATAAGCCTCGGACGAAAATGACTTTCCGTCCAGCGTGTTGCCTGCGATGCTAAAGGACTTACCGGTCAAGTTGAGTCGGCGCATGGCGCCTTCCGCTTTTTTACCGGGCATGGTGTCGGGGAATGCCTTGGCAGCTTTGGCGTACCAGACAGCCGCTTCTTTGGCTTCACCCGAGAATTCAGCTGAGAGCGCGATTTGAATCATCGCCTCCGCTGAGTCCTTGCTGTTGGGGTATGAAGTGACGTAGTCACGCAGGTTGTCCAAGTACTCTTTCTGCAGGGCCTCGAACTCCGCTTTAGGCTGTTGCATCTTCTGGTTGTGATCGGCGGTCAATGTGCGGAAGGCGACATAGGCTACCTCTTCGTCGGATGCCTTGACGGAGGTGAGTTTGGTGGTGAAATCTTGGAGTCGCGCCACGCCGGTTGGGTATTCACCGGTTTGTGCGGCGGCGCTGACTGTGTCGGCGAACTGTTGAATCCAGGTCTTGCGTTCGTCATCACCGTCGGCGGCAGAGACCAACTTTTCGAGCACATCCGCACGTTTGGCTTGCAACGCTGCAGTGTCACCTTGTCCGTTGACCAGTTTCTCGTCCACGGCTTGCAGTTCTGTGACCAACCGCTGCATGGCTTGGCTGATTCCTTCGGACGGCATCGAGTCACTGGTTGCACTTCCGCGAGGGGTGAAGGAGGCTGAGAAGAAGACGCCAGCATCGCTCAGCACCTCTCCTTCGTTTACGGCGCGTGGCAGGTCGACCAGCCGCCAATTCTGACCGACTTGGATGAGTGTGCCGACCAGTAGTTGGCGGGCGGTCCCTTCGTTTTCGAGCAGTGCTACGGCGTTTTCATAGACCACGATGTCTTGCTCGGAATCTTCGGTACCGGCTGGGACTATTCCCGGCTTGTCGGCACCGAAGTTGGTCCACTTGCTCTTCGAGTTAACAATGTTCTGCCCGGCAGCCCAGTCTTTGAATAGGGTGGCCGCGTCGGCGACGCGCTGCAGCAATTGCTCTTGTTTTTCTTTGCCCAGTTTGAGTCCGCGGATTTCCTCAGGGGTGATCAGCAAACGCTTGAATTGCTCTGCATCCCGCGCGGAGGCTGCACGGACCGTCTCTGCCGAGACTTCCTCAGCGGAGATCATCCGCCAGCTGTCGATCACGCCATCCTCGTTGGCATCGATGCCCCACCGCAGTCCGCCCGTGCTCAGCCAACGGAACTCGTCGGCCGTTCCGTTGAAGTCCGTATCCGATTCGCGATACACTTCGACCCCCGCGCTGTAGTAGCTCCAGCGGTCGAGTCGGTTGTCGCTGTTGGTATCGGCGAACCAGCGCAGCGGTTGTCCGGCGGGTCCGCTGACAAGGAAGCCTTTGCCCGCTGGACGCGCAACTTTTTCGATAGTGCATTCGCCCAGCTTGGCCGGATCCACCTTTTCGTAATCCACTTCCGCTTGGCGTGGATTGTAGGTCATGGCCTTGGTGAGTTCCGGTGGGGGGTCGTCGGCGTGGGCGGCCGGATTGCACCAAACGGCAGTTAGCAGCAGTGGCGTGCAAAGAAGGATATTTAGGTCGCGGCGTCCGCGAGGGCTTGGTTTCGGCACCGCTGCACGGCCGTTGGCTGGTCGATTGCGTAATTGGTGGGTGGGAAAGTTTAATTCGCAGTGCATCCCTACCTGCTCCTTGGTGTGATGGATCGTGCGTGATTCGAATCAAAAATTGGTGGTCAACCGGCGTGGGCCGGGATCCTCATGCTGTTTTGTAGCATTTGTCGTCTGCGGCGCGAATCTCGTTTCTGAAGCGAATTTTGGCCAAGATCGGAAGAATAAGTTTGCTCAAGTTGCGGGCCAGGGGAGGTCGATGGACTGAATTCCACCCGAAGAGCAAGGTTTTAAAGGTGGTTGAAGGTTGACAGGGCCGATCCTTTGGCTACGATTTTCGAACTCCTTCACGGAATGCCGCGAGGCGTTTCGGGTGAGGGCGCGTAGCTCAGTTGGTTAGAGCGCGTCGCTGATAACGACGAGGTCCCAGATTCGAATTCTGGCGCGCCCACTCAACTGGGGTAGGAAGGTTGCGGGTGAAGTTTTGGAAAGTTGGCCATAGTGGCCTTTACTTTTCAATCCCGACACGGCACACTTCTCACCCTACGAGAAAGAAGCTTGCGACAAAGACTTTGGGGGTGTAGCTCAGTTGGGAGAGCACCTGCTTTGCACGCAGGGGGTCATCGGTTCAAGTCCGTTCACCTCCACTAGGTACGCAAGTTTGGCCGCAAAAACAGCTCTAAAACTTTTTTAAGGAAGTGTGAAGAGTTGGGGTTGCGGTGAGTGAGAAAATCGAGATGATCTTCTCTCTCACGGTTCAGGAAACGGACGCGACGCAAACTTAAAAACTTTAAGATTGCGGTTGACGAAGTGAAACCTAGGCCGTAAAGTACTGGGCCCCACCGAAAGGGAACTTTCGAGTGGTGCAACGCTGATCTTTGACAATTTGGTTGATTGGTAATAGGCATCTAAATTACAACGTGCCAACGGGTTGTGTCTCGCAAGAGGAGCAATCTTAAGGTGGCGTTGAGACTACAATGCTGGAATCAATCGAGGCGACTAGAGGGTGTGGTTAACACACGCTTTGGTAGCTTAGGTTGGTAACAAATACGAAACGAGCGCTGAGAGACGCTGGGCTGGTGAAAGTCAGTCACAGCAATGGGATGCTAGGGGTTAAACCCTAGTGAAGTCAGGAAATTCATCCTGACGATGCACCGATTGAAAGTCTTTCATTGAGTTAGCCCTTTGGGGTTGGTGAGGTGAGAGTTCAAGATTTCGGTGGTCAAGTTACTAAGGGCGCACGGGGGATGTCTTGGCATTAGAAGGCGATGAAGGGCGTGGAAGTCTGCGAAAAGCTTGGGGGAGCTGACAAACGAGTGTTAATCCCGAGATACCCGAATGATCTATACTAAATACATAGGTATAGGTGGCCAACCCAGGGAACTGAAACATCTAAGTACCTGGAGGAAAAGAAAGAAAAATCGATTCCGTAAGTAGCGGCGAGCGAAAGCGGAAGAGCCCAAACCGTGAGGGTTTT
>JBGSHW010000197.1:0-26121 GCA_041751975.1 Pirellulaceae bacterium
GTGCCAGCGCGTGACGCGCTGGCACGTCGGCTCTCTCAGCGGCGGCTCTTTCTCAGCGGGGGCTCTCAGTGTAAAGACCCGATGGGATCGGCACGGAACTAGCCGCCGCTCCTTCACGTAGTTCTCCGCCACCTGTCGCCGGCCGGCGGTCTGTTGAATTACGCAGGGACGCTCACCGCTCCGGGCTCTTCTAGCACTGTCAAGTTCCTTTTAAAGGAAGTTGTTGACTGGGAACACCATCGAAAATCTCCTGATAGTCCGACACCGCCTTGCCACTGACGCGTTGCAAATTAATCCCAGCCTTGGATAACGCGTAACGTATCCCATCGCCGTAGGTCCCTGTCAACTCCATACCCACCGTAAAGCCATCACAGCGTGAACGCAAAAACTCACACCACTGCACCAATAGGTCGAGCTCTTGAGGATTGACAACCTTCCAGGGTCGTTCGAACCTCCCCTGGCCCCATCGCAGGCAGCACGCTATCTCCTGCTTGGCAATATCCAAGCCCAACACCGTACCAGCTCCGCCAAACTCAATTGCGGTTTCCAACAAGCGGCCGCGATCAATGTCCTTGGCTAGCCGTTGATCTGGTTCGAGTCCACCACATCCCGGCTGGTCAGAATCACTCCTTTTGCGGACTCGTTTAGACGTTACTTGCTCGCCATCACCACCACTCGTCCGCCGCTGCGGTCGCGTGCCATGGTAGCTACCAATCATCCAATCATCCAATCATCCAATCATCCAATCATCCAATCATCCAGTGCGGCCTCAAACTACTTGAGCACCGGACGTATTTTCCCATTCGCTTCATCGTCAATGGCTTGCTGAATACAGGCGATGTACAGCAGCATGGAATGATCGGTCAGATGGTCGAGCCTCCACTTTCGGAGCGCAAGAAAAAAACCATACCAGCGATCTCGAAAGCGTCGCCAGGGGGTGTACTTGCGAAGTCGTCCAAAGGCATTGAAGTACAGTTCGCGGCCGCTGTGCCGGTAGCCTAACCACCGCGGTGGAGCTCGCGACACGATGTCGTTGTTGTTCACAAAACGATAATGGGGGATTTTCACAAAATTGATAAAACGTTGGTTGCCAACCCGCGGGCTACCGAAAGTAAACAATCCAGCCGGATTGGAAGCGATCTCAGCGAGTTTGCAGCGACCTGCACAGATCGTGGCCATCGCGCCCCCTAAGGAATGTCCGGCGAACCACAAAGGCTTCTCGTTTTCCTTGAGAGCCAATTCCAAGCAGGGCCAAAGATGGTCGACTTCGGATTTGAAACCACGGTGCACGCGTCCGGCCGTCTCCGCCAAGACCGAAACGGCATCCACATCCGCCTTGATGTCATTCCAGTCGTTGGGCTCTGTTCCGCGGCAGACGATCACACAATCGAATTGATTGGCGAGCAGATACGCTTGAGCGCCGTCCTGATCAAAGTACTCATAGTGATCCAAGCCGACCGCCTTTGTCGCCGCGCACACCGTATCCGGTGAATAATAGGCGATCTTCGATAGCTCAGCAAACAACAGGCCCTGCTGCAGCAGCCCAAGTTCATCCACGGGACGGCTAAGTGGTTCGCTTAGCAAGCGAATCGCTTCTTCAATAATCGAATGTTCGGGCAACATACTCAATTATGATCTAGTATTTTAGGGTCTGACGCTCAAGTGCGTTCACTCATTGGAACGACGTCGCGCGTGGTTGGACCAGTGTAGACTTGCCGCGGGCGACCAATCCTCGAGGTAGGGGATTGGTGCATTTCGACCCAGTGGGCAATCCAACCCGGCAGCCGCCCAATGGCAAACAACACCGTAAACATTTGAGTCGGTAAACCCATGGCTCGATAGATGATGCCTGAATAGAAGTCGACGTTGGGATAGAGCTTGCGTTCAATGAAGTAGGGATCTTCGAGCGCCACTGCCTCCAGCTTTTGCGCCACATCGAACAACGGATCTTGCAACTGCAATTTGAGCAACAGTTTGTCACAGGCCTTCTTGATAATGGTCGCCCGCGGATCGCGATTCTTGTAAACACGGTGCCCAAAACCCATCAAGCGGTAGTTGTCCGATTTGTCTTTCGCCTTGTCAACATACTTCTTGACGTTGCCACCATCGGCCACAATTTGCTGAAGCATGTTGATACACGCTTCATTCGCTCCGCCATGCAAAGGCCCCCACAGAGCGCAGATGCCAGCAGATATCGATGCAAACAAGTTGGCGTTGGATGATCCCACCATGCGGACCGTCGACGTACTGCAGTTCTGCTCGTGGTCAGCATGGCAGATGAGCAACAGATTCAAAGCTTCCACAAACACAGGATCCGGTTCGTAGTCCATCGTGGGGACAGCAAACATCATCCTCAGGAAGTTCTCGCAGTAGGAGAGGTCGTTGTGCGGGTACATGAACGGCTGGCCAATCGACTTCTTGTAGCTGTAGGCGGCAATCGTCGGCAACTTGGCCATTAGTCGATGGATCGATACCTCTACCTGCCGCGCGTCGTGAGGATCGAGCGAGTCCTGGTAAAAAGTCGACAGTGCTCCTACAACGGAGGACAAGATCGCCATCGGGTGCGCGTCTTTAGGGAAACCGTTGTAGAACGACCGCATGTCCTCGTGAATCATCGTGTGCCGACGAATCGACTCGCGGAACGTCGTTAACTCCGATTCCGTCGGCAACTTGCCGTAGATCAATAGATAACTGGTCTCCACAAAATCGCAATGCTCGGCAATCTGCTCGATGGGATAACCACGGTAGCGGAGCACCCCTTCCTCACCATCCAGGAAGGTGATCGAACTGGTGGTGCTGCCAGTATTCACATAGCCCTCGTCCATCGTGATCAGCCCAGTGTCCTTACGGAGCGAAGAGATGTCCAATGCCTTCTCATTCTCGGAACCCACGATCACTCGCATCTCAACCTCTTTGTCCTCAAACAGAAGACGTGCGGTTATCGAGTTTTCAGTAGTGGATTTCTCGGTCGAGGTCATGTATCAGCTCCAGGAAGCGCGGAGAGTGTCGTATTTGACAGCGGTTAGCTTTCGAACTCGACTCAGGTAGGGCGGTGTCATTTCATTGTTTCAAGAAGGCAAACTGCAGTTTAACCTTAGAGTGGGAACGGGACAATTGACCGTAGCGGAATTGCCTGCGAACGCAAATTCTGTGTAAAAAAATCAGAATTCATGCCGGTCGCGGTGAGTTTAGCGAGCCGAGAGCAGTGCCAAAAACGAAATACCAGTGACCGCAGGCATTCAGTCCTCTTGCTCGAACGCGGAGGTGAGTTGATCGGTGGTTTTCAAATAGTAATGCCAAGCAACCATCAAGACACCCACGATCAAATAACCACCAGCCCAATTCAAGACAACCCCCAAATGCTCACTCGGCAAGATCGCTGACTCGGGTAAAAACGGTAACTTGACCGGCGAGGCAATGCGTTCCTCGGCAAGGGGCGAATGCATGAGCCCGACAAGCGTCATCGCTGCCGCAGTGAAATAGAACACCGCCGCAGCAAGCAACCGGCGATCGATGGCCATGGCAAGCGCCGATGCCCAAATGATACTCGTCAGAATAAACCCGTTGGCCAGCAGCATGACATTGGTTTGAGTTACTTGCAGCAAGACAGCCATCTTGGCAAGTGCAGGGACACAGGCAAACGCTACCGCCGGGTAGTGCCGCCGTGGTGTGGCCAGGAAACTTTGCGCAGCAATCTCCAGCCCCACAAAGACCAAAATCGGATAGACAGTCGCCTTGGGGATGAATTGATAGAAATATCCGAACAAGCCGGTCGTCCCCAACAGGCCAATCATGATCGCCGTAGCCAACGTGTACGCCGCGCGACCACCCATCGCCTTATAAGCTGGATGACCAATGTAGGGAGTCGTCTGAATCACTGCGCCACATAGTCCCGCTAACAACGTCGCCACCGCCTCGACACCGATCACGGTATTCGTGTTATAGTGGTCTCCTACCGCAGCAGCACTTTCCGTGCAGTCGATGCCACCGACCACCGTGGCAATAGCGAACGGAATCACGATCGGCAAGTACTTGATGGTTGCCCCGAAGGCGTCGAGCCAGCCGAACGAAAACGCGGCGAGCCACTCGGTCGGAAACAGATTCTGAGCAGGATCAAACAATTGCTCTTCCGACTCGCCCAAGTACCCGGTGGCATGCATGATGGCAAAGATGGTCCCCGCCACCACCAAACCTCCCACAGCACCCGGCAACTTGAACGGTAAGGGGACGCGGCCAACCAGTGCAGTCAAGACAATCGCCAAGGCTACCAAGCCAACCAGGGGCTGCTCAAGGATGTCCAGTAGCGGTAAAAAACTGATCAACACAAGTGCAATCGCTGCCAGTGATCCCAGCAAACCCGCCCGCGGGACAACTCGCCGCACCCAGTTGCTCCCAAAGGCGCAGATGAGTTTGATGATGCCGCTAACTACAATGCTGCAGATCCCGATCTGCCAGGCGGCCATCGCGGCAGCCTGCATGGCCGCCGGATCCTGCTCCAAGCTGGCTGGCAAGGCCGCAACATAAGCTGGGCCGAGCACAAAGAAGATCATCCCAAACGTACTCGGCGTATCCAAGCCCAGCGGCATCGCTGTCACCGAATCACTCCCCAAGCGTTTGGCCAACATGAATGCCAAAAAGAAAAACGCAAGGTCCCCAATCAACACGCCGATGGCCGTGCCGGGAATCATGTACCGCAACGCAAATTCAACGGGGAAGTTAAACGTCTGATGCAGCAGACTCACAATGAGCAACAGACCGGCCACGTTGTCGAGCATCAAACCGAAGAACGCGTTCACGTCCCCCACGCTTGCCCAGCGATACTTACTCGTCATTCCATCCCTCCGCGAAAACAATTGATGCGATACGATATCAGATTTTTGGTACTGCCGAGTGCACATCCCTCTGACCCAAGGGCGGAACGTTGAACGAACCCGATAAGAACTCTCCTCTCCCCCAACCCCCAAGCTCACAGCCCCCAAGCTCACAGCCCTCAAGCCCCCAGCCGCCGGCCCCAGCACCGGCGCGGATGCAGCCCATACCTTGGGAAGCAGAACTGGAGTACCACGCCGTTGCAAGTCCAGCTTCCCTGCCAACTCACCCGAGTTCAAACACGCCGCTCCCGCGCCCCCAAGCCGAATCGATATCGGTGGCCAGTGTGTGGCAAATGGAATCGACCGAAGCTGCCGACCGTGCACTCTCCGGCGATAGCGGCGCCTTTGTCTATCGTCGCGATGGGCATCCTAACGAGCGGACGCTGGCGGATAAACTCGCGTTACTCCATGGGGCCGCTGGAGCAGTCATCACCGCGCAGGGGATGAGTGCCATTGGCGCAGTCGCTCTGGCCACACTTGCGCCGGGTGGCCAAGTCTGGATCGGCGACGAACTGTACGGCAAGTCGCATAAACTGTTCTGCGGCGAAATGACGCGCTGGAACGTAACCACCCGTCCCTTCGATGTGACCTCCGCCGCCGAGTTGGCGGAACTCGCATCCCGCCGCGTCGACTTAGTGCTGATCGAAACACTCAGCAATCCTCGCCTGCGTGTACCCGACATCGCTGCGATCGCCGCAGCCACGCATGCCGCCGGTGGACGGCTCATGGTCGACAATACCTTTGCCACCCACCTCATCTGCCAACCACTCAAGCTCGGCGCCGACTTGGTGATCGAGAGCTTGAGCAAACAGGTCAACGGCCACAGCGACAGTATGCTGGGATTGGTCGCCGGAAATGACCGCGGCACCCTCAAGCGTATTCAAGATGTCGTCTCTACGTTCGGCTTGGCCAGCAGTCCGCTCGACTGCTACTTGACCCACCGCGGACTGATGTCTTTGGCGGTACGCATGGAGCGGGCGTGCGCCAACGCACTGGCGCTGTCAAAGGCGCTCAGCCAACATCCGGCGGTCGAAGCGGTCGACTACCCGGGCTTGCCCAAACATCCGCAACACCCCTTGGCCACACAGCAACTCCGGGGTGGCTACGGCTGGATGCTCAGCTTTCGGGTCAACGCAAACGGCGGGCAACTGCAAGGGTTGCTCGATCGCTTGAAGCCCGAGATTCAGTTCGTCCCATCACTGGGCGACGTCAGTACCACCGTTTCCCACCCCGCTTCAACCAGCCATCGTAGCTTGACCCCAGCCGCCCGCGAACAATTGGGCATTGGCTTGGGGACAATTCGTGTATCATGCGGTATCGAACCGACCGACTGGCTCGTAGAGCGTTTTCTAACCGCAGTCTCGTAGCTCGCTCCAAGCCAAACCTTTTTTTAAAATTGCTTCACAACCCCACGGAGAGTAACGCATTGACTCAGCCAGCCGTCAACTCATTCAATCAATCGCGGTCGAAGGTTGCCTTCCAACGCGCCAATCGCATGATGCCCGGTGGTGTCAACAGTCCTGCGCGTGCGTTTGGCGCCGTCGGTGGCACGCCACTGTTTATCGAGCGTGGCACAGGGCCTTATCTGATCGACATCGATGGCAATCAGTTGATCGACTACATCGGCTCTTGGGGTCCCATGATCCTGGGACATGCGCGGCCCGAAGTCATCGAGGCGATCCAAAAGGCGGCTGAAAAAGGGACCAGTTACGGCGCGCCAACCGAAGCGGAGAGCGAGCTGGCCGAATTGGTCGTCGAGGCGGTGCCGAGCGTCGAAAAATTGCGTTTGGTCAACAGTGGCACCGAAGCCACGATGAGTGCCATTCGCTTGGCGCGAGGAGCCACAGGCCGCGACAAAGTCATCAAGTTCGCTGGCAACTATCATGGACACGTCGATAGCTTGCTGGTGTCCGCTGGCAGCTCAGCGGCCAACTTGGGTGTCCCCGATTCGCCCGGCGTCACGCGCGGGACAAGTCAAGACACCGTGGTGCTAGAGACCAACGATACGGCCATGCTCGAAGCCACCTTCGAACAAATGGGTCAACAGATTGCCTGCGTTATTCTTGAGCCAGTGGTTGGCAACATGGGCTGCGTGCCACCCCAGCCGGGGTTTCTAGAAGCCGCGCGGGCTCTATGTACCCTGCACGGTGCGATCTTGATTTTCGACGAAGTCATGAGTGGCTTCCGCGTAGCGTACGGCGGCGCGCAAGCACTCTATGGCGTTACTCCCGATCTGACCACACTGGGCAAAATTGTCGGCGGTGGACTGCCGCTGGGAGCCTACGGTGGTCGTGCCGACTTGATGGATCAGATACTCCCGGCTGGCAAAGTCTTCCAGGCAGGAACGCTCAGCGGCAATCCGCTAGCCACCGCAGCTGGCGCGGCGACATTGAAGCTATTGCGGGATGAATCTCCTTACGCTTACCTCGACGAACAAGGCGGGCGACTAGGAGCAGGGCTGAGTCAGGCTGCCCAGGCGGCAGGGATTGAGCATCAAGTGCAACGGGTGGGCAGCATGCTGACCCTGTTCTTTGTCGATCGACCGGTGCTGAGTTGGCAGGAAGCCAAGCTCTGCGATCGTGAGAAATTCGCCGCTTACTTCTGGGGTCTGGTGCATCGCGGTGTTTACATGCCGTGCAGTCAGTTCGAAGCGCTGTTCTTCTCGTCGCAACACACACCTGCGTTGATCGACAAGACGATCGATGCGGCCACGGAAGTCCTGCGGGCACTCTAAAACCACTCAGCCGGGAGCTGTATACGATGAGCAAGCCACCGGCTGTTGACCCAGACACAGAATCGACTGCGGGTGGTGGTGGTGGTGATCCCGGTGATATGCCGGTCCCTAAATCAACAGGTGTACATGCAGTTGCACCCGGTTGGCGGCAGCAACTTCGTCAAGTCGGTCCGGCGGTGATTGTGGCCTCCGTCGTGCTCGGTCCAGGGAGTATCCTCACCAACTCGAAAGTGGGTTGGCAGTTCGGTTACTCTGCCGTTTGGGTACTGGCGCTGGCATGTGGGCTGATGCTGGCCATGACCGGGATTGCGATGCGAGTGGGAATGGCGCTGGAGCATTCGCCCTGCGAAGAATTGGCCCGCCGCGTTTCTCGCACCTTTGCGGCGGTGGTCGGGAGTTGCCTTTTTTTGGTTGCCGCCAGCTTCCAGTTCAGCAATAACCTGGGGGTGCTGTTTGCGATCGAACCGCTTTTCGATGGTGGGGATGCAAGCCAAGCGGGCAACTACTGGACGATCGCGGTGTTAGTCGCGTTGAATGCGGCGGTCATTGCGTCGCTGCTGGTTGCTCGCAACTTATACACGGCCGTCGAACGGGCGATGAAACTGATGGTGGGACTGATGCTGCTCGCCTTCGCCGCGAATCTCGTCATGGCTCGCCCATCGCTGACCGCCACTCTCGGCGGCATGTTGCCGAACATAAGTCAACTCCTCTCGACCTCCGCTCCCAACCCAGCGACTAGCGACAACGTGTTAGCGATGTTAGCGCTCGTCGCCACAACTTTCTCGGTCGGAGCCGCCTTCTATCAAGCGTACTTGGTCAAGCAACGGAATTGGCGCAGCGAACAGCTTGCCACGGGAACTGTCGATGCCATCGTGGGCATCAGCACCCTGGGCTTGATGTCGCTGATGATCATGGTGACCGCTGCGGCTGCCTTCTATCAGAATCCCAACATCACCCAACTGAACTCAGCAGCCGACGTAGCCAAGCAGCTGCGACCCTTGTTTGGCCCAGCGGCGACTTGGCTCTTTTGCTTGGGGATTATGGCTGGTGCTCTCAGTTCGTTTTTGGTCAATGCGATGATTGGTGGCTGTGTGCTGTCCGACGGTTTTGGATACGGCAGCAACATCAACGAGCGTGCTCCACGCATCGCCACCATTGCATCTTTGCTGATCGGAATGGCGATTGCGATCGCTGTCAAAGCCGTTTCATTCAACACGGCCAGCCTGATTGTGTTTGCTCAATCGCTGACCATCCTCGGCAATCCACTGTTGGCGGGATCGATCTTGTGGCTAGCCATGCGTCCCGAGGTGCGCCAGCGGCGGCTTGTACCGAACTGGCTGTTAGCCCTCGGTTTCGCAGGCTTTGTGCTCGTCGTTGTACTTTCGCTGCGAACCGTCTGGACGGTGCTGCTACCCGCCCTCGCTAGTCTCTGGCAGTAGCCTCGTTCCCAGGCTCTGCCCTCGTTCCCAGGCTCTGCCCTCGTTCCCAGGCTCTGCCCTCGTTCCCAGGCTCTGCCTGGGAACGCACTGAACGGAGGCTCCCGCCTCCCTTCTATCTATTTCTCTTTAAGCCCCAAACTGAGTTGATACTCGTGCTTCATTTCTTCGCGTTTCGGTTCGATGACCACAAGCCATCGTTTCTGAGCAGCCTCAAGCGCTGCGACGGGGCTCTTGCTGCCGTTGAGCATCGCCAACAGTTCCTCGGCCAATTCCGCACGCAACTCAAAGGCGCCTGGTATCCGCAGCTCTTGCGGTAGCTGGTCATTTAAAGCCACTCGCATCAAACGCTGTTGTGCCCGCCAGGACATCGCACCGAGCGCGGATGGCTGGGGGGAATCAACTCCCAGGATCAGCGGCGCGAGGACGACAGCGGTTTGGGGCTCGCTTAGCCATTGCAGGAAAAGCTTGCTGTGGTGTGACTGCCGGCACTCTGTTGCCATGGCGGCGATCAAACCACCGCCTGTGTTGAGTACCGCGCCGTCGCTGAATTCGATCACGGCACCGCTGGCGACAATCGTCGACTCGGGGGATAACTGAGTCACTGTGGCAATGGCCAGTGCGGATTGCGCGTGGGTGGCGGCCCACTTCCACGCATTCGCGTGCGTGCCCACCGTGGCTTGACGGCCACCATCGGCCTGTGTCGACAGCTGCAACAGCAGTTCCGCCCCCCTCACGAACTCAGATGCCGTCAACCGCGGCTGCATTGTCTCGAGATCGAGCACAATTCCATATTGAGGGTTGCGTTGCGTGCTGGCGAAGGCGAGTGTTAGGAAGCGATCTACGAGTGCCTGCGGATCCACATCCTTGAGCTGTAGAACATCGGTTGTTGGCGCAGGGTCGGTCGCAGCCAAGGCATCGATCAACCGTTGGAGCGGAACCGCCGGGTCGCGTTCATCTGAAGCACCGCGCAGTTGATCTGCCAACGACTCACTGGCCACGCAACGGGTGATCGAGCATCCCAGGGGGATAGCGTAAGTTGCGCCACCGTAGGTACATTGCGCCAGCCAGGCCGGAGGGAAACTGCGAACGCTCACCTCTTCCCCCTCCATGACACTCGAATTCTCAAACACCGACAACTTCGTAATCCAGTCCCGCCTTACCAATTCGCCGATCAAGCGAGCTGGAAAAAGAATGACGTCCGCTTGGCTACTGTCATTTGCCAGGAACGCTTCGACACTCTGCGACTGAATGTCGATCGGCTGCTCTGAGCCCGACAGCCAACGCCGGGCGATAACTTCGGGCGACTCCACCGCGCCGACAACCCGAATGCGCAGTGGCACCTCGGATGCCGCAGAGGGAGCGTCGGCGGTCTGTTGGGTCTCGGCAGGTGGAGCTGGCTTGCAACCCATGAGGCTTCCCAAGCCCATGGCAAGGAACAGCATGAATGCCCAGTGGTTGCTTGCCGTAGTTCGCGACAGGCGAGCCAGCGCGGTGCGTCGTTCCCGACGATTCGAGTTGGCTGAGGGCAGCGTCGAGTTGGTAGCAGAGGTCAGCATATCTGGATTCAGGTTTAGGTTTATCGATTAGAACGTTGAGACAAATCAGGGCAATAAGTCGTTAACCGCTCCGTCGGTCAGATTTCAAAAAAACATTCCAAATGAATTTTTTTAATACAGTTGGATCGGCGGAGCGATCCACTACGAATCCCAATCCACGGTAGGAAACTCAGCCCGATCGTAGTATAGTGATCCCCCTGCAATCTCCCACTGAGCGATTCGATGCGTTCAGTGAAAGTTGCCGAAAAATACCTCTCTCGCATTTCGTCGCCAGGGACTCATCTAAACCACTCAGCGGAGCAGCGGTTGTGGCCTACACAATTGGAGTTGATATTGGTACTTCAGGCACCAAAAGCCTGTTGATTGATCCGGATGGAAACATCCTGGCTGAATCATCGGCCAACTACGGTGTGCTGATGCCCAAGCCGATGTGGACCGAGCAGGATCCGGAGGAGTGGTGGTCGGCTACCGTCAAAACGATTCGCGCTGTCGTGAAACAAGCCAAGGTCAAGCCGGCCGAGGTCAAGGCAATCGGCTTGTCGGGCCAAATGCATGGTTCGGTCTTTCTCGACAAGTCGCACAAAGTACTCCGTCCAGCGCTTTTGTGGAACGACCAACGCACGGCCGCTGAGTGCGAGGAAATCACCAAGTTGGCTGGCGGACGCAGCGAGCTGATTCGCATGGTCGCCAATCCGGCGCTCACGGGATTCACCGCCCCCAAGATCTTGTGGCTGCGGAACCATGAACCCAAACGGTTCGAGCGTCTAAAACATGTGCTGCTCCCCAAAGATGAAATCCGTCGCCGCCTCACCGGCGAACTAGCCACCGAGGTGAGCGATGCGAGCGGCATGCTGCTGTTGGATGTCAAAAATCGCTGCTGGTCCGACGAGCTGCTCGGCAAATTGCAACTCGACAAGTCACTGCTTGCCACCGTCTACGAATCAGAGCAGGTCACCGGTTCACTGTTGCCTGACATCGCTGACAAACTAGGGCTCACGACCGATTGCGTGGTGGTCGGTGGCGCCGGAGACTGCGCTGCGGGAGCGATCGGCAACGGCATTGTCCGCAGCGGCGTCCTGACTGCTTCCCTCGGTACATCGGGTGTGATGTTCGTCCACTGCGATGAACCGCTCTACGATCAACAAGGACGTTTGCATACCTTCTGCCACGCAGTCAACGGCAAGTGGCACATGATGGGAGTGACCTTGTCAGCCGCGGGCTCATTGCAGTGGTTCGTGGAAAACGTCTGCAAAGAACTGGCCACTCGCCGCGGTACCGATCCTTACCAAGCGATTTTGGCCGAAGCCGCAGCGGTGCCCGCGGGAAGCGATGGTCTGCTGTTCACTCCCTATCTGGCTGGCGAACGAACACCGCATGCCGATCCATTCGCCCGCGGCTCCTTCGTGGGACTCACCAGCGCCCACCAGCGTGGCCATATGGCCCGCGCTGTGATGGAAGGAGTGGCGATGAGCCTGCGCGAAAGCCTGGAGATCATGCAACAGCTCAAAGTCCCTGTGCGCGAAATGCGATTGAGCGGCGGTGGAGCCAAGAGTCCGCTATGGCGTCAGATTTTTGCAGATGTCATGGAGCAGTCCGCTTGCACCATCAATGCCGAGCAAGGTCCAGCCTTTGGCGTGGCTCTGCTGGCCGCCGTCGGCATCGGACAGTTCAAGAACATCGAAGAAGCCTGCAAGGCGACCATTGAAGTGGTCAAGAAGACTCCTCCGAAAAAGCCGGCTGTGAAAGCTTACAACAAGTTGTTCCCGATTTACCAATCCCTCTACGGTTCACTGAAAAATACCTTCGCCTCCATCAGTAAACTCTGAGTGGCCGCTAGTCGCCCGCCGCCACTCCGATGAGTTTGGCGGGGAGCGAATCTCGATGAAAGATGCCGTTGACCCCCAAGCCGCGGAGTTGCGTGACCTTTGCCGATTGCAGCAACTCCCGGGTGGGCTTGTCGGACTTTAAGTCCTCCGCCAACTCCGTCCGCAGCTGCTCGTAGGCCCGAATGAATTGATGGATGGAGAGCTCAACCGCAAGCCGAAGTTTGCGATGCTCGGTGGACTCTTGTGCGGAGTCTTTGGTGGACTCTTGCGTGGACTCAGCTGCAACGTCTGCCTGCGGCGAGAGATTGACCCACGGCATCCGTCGCTCGGCAACGCTCAGCCAATGCCGCCGCAACTCCGACGTATCGTGCGTACCCACCGCCTCCCAGCCACCAAGTTTAGTGCGATACAAGAACACCAGCACTCGACTTTGTTGGCCTTGCCGATCGGTGGAATTGCTTATGATCAGCACCAGTTGTTCATGCGGCGCTAGTGGCGACAAATCCAGCTCATGGGCCGGCTGTTCCGCTCCCTCCCCGGCTTTGTCCAGCGGTTGCCTCCCCCAAAGCCCGGCCTCCGCTTGTCCCCATACCGAAACTGGCCAACTCGCTACGGTCAATAGTAAGAGTGTGGCTAAGTTGTAGGCTGTTCCGCCCGCCAACACCCGCCCCCTGCGACGTGCGGAAGTCACCGTACCGCCTGCCCCTGACCGCGTTGAGTTTAACTGAAAGCGCATGCCGGAACCTATCCAGGAGGGGATACAACCCTTTGCAGTTTAGTCGTTCAATCGGCCCGGGCTAGAGCCCAACGTCGCTCAGCCCTTCCCAACTGGCTGCCACTGGTAAGATAATTGCACCTTCGCGTGCGCAACCGTTTTGCGTTTGTTGCTCTTTTAATGATAAATGGCCCCCATGGACCCCTTCTTCATCGCACTTCTGCTGTACATCGTCGCGCTTGTATTGGCTATTTTGGATATCTTTGTCCCGAGCGGCGGCATGCTGGTGATTCTGGCCAGTGCGGCTGCGGTCGGGGCTGTCCTGTTCGGCTTTCGATCGAGCACCACGCTGGGCATGGCCATGCTGACCGTCGTGGCCGCCTCAATTCCTGTCGTCGCCATCCTGACCGTAAAGTTATGGCCGCATACACCGATTGGGCGCAGGGTTATTCTACAGCTCCCCACGGATGGCGTTGCCAAACACAGCTCCAAACAAACCGCCTTGGAAAATTGGGTAGGCTTCGTGTTCCTGGCCGATGCCCCCTTGCTCCCAGCCGGTCAGATCAAAGTCGGACATCGACATCTGAATGCCATCGCCGAGCATGGGATTATCGAAGTGGGCCAAGCGGTCAAAGTCATCGCTGTCCGCGAACGCAACTTGATTGTGCGTGCAACCCGCGAACCCATCACAGTGCTCCCAGAGGTTACGCGGCCCGGCCAAAGCACCGACACCCCACCAGACGACATCTCACCATCCGACGCACCACGGCCGCTCGACCAACGCATGACCGATATCAGTCTCCTCGATCGTCCCGCCGAAGATTTTGGCCTTGAATCGCTCGATCAATAGTTGGGCGAAATAGCTATGCAAAAAACGTATGGATCCATGCAAAAAACGCATAGCACGTTCGTAAAGCATTCTTCAAAAATCTCAGCCATAGCCACTTGCTAAAATTGCGGCAATGCGATCAACTAATGAGAACAAGTCTCAGCAGTGATGACTACTGGGACTTTCTAACCGAGCAAGCAAGCGGCATCTCCGCCCAGCCAGCCAGGCAAACGTTGCCTCGTAGTGGATGTGGCTACACATCCCCAGTTCCCGTAGTGGATGTGGCTACACATCCACTGCCAGGCAATAAACCACCCACATCCCTCGGCACCCTGCATTCCCACGTCGAACTCGGGCAACCGTTCGCATCGACTACCCCGCTTCAACTCATCCCCCCTGAATGTCCGCTACAATCGAATTTACTTGCGACACCAACCCAGCCAACTTCCGTCGTCTCGTGATACAGCAACGCGTTACACCTGATCTCAACTCAACTCGAAAGCAGGAATTTTTCCATGGTCCAAGCACCACGTTCGATACGATCCAAGAAGACTTTTTCAATTGCACTTTTGCTCGCCGGCTCCACCCTGACGAGCGCAGCCCAAGCTCACTTCCCGTGGCTGATCAGGACGCCGGAAGGCAAGGCGGCGTTGTTCTTTGGCGAAGGGCTGGCCGATCGCACTTACAAGCTGCCACCTTCGATCGCCAAGGCGGAGATCAAACGGATGCAACCTGGAGGCGAGCTCAGCGTGCTCACCGTGACCCCATTTGAATCGAGCGACTTTGTCGGATTGATTTCCAAAGAAGAGATCGGGGCCGATGACACGCTCGTTTCCCAAGTCACCTTTGGGATCTATAACGGCGGAAAACTCGAGTACTATGCCATGCATCAGGGCGGAAAGTTTCCCGAGTCCTTCTCGGCAACCGCTCACGAAAAAACAGAGGGACTTGTTGCCCAGGTAGTCGACACTTCGAGCGGCGTGGATGTCTATGTGCTGTGGCACGGAGCTCCGTTGGTTGATGCTGAAGTGCACTTGTACTGCGCTGAGGGGCACGAAGAGGGAACAGCCAAGACGAACAGTGAAGGCAAAGTTTCGTTCACGGATGGGCAGGTCGAGGAGGGTCTGAACGCCATCATGGTCGGGCATACCGTCAAAGAGGCTGGGAACCTGGCGGAGAAATCTTACGAATCCGCCTCCCACTATTTGACCTTGACCTTTGTGGACCCGGAAGACGCAGAGCCCGCCCCAAGCGAACCCGCCAAGACCGATACCAGCAGTCTGCCTCCGATTCCGTTTAGTATCACCAGTTTCGGTGCAGCACGTTGTGCCGACAGTATCTACATTTATGGTGGCCACACCGGGACAGCCCATTCGTATTACGACGAATCCCAGTCCAGCAAGTTGCTCATGCTCGACTTGAACGAGCAACAAGCCGGCTGGCAGAAGGTCGCCGAGGGGGAGCGGCTGCAGGGGCTGGGGATGGTGGCCCACGGTGATCGAGTGATCTTGATCGGCGGCTTCAGCGCGAAAAACAAAGAGGGCGAAAAACACGATTTGCATTCGCAAGCCACGGTACGGGCCTTTGATGCCAGGACCAACCAGTGGAGTGAACTGCCAGCCCTGCCGGCTGGGCGATCGAGCCACGATGCGGCGGTGATTGGCGACACGCTTTATGTCGTTGGTGGTTGGAACATGTCGGGGAGCGCCGAGACCGAGTGGCACACCACCGCGCTGGCCATGGATCTATCCGCCGCCGATCCACAGTGGCGGCCACTGCCCGAGCCACCGTTTCAGCGCCGCGCCATCGCCACTGTGGCACACGCCGGCAAACTGTTTGTCATTGGCGGCATGAATCAAGCCGGCGGCCCCACACGAGCTGTTGAGATCTTTGATCCGCAGAGTCAGACGTGGGAATCAACGGGTGAGCTGCACGGCGAGAACGCCATGGCAGGCTTTGGGGCAGCGGGGTGGAGTGCCGATGGTCAGCTGCTGGTCACCACGTACGAAGGGGACATCCAACTGTACGACGACACCAACAAATCCTGGAAGGTGCAAGGTCAAACCGCCGAAGCCCGCTTCTTCCATCGCCTCATTCCTTTGGCCGCGACCGAATTGGTGCAGATTGGTGGCGCCAACATGGAAAGTGGCAAGTTCCTGGAGTTGGAAGTGGTCACGCGCCGTTAGGAGACCACCTGCCGGCGCGATAAAGGCCTTGCGCATTACGTGCGTTTGCCGAACCCTGCGTCGCGTAAGCTCTGTTTCCCCACAAAACGAATTCCCGGCACAGTGAATTGCCGCGACAGCGGAAAAGTCAGCTCGGGCCTGCCCGAGCTTTTCGCGTTGCAATCGCTAGCTCTGACTTCTATAGTATGGGCTTGGCGTAAGACACCGGCTCGCAACTGGACACATTTACGACACAGGGCCCCTATCAGACGGCCCTGAAAACTGTCGCAAGTCCTTTGCTGGTAACACTTTGGCTGAGTGGTGGAATGGCAGACACACAGGATTTAAAATCCTGCGGAGGGTTATATCTCCGTGCGGGTTCGACCCCCGCCTCAGCTACTTTTTCCTTGCAAGTATGCGAATCTCGGCCCCCAGTTACGCCGCCCGCAAAAAAGACGACGCCCGACGACGCTTCGCGTGACCAAACTTGTCACGGCTTTGGATAACTTGGTTCTCATGAAAGAGAAACCTCCCAAGCCGCTGTGGAATGAACCGTCTCACAAATAACGACTAACTAGCGGCCATTCTGTGTCACTCGAATTTCTTGAAGATCCAGGCTGACCCTACGCGGCAACTTCAAGATTTACGACCGGGACGCAAATACTCGACCAGCATGACCAACCGTCGCTGTTGTTGATCTGCTGCCCCGCATTGTTAGAACTCCATCGGCCATCGACACAACATTTCCACGGGACGCTCTCAAGTGTCCGACTGCCGCACACTGATACTGCGCACGCCTTCGATCGATTCTACATTCTAGAGGAGCTCGCATCGCCGCTGCATTTCAGCGCTTTGGGCCGCATCGGGAATAGCACGGGACGAATTGCTCCCAAATCAAAGCTCGCTAGGTAGTTCGCCAGTTTGGATTCGCTAAAGAAGTTCCGCACAAGCAACATTAACAGCCTTTTACCTAAATATTTCGACTTGTTTCACGAGTCTGCGAAAGCCACCGTACTCTACCAAGTCTCCGGGCCGTAGATCCCGTAGCCGCCTAACTTTCGAGCTGCGAAACGCGGCGTCCCACTTGGCCCCCCTCCAAAACATGAAGTCGCATCTCAGGTCTTTAAGCGGTTCTAGCTGGATGAACAGGGCGGCACAATTTTCAAGCGTGACGTTCGGACGGCAGTAGCGGTCGCGTGTGATTCCTGGTGGGTCCATTCAGCCAGTCGTATCAACCCTCCATGTCACCTTTGGTCACACGTGACCAATAATCAACGGAATCCGCGAGACGTTGTTGAATGTAAGACAGCGTCTTTCCTGAACTTAGCCACTTGTTTGCCCTCTGATCAGAGGTCGTCTGGAGCACGCTGGCCCCCAAGGGAAAAATTGTAGGATTAAAATGCGTCTGCTGACCGCCGCGCGGTAGCGTATCGGCCGTCCGCTTATCGCGATGTTTTCGCTCCCTTTTGCCGGGCGCCGAGCTAGCGAGCGTGCGCTACGCAGACGCTTTGGATCGGGTGGTCAGCCATCCCCTGCTCCTTGAAAACATCGCAAACCAGAGCCAGACAATTGACAAAAATACGACGAGCGCTGGCATCACTGCGCCGGACGGTCCCATCACCTGCAATCCTCCAGCAATCAACATCGTGTACACCATCTGAATCAAGACCGCTACAAAGCTAACTCCAAACAGCAGGACAGACGTGCTCCTTCGCATCAGCAAACAAATGCTTCCGGCAAGCCCTGTGCCTACCGAGAGGGCAAATACGAAGTAAATCCAAGTTGGCGTCGAACGAGCCCAGGTCCTTTGCTCCTCGGTCATTGATTCCATCATCGCTTCCTGCGCGAACATCTCAGCTGCGAAGATCGCACATCCGATCAAATTCCAGAACACAGCCACTGCTGCGACGAGCCAAAACCACATGGGAACGGAAGAATGCCGTTGATCGCTCAATTGGGAGGCCTCGTCGATTTTGGGGTAACAGGAACAGTCGTTCCGTCGCTGTGAAAGATCTTAAATTTTCATGCCGTTTGGTTTGGCGCCACTGGTTCCATTGGCCAGTCAGGTTGGAATTCGCAGACGTCAAGCACTATTCTGCCAGGTAAGTGGCCCTCGCTGTGCATCAGCCTGAGAACGCTGATTGTACTGAAAACGAATTCTCCGAGGGAGGAAATTCTGTTCACAGCCACTTCTGCAAGTCCCCCAGGTTGTGCCCCTGACTTCTCAGCTTCGCAGAGGTCAGGATACACGCGCCTCATCAGCGGCAGCGTGTCCGCAGATGGGGCCGACTCGGACATCGCACCGCCGCGCATTCACGTTAGGCCGTAAGCGCAAGGACCATCATACTTAGGCCAAGCAAGCCGGCAACTGTTAAAAGAAGTTTCATCGATCCCCTCGTTGCCACGGGGAGTGGGGCAGCAGAATTTGGTTCAATTCCGAATCAGCGCTGATTCGGGGGCGGGGGAAGCCGCAGCGATTATCGAGCTGCGGAGAGCAAAATTTCTATTCCAAGAAACTCGCGATCAGAGCAGCCAATTCTGGACTCAACGCTTAACTGACCGACAATCAGCGACAGGCAAATCCAGGAGCTTTTTTGGCAACACGCAGTAGGTTCACCTCACCACGAATCCACTCCGTTTACATCGTCATCAAAACATGGGAGCTGCCGTCAGCAATGGCGGCTACGCTCGGTGCCAAGTCAAAGGTTTGTTCTCAGTTCGGACGAGAATCCGCTTGGCCTCAAGGTCAAGCTGAACCGTTTTGGCCCACCAGCCAGATTTCGACCCGTTTGGCCATAAGTCATTGGGAAGGTGCGACAGGATCGCGTCAAAAATTTCACGTTGAGAAAGCCCCGGCGGCTTTTTGGGACGTACTTTGAGAAGCGTTTTTTTCATCGCGTTGTATTTTACTGCATCGACGTTAGATGTCCTGCCGGGGCAGTTTACGTTTTCGACGGCAACCATTTCACGTGTTGGCATGCCTTTCTCCACTTGCAGTTGGCTCTATGCCTCATTTCGAGCTTAGAGCGAGTAGACGCGGTTTCGCCTGGGAGCGACACGAACGGCGAACACCTGAGTTAAGCTGCCCCGCCCTGGCCAAATGTCAGATCAACGCCGAAAAGGATGCGGGCTCGGCTTGAACGAGTTGTTAGTCGCGTCTTTCAGCCGAGTCAAGCTTTGTCTGCCGCATCATTTGCATCAGGCCAATGAACATGAAAGTGGCCCAATTTAAATAGAGCGGTGCCCAAATCCAAATGCTTGCACTGCCGCTGAGGTAGGAAATAAGCATGTGGAGAAGGGCGGTAAGTACGAATCCAGTGGATCCCAAGACGAAGAACGTGTGGACTCCCCTCATAGCTGTATCTCCTGTTGGTGATGTTTGACTTGAGTGTTGCACCTGCTTGGAGCGACGAACGAATAGCAATCTATCCCGAACTGGCAGCGTAGCGGGAACGGAGGGATAGATTGTCCGTTGAACTGAGACGCTTCGCTGACTCGCTGTATGCGGATACTATATGACTGGTTTCCGTTGTGTTCTCAGTTTAGCGTGGGAAAGAGTCGCTTGGCAAGCTGATTGTCGCGGCGAGTCCGCGGAAAAGGGATGGAATTGAGTGGGTTGTGAGGGTCCTCGGTAGATTGGGCGGGTGGAGGCAACTGGTCGTGGTCTGCCGCGGGCCGTGGATGGAGTTGCTGGCACAAGGCGATAAACGCGGTGCGACTGGCACTGCTGTAGCCGCCGAAACAACGTGTCTTGGTAAAGCTCTTGGGCAGAATATGCAGCGACCATCGCCGCGTGAACTCGGCACCCGTGAGTCGAACAGGCACTTGGCGGATGGAACTGTGTTTGACGGTGTTGCGAGCCATGAATGTGACAATAAAGTATTGCGCGGTTGCTGAGCATGATCGCAGATAACTTGTCGGGCAGGGTGAAGACGACTTGGAAATAGGTCACGCCGGGCAGCCGTAGCTCAGCGGCCTTGTCGAGCCAGTCACTGCGCCGCGCGCCGGTACATTGTGGACAGTGTCGGTCGGTGCACGAGTTATACAACGAGAGTTTCGATTGACACGCTTGCCGAAAGGAGTCATTTGCACGACCCACGGCCTGGGGAGCGTGTAGGTGTAGCGGAAGCGTAGGCCACAAACGGCTTGATTGAACGAACTCTACGAGCACTTCTTCTCTTGGATCATCGACAGTTGGAATTCGCGGATCTGCTCTGGCCCCAAATCTTCGGGCAGTTTGCCGAAGCGGGTGGCGAAGCGATCAACGTGGTAGGTGTACGAATCGATGGTGCTCGCAGCCATATTGCCGAGCAACATATCTTAGGCCATTCGATTCGTGGCTGGATTCTTACGCTTGGCGTAGGGAGTCATATACGTTTCCAATCACAGATAGTGGTCCTTCGTAGACTGCGTGTTGTCCGTTTCGATTTTCCTTCATCCACGCATGCATTTGAGGTGTTCCGTATGTTCGAGTAATCTGGCCGAGTGCGAAAACCAGACCAACGCATACCGGAATCAGCAGCAGTGTCCGCAGTGAAAATCTGAGCCGTAGTTTCATCGTGTTCCTCGGTCGGCCAACGCCGGAAATCACCGAGTTCCGGATTTGAGTGGTTGTGCAAAGTTGACAAACCACCGGAACTTCGGTGCATCTCTTGGGTACGCCCGCCATGGGCATAAGTTAATGGGGTGCCATTCTTCGGGATCAGTCCCTTGTGCGAGACTGGGAGTCTCAAGGAGCTCAGTATGCCAAATGACAACTCCGATTGGCAAAGCACTAGGCGAAGGCAACTGCGTACGGGCGACCGTAGGTGGGAAGGAAGCCTTAGCCAAAACTGCGCAGCGACAATTTATGTTCTTATCCGGGGAGACCTGCATAGGCGACAGTCGTGTCGCCGTTGCCCCGGGGAGTATGGCTTGCCAGAAAGCCTGGAACAGACCAGCGGAAGCTGGCTTGGGCGATGCCGGGGTCAGCAGAGGTCGTAGTACTGCCCCTCGGCATCCAGTCGAGGCAGGAAGGACCGAACGATGAAGAAGGAGGAGCCATCGATCCGCTTGGTGCGAGGGAACCCCTCTTCGCTTGAAGAGACCACAGGTTCATTGTCCCGACCGGGACGTACCGCATTGGCGCCGATCGAGCAGCCAGCCTTGAGTCTGAATCGAGAGTTTCTGAGGGAACCGGTAGTCCATGCGCGCAGCACCGAAACGGTACTCCCGATGCTACTCCGAATTCGGGCTTAAGTCCCTCGTCGAACCGCCATATGCGGAGCCGCACGTACGGTGGTGTGGGGGCTGCCGTCAGCAATGGCGGCGGCTACCCGATTTCTGCGCTGTTTATGGGTTAAGACAACGTAGATTCGAACTTGCGTAGGGACACATTAGCTGAAGCCCGCCACCTGACGTCATGACACCGACTTCGGTTACGAACTGTTTAGAGCGAACATTGATTACTACGTCTTGACCGGGTTCGATACGCGACCAGGAATCTATCGCCGCAGTCGTATGTGACTCCAATGCGGGCATGCTCGATGTGACCCGAAAGACTCTCTTCACTTTTCCGGACAGGTTCAATCCAAGGTCCTGAGGGGCGTAACCTTTACGGGTATAAAATAGACGCAACGGGTTCTGCGTCAGGCATCGATATGCCACCACGATGTCACCAGGCCGCAACCTTATAGAAGTCACTGGTTTTGTTAGGTCCATGCAGCGCAAGAAGTCGATGGCCTCGCTGGTCGGAAGTGTCGCCATGTGTTGGCTGAAAAATGATACCGCCTCTGAAATCCCATTCCGGCGAACAGGGGCGTCGTTGATATTCAACGCACTCACCCACTGTGAAACGATTTCGTTGTCTGGGCGACGGGAGTAAACGAGGGTGTTTTTCATCGGTAATCCATCCTGTGCCGGACGCCAGCGTTCAGCCGGTTCCGGAGAGTGATTAGTTCTGAAGTTGGTGTGCCACCGGAACTGCGTGTGCACGGCATGGTTCCCCACGCCGGTGGCGGAGAAAACGGCAACAACCGAGATCTAAGGCAACCCAATCATACCGAGCGTATCGACAGACGGCAAACTCGGTCAGCGCCGCGACCAACACAACGATTCACAAAAGTCGTACAAGATTCAGGACGCACCCGTCGTCATCAGGACGAAGCGATGACCAGCGAGAACCGAATTCAGACTCGCGTTTGAGTTTGAGCTCTCATGAAGCGAGAGAAGGACGACGTCGCATGTTCCGTGTCGCATAGTAGAGTCCGGCCACAACGGCCCAAACAATCACGATCTCTGGAATTCCCGGGTGCAATGTAGTCCCAGCAACCGCACCAAGCGCCGCGGCAATGGATAGCCAGAAGGGAAACGATTTCATGTTGATCTCCAATTTGGATGTATCGCGGGAAATGTTGCGTCGGGGAACAAAACGTAATGAGAGCTAACCCGACTTGGACGGAGGGGTAGCTCGTGCGTTGGACTGAGCCGCTTGGCTCGGGGGGATAAGGGACTGAGGCGTGGACCGGTCTGCCAAATTCGACTGACTATGGCGAACAGTAACCGTCGGTCGCCTCCGGTGTGACATTGATCATAGCTGCTGGAGCGTGGCTACGACAAGCGTGGGGGCTGAAGAACCCGGCGATGGCTCTCTATTGGTGGGGCGCCAGGTGCGGTTTCTCCTGGTTTCTCCGGGACTGCGCAGCGTTTTACCGCAGCTCGTAATCGGCGCTTATGATCGCGGTGTTCGTTGAGTGTCATGTGGTGTGATCAAGTCCACTCCGGCTTCCAGTACACCGGTCGCATACGAATGGCGATGCGTGTGAGAGGTGACCGGTTTGGTGATCCTGGCCTGAGCGGCTGCCAGCCTGACTGCCTTCTGAATGACGGCGCTGTTGAGCGGTTGGTTGTCGGTCTTGCCCGGGAAGAGGTAGCTGTTGGGCTTGCAGGCTCTCCAGTAAGTTCTCAGCTCGTCCAAGAGTTTCGGCGAGAGCGGCAGGTATAGGAGTCGATGGTCCGCGTGGCAAAGCCACGCACTTGATTTCAGAAACCGCGCGGCCCGCGGATACGTGTGCAACGGCTTGTTCTGTCACGACTTCGCATCTTTATTCCGCAGGCAGTATATCGCAATCGGAAAGAGTATTGTCACGAATAGGAGTTGTGGTATAAGCACACGAAGCGCGACAACCGTGCGTTTTCGTTTCTGTCGGGTCTTGCCCAAGTCACCCGTCTGAACGCCTTCGATTTCATCCGGCAATCGTGCCGCAAGAATAAATCGATAACCAACAAATGTCTCCGCTCCAACTTCCCGTGACTGAACAGACCACAGCATCCAAGTAACATCGTCCTCCTGACGAATCCAAGGCGGAATGAGAATCATGACAAGCAAGATAACGAGTCCGGCAAAACCGACACGGCTTTGTACATGAGTCAACAATCTTCGAGAATCATGCAATTGTGCAAGTCGGACATTTGGCTCAAAGAGTGCTGCCTGTTTTGGTATGTATTTTGAATTCTCCGCGATTGCCGCTAGCAGCCTCTCATCCGCTTTTTTCGCGAGTGTGTCAGTGACCATATCTCTAATGAAATCCGGATTCCTGTCTACCTGATCCCATGCTTGACGTTTAGCGGCAGTTGCATCGCCAAGATAGTCATCGAGAAAAATTTTCAGGAAAGACGGATCCTCTGTTACACGCCGGCAGTATGCGTCGACGAGCAAGGACTCCACGCCGACACGTTCGCCGGGGCGCAGTGGCGGCGTGCTGCGTTGCAGCGCAGCAGATTGCAACCGCGCAGCAAAAAACATGGAACATACGTAAGCCCCCGTGAACATCACGCACACAATCGCGTATGTGAACAATTGCGCTACCTCTAGGCTTGTGCGGTAAACGTGACAGAACGGTGGCGTTCAGCCGGTTCCGGGGGATTGGGTATTTGTGTAAAAGCGACTGGCCACCGGAACTCGGCTGCAACGCTTTGTTCTGCTTTAGTGGTTTTAACGCACGTCTTGACCATCCAACATGAACCCGACGCCTTGCTGGAATCCATTAGCATAAAAGAAACCGTTCGAATGGGGGCCGACTGATCGAGTCACAGCGTCGTAGTTCATCTCTGGACCGTTCAGCCAAGGCACGCTATGGGCAATTGGAGCATCGAACAGTAGGAATGACTCCCGTCGAGCGACCGGTACAAACACATAATGCGCTGGTGAAATTTCATCTTCAGGAGTTTGCTCTAATGCGGCGCGGCGTGGGCAGCGAAAGATTGGTGGGGGCAAGTAGATCGACGCAGGTGCGTTTGTAATGGGAGCCCCAATTAAGATGCTATCTTTCAAGTTGCGCTGCTCGATGAACGGCAGTATCTCCACCATCCATCCTCCAGTCTGTCCAGTTGGGCTTGGTGTCGGAAGTTGCTTGTGAGCCTCAGCAAACTGAGCGATTGCACGATTGATTTGATGTACGTTGTTCTTACAAACCGTTTCCCTTGCCCGTTCGCGTACAGACTGAACGGCGGGCAATAAAAGCGCGAGCATTATCGAGATGATTGCAAGGACAACAAACAGCTCCACGATTGTAAGTCCACGGCGATTAATCATGACCATTCCTTGAAAGCAGAACGGTGGGAATAACGAAGTCGCGAGAGTTGACATTTTAGCAAAGCGAACGAGCAACGCGACTTTCGTTCATGTACGCCCAGCATTGGCGTGTACTTGTGGGGTGCGATTCCTTCGGGAACCAGTCCCCTGGGTTTACCGATATTTCTTTGGGAGTCATCATACCAGATGGATAGCTCGTAAGAAACAGACACGAGGTGAGGGCAACTGCGGAAGGGTTACCGACCGAGGGGAGGAAGCCTGTGAATGTGTGCGTAAGTACCGGCCTGATTCCGCCGCCGGTCACATTCATGGTGTGGGGGCTGGACGGGAAAACCCGCCCGGCTACCCGATTCGGCAGCAACATGCATCGGTACTACAAGGTAGCTCAGCCGATCAGCCTCCAATAATCACATCATCAATTGGGCGGCGCAAACTAAAAGGCGCCGAAGGGCCATGACCAAAACGGATCATGAGCTGCGCGTATTCTCGATCCAGCTTGAGCCATGATTCAAACTGTGAGCGTAACTGAGGCACTTCGATCGGTTGGTTGATGAATGCGGTGCGGATTCCAATCGCAGTTGCTTGCAGGGCGAATCGTTCGTAAACGCGACCTACTTCAATCCACGCGTCCCTACTTTGTTCGGTTGATATGAAAACCGCGACACCCGATGAAGTCCTGATGTTCGTGGCATCAGTCGCTGCCTGCCCTTTGGAGGTGAGCACCAATCCGATGATGAATCTGGCCAGCCATCTTGGCAATGCTGGTTGGCCGCTCGTGCGTCCTGCGAGGCCGTCGCGCTTTTGCATCGCCTCAGCAGGATTGAAACGAATCCACGAGACAAGTTCGCTTCGAAAGGCCTTATCCGTCAACTGGGCGACATTCCCACGAGTGACAAACTCAACCACCGCCTCTTTTTGTTCGTCGGACAACAGAATGATTGTACGGATAGACGGGCCTACGCTAGCTATCTTCAATTTGTGAAGCTCTGGGGCGCCAATCGGAGTGCCGTCATAGGCTGTCTTCACACACTGCCTGTCAGGAATTGCTCGATAGAGATCTGTCACCGCAGCAGAAACGTCACGCTTCAAGAACACGTGAATGGCATTTTCTTTGGCGTCGAATCGCACGTCCGCCAAGAAACCCTGCGCGGCTGCAGCATGCACAAGATTCTCGGCGGCGCAGCCCAGGCTCTTGTAGAGATGCCTATCCTCGGGATCAACCACAGGGCAGCGTCGCGAGAAATCGGGTAGAATCGTGATCGAGTCATTCCGAATGCGGAACTTCCAGGGTTGTGTGTTGTGACTCGAGGCCGCGAGCGTAGCGTGCCGAATCAACTCCCTGGCATCCAGTTTTCCCTCGGCCCGTTCAGTCCCTGGCTGACGCATATCGCTTGCCGTCTGGTCGTACGCTTTT
>JBGSHW010000198.1:0-16890 GCA_041751975.1 Pirellulaceae bacterium
TAAACGTCTCTTTAGATCGACATCATGTCCACCGCCCCGCTCCGCATCACTCCTGATGTTCCCAATCGCCCCGTGGCCGTGATCGACATCGGCGCGACCAGCATTCGCATGGCGATTGCGGAGATCGATGAGACCGGTCAAGTCCATCCGCTGGAGAGCCTGTCGCAAGCGGTGACGTTGGGCAAGGACACATTCACGCAACGTCGCATCAAGAAAACATCGATTGAAGAATGCGTGAGGGTCCTCAAGAGCTATCGACGACTGCTGCTTGAGTACGGAATCACCCGCCCCGATCAAATGCGGGTGGTGGCCACCAGCGCGGTACGCGAAGCGATCAACCGGCTGGCGTTTCTCGACCGCGTGTACATCGCCACGGGCATGGAGATCGAGCCGTTGGACGAGGCGGAGGTGAATCGGATTACTTACATGGGTATTCAACCTCAATTGCAGGCCGATCCGCGACTGGCCTCCAGTCGCTCGGTGGTGGTCGAGGTCGGGGGTGGCAGCACGGAAGTGTTGGTGGTTCAGTCGGGCAACGTCCTGTTCTCTCACACCTATCGCCTGGGATCGCTGCGATTGCTGGAGCAGTTGGAGAAATTCGACGCTCCACCGGCCAAGCAGCGGGCCATCATGGAAAACCAAATCCTGCGAATCGTGGCGCAAATTCGCGAGCACGTTGGAGGCGACATGCCACTGGATATGATTGCCAGCGGCGGTGACATGCGATTTGCCGTCGGACACCTGATCGAAGCCTGGGACCCCTCGGAGCTGGCTTATCTGTCGGTCGAAGATCTCAACGCTTTTACCCGCCGCATTTTGCTGATGAGTGAAGATGAGATCGTGCAGCGTTATGGCATTTCGTTCCAAGATGCCGAGACCGTAGCCCCCGCTTTGCTCTGTTACGTGTTGTTGGCCCGAAGCTTTGATCAAACCAAGATTGCCGTGTCGGATACCAACTTGCGGGATGGTTTGTTGCAGGACATGGCCATTCGCGATGTTTGGACCGCCAATTTTCGCAGTCAAATCATTCGCTCAGCCATCTCGCTTGGCCGGCGATTTGATTTTGATGAAAAACATGCGCGGCACGTTGCGACCTTGAGTCGCACCATTTTCTCAGACCTGCAAGCTGAACATCAACTTGACCCCAAGATGGAGCTCATTCTTTATCTATCGGCATTGCTGCATGAAGTGGGACTGTACATCAACACCCGCAGCAACCACAAACATGCCATGTACATTATCCGGAACAGCGAATTGTTCGGACTGAGTCGCAAAGATGTGCTGCTGATCGCCTTGGTCGCACGTTATCAACGCCGCAGCAGTCCACAACCGCAGCACGAGGGCTACTCGATGCTCGACCGCAGCGATCGCGTGGCTGTTTCCAAGTTAGCGGCGATCCTGCGTATTGCCATCGCCCTCGACGATTCCCGCAGTCAACGCATCAACGATGTGCACTGCCGCGTCGACAAGAAGCGACTCATCATCACCGTGAACGGAGTCGAAGATGTTTCCCTAGAGCAGCTTGCCATGCGTCAAAGCGGCACTTTGTTTGAGGAAACCTATGGTCTACCTCCTCAAATCCGCTCCATCCGTCGTACGAGTTGAAAGGATGCTTAAGGGAGCTTGTTGCGACAGACGCTCGAATTCACCATGCCAACAACCAGCCATCGAATCGACCCAATTCGACCATTCTAATCAAGTCAACGTTGTTGCCTTCGATAGGGGCTCAACGGTAACCTTTACCTCGGTATCTGCTTGAGCAAGCCCGATGGGCACCGACAAATGTAAGATGCCATTGGAACTGACCCTAGACTTCGTCACAATACTCTTCATGCGATCTACCTCTTAAACACAGCCTACCTCAAGGCTGCGATTGGAGCGAGCAACCTATCGCGAGGCTAGTTGTTTTCGCGGGCTGGCAAACCCAATCTAAATTTCTCAGCTCTAAATATCTCAGCACAGTCGATTATTACCCCCTACACAGGTTGCCAGGGACTTCGACGTGGACCTTGGTGAGGCGAGATTGAGTAGACTCGGTTAAGCTGGGCGGGAAGCTATACAGAATACGCATAGCTGTCATGCATTTTATGCATGGCTGGACTCGCCAGTCCGGCGGCTCACGCCGCCGGCAGTTGCTGTGTCGGCCTCCGGCCCAGAGCTTAGTAAGCGGCAATGCGAGCTGCGTTGGGGCGTAACAGTTTTAAAACCCCAATCTGCCTCAATTCACTTAAATTATCGAATTTTCAACATCCCAGGCCGAGGCGGCAACGTTACGTTTCGCGTCTGGCCATAGCGGCAACGCGTTATACCGCAAGAAATGTGGCTACCCTCTAGCCGAGACATGCATTTTAACGGGGCTCTTCGGCAGCTGCGATCGCCTTGACCACACCGGAGCCGCTGATCGATTGTTCCACTTGGGCATTGCCGGTGTACTCGACCCTGCCGCTGCCCGCGACGCTCACCTCCAACGTTTGCTCGGCATTGACTTGTACAGAACCCGAACCGGAAATCGAAACACTTACCTTCTGTGCTGCCAGCTCAAGGCTGCCGACGGTACCCGAGCCGGCGATCTCAATGCTCAGCTCGTCGACTGCTCCGCTCAAATTGGCTTTGCCCGAGCCGCTGAGACTGAGAGCCAGTTTCGGTCCTTTGACTTCTGAGGCATTGACCGAACAGGAGCCTGCTGCGGAGATGGAACTGAGCGCCGAACTCGACAGCTTGATCTTCATCCGCTGCGAGGGAGAAACGTTACCGTCGCGTGAAATCCTCAACTCGCCATCCGTAACCTGCGTGGTGATCAGGGACTGCAGATTGTCGTCGGTTTCAATTTCGCACAATGCTTCGCCACCGGCCACGTACTCCACGTCCGCACTTCCATCGAAAACAATGTGCTGAAAGTCAGCCACATCGCGGACCTCTTTCGTTACAACTCCAGAGCCAGCAACTCCTGGCGCCCCCAGATTGATGTTGCAGCCCGCCAGAATCAAAGTCGGCAACAGGAACAGATAACGTGACATGATGATGTTTCCTAAACGGATGTAACGGAAGGACAGAGGGATTTTAACCATTGTGCAAGGCGGCATCGATCGTCGACCAGAGGTGGGCGATGAAGCCGAGCAAGAACAACCATAAGACCGATCCGAGCACAAAGAAAAACAGTGCGGCTAAGATTCGACCTTGGGCAAGTTGTCCGAGTCCAGGCAGAAAGAAGCTGGCGATGGCGGCGATCACGTTGCCAGTGCTACCGCGGCGAGTTTCGATGAGTGGTTCCATGATGGGTTCCTTTCTGTGTGGTAGTGGTACTCGTACTCAGCCATCGGAGGTACTCACGCTGGAACTCGAAAAACGCGGCGTTCGACGTTCGACGTTGTCGAGCACGAGCACGAGCACGAGCACGAGTACGAGTACGAGCACGAGTACGAGTACGAGTACGAGCACGAGTACGAGCACGAGCACGAGCACGAGCACGAGTACGAGTACGAGTACGAGCACGAGTACGAGTACGAGTACGAGCACGAGTACGAGTACGAGTACGAGTACGAGTACGAGGAGGTATTCGAGGAGGCAGCAAAGATCTTGCGAAAGCGATTGACATTTTGGTCCTAATTGCCGCCCAAACGCGCAGAATCGCCGCTACTTGACGCTGAGAATTGTTTGGTCTCAAATCCTCGCCACCCCCCAGACAAAAGCCAACCCACACCGAGGACTTTCGCGCCCATGCAAATCTGGCCAGCTATCGACTTATTAGGGGGGAAGTGCGTGCGCCTCCAGCAAGGGGATTACCAGCGTGAGACGGTGTTTGCCGATGATCCAACGGTGATGGCTGCCAAGTGGAAAGAGGCAGGAACAAAGTACTTGCACTTGGTCGATCTGGATGGCGCCAAGGATGGAAGCCAAGTCAACGGTGAAGTGATTCGTCGAATCGTGGCGGAAACGGGGTTGATTTGCCAAGTTGGCGGCGGGGTCCGCGACGAGTCGACGATCGAGCGACTCCTCGGCCTGGGACTGGGCCGCGTCATTGTCGGCACGCGTGCCTTGCGGGACCCGCAGTGGTTCGCCGAGATGGCGACCAAGTATCCGCAGCGTTTGGTGCTGGGGATCGACGCCCGCAATGGCATGGTCGCGACCGATGGTTGGCTCGAAACCTCCACCACCTCCGCCATCGCGCTGGCCCAGCAGATTGCTGGAATGACTGCGGACGTTGCTGCCATCGTTTACACCGACATTGCCCGCGACGGCATGCTGTCCGGACCCAACTTCGAACAATTGGCTGAGATGCAGGGGGCGACTTCGATTCCCGTGGTCGCCTCCGGTGGCGTCACCACCTTGGACGATATTGAACGGCTCAAACAGATGCAGTCGCCGGCGGCCATTTTGGGTCGAGCCTTGTACGAAGGCCAGCTGGACTTGGTCGAAGTGCTCCGCCGCTGCCCGCAATAGGCCGGTGCGCTGAGCCAGGATTATTCACGATCCACTTTCTGAGAAGAGAGAACCCATGCGTGAGTTGCAGCGTTTAATGGGTAACACGCTCTTCAACGAGGCTCATAGCAATCCTCGCGATGTGTTGTCTGTTCCTTCATCGTCGGCAAATAAGTCGGCTAGGTCCAGCCGCGCCGCTGGCAGACAGGCCGGGGATGGCTGTTGAGGAGCCGTAAACAGAGAGATGTTACGATAGGTGGATCCGTCGCTATCGCGGAGGCAATGCAGTCGCTCGTTCGGAATGTCGACGATCCAATACTCGCACACACCTGACTTGGCATAGATATCTGCCTTTTCCGTCAAATCACCCGCTAGGGAACTGTCAGCCACTTCAATCAACAGCAGGACATCGGCTGGGGTGGGACGTCGACGCAGGTAGCGGCGCGGCCGCAACCATAACACATCGGGCTCTGGTCGATGATCCTCGCACACAAAGCCGCTTTGCACGCGGATCGTCGCCACCTCGGCGGACGCACAATTCATGGACCAACGGTTAAGGTAATCAATGATGTCTTCGTGGACGGGGCCAGCAGGATTCATAATGCGCAGCTCTCCATGAATCAGCTCAATTTTCTTAGGTCCCAGCACATCGAAAGAACCGCTTTGAGCCATGGCATCGAACTCTGCCCCCGTTAACTTGCAGATTGAACTCATACAGCTTGCTCTTCAATTGCTCTTCATTCGTATGCACGCGGGTGAGAGACCACGCGAAACCCACCACCGCCCCATCTTAACCCATGGAGCTTCGATTTTGAAACGGACCCGCGAGCGACAATGGGTCGAGGCTTTGTTTCGAATGGGGGATGGGACAGTTTCGCAGTCGCTCTTTCATCCGAGTTGGGTTTCACTGTAGCCAAGTCGTCCAGTTTGCCATCACGGCGAACTTGAGCTAAAATTACTCTATGGACACTATGCTTGAAATCGCCAAACGAGTGGATGCCTTTATGATGGAACGATCACCGGTTCATGATACAATGCGGCGGCTCGCCAAAGCGTTCAATGAGTTGGAGATTCCGTTTGCGATCGCGGGAGCGATGGCGGCCAATGCGCATGGACATCGACGAACGACGGCCGATGTGGACGTATTGCTTCGCCGTGAAGATTTAAAGCGGTTCAAAGATTGCTGGATTGGCCGCGGCTGGTTAGATCTCTTTGAAGGCTCGAAAGGGTTCAAAGACACGCTCAATGGCGTGAAGGTCGATGTGCTTGTCGTGGGTGACTACCCCGGCGATGGCAAAGTCAAACCCATATCCTTTCCGACTCCCGAATCCGTCCGGGAAGTTCACGACGGAAACCTCCCTTTTCTCAATCTCAAAACGCTGCTCGAGCTTAAGATCGCCAGTGGAATGACTGCCGCCCACCGTCTTCAAGATCTCGCTGATGTGATCCAATTGATCCGCATCAACGCTTTGGATCAGGCTTTCGCAAGCCAACTCAACCCCTTCGTTCAAGAGAAATTCATCGAACTCTGGCAAGCCGCGCAAATCTCGGAAGACTATTGATTTGTCTTGTGCGGTTACAGGGCTCGGGCCTGGAAGCGAGTCGTCAGCAGCACGGCCAGGATAATCAGCCAGCAACCAAAAAAGGAGACCCACATAATCTCGCCGAAGTGGGCGTTGGAAACCAATGACAAACACCCTGCAAAGGCGCCCACCACGCTGCCGACGATGGTCCCGAGGGTGATCGCTTTCCAACCGCGAAAATAGAAGATCCCGGCCAAACCGCCTGACAGCAAGCCGATCAAGATGCCAATGAAGATCATCCGCGTCAGCAATTCTCCAGAGACTGATTCGTCGATGACTAAGGTCCGCAGGCAAGCCGACAAGATGGCTGCGAGCGTAATGAGATAAAACATAAAAGCGATGGAGACCGGACCACGCGCCGTGGTCGCAGCCGATGGACTGATCGCTTGTTTCGGTTCATCGAGCATGTTACCAACCTGTATCCGCTGGCAACTTGCCATCGGCCCGGTTGGCCAGTCGCTGCAGCACGACGCGATCGGTGTTCTGGCTGATAAAGTTAACGGCGCCGTCGCCGCGCAGGAAATTGCCTCCTCCGGTATGCTCACTGCCGAAGCCCCCCACATCGCTACCGGAGTTGCCTTTGCCCGGGAAAACTTCCGGGAGGTCCGAGACGGCGAGCCAGCTGCTCGGATCGCCGCTCAGCATGGCGGCTATGGAGCTGGAGCTGTCTCGGCCGCTTTCGCGTGTCCACACCCCACCGTCGACGAGGTCACTATCCGGGTCGTCTTCCAGTTCCCCATCCAGTGCATCGTCCTCGTCTTCCATCCCATCCGTATCGTCGATGTAGGCTTCTCCGCCATAAGAAGCACCTCCATACGTTTCGCCACTACCCGAACTGAAGCCGCCAGCAAAACCAGGGGGCCAGGCGCCGTAAATACCTCTTCGGCGGTTAAGATTCAAGGGGCTACCCATGTTGCGGAGGGTGGCGCGAGTGCCGCTCGACCAACCCAGTTCGGTCGGATCGATGAATTTTTCTCCGACGAACAGCGTATGCGTGACACCATCGCTGATGTCGTCAAACCGCACCCGGCTGTTGAGAAACAACACGCCGTTGTTCGTGACATCGATAGGAACTTCGCGGCTGTCATGCACACCGGCGTAGTTCGATTGAGCGTAACCGTCCGCGGAAGAAGACGGACAACGCAACGTGCGAACTTTGTGGGCCCTCACTGGAAAATTCCGCTTTGTATAGATCGACTGGCTGTGGTCCAGCTGCTTGTACGCCACCGCTTCGTCCAGCATCGGCAGGATCTGTACGATCCAACTGTGATGGAAACCGACTGGCAAATGAACAATCGGACCTTGTGCATCGACCGTACCGGGTGGCAAGGTGCGATGCGCCATTTCGTAGTTGTGGAGTGCGATACCTAACTGCGATAGATTGTTCGAGCACGACATCCGCCGCGCCGCTTCCCGGGCCGCCTGCACGGCTGGCAGCAAGAGCCCAACCAAGATGCCGATGATGGCGATCACCACCAGCAGCTCAACCAAGGTGAAAGCAGTCTGCTGTCGCATGCGATCGCTGCGATGTTTCCGACTTGTTCGATCAATCATTCGGGTGTCTCCCAAGACACAGTGACTTGACGGTTACTATCAAAGGTCAGTTCGGCGACGATGCGGATGCGAGTGTTTTCGCCCGCGCTCAGTGGTTCAAAGCGGATCGCGGCAGGTTGGCCAGCAACCACAATTTCCAACAACTTGGACTCTGGCACTTGGTTGCTCAACACGGCCAAACGTCCTAATTCTAACAGCTCCCGTGCTTGGCGGGTCTCGCTCCGCTGTTGATCGCCGCGGCGAACGAGCAGCAGTGTTTGGATCGCTTGGGAGCTGAGCATGCCGACCAGGAGCAACACCACCAGCACCGATATCAACAATGCCCCAGAGCGTGCTTTTTGAATAGAGCATGGTGTATCCCGTTGCAGGCAGCCCCGCCGAGCGATTGGCTTGCGATCAATCATCGATCCCCTCCCCTGCTTGCTCGGCTGCTTGCCCTGTTTCTTGCTCAGCTTGTACTGCCATTGCACAGGCGTACCACTCCAGGCTGCTGGCACTCTTCTGTTCTGAAAAATCCAAGCGACTTGTGACCAACGGATACCGGCCCGTGCGAGCGATGCTAAAGTTGACTCGCGCGGCCCGTGGTAGCGACCATTGTTCACTACCGAGCAACTCGCCCTGCCGATGCACTTCGCGGCTCAGCAGCTCTTGGCTCCAGCGATAGGTGATCTGCCGAGCGGAATCGCCAGCCACATCGATTTGTAGGGGGCTCGGCTCACCGTCGACCTCCAGCAAGGAAACGCGTTGGGCGGCGCGAACATCTTGCCGCCAACGGTGGACCATTTGCTGCAAGTGTTCGGTTTGTTGAAGGTGCTGCATGGCATCGCGATGGGCGGCAAAGGCTCGATGCATCACTACGCCGGAGAGCGACATGACCGCAGCGGTAACGGTAAGCATGGCCACCACCTCGAGTAAGGTGAAGGCCATCCGCCGGCGACGCCGCAGTTGCCGCAGGCTTCTATTTGGCTCATTCTGCATCGCTGGCCTCGCTCTCGATCCAGAACGTTAAGCTGGCAGGTTCAGCTCTCTGTTCGTTCAATGTGCTTTTGAGTCGGAGCGTGACTTGGGTGGCCCGCACGGGTGTTACCAGGGGCAGCACCTCCGCTTCCCAGCGCACTTCGTCCAATTCGGCCTGCAACGCCGCGGAACACTCCAACGCCGCGATTCTGGCTGCGGTCACATCGGCGAGTGGCCAACTGCTGATTTGTTCCCGCACGTTTTCGATCTCCCAACCGATTTGACGGCTGAGAGCTCGATCGCGCAGTCCTTGTTTGACTTGCACCACGAACTGCCCGACCGCCACCACCGCTCCTGATAGCAGGATGATAGCAATCACTAGCTCCATAATAGAAAAGGCTGCGCGGCGGTTCATCGATGCATTATCTCCAATTTGGGACACCCAGTTCGATGATCATGATAGACAAGGTCTGCAACACGCTGGCCGCAAAGGTACCCACGATCAGTCCCATTAACAGCGTGACACCCACGATCAACCATTGTACCGTTGTCGAAAGTCGCCGCAGCAGCCGCTCGGTTTTCCAGCTGGCCAACTGCTCAAGCCCCCAGCCGGGGTTGCTCGAATCGAGCCCCGCTGCCAGTGCTCGCACCTCCCGGTAACGAAGGACCCCTGCTGACGGAAAGGCCGAGCTGGGAAGTTGCCCCTGGCTCAATAGCGCCGCGGCTCGCTGGTAACTCGCTGCCACAGAGCCCACCGGCACCAGATGGGCCGTTGCTTCGCACGCTTTTCGCAAGTCCGGTTCGTTAAGGCAGGCATGCCGTAAGGCGACAAAACCTAAGTTGCGATAGTAGTCTTCGAAGAACCAACCGATCCCCGGCAACCGCGTCAATTGCGGAAAGAGCCACAACACCATGCCTATGGCCAGCATTAAAAACAACGCCAGCGGCAAGAGAGCTAACAGCGTGGTCCAGCCCAGCGCCGCGAAGTCATCGACCAGCGAGACTAAGAACTGCATAATCGGTGGGAAACTCAACCCGAATTCTAGGAACATATATTTGAACGTGGGCAATATAAAAGTCATAAAGAACGCGAGGAGCGGAAGGAGTAGCACGATCCAGGCAAGGGTCAGCAACCGTCCAAGGCTGCGCTCCAGCTCCTGCTCGATGAAGAGTGGCTCATTCTGTTCCAGTGGCTCGTTCATCCCTGAGTTCGCTGGTAAACCGTAGCGGGCCCGTAGTCGCACGCTGAGTCGTTCGTAGGAGCTCTTCGCGATCCGACAAACCTCCATCGAGCCGGCCCAGTTGGTGCTGTAGGCCAACGACCTGATCAGCGCCCGGGCACGCCGTCGCACGTAGCCGACGTTGTTGGCATAAAAGGCTTCGGCGAGCATCGTCCGCTGCGCGGGGTTTTGTGCGTGCAGCAAAGTATACAAGAGCGCCGAGCGTTCCAACCGTCGGTTCTTGAAAAACATCACGATGGCCATAGCCAACAAAATCAAGATCCATACAACTGTCAGCGGACTGGCCCGCAGACCGATCGATACCAATGCAAAAAAGAAGAACAAAAACGTCAACAACCGCAGCGTCAGCAAAGCCACGGTGCGGCGACCATCATCGTGACTTCCCGCCGCCATCCGCAGCGCCACGAACAAGGTCGTGGCGATGGGGAACAGGGTGATCCAGTTGGAAAAGTAAGTCATCGCGTGATGAAGCCTCCACTCATATTCAATATCGATCGATGGGCAAAGCTATAAAAGAAAACTAGCGGAGAAAAACGATCGAAGCAAACACCTTGTTTATGATTGAAAGCTCATTCCACCACCCCCTCACGACAGAGCGGAGATCATGTTTACCAACGGCAGAAACATCATAATATAACAACTGATCGTCGCCCAAATGACGGTCCCTACCATCAGAATAAGCAGTACCGGCATGATCATACCCAAAACGCGGCAGCGTTGTTCGGCCAGCAGACCGAGCAGGCGGGCCGTTCGCAAAAAGCCAGCAGACGCTTGCGTCCCCGGTTCATCGAGCAGCAACAAGGCGGGACGACAGAGACCATCACTGAGCATCGACTGAGCCAATGAGCGTCCGATCGGCATACCCGCTTCGATACGCTGCGCGACGCTCGCCGCCACCACCGCTTGACTGCTGCGATTGAAGCTCCGAGCCACCGCGCGACCGATGTTGCCGTCTGCAACCCCTTGGTCCGCAAACAGATGATAGCGATGCAAGATTTCCTGTAGCGAGACCCACCGCAGAGGTCGTCCGATGATCACGACACCTCCCATGACCGCCGTCCAGGCCCAAGGGGGTCCTACCACGGCAATGGTCAACAGCACCAGGGTCACCCAACCGATCACCATCGCTGCCCCCGTCAACGCCGCGTGCTGGTCGTCGATGTTGGCTTTCACCGTTGCAAAACCGGAGAGACCAAACTCCTCCATCCCGGTAAAGTCGACAATGCCTCGTGTCACGTAGCTGAACACCGCGCCGATCAGCACCGCCACCACAAACAGTGCGAGCGGGTAACTGACCAGCGAGACAAAATTACTCCAACTGGCCCGCACCTCGCTGCGACCCCGTATGGCGTCCAAAACAAAACGGGTAGGATCTGGCAGGTTCAACGACTCGCTCAACAAGCACTGCAACTCCCGCGGCCCGCGGGTGCCGGCAATCGCGTGCTCGAGCGTTTCACCTCCTTCGACTTTCCGGGCGATTGCTTCCAGTGAACCCATCCACCGCACCGGAGCGACCTGGGTAGCGAGCCGAAGCTTCAAGAGGTCCAGAGTGATCGCCTTCGGTTCGATGACGAGCGCTTCGATGGCACGCGCTTCGATCGGAGCGTGCTGGTTCTCGGAATCATCTTCTGTCATCTGAAACTTGACCTTGAGCGATAGGGCGCCATGCAACAGGACGCCATGAATATTCGGCGGATGCCTTGGTTGGGGTTGAGCTAGTGATTTGTCATAGCCAAATGTTAGGGTCGCACGTAGTGGATCTTGCTAAAGATCCCAACAACTTAGGATCTTTAGCAAGATCCACTACGCTGGAATTGTAGCCGATCGGCCCTGGAGGTTGTTAAATTTTCAGGAATTATGCCGCAACTTCGGTTAAGGCCTCGTCTCAAAATAAGTTGCCGATTTATTTTCCCCTCACCCTGGCCTCTCCCCTGCGATTCTCGCTGCGCGAGGCAGGGGCGAGGAACTTGGAACCGGTAACTTATTTTGAGACGAGGCCTAATCTCGAATTACCGTCGGACGGCGGGCTGCGGCTATTCAAATCAACTGCCTTGCAGGACTATACTGATCAATTCCTTAAGTGGACAACCCTTGCGTGGACAAGCCACTACCCTTTTTTGACGCTAGCAGTTTTCCCTGATGCCACACGCGACGATCGATGATGCTTTACAGTTGGTTTCCACTCATTTTCGAGGTGTGACCGATGAGGATGGCGAGCCTTACCTCATGCATTGCCTGCGCGTCATGCTGGGAGTGACGGACCCGTTGGCGCAGCAAGTGGGAGCGATGCATGATTTGATTGAAGACACCGACGTAACGCTCGATGATCTTCGGCAACAGGGGTTTGCTGAGGCGGTGGTCGAAGCGGTGGGGTTGTTGACCCATGCGGCTGAAGATAGCTACGCCGCCTATGTGATCCGGCTCAAACCCAACACACTGGCGCGGCAGGTGAAGATGTCCGATTTGCGTGACAATGCAGCGCTGAACCGTGTACTTTATCGCGCTGACCGACTCGAACGCGATTTAAAGCGGATACAGAAGTACCTACTCAGCTACCAGTTCTTGACAGATCGGATCGATGAGACCTATTATCGCCAGCAGATGGCTGAGATCGAGGTCTAGCGATGGTGCACTTCAACGACCTCGACCCCCAGCACGATCAATACGCCACGCAAGTTGTCGAGCGTCTGCTTCAGGCAGCGTTGAGTGAGGGGGCGAGCGATATTCACATTGAGAAAACGGGGGCCGGGGTGCAATTGCGATGGCGCATCCATGGCAATTTAGTCGATCTCGGAACGTGTCGCGATGGCAAGACGACCAACATCCTCGGGCGCATCAAGGCGTTAGCGCGGATGGTGACCTATCGGCACGACGTACCGCAAGAGGGACGGATCGTTTGGGCCGATCGCAGCCTGGAAGCGCGTGTGGGGACACTCCCCACGCTGCACGGCGAACGGGCGGTGATTCGACTTGTCAATCAGCGGGCACATGCTTGGTTGCCGGAGCAGCTTGGCTTGTCCCCTGCGATTCTCTCGCGACTGCAAGCGGCCCTTGAGGCGCCGAGCGGGGTGATACTAATCACCGGTCCCGCCGGGGCGGGCAAGACCACCACCGCGTATGCCTGTTTGCGGTATCTGCTCGGTCGCACTGAGTTTCCACGGAGTTTGGTGGCGCTGGAGGACCCGATCGAAGCCGAGTTGGCGGGAGTGTCCCAATCGCAGATCAATCCGGCCATCGGTTACACGTGGTCGGATGGATTGAAGGCGCTGTTGCGCCAAGATCCCGAGGTGATGCTGGTCGGCGAGATCCGCGATGCGGAAACAGCCGCGATCGTTTTTCAAGCGGCCATGACGGGGCAATTGGTGATCTCGACCATGCATGCCCGCACCGTCAGCGACGCGCTGCGACGACTGCTGGACATGCATGTCCCCGTGCATCACTTGCGCAGTGCGCTCGACTTTTTGTTGTGCCAACGTCTGGCCCCTGCCCGCTGCAGGACCTGCCAGGGACAAGCCACCGAGCAAGTTAGCCAGTGCCCAGACTGCGGCGGAAAGGGGTTTTGCGGCCGCACGCCGCAAGCCGAGTTGCTGCCGGTTATCGAAGGTGAATTGGCCGAGGCGATCCAAGCCGGTGCAGGCTCAATTGAACTTCAACGCGCGGCGCAGTCGCAGGGGATGCAGCCACTCGCTATATTGTGCACTTGAGCCGGCGCCGATGAAGAGCCACGACCAAGATTCAACATGCCAACCACCCCACTGCGTATCGAACAACAAATTCTCTTGTGCCAGCAGGTGGCGCGATTGGTGCGAGCGCGTTTGCCGTTGATCGGTGAGCTAGCTCGTTCGGTGCAACAGATGGCTCCTGCCGTATCTCAATCGGCGACATCGCTTGAAAATCAAGTCGCAGGTGGGCAATCGCTGGCAAGTGCATTGGCGGGGGACTCATCCCGCGAATCGCAAATCTTGTCCGCTTGCATCGAAGTGGGTGAGCGTGCCGACGCTCTGGATCGGACACTTGAATTGTGGGCTGATATGCACCTCGCCAACTCGCGCTCGTCGAAGGCGATGCTCAACGCGATGACCTATCCCCTGCTGTTGATTATCGTGACCTTGCTGTCGCTGGGATTCGTCATCTGGAAGATTATTCCTGAGTACCGTGCGACCTATGAGTTGTTCAGTTACCAAATGCCTTTATGGCTCGAGGCGATCGTCCTTGTCCGCGAATACTTAGGGGGGCTGATGGGATTGCTGCTGGGACTGATGCTCTTGCCGTTGGTTTTCTGGTTCTGGCGGCGAAGAACGTTGGACGAATACCGCGTTCCACGCGAGCCCGCCCGGCGGCGACGCCTGCATGCCTTGGCCAGTGACTTGGCGGGCTATGGTCTGGCGGCCCAATTGCCGCTGAACGAAGTGGTAGCGTTGTCGACGCGGGCCATGCATGCCCAAGACAGCGATCGCGAACGGGCCTGTGAGCGATTGCAGCATCAGCAGCCGATCGTCCCCTTGTCGCGCGAAACGTCCATCGTGTTGGCTTCGTTGCACGCCGGTTTGATTGCGCCGCAGGATGCCGCGGTTCATTTGCATGCCGTGGCAGAGCATCTGCGGCACCATGCCGACCTCATCGCCAGCTGGCAAGCCCGCTGGCTACCGATGATGATTGCTATCGTCGTTGGAGGGCTGACGGTGCTGACCTATGTCTGCCTGATCTATCTCCCGTGGATCGCGTTGCTTACCAAAATCGTCGACCCGACCGAATCGCGTGGCCCTTAGGCGTTGAGCTTCACGTCGGGGCTATCGGCGATGTTGACCCAGACGTGCACGTGTGGGGCGCCGCGGAAATGCCAGACGAAGGCGGGGCCTTCCAGTCGCCAGTTGTCCCAGACTTTGTCATTGCCCAGGTCGTGATCGGTGTAAAACGACAGATGGCACGCGTCCAAGCCACCTTGCTTGGAGAGACACTCCAGGGCTTCCTGTTGGTCCGACTGGCGGAATGGCTCTACCAACTTCTTAAGAGTCAGTTGCATCTGTTCCTTTTGATCGGAGGACAAGTCAGTGATCGGTATACCGGTGAAGTGGCCATCCTGACCCTGGAAGCCGACATTCTGTTCGCGCGGAGTTTTGGGCACTTCCGCTGCTTTGCGTTGTTTGCCATCCAGCATGGTGTAAACCTTATTCGCTTCCAGCGCCTGGTCCCAAAAGACG
The DNA here is from genome assembly GCA_041751975.1 of Pirellulaceae bacterium. Classification (GTDB taxonomy): domain Bacteria; phylum Planctomycetota; class Planctomycetia; order Pirellulales; family Pirellulaceae; genus Aureliella. The sequence goes on from JBGSHW010000198.1 coordinate 14,956, forward strand.
TTGCCGTGGTGATCGGCTTCTTCGTCGCCACCGGGAGCATGGCCATAGAAGATCGGTCCACCAAAGGCCACGCTATCGGCCGAGTTGCCGTCGCACCGCAAGGTCATGTGACGACCGGTGAGGACCAGTTGGAATTTGCCGTCGCCGGGTTTGCCAAAGATGCCAAAGCTCTGCTCTTCGCCAAAGCCACCGCTATCGTCTTCCAGTTGCTGGTCAAACTTGGCGATCCACTCGGGACCGACGAGTCCTTCGAAGATCTTGCGAATCAGGTCGCGTTGCTCATCGTTGTAGAATTCGCTGTTGATCTCTTGTTCATTGATCATCCAGTTGTTGGCGACACGGGTACGCAGTAGGCCGCGGCTCGGGTCGATAAAATCCCAATCGTAGCAGACTTTCGCCCGTTGCTCTTCCTTTAAGGACTCGAACAGCACTTTGACCAGCGACTCCGGCTGGGACTCGGCGGCGGGAGCTGCCTGGACGATTCTCGGCAAGCAAGTCGTAGCGGCGACCGCGGCCGCAGACTGCTTGATGAAGGAGCGGCGATCGCCGGGAAGGATGAGCTTGCTCATGGGTAGACTCCGTAAGGGGTTAAGCGAGTTGACTGGCATCGGGCGGGGTGTTTGGGTGCCAGCTGGGTGCGTCAAAAAACGCACATGGAAAGTGGAAAGCGTCCATCGACAATGTTTAGCCTAACGCATCTACTGGTGTGGAGTCAAAGATTTAGTGCGGGAAATGGCAGCAATCGCGGAATTTTGCAACTGGAAAATAGGGGCTCTCGATGAGTGTGGATGCGTGCGCGTGGCTTGAATTGCAGCAAGGACAGATGGTGTCCGACCTGATCGAACTGTCCAACCAGAACTCGGGATCGGGTAATTTACCCGGTCTGTTGCGGGTGGCCGATTGGTTGGAAGATTGGATGGACCTCCGCGACACCCGCTTTGAACGGATCCACCTCCCACCGCGACGGATGGTGAACGATGAGGGAGATGAACTGGCTTTTGATGCCGCCCCTGCCCTGCGGTGGGATTTCCAACCCAAGGCGGAGCGGCGGGTGCTGCTGGCGATTCACTACGATACGGTTTTTTCCCCACTCAGTCCCTTTCAGGAATGTGAGCTGATCTCTAGCGATAAGTTGCAAGGTCCCGGCGTGGCGGATGCCAAAGGAGGCATCGTCTTGCTGCGTTATGCGCTCAAGGCGTTGACGGAGTTCTCGCTCGCCCATGACTGCGGGTGGACGGTGGTACTGAATCCGGATGAAGAGATCGGTTCCCCCAGCGCGGCTAAACTTTTTCAAGACATTGCCCCTGAGTTTGATTTCGGTTTGCTGTTTGAGCCGGCTCTACCAACTGGCGAATTGGTGTCGGAGCGGAAGGGCTCGGGGAACTTTGACATCGTCGTACGCGGTAAGGCAGCCCATGCGGGCCGGGACTTTGAAGCGGGGCGGAATGCCGTCGTCAAACTTTGCGAACTCCTGAGTAGCTTGGCGGCACTGAACGGGTTGCGGCCAGGTGTCACCATCAATATTGGTGCGGTTCGCGGCGGAAGTGCCGTCAATATCGTTCCGGACACGGCTGTCGGGCGGGTGAACGTCCGCGTGAACGATAGCGCCAGCGGCGATTGGTTCGTGGAGCATTTGGAACAAGCCGTGTTGGGTGTGAACCAGCAACCGGGCTTTCGGTGTCATCGATTCGGTGGGTTGACATCGCCTCCCAAGCCGATGACCGATGCCATGCGGCAAGTGATGTTGGGGATCGAGAACGCTGCCTTGGCGAGCGGCCAGCCGCCGATTCGCTGGAAATCGACTGGGGGTGTCTGCGATGGCAATAAGTTGGCGGCCGCCGGACTGGCCAACATCGACACGCTCGGCCCCATCGGCGACGGCCTGCACAGCACGTCCGAGTGGGTACAACCGAGTTCGCTGGTGCAAAAAGCCAA